>CAZXRC010000016.1:0-48224 GCA_964642475.1 uncultured Gemmatimonadaceae bacterium | reverse complement strand
CCCTACACCACCCCGGTCGCCTCGATCTCGATCATGGCCTCGGGATCCACCAGCGCCGAGACCTCGACCAGCGCCATCGCCGGGTAGTGGGTGCCCATGTGCCGCCGATACACCTCGCCCAGCTGCTTGAGGCTCGCGCGGTACTCCCCGATGTCGGTGACGTAGATGGTCAGCCGTCCGAGGTCGTTGGCGGTCCCACCGGCCTGTTGCACCACTTCGAGCACGTGTCCCAGCGCCCGGTCGAATTGCGCCACGAACTCGCCCGGGATCCGGCCTGCCCGATCCCGCGCGATCTGCCCGGCCACGAACAGCACTCGGCCCCCGGCACGGGCCAGCAGGCCATGACTGAAGCCTCGGGGCGCGCCCAGCGTCTCCGGATTGATGATCTGGTGTCGGATCACGAGTCGTTCCCGGTCAGGATCACTTCCCGGCCATTGGGCGGGGTGGGGGAGTCGGCGGCCAGCGCGACGATGGCCTGGGCGACTTCCGCGGCGGTCACCAGCCGCGACTGGCCGGCCGAGGCGAGCGCCGCCGCGAGCGCCTCCGCCTGGCTCCGTCCGGTCTTCGTCATGATGCGTTCGAGCGACTCCGCCGTCATCTCGGTATCGACGAACCCGGGACAGACGGCGTTGACGGTGACGCCGGTGCCGTCGACTTCGGCCGCGGCCGAACGGGTGAAACCCATCAGGGCGTGCTTGGCGGCGCTGTAGGTGGCGATATACCTCGCGCCGTGGAGCCCCGCCGTCGACGCCACATTCACGATCCGCCCCCACCGCCGCTCCAGCATCCCCGGCAGCACCGCCCGAGTGCACAGGAATGCGCCGGTGGCATTCACCGCCATCAGGCGGTTCCACTCCTCGAGCGAGGTCCGTACGATGGGCATCGAGGCCGCGGCCCCGGCGTTGTTCACCAGGATCGCGACCGGGCCCAGGGTGACGGCGCTCCGCGCCAGGGCCGCGACACTCTCCTCGCTGGTCACGTCGCACACTACCGCCAGCGCGGTGTGACCCGCCGCCGCGAGCTCCGACCGGGTCCGCTCGATCTGGTCACGGCTCCGCGCCGCGACCACGACCCGGCACCCAGCCTCCGCCAGCGCGTTGGCCGTGGCGGCGCCGATGCCGCGGCCGGCCCCGGTGACGATGGCGACACGGCCGGCGAGTCCGCTCACGCCGCGCCCTCGATCGCGTCGGCCAGGATCGCCCCGAGGGTCTCGATGGTCGCCCGGCCTTCGGCCGCGGTGGCGTCGGCCGGGGATCCGAAGTACGCCAGTGGGCCGCCCGCTTCCTCGAAGGACCGCTTGCCCTCCCGGATGGCCCGGGAGAGCGAGGCGGGATTGGCCGGCAGGCCGATGCGGGCGGTCTCGCGGACCAGCTCGGGGCGTTCCGCCAGCAGGATGGACGTTTCGAACTGGCCGGCATGACAGGCCCCGCTCTTGAACTCCTCGCTCAGGCGGCTGGCCCAGGGCTTTCGGGTCAGATTGGGGAAGACGACCGTCAGCCCGACGCCTCGCACGATTTCCTCCGCCGCGGCTTCCAGCGATCCCAGGTGGGCCGGGTCGAGGTGGGCGTTGGCGATGGCGAGCGCCCGGTAGCCCTGGGTCTGGAGACTGGCCGCGATGTCCACCAGAGTGGCGGTGACCGTGGCGGGCCGGAGAGAGATGGTCCCGGCAAAGCCCTGGGCGAAGCCGGCGGCGGTATAGCTGAGCGGCGGCAGGATCACCGCCCGTGTGCCCCGAGCCGCCAGGCGCGCCGCCCCGGCCATGGCCATGGCCTGGGCGATGATGACATCGGTCTCGAGCGGAAGGTGTGGGCCGTGGGCCTCGACGGCGCCCACCGGCAGGATCGCGACGGCGCGGGGTCCCGCGGTGTCGCGGGCCTCGAGCCAGGTCATTGCGGCAAGCGTCGGTACCGTTATTGTGTCCTCACCGTCTTCCTTCGGGACGTTCGCCATGACCGTAGACCCGCCGGTGCGGCTGAATATCGCGGATTACTTCCTCGATGCCCGGGTGCGGGAGGGACGGGGCGACCGGACCGCGCTGATCACCGGCACCGCGCGCTGGAGCTACCGCCAGGTCCAGGCGGTGGCCAACCGCTACGCCCACCTGCTGCGGTCGGCCGGCGTGGCGCCGGAGCAGCGGGTGATCGTCGCCCTGCCCGACGGCCCCGAGTTCGTCGCGGCGCTCTTCGGTGCTCTCAAGATCGGCGCCGTCGTGGTCATGGTCAACCCGGAACTCAAGCCCGAGGCCATCGAGTACTTCGTCGACTACAGCCGGGCCGCCGCGGTCCTGGTCGCCGCTGAACGGGCCGATGCCTTCCGGGCCGCCGCGGCGCGCGCCCCTCACCGGCCCCAGCTCCTGGTCGTGGGCGGGGCCGAGTGGGATGCCCGGCTCGCCGGGCTCCCGGCGACGTTCGACAATTATCCCACCCATCGCGACGACCCTGCCATCTGGCTCTTCTCCGGCGGCACCACCGGCCAGCCCAAGGCCGCGGTCCAGCCGCATCGCTCCTTCGTGAACTCCGCGGAGTGCTACGCTCGTCAGGTGCTGCGGTACACCGAGAACGATGTCACCCTCTCGGTGCCCAAGCTCTTCTTCGGCTACGCCACCGGATCCAATCTCCTCTTCCCCTTCGCCGTCGGCGCCGCCACCGTGCTGTTCGACGATCGCTGCACGGCCGACCTGCTCTTCACCCAGGTTGCCCGGCACCGGCCCACGATCCTGATCGCGGTGCCCACCATGATCAACCAGATGGTGAGCCACCCCGATGCCGCCCGGCAGGACTTCTCCTCGCTGCGCCTGGCGACTTCCGCCGGGGAGGGGCTGCCGACGGAGCTGCACGCCCGCTGGGACCAGCTCTTCGGGATCCCGCTGCTCGACGGACTCGGCACCGCCGAGATGTGGCACATCTTTCTCTCCAACCGGCCGGGACGGATCCGGCGCGGCACCCTGGGCGAGGCGGTACCGGGCTTCGACATCCGGGTCACCGACGAAGAGGGCCGGGAACTCCCCGTCGGGGAAATGGGCCACCTCGCGGTGCGCGGCGGGTCGCGCGCGATCGGCTACTGGCAGCAGCACGAGAAGAGCCAGCGGACCTTTCGGGGCGAGTGGGTGGTTTCGGGCGACCTGGTCTCTCGCGATGCCGACGGGTACTTCACCTACGGGGGCCGGGCCGACGAGCTGCTCAAGGTCTCCGGCAAGTGGCTCTCGGCCACCGAGGTGGAGGGCTGTCTGCTGCGGCATCCCCTGGTGTCGCAGGTCGCCGTGGTCGGCGTGACCGATGCGGCCGGCCTGGTCAAGCCTCATGCCTACGTCATTCCCCGGGAACGGCGCGAGGGCCTCGCCGAGGAGCTCAAGGCCTTCGTGCGCGAACGGCTGGAGCCCTACAAACATCCCCGCGAGGTGATCTTCGTCGACAGCCTCCCCACCACTCATCTCGGCAAGGTCGACCGCGGCAGGCTGAGGGCACGCCCGTGACCTCGCCGCAGGCCAGGACTCCTCCCGTTGTCGAGTACCAGGCCCTGGGCGCCGTGGCCGTCATCGCCTTCGCCCATCCGCCGGTGAACGGGCTCTCGCACGCCCTCCGCTCCGGGATCGGTGCGGCCCTCGCGCGGGCCAGTGCCGATCCTGGCATCCGCGGCGTAGTGCTGACGGGGCGGGGCGGGCTCTTCTCCGGCGGCGCGGACATCCGGGAGTTCGGCACGCCGGCGATGTTCGCCGAGCCGATGCTCCGACAACTGATCGAGCAGATCGACGCCAGCAGCAAACCGGTGGTCGCCGCCATTGCGGGGAGCTGTCTCGGCGGCGGATTCGAGCTGGCGCTCGCGGCGCATCATCGGGTGGCCACCCGCGGCGCGCGAGTAGGCCTCCCGGAGGTGAAGCTGGGTCTGTTGCCCGGGGCCGGGGGCACCCAGCGCCTGCCGCGACTGGTCGGCCTGGATCGCGCCATCGAGATGATCACCAGCGGCGAGCCGGTGGCGGCGGGGGAGCTGGCGGGGTCGCCCCTGCTCGATCGGATCACCGATGGCGATCCCGTCCCGGCCGCCATCGACCTGGCGGCGCACTGCGGGCAGAGCGGGGCGCTACCCCGGCGGAGCCGCGACCTGGTCCTCGCGGAGCCGGACCCGAGCGTCCGGTGCGAGGCCGCCCGGCAGCATCTCACCTCCCGGCCCCCGGTGCTGCCCGCGCCTCTGCGCGCCATCGACGCCATCGAGGCTGCCGCCGGCCCCTTCGAGCAGGGACTGGCCCTCGAGCGGAAGATCTTTCTCGAGCTGATGGAGTCGCCGGAGTCCCAGGCCCTCCGCCACGCCTTCTTCGCCGAGCGGGCGGCGGGGAAGGTCGTGGGGGTGGACCCGGCGGCGTTTCGGCCCATGGGAGCGGCGGCTGTCGTCGGTGGCGGTACCATGGGTGCCGGCATTGCCGTCTGCTTCCTCAATGCCGGGATCCCGGTCACGCTCCTCGAGACCGATCCGGCCGCCCTCGACCGCGCCGTCGCCCGGATCCGCGCGCTCTACGACACCCAGGTGAACAAGGGCAACCTCTCCGAAGCCGACCGGGACCGGCGCCTGGCGCTCCTGCGGCCCACCCTCGACTCGTATGACCTCCGCGCCGCCGATATCGCGGTCGAGGCGGTGTTCGAATCGATGGACGTGAAGCGGGAGGTCTTCGTCGCGCTCGATCGGGTCATGAAGCCCGGCGCCATCCTGGCCAGCAACACCTCGACCCTCGATCTGAACCGGATCGCCGGGTTCACCGCCCGTCCCGGCGACGTGGTGGGAATGCACTTCTTCAGTCCCGCCAACGTGATGCGGCTCCTGGAGGTGGTGCGCGGCAGCGCCACCACCCCTCTGGTGCTGAGTACCGTCCTGCAGCTGGGGCGGACGCTCAAGAAAGTGCCGGTGGTCGCCGGGGTGTGTGACGGGTTCATCGGCAACCGGATGCTGGAGCAGTATCTCAAACAGGCGAACTACCTGGTCGAAGAGGGGGCCTCGCCCGAGCAGGTGGACCGCGCTATCGAGCGCTTCGGGGTGGCGATGGGTCCGTTCCGGGTGGGCGACCTCGTGGGCAACGACGTGAGCTGGGCCATCCGCCGCCGGCGTCGGGCCGAGCGACCCGACTATCGCTTCTCGACCCTGCCGGACCGGATGTGTGAGCTGGGACGCTTCGGGCAGAAGACCGCCGCGGGGTGGTACGACTATGTCGAGGGATCGCGCCGGCCGACCCCCTCAGCGGCGGTGGCCGATCTGATCGAGCGGCATCGCCGGGAAGCTGGCATCGTCGCGCGATCGGTCGCGGACGACGAGATTGTCGACCGCCTGGTCTATGCGCTAGTAAATGAAGGAGCCCGGATCTGCGAGGAGGGGATCGCGCAACAACCGTCCGACATCGATGTGGTCTACCTGACCGGCTACGGGTTCCCCGCTTGGCGCGGCGGTCCGATGTTCTACGCCGATCGGGTCGGTCTCGCGCGGGTGTGCCGGCAGATCGAGGAGTTCGCCCGGCTGGCCACCGGCGATGCGGCGGTTTGGCGGCCCGCTCCGCTCCTGGTCCACCTGGCCCAGACGGGGGGAAGGTTCAACCAGGCCGGGTAGTGCTTTCCGCGCTCACCGACCGACCAGCCGCCGAAACCGCGGATGGCTCCGCAGCGGATCGAAAGTCGGATCGATCCGGAGCCAGCCGGGAGACAAGTAGAACGGCACCTTGAGGAGCGGCTCGAGCTGGTCAAGCGCCAGCTCCGGTTCGCCCACCAGGATGTAGATCCGCGCCAGCTGCAGCTGCACATAGGGCCCGAAATAGCCATCCCGGCTGATGGGCATCAGCTCCAGCCCCCGCCGGCCTTCCTGCACCGCCTCGTCCTTCCGCCCCAGGTAGGCCAGCGCGACGCCGAGGAGGACCCGCCGCTGCCCGTCCTCGGGCGCCGCGCCGGTCTGCTCCAGGAGCGCGAGCCTGGCCGAGTCGGCGTAGATCCGCAGACCGGGTCGGTCGCCCCGGAGCTGGGAGAGCCCGGCCCGCACCATGGCCCACCCGGCCCGGTCGTTGTCGAACGAGCTGACCGGCAAGGCCATGACCCGGACCTGCTGCTGGTCGTCCAGGATCCAGTAGAGATCCTGGTAGTAGGCCAGGAAGGGGTAGAGCACCTCCGGGTCGATGGATGCCAACATCGTCCGGATCAGCCGGCGGGCCGCGGGCAGGTCCCCGCGGGCCACGGCAACCATCACCTTGAGCGATGCGACGGTGGGATTGCCAGGGGCCAGCGCGATGGCTCGGTCGGCCGCGGAGTCGGCCGCGGCGTAATTGCGAAGGAAGAGATTCACCGCGGTTTGTCGCCGGGCCGCGCTCACCGATCGGGGATCCAGCGCCGCCGCCCGCGCCAGGCGGGAGGCGACTCCGTCCCAGCGGCCGAGGCTGGTCTCGGTGGTGGCCGCCGCCGTGAGGAGATCCACCTGGTCGGGCGCCAGCGCGAGACCCCGCTCGTACTCGATCATGGCCCGACGGTTGTCCACCGGGTTCACACTCCCGTAGTAGTCGCCCAGGGCGAGGTAGACCAGCGGATCGGCCGGCTTGAGCCGCCGGGCCCGCTCCGCCGCCTGCCGCGCCCTGACCCCGAGCTCCGGATCGGGGACCCCATTCGAGTACAGCGAGGTCCGCGCCCGGGAGAGCTGGCTCCAGGCCTGGGCGAAGCCGGTGTCGAGGGTCACCGCTCGCTGATAGAACTCGATGGCGCGCCGGAGACCGGCCTGATCGGCCTTCATGTACTCCGCCGCCGCTTCGCCTTTGAGAAACTCGTCATAGGCCGCGAGGTTCTCGGTCGGTCGGGCCATCAGGTCCCGCCGGGCGCTGTCGGCCAGGACCAGGTCGAGGGCCGAGGCGACTCGACCGGCGATGTCCGCCTGCACCCGAAAGACGTCGGTCAGGGTGGTATCGAACGAGTACTGCCACCGGGTGGTGGGTGCGGCGCCCGGCGCAATCCGGATCAGCTCGGGGCTTACCCGCACCCGGCTCGCGCCGGCGGAGTCGCGTTGCCACCGGATCTTGCCGACCAGCAGGTACTCCACTCCCAGCGCGCTGGCGACCTCGGGCAGGCGCACCGCGGTCCCGCGATAGTCGTTGGAACTCAGGCTGGCCACCACCTCGAGCCCGGGAATGGCGGTCAACTTGCCGCGCAACTCGTCGGTCATCCCATCGGCGAAATAGCCGTCGGCCGAGTCGCCCTGATTCTCGAAGGGCAGCACCGCGATGCGCCGCAGGGGTGAAACCGCAACCGGTGGCCTTCGGCTCGAGCTCAGCAGCACGCCGCCGACGAGCAGCGCGGCGATCCCGAGGAGCAGTGCCCGAAGGGAGAGGGGCGATCGTTCGCTCGGCACCCTCTCCGTCGACCCCGCGGCAGCGGGCGGGGAAGGGAGCGGAGGTACGACTGCCGGAGCCGGCTGTTCGAGTTCGGGGCCTTCCAGTAGTGCGGTCGCAGGGGGGACACCTTCTCCCCGCCGAATCCGCGCGGCCAGGTCGGCCACCATCGGATCCGCTGGCAGGTCCAGCTCCCGGGCGTGGATCTGACCGAAGATCTCGGCGTGGCGAAGGGCCCCGGCCACATCGCCGGCGGCGGCGAGGGCCCGCATGACCCCAACCGCCGCGCGGGTGTCGGTGGGATCCAGCGCCGCCAGGCGCCTCCACCAGTGCACCGCCGCGGCGAGGTCGCTGCGCCTGGTGGCGGCGGCGGCGACGGCGATGAGGATAGCGCGATAGTCCGTGGCGAGGGCTTCCCGCTCCCCTTCGGCCCAGCGGGCGAAGGCGGGGATCCCCGGAAGGTGGAAGTCCCCCAGGAAGTGCCCGCCATACAGCCGGGCTGCCTCCTCGAGCGCCCCCGATCTCCTGGCCACTTCGAACGCCGCCAGGTCGACGTCGATCAGATCGGGATTAAGGCGAAGGTCGCGGGTCCCGAGGATCGCCTCCTCGGCGCCGAGGTCCTGCCGCAGGGCGTACAGCGCCTGGTTCAGATTGCGGCGGGCCCGCTCCTCCTCGATCTCTCCCCACAGAAGACCGGCCAGCCGGTCGCGACTCACTCCGCGATCGCCGGCTCGGGCCAGGATCGCGAGCACCGCCAGTCGACGGGGCTGCTGGGCATTCCCACCCAGCGGCTGGTGCCCCGCAAAGGCCGCCAGGCCGCCCAGGGTCTGCAGGCGAATCCGCCCCCTCACCGGGGACTCGCCAAGTTCGGTTGGAGAGTCGGGATCGGTCTCCCCGGTCATGGCAGGCGGGGTCGGGGAGTCCTGCTACGCTGATCCGCACCTTCGTCCTCACTCGGTTCACAAGACATGACAACCTCCGTACGCGTGCGCCGCGGTCCCAGCTCCGCCTGACCCCTCGAGGCGCGGTGCACCATGAGGCCACCGGCACCGACGCCCCCTCCGGTCTTCTGGCAACAGAGAGTAACGGTCAAACGGTTGCGGTTGTCTCTCCTGGCTAGGGTTACCACGAGTCCCAAACGACCGCCGGTACATCCCATCGATCGTCGCCGCGCCGGCTGGCCGCCCTCCGCCACACGGTCTAGCTTCCCTGATTCCCGACCTTTGCGTTGGAGTCCCGATGTCGTTCAGGAATCCGCCCCTCCCGCCGACGGTCGCCGCCCAGGCCGCCGGGACCCTGATCGGCGGAGGCCTCCTGCTGGTGGCCATGGCAGGGTTGGCGGCGTGGGGGGGCCTGGCCTCGGACCGGGCTGCCCGACTGGTCGCCCACGCCAACGAGGTCATTCGGGTTGCGCAGGGGGCCGAGCGGGAGATGCTGCTGGCGCAGGTCAATCACCGGTCGTTCCTCCTGACGAGCGATCCGACCGCGCTTGCCGCGCTCCACTCCGCGGAGGACGCGGTGGACACCTCCGTCTCGAGGCTCCTGGAGCTGACGAGAGACAACACCACCCAGCAGGGACAGTTGCACGAACTCGGCGGCCGAGTGCGGGCCCTGCGCGCCTTCCGGGAGCGGGTGATCGCCGCGCGCGGTCACGACCTTCAGGCCGCCCTCGCCCTGTTTTCCAGCCCCGAGGGGAACGCCACCCGGGGTGCCGTCGCCGACCTGATCGCTGCCGTCATCCGGACCGAAGACGATCTCCTGCTCGCCCGGGCCGAAGGCCAGCGCCGGGCCACCCGCCTGCTCCACCTCGTCGTCATCGCCGCCCTGACCGCGGTCGGCGGCCTCTTCGCGCGGGGGATGTGGGTGGTGCGCCGCCACGCGACCGAGCTCGCCGCGAGTGAGGATCGCTGGCGGGCCCTCTCCGAGAGCAGCCCCGAGGGGGTCCTGGTCCATCGCGGCGGCATCATCGTCTACCTGAATCGCTCCGCCGCCCGAATGATCCAGCTGACCCCGGAGCAGGTCGTCGGCCGGCCGTTTATCGATACCATCCATCCGGATCACCGGGCCGCCGTCTCCGCCCGGATGGAGGCGCTTGGCGAGCAGGATGGCCCCCTCCCTCCAAGGGTGGTCGGGGTGCTCCGGGCCGACGGCGGAATGGGCGAGGTGGAGGCCACCAGCGCGGCGATCCAGTACGGCGGGCAGCGCGCCATTCAGATCGTGTTGCGGGATGTCACCGAGCGCCGGCGGGCGGAGGTGGCGCTGCAGGCGAGCGAGGCACGCTATCGCCTCCTGGCGGAGAACGCCGCCGATCTCATCAGCCGCCGCTCCCTGGACGGGGTGTTCGAATACGCCAGCCCATCGCACGAGACGGTCCTGGGATGGAAACCGGAGGAGCTGCTCGGACGGTCGGGCCTGGAGTTCATGCACCCCGATGACGTCGAACGGGTCCGCCTCGGCCCGGTGGCCCGATCGACGGCGGGGGAGGGGCCCGCCCCCTTCACGCTGCGGGTCCGTCACAAGGAAGGGCGTTATGTCTGGCTCGAGGTCATCCTCCGGCCCATCGTCTCCCCCGACGGGGCGGTCACGGGGCATATCGTATCCGCGCGGGATGTGACCGAGCGGATGGCACTGGAAGAACAGCTGCGCCAGTCCCAGAAGCTGGAGGCCATGGGACGGATGGCGAGCGCCGTCGCTCATGACTTCAACAACCTGCTCATGGTCATCCGCGCGTCGGTGGATCTCGCCGGAACCGACCTCGCCCGGAACGGCTCGCCGGCCGAGGACGTCGCCAACATCACCAACGCCGTGGACCGGGCCTCGGCCCTCACGGCACAACTGCTGGCCTTCAGCCAGCGGCAGCACCACGAGCGGATCGTGATGGAGCCGGCGCGACGACTGCGCGAGCAGCGCGCGCTCTGGGCCCGGGTGGCGGCTCCCACCGCGCACGTCGACCTCGAGGTCGCCCCGGACGCCGACCGCGCGGCGGTCTCCGCCGACCCGGCCCAGTTCGACCATGTGGTGTTGACCCTGGTCGCCAACGCGCGTGATGCGCTCGTGGCCGGTGGGGCGATCGGGATCCGGGTCGCAACCCGCCGTGTGGCCGAGCCGTCGCCTCATCGCTTCGGCACGCTGCCGGCGGGTGAGTATGTGACGCTCGCGATCGAGGACTCGGGCGCCGGTATCGAGCCGGCGGTCCTCGAGCGGCTCTTCGAGCCGTTCTTTACCACCAAGCCCCAGGGGCAGGGCACCGGTCTGGGGTTGGCGACGGTGCACGGGATCGTGGAGCAGGCGGGCGGGAGCGTAACCGTCGAGACCGCTGCCAGCCGGGGAACCACCTTCACGGTGTACTGGCCCCGGGTGCAGGGACCGGCGGTCGGCGCCGGGGGAGTCGGACTCGCCGGCACGGACGATCGGCCCCCCCTGGCCGACCGGCTCGAATCGCGTCGCCAGGCCGACACCATCCTTCTCGTGGAGGACGAAGAGGCACTGCGCCGGGCGCTGGGGCGGGTGATTCAGCGACTCGGCTACGCCGTGGTGGTTGCCGGGAGCGGCACCGAGGCGCTGGAGGCGATGGCGCGAGAGGGCCCTCGGGTCCGGGCGATCGTCACCGATGTTCGCATGCCGGGCATGTCGGGTGTCGAGCTGGTGACCCGCCTCATGTCCCGCGGGGTGGATCTGCCGGTCCTGTTCATTTCCGGGCAGCTGGACGCGGCGCTCCCGACCGACTGGCCGCCGACAGCGCCGCGGGGGTTCCTGAGCAAGCCCTTCACCTTCGACCAGCTGTCGGAGGAGTTGCGCCGGATCCTGGGTGCGGCCGTCGCGGGGTGACGCTCGCTTACCTCGGAACCAGAACGGTGCCCGCGATGCGATCCGCTGGACCCCGACCCGGTTTCACCACGGATGCCACCGCGCCGACCAGCGCGATGCCGGCCAGGACCACCTGGACCACCATCGGCGCGGTGGAGGCCCCCAATGGGATCACAGCGAGTGGTGACCAGCCGACCGCCGACCTGACGGCACAGCGGATCCGCCCTGCCGGCTGTCCGTCGGTTCGCACGACCGCGATTTCGAACAGATGCAGCAGCAGCGGACCTCGAAGCAGAAGCGCCATGCCGGTCGCGATCAGGCCGAAGACGCCGAGCATATGGACAGCCATCCACATCCGTGGTCGGCGGGTTCGGGCCTCAGCGAGGACCCGAGCATCGACCCAGGCCCGGGCACTGTCCACTTCGGCCGGGGTAGGCGCGGGATAACGCAGGACTGCCGAGTCGAGTAAGGCACGTTGGGAAGGGGGCACGGCCGCGAGAACCTGGTCGCTCGCCGGCCGGTTCTCCCGCGCCTCGAGCATGGCGGCCGCGAGAACAATCTGTGTGGCCTCGAAGGTCCTGGCGGTGACGTCGTCTTCGGGCCCGCCAGGTGGCCGTTCGAGGATCGTCACATAGGTCGCGCGGTTCGTCAACAGGTCTCGCATCCAGCGGGGCGACCGCCGCAGCGCATCCACCCCGGAAGACGCCATGCCGACGATGAGGACCGCCAGGAGGGCTGGGAGGATGAGCCCGACCGCCCGCCGCACCCGGCCTATCGCTGCGGCCCGTGGGCCCGTCGCCTCGAGCTCGGCAACGAACTCGGCCGGACCGGTGAACGGTGACCCCGACCGGTTGAGTCGACCGAGGATGCTGCGTGCATGAAGGGGAAGCGGCAACCGCGGCGCCCCAGAGCCCGCCACCGGCCCACCGGGTTGCCCCAGCAGGGCAAGTCGCGCGACCCGTGAGAGAAAGTCGGCCCAGTCGGAGGGTTGATCCTCCCGATGGTCCCCTGGCGCGTACGCGAAATCGAGCAGCACGCCGGTGCCGGCGGCCGTGACCCAGCAGCGCGCGGGCGACAGGAGAGCGGTGCCGTCGCTCCGCGCCCCACGGCGGGAGACCTCCCGACCGAGCGAGAGGAGAATCGTGCGGGTGGCACTCCAACCCAGGCGATCGCGCTGTTCGGCCCACAGTTGGAGGTGGATACCGTCGGGGGCTCCGTAAGCATCCCAGGTTCCCTCCGGTGTCGTCCCTCGTTGGAGCCATCGCAGGCTCCCTTCGCCACGGGCCTGCAACTCCGCCGGGGGTGGAGCACCGTCCTCCTCACGAAAGCAGTGGATCCAGACGTCACGACGCAGCTCGTCGTCCCGGGCCACCAGGAAGGCCGACCCAGATTCGCGCCAGACCTGGCCGACGGCGCGGAATGGCCCGAACGCACCCGGGTCCGAGATCGGTGTGAAGGCCGGCGAGTGCGTCGGCACCCTGGTCCTGGTGTCGGCCCGACGCGCGGCCACCACGCGGGTACGGCTCGCCAGCTCATGGAGCCCGGCGAAGCCGTTGCCCCGCCGCATCGGGCTCAACAGGATCGCAAGGCTCACCACCTGAGCCGCGAGTAGTATCACCCCGCCCCCGATGGCCGCCGCGTCCGGTAGTATCCAGGGAAGAACCATGGCCGGGGACGACAGGAATCCAAGAAAGACCAGGCTTCGCAGGGCTACATGTCCAAAGGATGGAGTCGTATCGTCCTCGCCCCTGACGCGAAGCCCCAGCACCAGCTTGCCGAAGGTCCCGCCGAGCAGGCCATCCCCCAGCGTGAAATACCCCCAGTCCAGGAGCCGGACCAGCCAGGCGGTCCGGGGATCGCCTCCGACGGCAACGATGGTCGTTGAGGCCAACAGGATGAGATCGAAGACTATCGCTGCCGCACGGCGGGGCAGGGTCGCGGGCAGGAGCTGGCCACGGCGGGAGTACCGGAAGAGGGCCTGGCGGGCTGCCTGATGGCTCTGGAAACGATCGGCCGGCGACTTGGCCAGGAACTGCGCCACAACCCGCCTGAGACCCCGAGGCACCGGCGAGTCTGCCGGGTAGGGCGCGGGTGGTTGCATCAGGACGCGAGCGAGAACCTGGGCATGGTTCTCTCCGGTGAACGGTGGCCTGCCGGTGAGGAGCTCGTACAGGATGGTGCCGGTGGAGTAGAGGTCGCTCCGGAAATCGAGAGCCTCGCCGGCGGCCTGCTCGGGTGAGGCGTACTGCGGCGTGCCGATGAAACTGCCGGTGACGGAAAGCCCGCTCGGGGCGGTCAGGCTCTTGGCGATGCCGAAGTCACCGATCGTCGCGCGTCCCTCTTGGTCGAGAAAGACGTTCGAGGGCTTGAGGTCCCGATGGAGGATGCCCGCCGCCTGGGCCGCCTCCAGCCCGTCGAGGATGTCGAGGATGTAGTCCACCGCGACGCTTGGCGGCATCGGTCCGGCCCGCGCCCGGTCGGCCAGGGTGCCTCCCGTCATCAGCGCCATGCTGATGAAGGGAACGCCGCCACTGGCACCGGCCTCGAAGACGTAAACGCAGCGGGCATGGAACAATGCCGCCGCCAGATGGGCCTCCTGCTGAAATCGCAGGAGGGACTCGGGAGAGGAGGCCCGGAACTCGGACAGGATCTTGAGCGCGACCCGCCGTCCCGTGACGAGGTGGGCCGCCTCCCAGACCTCGGCGAAGCCGCCGCGGCCCAACCGCCCGATCAGGCGATAGGCACCAAACTCGCTCTCGGGCTCGAGGGGCATGCCCGCTAAGATGGGCCTGCATCAGGGGAACGGCCAGTAGCGTAGGGGAATGTGCCCCGCCGCCTGGCCGAGCCGCCGCACGCCCGAGCCCTGACCCGCCGCCTACCTGACGGCGATGTTCAAGGCGCGATGCCGTTGGACAACGCCGCCCGCCTCCTGATCCCGAATGGCCACGGTCAGGATGTAGCTGCCGGGCTTGAGCCGGCTCAATCCGAGGGACCTCGAGAACGACTGGTATTCCCGCTCGGCCACGAAATCGGAGGCGAGCTCCAGGTCGGGTTTTGCGTCCGGCTTCGCACCCCGGGCGGTGATAGCGAGCGAGGCGGTGTACCGCCGTCCCGGCACGAGCCCGGTGACCTCGTAGAAGAGGTCGGCGTCGGCGCTGGGGGTGAAGGCATTGAGAGGATTGAGGGCCACACGCCGTCCGTCGTACATCCAGGTCAGCCCCGATTCGCCGAGGCCCACCACCAGGTCGGACAGAACCATGGTACCGGCCGGGCCGGTCAGGCCCATGCTGTCCTGCCCAAACCCGCTGCCGAGCCTGCCCGACGGCTGCTGGACCAGCACCCGGGCATCGAATCCCGGGGCGGTGATGGGGAGTTCCAGGGTGCCGACCAGCTGCTGCTGCCCTCGCAGGGTGTCGCGGACGGCGAAGACGCGGGTGGTGTCGAGGCGGGTCACACCTTTTCCGTCCCTGCCCAAGGCGACGACCCGGAATGACACCGGATACAAGACGCCGGCGCCCCCATCCGGCCTGCTGGCAGGCGTCAGGTTCTTGCCGGGGATGGCGAACACGATCAGGAGCCGCCTCGTCTCCGGCGCCCTGAGTCCGACCCAGTAGAGCTGGGCCGAGGCCCGCAGGGATTCCTCGAAGACCGGGGCGAAGCCGTCGGTGGCCACCGCGGCTGCGACCGCCTGTCGGTTTCTTGCGACCTCCTTCCACAACAAGTCGGCGTGGAGCCGGGTGAGCGAGACCTTCTCGTATTCCCTTGGATGGGCTTGCTCGAATGCCGCCACCTCCTCCGGGGTGTGTGGAGGGGATTCACCGCCGGCCAGGGCGATCAGGATCGCTTGCGTTCTTGCCGCCGCCTGGGCGGCGCGCAGGCTGGCCGCGGCCGCCGAGTAGCGGGCATCGAGCCCCCCTCTCGCGTCGAGCATGTCCGGATTGAGAGGGAGCGCGGCGGTCAGGGTGGTTCCCGCCTGGGTGCCCAGCGCCCGCGAACCGAGGAAATGGAAGATCCGCCTCCCTTCGGGCAGGTCGTAGGCCCACGACTCGTTGGGCGGGCCGGCAACGGAGCTCACCTTCTCGGTCGGCTCGCCAAATCGCAGGTACAGCACCCCGCGGTCGTCGATCTCCCACTGGGTCCTGCGATAGGTGGCGAACCGGGGGACCCCGCCCTGGAGCTCGGTCATGACCAATCCGGTGGCACCCACTTCAAACAGGGCCGCCACGTCCTGATTCCCGTAGCCCTCGGCGTTGGCGGGGACATCGTCCGGCCGGTGGAGCAGGAAGTGCTGATGGGTGTAGACCCATCGGCGGAGGTGTTCCGCCAGCCGCTCGCCGGGAGCGCGGAGATTGAGGGCATCGCGCTCCTCCCAGAATCGGCGAATCCACGGTTCCACCCGGTCGGTCGCCAGGCTATCGAACGATGCCAGCTCGTCCGTGGCGGCGACCCATGCGACGTCCTGGCGGTAGGCGAGTCGCCCGGTCTCCGACAACCGGTCCAGTCCGTCCAGGTAGCTCCGTACTCCCTCCTCCGCGCGACCGCCCGCCGCCAGCAGCCGAGCCCGCTCCAGGGAGGCGACCCCGCGGTCGCCACCGGAGGTCTCGTACCGCTCGACGTCGGCAAGCGCTCGATCGAAGCGCTGCTTCTGGAATTCGACTCGTGCCAGCAGCAACGCCAGCTCTGAACTCGCCCCGCCCTGACCGCGAGCCCGCTCGGCTCCGTCAGCGATCACGCGGGGCAGGAGCCGGTGCCCCAGAGCCACCCCTGAGCCGGCGAAGGCTTCGATCGAAGGGGCAAAGGTGGGGTCGACTGAGAAGGACTTGAACCAGGAGCGCCAGGCCGCCTCGCGATACGAAAGCCCCACTTGCGTGTACGCCGACGCCTTGGTGACGTAATCCCTCCGGTACATCCCGAGCTGCGCGAGACCCAGCACGAACCAGGGGTAGGGCCAGTCTCGATGGGCATCGATGGCCGCCTCCGCGGCGCCCACGGCGCGATCGTACGATGCGCGGTCGGTGCTCAATTCAGCGAGCCGGAGCAGAGCCAGGGCCCGGCGCAGGCCGGGAGCCCGGTTGTCGGATTGGGTAGTCAGCGTAGCAGCCTCTGCCGCCGAGCCAACGGCCGCGAGGCTGTCTCGAAAGGCGTCCAGGGACCGTCGCTCATCGGGTGCCTGGGCAGTTGCGGGGCGCCCCATCGCGAGGGCAAGCACGATGATGGCGCCGGTCCTGCACTGACAGGAGGGCCTCATACGACGTACGCGCTCCCGGTTCGTTATGGCGGGGTGACATCGAGGGGGGCTCGACCTGACGGGAAAGACGCCGGACCCGGCCCTGGCTCGCACAGGGCGGGGACGCGGATAAGCCAGGCCCCGTCGCACGGCCGCACGCCGACGCGGACCTTCGGGCGCGGACGGACCGGCGGGATCTCCCCCTAAAGACCATCATCACGTTCGCCGACATGGCCGACGTTCGCCCTCAACCAGCCTGACCATCTTCACGATTTTTCCGAGTACGCCAGTCGGCGCGCCCGACGCTTGACAGCCTCCCGGGTCGGTCCTACCCTGTCTCCAGTCCTTCCCATTTCGAGTCGCTGTGGTGACCGCCTCCCCAGGCGGAGCCGTCCGAAGAATCCCGATACCGTCGCCCACCTTGCCACGCTGGAGGATGGTGAATGACCAGCCCACCCGCCGCGCCTGTCCCAGCTGGTTCCATTCTGACCCGGGCCCTGTGCGCCCTCATCCTGCTGCTGATGCTGGCCGCGGCCGTCTATGGGGCATCCATGGCGCTTCGCTACTTCGGCCAGATCGGCGTCTGACCCCAAGGGGGGGCAATGACCAAACGCCAGACTCGCGCGTTCTTCCTGGGCTCCACCGGGCTGTTCGCGGTCACCTTTCTCATTCTCACCGTCGACACCCATCGTCAGATACCGGGGCTGACCCACAGTGACCAGATCACTCCCGAGGTCATCGCCGGGAAACACGTCTGGCACCGGAAGAACTGCGTCAACTGCCACACCCTGCTGGGCGAGGGGGCCTATTTCGCACCGGATCTCACCCGGATCGCGGATCAGCGCGGCGCGCCCTATCTCCGTGCCTTCCTCGCCGATCCGGAGAAGTTCTACAACGAGGCGCGGGACGGGCGCCTGATGCCGAACCTGAAGCTCTCCCCGGAGGAGATCGACCAGGTGATCGCCTTCCTCGCCTGGGTGGGGAAGATCGACAACCACGGCTGGCCCCCTCGCCCCATCCTGGTCTCCGGCGCCGCCATCCCGGGGAGTAACGTGGGTGGCAAGCCCCCCGAGCCGGCCTCCGACGATCCGGTGGCGGTGGGCCAGGCGGTGTTCGGCCAGGCGCCACCCGGGTGCTTTGCCTGCCACTCCACCGCGCCCGGCGTGAACCTGGTGGGCCCCTCACTCGCCGGGATCGCCGCCACGGCCGCCGAGCGGATCAGGGGGACCGACTATAAGGGCAAAGCGACCGATCCAGCCGGCTATCTCCGTGAGTCCATCGTGGAGCCCAATGCCTTCCTGGTGCCGGGCCCGACGTTTTCCAGTAGCGGCCAGTCGATGATGCCCGCCGGGTTCGGCCAGTCGCTGCCGCCGGCCCAGGTGGATGCCCTGGTGGCCTACCTCATGACCCTCAAGTAGCGGGGAGCGGACATGCGCTATCGCTCGCAGGCCGTCGCCTATCCCTACTTCGTCGTGGCCCTGCTGCTCTATGGGCTCCAGATGGTGTTCGGCCTCCTCGCAATCACGAAGTACCTGGGGCCCGATCCGATCCGGGGCCTCCTGCCGTTCGACGTGAGCAAGGAGGTCCACACCAATGTCCTGATCGTGTGGGTGCTGACCGGGTTCATGGGGGCGACCTACTGGCTGGTGCCGGAGGAGTCTCGAACCGAGCTGCACTCGACCAGGCTGGCCTACTGGCAGCTGGGACTATGGACCACGGCGGGGGTGATCTGCGTGGTCGGGTACCTCTTCGGGTGGACCGAGGGGAACAAGCTCCTGGAGCAGCCGCTGCCGATCAAGCTCGGGATCGTGGTGGTCATGCTGATGTTTCTCTACAACATCGGGATGACGATCTGGAAAGCCAAGAAACTCACCACCACCGAAGGGGTGCTGGTGGCGGGACTGGCCCTCGCGGCGGTGCTCTACCTTCCGGCGCTGATCACGTTCGACAACTACACCCTCAGCATCTACTACCGCTGGTGGACGGTGCACCTCTGGGTGGAGGGTGTCTGGGAGATGATCCAGGGCGGCCTCCTGGCCTACCTGCTGATCCGGCTCTCCGGCGCCGACCGCGAGGTGATGGAGAAATGGCTGTACGTGATCGTCGGGCTCACCTTCATCGCCGGGATCCTGGGGACCGCGCATCACTACTTCTGGATCGGGGCCCCGGCCTACTGGCTCGGCATCGGCGGGTTCTTCAGTGCCCTCGAGCCGTTCGCTTTCCTCGGGATGGCGGTCTACGCCTACATGGCGATGCGCCGCTCGGGGCTGGCCCACCCCAACCGGCTGGCGCTTCACTGGACCATCGGCAGCGCCCTGTTCTCCGCGCTCGGCGCCGGGATTCTCGGCCTGGCCCATACCTGGCCCGCGGTGAACAAGTGGACCCACGGCACCATGATCACCGCCATGCACGGACACATGGCCTTCTTCGGCGCCTACGTCATGATCGTGCTCGCGATGATCAGCTACGCGGCGCCGGGGCTGTTCGGGCACCAGGAGGACCAGGGCGAATCGACCGTGGGCCTCTGGGGCTTCTGGCTCCAGGTGGCCGGCATGTTCGGGATGACGATGGCCTTTGCCGCCGCGGGGATCACCCAGACCTATCTCGAGCGCATCATCGGCCTGGGGTACCTCGAGACCCAACACAAGATTCAGGTCCACTTCCTGATGGTACTTGGCACCGGGCTTCTCTTCGTGCTGGGCGTGGGACTCTACCTCTACGACTTCTTCTACCTCCTTCCCAGGCGCCGCGGCGCGCCCGTGCCGTGGCCGGCGAGCGCCGAGGCAAAGGCCTGACCCATGACGGTGCAGCGGGTGCCGGCCATTCCCCGGAGTCCGCCCGACGGACTCCGGCATCCAGGAGGAGACGAGCCGTTCTATCTCCCGGTGGCGGAGGAGGTCGCCGTGTTCGAGGAGTGTCACCGGCGCGGCCTGGGGGTGATGCTCAAGGGGCCTACCGGCTGCGGCAAGACCCGCTTCGTCGAACACATGGCCTGGCGGCTCAAGCGCCCCCTGGTCACGGTCGCGTGTCATGACGATCTCTCCGCCAGCGACCTGACCGGGCGCTGGCTGATCCGGGGCGGGGAAACGCTGTGGCAGGACGGCCCGCTGGCCCGGGCCGCGCGGGTGGGCGCGATCTGCTACCTCGATGAAGTGGTGGAAGCGCGCCAGGACGTGGTGGTCGTAATCCATCCGCTCACCGATGACCGGCGATTGCTGCCGATCGAGAAGACCGGTGAACTGCTCGAGGCCGCCCCCGGCTTCCAGTTGGTCGTGTCGTACAACCCGGGCTATCAACATGTGCTCAAGGATCTCAAGCCGAGCACCCGGCAGCGGTTTGTCTCGCTGGAGTTCGACTTCCCGCCCGGGGAGGTCGAGCGCCGCGTGGTCGCGCACGAAGGCGGGGTGGATCATGCGCTCGCCGGGGCGCTCGTCGAGCTGGCGGGACGGGTCCGGCGGCTGCGCGACCGGGGCCTGGCCGAGGTGCCGAGTACCCGTCTCCTGGTCTCCACCGCGCGGCTGATCGCCGGGGGCATCGCACCGGTCCAGGCGGCGCGGGTGGGGCTGATGGGACCGCTCACCGACGACCCCGACCTGCTGGCCGCCATCGGCGACCTCATCAGCGCGACGCTCTAGACCCGTGGCCGAGCCGGAAGACGTTATCGCCGAAGGCGCGCTGCACGCCACTCGGCTGGCCCGGGAGCTGTGGGGACGGCATGTCGCGGGCCGGCGGGAGGCGGGGCCGGGCCTCCGTGATCTCAAGCGGCGACTGGAACTCTTCGTGGGTGCGGTGTTCCCTCGGACCCTGGAGATCGGAACGGCCGAGGCCCCGGCCCCGCCGACCTGGCTCACCCGACTGGCGCGCCGACGCACCGCTCACCTCTACAACAGTGAAGCGATCGCCACCTCGGACGGGCCGCGGATCCTGCTGCCGGCCGAGCTGCCAGATCTTCCCGCGGCCACCATTCCGATCCGCTATCGCGTCCTGGCCCTGGAGCAGGCCGCCCGAGCCGAGCGCGGGACCTATCTCACCCTGCCGGAGGGCGATGCGCTTCTCCGCGATCTCTACCTGGTCTCCGAGTCGGCGGCGGTCGACCTCCATCTGGTACGGCTCTTTCCCCGCCTGGCCGACTCGATCATCGAAGCGCGATGGGAAGCCCTGGCGAGACGAGCCGTGGCCCGCCGGCCTTCGCCCCGGGAGTCGGCCGTCGAGCGGCTGCTCGGCATGCTGCTGCGGGCCCATCCGGCCCGCATCCCAGCACCGTTCGTCCCCGCCGCCACACCGCCCGACTCGCTCGGGTGGGCCACCGGTCAGTGGAGCGCACTGACGGGTCTTCCCGGGAAATACCGGGGCATCGCCCCGGTGCCGCTCTGGGGGACCATCGCGGCCCCGCGCGAGGCCCCGGTGACCGCCAAGGCCGGCCCGGATGAGAGTCTGAGTCAGGCGTTGGGGCGGAGCCGCACCCTCCCGCGCCGCCCCCGGGTGCGAGAGGCTTCGAGTGACGAAGATGACGCCGAGCCCGGCACCTGGATGGTGCGGGCCGACGATCTGCAGGAGAAAGCCGAGGATCCTGCCGGCCTCACGCGGCCGGCGGACCGGGATATGCGGGCCGATCCGGGCGAGCTGGCCGATGCGCTATCCGAGCTGCCCGAGCTGCGCCTGGTTCGGACGCCCGAGCGGGTTACCGAGATCCTGATCGGCGAAGAACCGATCCCGCGGGCGCCCTCCACGGTGACTGCGGTGGAACCGACCGGCATCGCCTATCCCGAGTGGGACTGGCGTGCGGGTCACTATCGCCCCCGGGCGGCGGTGGTCTTCGAACGTACGGCGCTCACCGGCTCCGGCGACTGGGTGGAGCGCACCCTGCGGCAGCAGGCCTCCACCATCCGGTCGGTGCGTCGCGACTTCGAGCGGCTCCGTCCCCGGCGCACCGCGATCGGCCGCCAGCCCGACGGCGCCGAGCTCGACATCGATGCACTGGTGGCCGCCTACGCCGATCGCCGGGTGGGTCATCCGACCGATGACCGCTGGTATGTCGACAGCCGCCCGGTACGGGGAGATGCCGCTATCGCCATCCTGGTCGACGTGAGCGCCTCCACGGACGGCTGGGTGGCCGGCGATCGGCGCATTGTCGACGTCGAGAAAGAAGCGCTCCTGATCGTGACCGAAGCCCTCGCCGCCCTCGGGGATCCCCACGCGATCTTCGCCTTCTCCAGCGCCGGCCCGGCGCGAGTCACGCTCCAGGTGCTCAAGCATTTCCAGGAACGGGGCACGCCGGGTGTGGTGCGGCATCGCATCGGTGGACTGGAACCGGATGGCTTCACCCGGGTGGGGGCGGCGCTGCGCCACACCACCGCGGCGCTGACTCGCCAGCCGGCTCGGCATCGCCTGCTGCTGCTGCTCTCGGATGGGCGGCCCAACGACGTGGATGAGTACGAGGGGAGGCACGGCATCGAGGATACCCGGGTCGCCGTGTCGGAAGCCCGGCTCCAGGGGGTCCATGTCTTCTGCCTTACGGTGGACCGCCAGGCGCCGCGGTACGCCAGCCGCATCTTCGGTCGGGATTACGCGGTGCTTCCCCGAGCGGAACGGCTACCGCTGGTGTTGACCCGGCTGCTCCGGCACCTGGTCGCGCATTGAGGTAACCGAGTCAGTCTCGTGCGGCAACACCTGCGCAAAATGCACACGGAAAAGGGCCTCACGCAGCTTTACCTGAACCACATCGCGGCCCACCTGAGCCGACGGTCCCAGGCATTTCATATGTGATCAAGGGGACTACAGCCATCGCCGCACGCGGTGGCAGTACTCACGATACTGGTCGCCGAATGCTTGAGTAAGCGACGCCTCCTCCATCGGGATCACGACCCGTTGCAGGTAGAGCACGACGGCTGGAAGGAAGACGACGGGCCACAACCGCAGCTGGGCGGCCGCGACGCCGAGATAGGCGGCGATCAGCCCGACGTACATCGGGTTACGGGTCAACCGGTATGGGCCGGACAGCACGAGCTGTCGCGGCGTTTCGAACGGAACGGTGGTGGTCGCGTGCCGGCGGAAAAGGCCGAGTGCGGAGACCATGAGAGCCATGCCGAAGGCGAGCGGGAGGATCGCGGCGAGGCGAAGCGGAGTCTGCCAGGAATAGGGAAGCGAAGGGAAGGGGAGGACGAAGCCGGCGCCGACGCCAAGCAGGAAGACGAGGACGAAGACCCACGGCACAGGGAGGCGGATGAGGACGGGGGCGCCGCTGGCATCGGCTCGCGCCCGGTGAGAAGTCCGCGCTTGCGCCCGCCAACGCCCGGTGAGGACTCCCCAGAGCACGATAGCAGCGAGGAGAGCGGCGACTCCGATCAGAGCATTCGGCATGTATGAGGGATGTAATGGTCGAGTGGCGGGGAAGTAACCCTGCGGCCTAAGCGACGGCGCCAAGCTATTGGGCCGCAGCTGGCCGAGCAACACCCGCCCGGGCACCGGCCGGCAGTGTGCGGGCGTCGCCCAGAGACGGACGCGCCCAGTAAGGGTGAGGCGGTCGTTAGGCAGCGTTGTCCGTCCAGCGGGGTCGAAGGCGACGGATGGGCTCGCGGCTGTCTCATTGGAGACCTGGGCTTGGAGGCCTCCGGTAGCAGCGACGTACTGCGGACGCGGCTTGCCGACATGTTCGTAGAATGGCGGGCGCCGTTCGCCGACTGCATCGCTGAGGCTCAGGCATCGGGCGAAATCGGCTCGGAGATCGAAGCCACGGAGATGGCCGAGTTTCTGCTCGCCTCCTGGCAAGGTGCCATCCTGCGCATGAAAGTCGAGCGCAACCCTCGCGCGCTCGAACGCTTCAAGTCAATCATTCGTATCGGCGGGGAGCCGTCGCCCGATCCTCGCGCTGTCGCGCGAGCTCCCGATCTCCGGTGAGCCAGACGATGTCCATGCCCTGCTCGAGGCTGCGCACGCGGCGTTGAAAGCCTCCGACCATCCCATGCTGTTGTTCGTCGGGGATCCCGGAGCGCCCATCTCGCCTTCATACGCAAGGGCCTTCGCGGCCTCGCTGCAACACTGCACCGTCGTCAACCTCGGTCCTGGGCTTCACTATCTGCAAGAGGACCATCCCGAGGCCATTGGCCGTTCAATCGGGGGCTGGATTGCTGGGGTCGAGGCTGCCAGCGTCCGCCGGGTGCATCGCGCCGCGTGAGGCCCACCGTTGCTCAAGAAAGCGCTTCGAGCTATTAGCCATCCGCGGTTGTTTCGAGGCGCGATGGTCAGGGCTGCCGTGGTCATTGCCGGGTCATAACGGCTTGACCGGAGCACAGAGTTGGCACTCAAACACCCCGGTGGCCGGGTCGAACCGGGCGTCCTCGGCATAGTACTCGTAGAAAGGTCGCGCGTCGAGCTGCAGTCCACTCGCGGGAAGCCAGTCCCGCAGGAGACTGGCCCACGCCTCCGGGGCCTCCATGGCAGTGCCGCGGAATCGGAGCGCGGCGACCTTCCCGCCGGGCAGGACCGTTCGCAGGTGCGCGCCGGCAAGCTGGAGATCCTGGGGGACCTCAACACAGGCGTCATAACGACACTGAGTCGGCGCGGTGATCCCGGGGTCATCGTGACATATTCCGAGGCGGGGGCGGCCGAGCAGGCTGTTGGTCCGCATCCAGGGGTAGACCTGCTGCTGCCAGAAGTCCAAAAGGCTCGGGCCATATGGTCCGATGTGGCGCAGATAGGCAACGGGAATATTAGGGCGAACAGTGAGCGTGACTTGCATGATCCCCTCCAAGGGTGTTTGAGTGCGCCCAGGATAGGGGATGGACGCCGGCGGAGCCTGACGCGGATTGCGGACCGCCTGATCCAGCTTGCGGTCCTTGGAGAGGGTGGACCCGGCGGGGGAGCTCCGCCGGGCCCGCTCCTGGGTCCGCCAGGCGCTTGGGGAGGAGCCGAAGGAGGCCTTGAAAGCCCGGGCGAAGGCCTCGGGCGAGCCGAACCCGACAGCGAGGGCGACCTGAAGGACGCTGAGGGAGGGTTGGGTCAGCAGTCGGACGGCGCCGACCTCAAGGCGGCGGCGGCGGAGATATTGGCCGAGGGTCTCACCGGTCCAGGCGGTAAAGAGGCGGTGGAAATGAAACGGGGAAAAGAAGGCGATGGCGGCCAGGCGCTCGAGCCGGAGGTGCTGATCGAGGTGTTGGTCGATGTGCTCGAGGACCCGATGCATGCGTGCGGCGTATTCCGAGCGACTGTCTTGGAGCATGAGACGGGGGGGAGAACCCGAGCGTGGGAAAGGCGTAAGGTTACGGGACGGGCTTTGCTTGGTGCGAGACTAGCGGAGACTCTCCTCCACGCTCAGCACCCGCTCCAGCGCCACAGCCGAGAGTAGCTTACCCAAGTGGAGCGAGTTGTGCGATGGCCTCTTGCCTGTGGCCGGGCGCAGTACCCACCGGCTGACACGACTCGCGCCTGAGTCGTCACAACAGACAGCCCCCGCCACGGTAAGTCGTGACGGGGGCTTCTTCTTGCCGAGTGGGCGATGAGGGGCTCGAACCCCCGACCTCGCGCATGTGAGGCCTATGCGTGTGTCGTACGAATCCGGCTTCGCACACGCCAAGGCCATGTCCTGTGTGCGGTTACGGTCATCCCGGCTTCCGGGCCCCAGTAGGCCGTTTTGGCCTCCCACACACGAAAAGGGTACAGAAAAGGGTACAAGGTTCACTGGGGGCGGAGACACCGGCCTCCCGATTGCCGATTCTCAAGGAGGGGTAACCTTCGGGTCAGGCCGGTCTCATGGGGTCCGCCGAATATTGGGTACAGGAAACACGCAGTCACTGTCACCCAAGGGCCTGCCCGAGGCAGGCCAGATTCCCAGGAGGATCCCATGTCGGTCCGCACCGTTCTCGGCCTCACCACCGCGCTGGTTCTCGCCGCCGCCATCCCGGCCCGGGCAGACGGTCCGGTCCCCCAGGCCCTCAAGAGCTTCAAGCCCTACCAGGTGGTCGAGCAGATCATCACCCAGCAGCGGGTGCTGAGCCTCAGTGAAGACCAGGTCATCCGGCTGGGCGACCTGAGCACCGCGATCCGGACCGAGAAGCACCAGTGGATGCACCAGGGCGGCAAGCCGCACACCAGCGTCCACATGCCGATGATCGGCCGGCAGCAGGCCTATGAGCAGGCCCTGGCGATCCTCACCCCGGAGCAGCGTGACCGCCTGGCCGCCCTCTACCCCGAGCCGGCCCCCGCCACCGCGCCCCGCACCCGCCCCACCTTCCACGGCAAGCCGTGACTCAGTGGCTGGCCGGGGCCCATGCCCCGGCCAGCCGTCGCTCCACCCCGCCTACTCCCGCTTCAACCTCGCCAACGCCGCCCGCATCTCGTCGATCTCGCTCTGCTGCCCGGCGATGATCCGGCCACACAGGTCCTTGATCCCGGGGTCGGAGATCGAGGCCTTGCCGCACATCAGGATCGCGCCCGAGTGGTGCGGGATCATCGACCGCAGGAACTGGCGGTCGCCAACCCCGCCCTGGCTCCGGATCAGGAGCCAGCAGGCCACCGTGACGGCGACGGCGCCCGCGGACACGAGCGCGTTGGCCTTTCCATCGGGGTACATGTGGCGCATGAAGGCGAGTTCCAGCAGGGCCATCGGGGCGGCCATCAATCCGGCCATGTAGGCCTCGTTGATGTTGTTGTAGACGTTGCTGGCCTCGTTCACCATCGCGTACATGAGGATGTACATCAGGACGAACGACCCGAGCACCATCCAGAGCAGGCGGAGGTACGGCCGGTGACCTTGCGCGTGCGCCGGTGTTTCGGAGGTGGGCGTGGGATGAGCGTGGGTATGCATGACATTGTCCGGGCAGGAGTCGAGAGCGAAGGGTCAGGACTCCGTTCCTCGGACCCTCCCAATGATCCGGGCGGACAGCGGCCCGCCCCAGAGCATCATAGGAAGCGGGCCGTCGGCCTAACAAGCTGCCGTGGGAGGGCTCGGTCCCACTCCTTCCTAGCTATCCCAGGGGGAGGTTGTTGACCACCTACCACTTGGCGGGCGCGCTGCCCTCGGCGTACCGGCACGGGGGACGCCGTACTCCCGCCCCAGCCCCGCCGGTCGAGTACCGGCGAGGCCCATTTCCCGGTGGTCCTAGCGCGACTTGGGGAACAGCGTTTCGAGCTGCTCGCGCTGGGTGGGGGTGAGAATGGCGATGGTGCTGTCGAACGCCTCCCGGCGGCTGATCATCGGCACATGAGTGACGTCGTGCGGCTTCTTCGTCGGGTCGTGCTTGAACCGGTGGGGCTCATCGGCGACCCGGTCATGCCAGCTGCTCAGCTTCGCGAACTGATCCTCCGAAAGGCCGAGTTCCGCCTTCTTGCTGAGCACCTGCTCGACGACCTCGTGAGGCTTGAGCTTGGCCAGGCCAGGGGGAATCGCGGTGGGACCCTGGGCGTATACCGGCCCCGCCGAAACGAGCGCCAGGGTGAGGGCGATAATGGAAGCACGCATAGTCTCTCCGGTTTCAGGTCAGGTGTCTCGGTGGACTCGGCGAATCCGATCACCGGACACCGTACCCTAGCACTGACCGCCTGAAACCTTTGTTAGACCCGGATCTCCATTCCTTGAGGTGGCATCGGCCACCTGGAAATCGGTGTGTCGCCTACCTCAAGGGACCATAACCCTCGGACCACGGCACCCTCATGCTCCCGCGCGATACTGAGTCTCCGGGCGCCGTGAACCGGTCGCGCTGTCCAGGGAACTGCCCGACGGCGCCGATCGCGTTCCTACTCACCGGAGGAGAACCACCATGTTGAAGCTGAGTCTTGCGGTTGTGGCCACCGCGGTCATGCTGCTGAGTGCCGTGGTCATCAAGCCGGGCGACGTGACCCGGGCACTGGCCCTCTCTCCCACGCCCGGCCCCACCGCGATCACGGTCTACCATTCTCCGACCTGCCAGTGCTGCGGCAAGTGGATCCGTTATCTCGAGCAGCAGGGGTACTCGGTTGTCAGCGTCACGCGGGATGACATGGCCGGCATCAAGGCCGAGACCGGCGTACCCGCCCGCCTGAAGTCCTGTCACACAGCGGTGGTGGGCCGGTATGTGATCGAGGGACACGTGCCGGTCGAGGATATTCGCCGGCTGTTGCGCGACCAGCCCGCGATTACCGGCCTGGCCGCGGCCGGAATGCCGCAGGCCGCCCCGGGCATGGACGGCGCCGCGGCGCCGTATGACGTCCTCGCCTTCGACGACCATGGTGGTATCACCACCTGGGCCCATCACTGATCGTTGCCGGAGGGAGCCATGGCCTGGCTGATGGCGCAGCTGTATGACCGCGTGATGATCAGGACCGAGCGCCACCTGGCACCGTGGCGGGCCGACCTCCTGGGTCAGCTTGAAGGAGAGGTGCTGGAAATCGGGGCCGGCACCGGGGTGAATCTGCCCTTCTATCCCCCCGCCGTGCGACGGCTGGTGCTGGCCGAGCCCGACCGTCACATGCGCCATCGCCTGGCGGCCCGTGTGCAGCGGGAGGACCGCCGGGCCGTGGAAATCCTCCCGTGGACGATCGAACAAATGCCCGCCGGTGCCCCCGGGTTCGACGCGGTCGTCGTCACCCTGGTGCTTTGTTCGGTGCCTGATCTCCACGACGCCCTGCGCCGATTGGCCGGTCTCCTCCGTCCGGACGGGCGGCTCGCGTTTCTCGAGCATGTGGGCGCCCGGGCCGGGTCGGTCCGACTATGGTGTCAGGCACGTCTGGACCCGCTTTGGGGAAAGGCCGCGGCGGGCTGCCATCTCACCCGACCGACCGAACTGGCGCTGGCGCAGGGCGGGTGGCGCCTGGATTGGATTACCCGGGAACCGATGACTGGCGTCATCCCCCTCATCCGCGACTCAGTCCGGGGTGTGGCACGTCCCCCGACTGTCTGAAACCCGGCCCCCACCCGGTTTGATCCTCCCACCTCAAGAAACCGTAACGATTGACTCAGGATGGTTTCGAGACTCCATGCCGATGTTTCTGCTCAACTTTGATGCTCCGGGCCCGGTCGGTGCAGCGCCGGTAAGGTCCGAACCTTGGAGGACACGCATGACGGTACGCGGGTTGGGATCGGGCGCATACGCCATGCATGCGGGGCGTCGAGCCGCTGGCATTGCGGCGGCTACGCTGGCCATGCTGACGGCGTGGGGCAGCCCGGTGCAGGCGCAGGGCCGGGACGGCACCACGACCTTGGGCGCCATCTACCGGGTGCTCGCCGATTCAAGTCCCCGGCTGGAGGCAGCCCGGCAGTTGAGCCGTGCTGCTGGGGAGCGAATCGTTCCGGCGCGCACCCTGCCGGACCCGGTGCTGCAGTTCGGGTTGATGAACCGAAGCCTGCCGGGGCTCGGGCTCCAGCAGCCCCTCGGGATGAACACCGTGCAGCTCATGCAGATGGTCCCGCTCGCCGGCAAGCTGGGCCTGGCAGGCGCCGTGGCCCGCGCCCAGGCGGAAGCCGCTCGCGCCCGGGAGAATGGGGTCAATTGGGACCTGCGAGCCCAGACGGCTATGGCGTTCTACGAGGTATACCAGCTCGACCGTTCCCTCGCGGTCGCGCGAGAGACCCGGCAGGTGGTCCGTGACCTCGCTGATATCGTTCGCGCGATGTACAGCGTTGGGGAGGGGCGCCAGCCGGATGTCCTGCGCGCGGAAGTCGAGTTGGCGCGGACCGACGAGGAAATTCTGCGGATGCAGGCAATGCGCACCTCCGCGGTAGCCCGCCTCAACGGGCTGCTCCACCGCCCGCCGAATGCCCCGCTGGTCGCGGTGGTCCGCCCGGTATTCCCGGCCGCGCTGCCTGCGCTCGATTCGCTGCAACTCCTGGCCGACAGCAACCGGCCCATGCTCGGTGCCGCGCGCCGGGACCTCGACGCGGCCAGGGCCCAGGCGCGACTGGCGCGGCGCGAGATCTGGCCGGACCTGCAACTCGGTCTCCAGTATGGCCAGCAGCCGATGCCGGGCGGGGGCACCGACCGCATGATGAGCTTCATGCTCGGCTTCAGTGTCCCACTCTTCGCCGGACGCAGGCAATTGCCCATGCGCCGTGAGGCGGCCGCCATGCAACTGATGGCCGAGGCGGACCTCTCCGCCATGCGAAGCGATACGTGGGGGCGGCTGGGTGAACTGTATGCCGCGATCGACCGGTCGGCGCGCCTCGCGGCCCTGTATCGCTCGAGCATTGTCCCTGAGGCGGAGGCCACGCTCGCTTCCGCCCTGGCGGCCTATCGCCAGGGCTCGGTCGACTTCATGACGGTCCTTGACGACCAGCGCATGCTCAACGAGTACCGCCAGGCGGTTTTCGCGCTCGAAGCGGAGCAAGGTCAGGCCCTTGCCGAACTGGAAATGCTCGTGGGCCGGTCCCTGGTCGACCCCGACTCGCAGGGTGAATCGCTTCTCCCGGAAGGTGGACAATGACGCCCGAATCACCGCGCTCCCGGCCCGCGGCCGAGGTGGAGCCTTCGCCCTTCGACCCACCCGCCACCACGCCCGGCAGGCGCCGGCTCCTTGTCGGGGTGTTCGCGCTGGTGGCCGCCGCCGCGCTCTTCGCCGCCTACCGGCTGACGCGAAGCTCGACCGCCGGGGGAGCCGCCGCGGGCCACAACCATGCCGCCCTCGCTACCAGTGACCGCGCCATGCCGGTCACGCTCTCCGATGCGAGTCAGCAACGGATCGGCGTCACCTTCGCAGCGGTGGAGCTGGCACCCATGGACCGCGAGGTGCGGGCGGTGGCGGTCGTCACCTATGACGAAACCCGCCTGACGGCCATCGCCCCGAAGATCGACGGCTACGTGGAACGGCTGTACGTCAACTTCACCGGCCAGCCGGTGGAGCGGGGCCAGCCGTTGTTCAGCATCTACTCGCCCATGGTGGTGACCACCCAGCAGGAACTGCTGCTGGCCACGCGCCTGGAGCGCGACGTGGCCGGCGGTACGCCGGAGGCGGTGCGGGCAGCGTCCGACCTGGTCGCGGCCGCCCGTCGGCGCCTCCTCTATTGGGATGTCCCCGCCGACCAGGTGGCCAGCGTCGAGGCGAGCGGCGAGCCGCAGCGGACCATCACCCTCCGGTCCCCCGCCACCGGCGTGGTGGTCGACAAGCCCGTCCTCGAGGGGCAGCGGATCATGGCAGGTGAGCCGGTCTACCGTGTTGCCGACCTGCGCGAGGTGTGGCTCGAAGGCGAAATCTTCGAGAAGGATCTTCCCGCGATTCGCCTCCATCAAACCGTGACGGCGGAGTTTCCGGCCCTTCCCGGGGCGGTCCGGCGCGGTCACGTCACCTACATCTACCCGACCCTGAATCCGGATACCCGGACCGCGCGGGTTCGCGTGGCGCTGGCCAATCCCGACCTGGCCCTCAAGCCGGGCATGTATGCCACCATCATCCTGAACGCCGCCACCACACCGGTCCTCAGCGTTCCGCGATCGGCCCTGCTCTCGACCGGTCGGCGGCACCTGGTCTTTGTCCGGACTCGTGAGGGGACCCTGGTGCCGCGCGACGTCACGCCAGGCATGGCGACGGACGACCGCATCCAGGTCCTGCGTGGGCTCTCGCTCGGCGATACCGTGGTGGCGTCTGCGACGTTCCTAGTGGATGCCGAGTCCAATCTCGGCTCGGCGCTGGGCGGTATGGCCAACATGCCGGGCATGGACATGCAGGCCCCCGCCGCCCCGCCGCCCCGGGACAGCATGGCGGATATGCCGGGAATGGACCACTCCCAGATGCCCGGGATGGACCGGCCGACCATGCCCGGGATGGACCACTCGACCATGCCCGGCACGCCCTCCGCGCGACCGGGGGATTCGATGGCCGGGATGCCGGGCATGAAGCCGGCTGCGAAGCAGGGGACCACGCCGGCGCCACGGGAGTAACGCCATGCTCAAGCGATTGATCGACTGGTCGGTCAAGAACCAGCTCCTGGTCTTTCTGTTCACCGCCGCGGTGATCGCCGGCGGCACGGTCGCCGTCCGGCGCACCCCACTGGAGGCGTTGCCGGACCTGTCCGATGTCCAGGTGATCGTGCAGGCCGAGTACAACGAGCAGGCTCCCCGCATCGTCGAAGACCAGGTCACCTATCCGATTGCGGCCGAGATGCTCAAGGTGCCGGGGGCGCGGACGGTGCGCGGCTATTCGTTCTTCGGCATTTCGTTCGTGTATGTCATTTTCGATGATGGCACCGACCTCTACTGGGCCCGCAGCCGGGTCCTCGAGTACCTGAGCGGAATCAAGGGGAGGCTGCCAGCGTCCGTGACGCCCAGTCTCGGGCCGGACGCCACGGGGCTCGGCTGGGTGTACCAGTACGCGCTGGAAGACACCACCGGCCGGCGCTCGCTGGCCGACCTCCGCGCGGTCCAGGACTGGTACCTGCGGTACGCCCTGACGGCGGTCCCGGGCGTCTCCGAGGTCGCGTCGCTGGGCGGCTTCGAGAAGCAGTACCAGATCGATCTCGACCCCGCCAAGCTCCAGGGATACAACATTCCCATCACCACCGTGATGGCCGCCATCCAGAACTCGAACGCCGATGTCGGTGCGATGGTGCTGGAGCTCTCGGAGCGGGAATACATGGTCCGCGGACTGGGCTACCTGAAATCGATCCAGGACATCGAGAACGTCGTGGTCGGCGCCACGGCCGACGGCACGCCGATCCGGGTCGCGGCCCTGGGGGATGTCAGTGTGGGCCCGGCGGTGCGCCGGGGCGTCGCGGAGCTCGACGGGCGGGGCGACGCGGTTGGCGGGATCGTGGTCATGCGCTTCGGGGAGAACGCTCTCGAAACGATCAACCGGGTCAAGGCGAAGATCGCCCAGATCCAGGCCGGCCTGCCGCCGGGCGTGGTGCTCCGTCCGGTCTACGACCGGAGCGACCTCATCCATCGTGCGATCGAGACCCTGCGGGGCAAGTTGCTGGAGGAAAGCCTGGTCGTCGCCCTGGTCTGCGTGCTCTTCCTCCTGCATGCGCGCTCCGCGCTGGTGGCGATCATCACGCTGCCGATCGGGATCCTCATGGCCTTCCTGGCCATGCGCTGGATCGGGGTCGGAGCCGACATCATGTCCCTCGGCGGGATCGCCATTGCCATCGGGGCCATGATCGACGGCGCGATCGTGATGATCGAGAACATGCACAAGCACCTGGAGCGCGCCACGACGGCCAAGGCCCAGGGGGACCCGGGCCACTCCTATCGTACCACCTCGCTGACCACTGCCGAGCGGTGGCAGGTGGTCCGCGAGTCCTCCAAGGAAGTCGGCCCGGCGCTGTTCTTCTCGCTGCTCATCATCACGGTGTCCTTCCTCCCAGTGTTCACGCTGGAAGGCCAGGAAGGACGGCTCTTCAAGCCCCTGGCCTATACCAAGACGCTGTCCATGGCCGCGGCGAGCCTCCTGTCGCTCACCCTGGTCCCGGTGGCCATGGGCCTCTTCATCCGGGGCCGGCTGTACCGGGAGCAGGCCAACCCCGTGAACCGGGTGCTGGTGCGACTCTACCGCCCGGTGATCACCCTGGTCCTGCGGCACCGGTGGGCCGTCATCGGTGGCGCGGTGATCACGCTGGTGCTGACCTGGATTCCCTGGGCCCGGATCGGCAGCGAATTCATGCCGCCGCTCAACGAGGGGACCGTCCTGTACATGCCGGTCACGCTCCCGGGCGTCAGTGTGGCCCGCGCCCGCGAAATTCTCCGGGTCCAGGACGGCATCATCAAGAGCTTCCCGGAGGTGGACCACGTCTGGGGGAAGGCCGGTCGCGCCAGCACCGCCACGGATCCGGCCGGGCTCGACATGTTTGAGACGACGATCACGCTCAAGCCGGAGGCCGAGTGGCGCCCGGGCCTGACCTATGACGGGCTGATCGACTCGATGAACGCCGCGCTCAGGATTCCCGGCATCACCAATGCCTGGACCATGCCGATCAAGGCCCGTATCGACATGCTGGCGACCGGTATCCGGACGCCGGTCGGCATCAAGATCTTCGGCCCCGATCTCCAGGTTCTCGAGGACCTGGGCAAAAAGGTCGAGCAGGCCGTCCAGATGGTGCCCGGCACCAGGTCGGCCTTCGCGGAGCGTGCCGTGTCCGGCTACTACCTCGACATCGACATCGATCGCGCCGCGGCTGCCCGGCACGGCCTGAACGTAGGCGACGTCCAGGCGGTCATCGCGACCGCAGTCGGCGGTATGACCATCACCCAGACGGTGGAGGGCCGGGAACGGTACGGGGTGCGCATCCGCTATCCCCAGGAGTTGCGGGACAATCCGGAGCGGCTCGCCTCGGTGCTGATCCCGGTGGCGCACGGAGCAGGCGATGCCGGTGTCGCGGCGTCCGGCATGGGCATGGGAGGCGGCGGCCCGTCGGTGGGCGGAAAGCGCGCCTTCGTGCCGCTCGGCCAGGTCGCGACCATCCGGCAGGTCGCGGGACCAATGGTGGTCCGCACGGAAGGCGCGATGCCGACGGCGTGGGTCTACGTCGACGTCGCGGGGCGGGACATCGGGAGCTACGTCGCCGAGGCCCAGCGCCAGGTCGCGGACGCGGTGCAGCTCCCGGCGGGCTACTCGCTGGTGTGGAGCGGACAATACGAGTACATGCAGCGGGCGGCCGCCAAGCTGCGTCTGGTCGTGCCGGCGACCTTGGCCATCATCTTCCTGCTGTTGTACTTCAATTTCGGGAGCGTGGGCGAGACCCTGATCGTCATGCTTTCGCTTCCGTTCGCGCTGGTGGGCGGTATCTGGTTCCTCTGGCTCCTGGGATACAACTGGTCCGTCGCCGTCGCCATCGGGTTCATCGCCCTCGCCGGCGTGGCGGCCGAGACCGGGGTGGTCATGCTCATCTACCTGGACCATGCCTGGGCTGCGCAGCGTTCTGCCGGGAACACGCCGACGCTTCGGGGCCTGTACGATGCCGTCATGGAAGGGGCGGTGGAACGCGTCCGGCCCAAGATGATGACCGTCACCGCGATCATGGCGGGGTTGCTCCCGATCCTGTGGGGTAATGGCGCTGGTGCCAGCGTCATGAAGCGGATTGCGGCCCCGATGGTGGGAGGCATGATCAGCAGCACCATCCTCACCCTGATCGTCATTCCGGCGATCTATTCCCTGTGGAAGGAACGGGAGGTGCGGCGAGCGTGGACATCGGGCTCCCTCAAGGACTCTTAACCCGCCGTTGAGGTGATCGTAACCTGGCGGCTGTAGGGTAGAGTGTCTCTTCAGCGAGCGTTCCCATGCCGGTGTTCCCGATGCACGGCGGTCATCCCCTCCTCGTGCACCTGCCGCTGATTGCGGTGCCGCTCGCCCTGATTGGTGACTTGGTCGCGATCCGACGGCCGCACGAGGGGTGGGACCGTGTCGCCCTGGCGCTCTTGGTTCTGGGACTGGCCGGGGTGCTTGCCACCGTCGCGACCGGCCTGCTGGCTGCCGGCCGGGTGGAGCACTCTGACGTCGCTCACGCGCTCATGCTCAAGCACCGCCTGGGTGGTTTGTCAGCCCTCGCCGCGCTGACGGCGCTCACCTGGTGGCGCTGGCGGCGGGGGCCCACGTTCGCCGGCCTGCTCGCCGCCGGTGCAGTCGTTGTCCTGTTGGGAGTGACGGCCGACCTCGGCGGGAACCTCGTGTACCGACACGGGCTGGGCATCTCCACGGAACGTCTCGAGGAGATCACCACCGAGCGCACCGGACATCACCACGAGCCGGGGGAGACCGACGCCGACAGTCTTCCGGGTCACCAGCACCACTGAGGGCGAGCCTGGCCCTGTCACTGCTGGCGAGCCACATCCGGGCACCTAGGCTTCCGAGGGGAACGATGTGTCTCCCTACCGGCCAGCTGCCTGGAGCGGACGCCCAGCTACCTGTCACGGATAACGCAGGACCGCCCAGATGGAACGATGTGTCCGAGGGAGCGCGCGCACTATGATGGGGCAGCGCGGTGCAATCGGGTGCCGCGACGACTCCTGCGAGGTGACAGATGCGCGTTCCGATTGGGGCTGTTCTTGCCCTGCTGACCGTGACCGCAGCGTGTGGGGATGACAGCAAAGGGACCGGGCCCAACCATGCCGACGACAGCCGGGCATATATCGACCAGATCGTGCCGCACCACCAGATCGCGTTGATCAGGGCCGACGAGGCCCTGGCGAACGCGACACACCCCGGGCTCAAGACCATTGCCCAGCGCATGAAGGACGATCAGAGCCGCGAGATCACGGAGTTCAAGGGCGAGCGGAGCCGGCTGGTGGGGTCGGACACCACGCCACCCGCGATGCAACCCGAGCCCATCCCCGCGGGACCGGCGTTCGACAGCCTGTGGATCACGATGATGGTCACTCACCATCAAGGGGCGATCGACATGTCCCTGCTGGCTCGACAGGCCGGCGTTTCAGCGCTGCTGGACAGCCTGGCTCGTCACACCATCACGGAACAGACCGCCGAGCAGCAGGAACTTCGGGACTCGTTGCAGGCGTGGTACGGCGGAGCCTCCTGATCGCGGGTGCCCGGCACTCAGGGGCACCTGCGCGTCGGTCGGAGTTCAGCGCTCCAGCCGGAGCAGCTGGGCATTCACCGCGACGATGATGGTGCTGAGCGACATCAGCACCGCCCCGAGGGCGGGGGAGAGGATGATGCCCCACGCAGAGAGCACCCCCGCCGCCAGCGGGAGGGCGAGGATATTGTACCCGCTCGCCCACCAGAGGTTCTGGATCATCTTCCGGTAGGTGTCCCGGCTCAGCCGGACCAGCCGCGCGAGGTCGCGCGGGTCGTTCCCCACCAGCACGATGTCCCCCGCCTCGACGGCCACATCGGTGCCGGCTCCGATCGCCACGCCGACGTCGGCGGTCAGCAGGGCGGGTGCGTCGTTCACGCCGTCGCCGACCATGGCGACCCGCCGCCCCTCTGCGCGGAGCCCCTCGATCCGTGACGCCTTCTCCGCCGGCAGCACCTCCGCGACCACGGTGCTGATCCCCAGGTCCTTGGCCACCGCCTCCGCCACCGGCCGGGCGTCTCCGGTGAGCATGACCACCTCGAGGCGGAGCTGCTGCAACGCGCGCACCGCCTCGCGCGCCTCGGGGCGGATCACGTCGGCAACGACAAAGCCCGCCAGCACCCGTGAGCCTTCGCCGAGATACACCACCGCCCGCCCGGCGGCACTGGACCGCTCGGTCAGCTTCTGCAGCTCCGGCGGCAGGGTCCACCCTTGCTCCCTGACGAGTGCCGGCCCGCCCACGAGGAGCGCCCGGCCGGCGAGATGGGCGCGCACCCCCCTGCCGGCCAGCGACTCGAACTGATCGACGCGCTCGGGCACGAGCCGCTGCTCCCGGGCCGAGCGCACCAGCCCCTGCGCGATCGGGTGTTCGGAATCCGCTTCGACGCTCGCCGCCAGGCGCAGCGCCTCCTCGGGCGCGAGGCCGCTCACGGTGGCGCTGTCGACGACGCCGAACTCACCCCGGGTGAGCGTGCCGGTCTTGTCGAAGACCACGGTCGTGAGCCGGCGGGCCTCCTCCAGTCCTCGGCGGTCGCGCACGAGGAGACCGCGCTGGGCGCCAAGCGTGGTGGAGATCGCGACCACCAGCGGCACCGCCAGGCCGAGCGCGTGCGGGCAGGCGATCACCAGCACCGTCACGGTCCGCTCGATCGCGAAGGCCAGGTCGCCCCGCAGCACCCACCAGACAACGAGGGTCAACGCCCCTGAGGCCAGGGCCACGAAGGTCAGGATCCGCGCGGCCCGGTCGGCCAGCACCTGGGTCCGTGAGCGGGAGGTCTGGGCCTGCGACACCAGGCGCATGATGCCCGCGAGCGCCGTGGCCTCACCGGTACCGGTCACCTCAACCCGGAGCGACCCGGTCCCGTTCACCGTCCCCGCGATGACCCGGGCGCCCGGCTCCTTCCCGACCGGCACCGACTCGCCGGTCAGCATTGACTCATTGACCGCGCTCCGGCCTTCCACCACCCGTCCATCGGCGGGGATCGCCGCACCGGGCCGCACCAGCACGCGGTCGCCCACGCGGAGGGACGACAACGGAATTTCCGCGAGATCCTCTCCGGTCAGGCGCAGCGCGGTGCGGGGCAGGAGCTTCACCAGCGCGCGCAGCGCGCCCTGGGCCTGGTCGATTGATCGCATCTCCAGCCAGTGCCCCAGCAGCATGATCGTGACGAGCGTCGCCAGTTCTTCCCAGAGCGGCGCTCCCTGAAACCCGAAGGCCACCGCCACGCTGAAGAGGAACGCCACCGAGATGGCGAGGGCGATGAGGGTCATCATGCCGGGAAGGCGATCCCGGAGTTCCCGTGCCGCGCCCTGGAGGAAGGGCCAGCCACCCCAGGCAAAGACGATCGTTCCGAAGAGGGCCGGGATCCATGCAGCCCCTGGCACCATGGGCGGATGGTAGTTGAAGAGCCGGGGGAGCATGTGCCCCCACACCAGCACCGGGACGGTAAGGGCCAGCGACAACCAGAACTTGTCGCGGAACATGGCGACCGAATGGCCGGCATGCTTGTCGTGCCCGGCGTGCTCACCGTGCTCACCGTGCTCAGCGTGCCCGGCGTGTTCGTGACGCGATGCCGCCGAGGCTTCGGCGGACGGCATCGGTGCATGGTGGGCGGACTCACCCTGCGGGTGATGGCCGGCGTGGTGATGCTGGTGTTCCATGAAGCGCTCCTACATCGTGTGCGTGTGGTGCGCGTTGCCCTTGCCGCTCTTGTGCTCCGGTCCAGTCACGGCGCCGCCCATGGCGTCCACGCCGCCCATCATCTCGCCCATCGAGCGGACCTCCTCCTCGGAGAGCACGTCCCGCCGCGGATCCTGCAGCCGGTCCAGCGCCTCGTCGATCACCGCCCGTTTCCGATGCCGGGGAACGCTGTCCGAGGCGAGAATGTCGGAGATGATGTCGTGCGCCATGTGCAGGTTGTCGAAGATGGCCGCCGCCCGCGGGTGAGCCGCCGCAAAGTGCGGGGCGATGGTCCCCGTCATCGGCATGACCCGCGGGAAGCCGACGCTCGAGTCCTCGACCATTCTCCAGAAGCGCGCCACGGCAGTATCCACCCCGGCTCGGCGCTCCTCGGCGCTGCTGCCCACGATCAGCGGCTCGTAGAGTCCGACCTGGAGCCAGTGATAGGCCCAGATGAGTCCGTTGAACTTCGGGTAGTCACGCCGGAACACCTGGCTGTAATACTGGCCGTCCATCAGCTCCATCGACTTCGGCACGCTCACGAACGCGAATCGCCGGTTCGAGAGGTAGTAGTCGGTCACCCGCTCGATGACCCGGTCCTGCTCGGCCCGGTCGAGCCGCGGATCGGCGTAGATGTCGTAGATCTGGCGGTGCAGCACGTGGGCCCAGTCGAACATCATCTTGGCGCGCCACGCGAGCTTGGCGTAGGCCGGCTCGATCGCCTCCTCCGGCACCGCGAACCGCGGCGGGTGCTTGAGCAGGTCCCGGGTCAGGTAGCGGAACTCCCGCTCCTCCAGCTCCCTCGTGGCCCGCCCCGGCTGGGCATAGAGGGTCTGGTAGAGAACGGCATGGCCATAGTCGAAGCCGTTGAACAGGCGCCCGGCCTCCGGGTAGCGCGCGAGGAACTGCCAGTTGAAGCTGCCCGGGTAGTAGAACTGCTCGTTGCGCTGGTCCTGAGCGTGGACCGGCGTTGGCCCGAGCAGGGCGATGGCAGCGACGCTGAAGAGGGTTGTGATGCGCATGGCAGTCTCTCTCGATCTAGCGGGCCACTGGCATGAGCCAGGGTAGCCCGAACGCATGGGATACGCCGAGGGTCAGGCCGAGGTCGGGGCCAACCGTCGACCGGAGCCGGCGCCGAACCCCGAGGTCCAGGACCAGGGTCGGGGTCCACTGGTACCGGATCCCCAGACCCGCGTCGACGGCAACGGGGGCGCCGCGGATCGACCGTGCCACCGCCACTTCGCCCGCGAGCAGGAGGCTCTGCCGGAAGAAGGTGCGGTCGGCGGCGAGGCTGTATTCCCAGCGGTTGCCCGGCTCGAACGCGGAGAGACTGTCCTCCGGCCCGAACGTCCATGAGGCGTTGAGGTGCGCGCGGGTCAGTCCCCAGCTCCGCGTCGCGATCGCCTTGAGCCGGACGCGGGTCGCGTCGCCGCCCAGGGATCCGACCGGGAGGAGCAGGTCGGCCCGGGCCGCCAGCCCGGGGAGGGAGTGGGTCTCGCTGTTGAAGTTGTAGAGGCCGAAGACCGAGAGCCCGGCCACACCCCAGCGGTCCCGGCCGCTGCCGGTTTCGCCGGCGAGCGGCACCTTGAACCCGATCTGGGCATTGCGGAGGATGCCGTACTCGATTTCCGGCACCAGGGCATGCTGCCGCGCCCCGCCGGCCTCGGTCTCGAACGCGTAGGGCAGCAGCAGCTCGAACGCGTGCCGCTCGACGGGGTAGGCGTCCTCGGTGTGGAGCGGCCGGTCGTCGTCGAGATTGCGATAATCGATCTGGGCCGCGAGCGGTGACGACAGCCCGCCCAGCAACAGCATCAGCCCGGGAAGAGTCCAGCGCACGGCAGCTCCGTGTTCGAGGTCTTCGGAACCTACCGGCGCTGGATTACCGACTGCTCAACACCAGATTAGCATTTCTTGAGAATCGCCACCCCTCACCCCCCTATGGGGGTAGACTTTCCCTTTCAGCGACTGGGAGACTGGATGCGGATTCTGGTAGTCGAGGACGATCCCAAGGTGGCGAGCTTCCTGGTGCGGGCACTCCAGGAGGAGGGGCATGCCGTCGACGCCGCGGCGGACGGTGAGAGTGGGGCGAGCCTGGCGCACCTCAACCCCTACGACCTGATCCTGCTCGACATCCAGCTGCCGAAGCGCGACGGCCTGCAGGTCGCGGCCGAACTGCGGCGCAACAACGTCCCGACGCCGATCCTCGTGCTGACCTCGCGCGACACGATCCAGGACGTCGTCCGGGGCCTCAACGCCGGCGCGGACGACTACCTCACCAAGCCCTTCGCCCTCGAGGAACTGCTGGCCCGTGTCAGCGCCCTCACCCGGCGGCAGCTCGGACCCACCTCCGGTGTGCTCCGCTTCCAGGATCTCGAGATGGACCGCCTGCGGCGGGAGGTAAAGCGGGCCGGCCACCTCCTCGACCTGGCCCCGCGCGAGTTCCGGCTGCTCGAGTTCTTCCTCCTCAATCCGGAGCGCGTCGTCGGCCGTACCACCCTGCTCGAGAAGGTGTGGGACATGTCCTTCGACCCGGAGACCAACGTGGTCGACGCGCACATCTCGAACCTCCGGCGCAAGCTCGAGGCCGGGGGCCTGCCGCGGCTCATCCAGACCGTGCGGGGCGCGGGCTACGCGCTCCGCGCCGACGGCGAGAACTAGATGCGCTCCTTCCGCCTGGCGCTCGCGCTGCGGATGGCCGGGAGCATGCTCGCCATCCTCCTGGTGCTCGCGGTCGGTGCGACCATCGGCCTGCGCGCCCTGCTGTACAAGCAACTAGACGGCACCCTGCTGCACCTTGCCGAAGTCGAGGCGGAAGCGGGCGCGGCCCAGGCGGGGCCCGACTTCACCTTTCACGAAGGGGTGCTGCTCGGGAAGCGCACCGCCGCGGGGGAGGAACTGACCCGGTACGCCCAGCTCTGGGACAGCGATGGGCAGCCCCTCACCCGGAGCGCCAACCTCGATCGCGACCTCATGCTCCCGGCCGACGCCCCCGCCCGTGCCATGCAGGGGGAGGTGACCTGGGACACCCATGACTGGGAGGGGCAGCGGGTGCGGTGCGTGGTCTACCCGCTCCGCCTGATCGGCGCGGCCCATGGCCATCACCTGCTGCAGGTCGCCGCGCCACTGGCCCCGCTCGAGCGCACCATCCGGGACTTCACGCTCTTCGGCGCGCTCCTCACGCTCCTCGGCGTCGCGGCGGCGTTCGCCATCGGGTGGCGCATGGCGGGCGTCGCGCTGCGCCCGACGGCGGAGATCACCGCGCAGGCCGAGGCGATCCGCGAAGGCACCTCGGCACCCCGCATTACGGCGCACGCCGACGTCGAGGAGTTCACCCGGCTGGTCCAGGTCCTCAACGGGATGCTGACCAGGCTGGATGTGGCGCTCACGGTGCAGCGCCGCTTCACCTCCGATGCCAGCCATGAACTGCGCGGGCCGCTCACCGCCTTGCGAGGCGAACTCGACCTGGCGCTCAAGCGGGAGCGCGACCCGGCGGAGTACCGGGCCACCCTGGAGCGCTGCCGGGGCGAGGTCATTCGCCTGACCCGGCTGGCCACCGACCTACTGGCGCTGGCGCGCACCGAGAGCGGCCTGGTCGCGCACGAATCCACCGACATGGACCTGCTCACGGTCGTGAACAGTGTGGCCGGTCGCTATCGGGCCGCGGCGGCCGAGCGGGAGGTCTGGATCGAGGTGAAGGGGGTGCCGACGTCTGTGCGGGGAGACCCGTCGCTCCTCGAAGGCGCGGTCGGGAACCTGGTGGACAACGCCGTGAAGTTCGCGCCACCGGGGAGTGCCGTGACGCTGGAGGTCACCGGGCCCGGCGCGACGCTCACGGTGCGGGACTGCGGGCCCGGGATCCCCGAAGCCGACGTGCAGCAGCTCTTCAACCGCTTCTTTCGCGGAAACGGGCAGACGCGGGAGGGGACGGGGCTGGGGCTGGCGCTGGCGCGGGCGGCGGCGGTGGCACATGGCGGAACGCTGGAGTTTGCCGGCAATGATCCCGGTGCGGTGTTCCGCCTCATGATTCCGGCGGCAGCCCAGCCCTGACCGGTAACCGAAGGCGCCTTCCTCCCCAGAAGCGGGGAGGAAGTGAGCGGCTCAGCTGCCGGCAACCGAGGAGAGCGCGGGGGGTGATCACGCGTTACCCCCCGCCTCTTTCATCCCGCCCAGGGCCGCCTCGAGGCGGCCCACCTGCTCGTTGAACTCGCTCGAGGAGATCTCACCCACCGCAACGGCCTCGCTGAGCTCGGCCATCTTCCGCCGGAGCGCTGCGACGGCGAGGGCCGAAGCCGCCGGCGCCGCCGGCTGGGCGCTCGCCTTCGACCGACCGGGCCGAGAATCCTGGCGAGGAACGTTCAGCCGGCCGGCCAGGGCGGCGATGGAGTCGGAGACGCCGGGCAGGTCGGTGGCATCGATCGAGGAACCGTCCAGAAACCCGTACGTCTCGCGCACCGTCCCCACGTCATCGCCGAGGTAGTGCGCCGCGGCCTCAAATCCCTTCGACAGCGCGATGGCCGCTGCCATCGCGCCGCGGACGGCATGACACGATCCCTCACCATGATTCATGGGGACGGGGAGACCGAGCTTCGCTGCCCAGCGCTGCGTCTGCGCCTTCCACGCCAGGCCCAGGGTGGTCTTGCGGACGCTAAAAGCCTTCTGGTTCCGGGCGGTGCCGTTCGACCGCTCTTCAGCGCATCCGAACGCCACGCCCGAGTTCATCACCAGCAGGTGCTGGTGCCGGACCGGGTCCTTGCCGCACTCTACCCGGTGCTGGCCCATGAGGTAGGGACGTGTGGAGCCCAGATACAGGTCCATCAGCCAGGTCGGCAGGTATCGGGTATGCACCGCGACGACATGCTTCTTCTTGTTCTTCCGGTCCACAGCCCGGAGCTCCATCACACCGCTGTTCCGGTGGCTGGGGGTGTAGTGGATGTCCAGCCGGACGTGGCAAAGTTCGCCCTTCCGGCAGCCGGTGGAGATGAACAGGCCGTGAATGACGGCATCCCGGATCAGGCGGTGAGTCTTGTTGGTGTCGCGACGCTTCGACGCGAGCCGCATCTCGATCTCGGCATGCATCGCATCCAGAATCTTGATCCAGTGGGTGTGCGGCGTGACCTGAACGATTCGGCGGATGTCCTTGATGGTCGTGTACTGGCCACCGCTCGCCGAGGCGGCGCGCTCCTTCTCGAAGCGGTCAAGGACCGTGCGCGCGTTCGCATACGCCTTCCGAAGCTGAGCCTCCTCATGCGTCTCGGTGGCAACCGGCTCGAGGCCAGCGAAGGGACCAGCGAACTGGCAGCGCTGTCCCCGTTGGTGGACGAGGCGCTCATACAGCGCGAGCGCGATCATCCCGCTCGCCTTTACGATCGAGACCAGGCCATCGCTCGACCCACTGGACACTTCTCCGGCTTCCGCGCGGGCCTGCCACCAGTCCTTGGTGGCCGACAGGATCTGGCGGTAGTGGGTCCCGAACACCGCCGTCGGCGTCAGCTTCTCAACGGAGATCCCCGTGGCGCGAGACGCCTGAAAGAGCCACGCCCGAAAGGCGCCGGCCCGCTTCACCCAGGTGCTGTGGGCCAGGTGGCGCTTTTGGAGCCGGTCGGGGTATCGCGCCGGATCCCGTTCAATCTCCTCGTCGCTCAGCGTCGAGTAGCCGTGATACCAGCGCAGGAACTCCTCCCACTCCGCGGGATAGCCGTTGTCGAGGACGACCTCGATGAGTTTGTCGATGTCACCGTCCGACGCACTGGATCCATCCTTGGCCAGGATATAGCCGGCGTTCGGCCGACCGCAGGCAGTGAGATTGCCCCCGTGCTGCTGGAAGTACGCGGCGTAGGGACCGAGCCCGTGCACTTCCCCGAGGCGGCGCATGGCCCAGACGGCCCAGCCCCGGGCGTGGAACTTCCCGGCCTGGACCATGGCCACCAGAGTCTCGTGGAGCTGAGCCATGGTATAGTCCCGCGGGTCGAGTCCGGGATGGGTCTGCTCGCCGAACTTCGCGAACATGTGCCAGGTGTATCGCTGGCTGCGCTCATCCTGCGTCAGCTCGCGATCCGGGCAGCCGAAAATCATGTCGCGATACGTCAGCCAGACCGTGCGGCCGCCGGTCAGCGGGAACCAGAGCGGCACGCGACCCGAGCTGGCCACGTACCGAAGCGCCGCGCGCAGGGCGGACTGGTAGTTCGAGGCGAGTTTCGACGGCGCCTCAGCAAGAGTGGCCCGGCTGCGGATCTTCGCCGCGACCCGGGTGGGCAGGTCCTGGATGGTACCGATTGCCTCGCCAGCGGCCGCGGCAAGAATCACTCGGTCGGCGCACTGGTCCGGCAGGTCGAACCAGGCGCGCAGCGCCGATCGAAGGGCCCGCTTCTGGTATTCCGGCACGTCCTGGGCGGGGGCCTCAAGGAACAGGGTAACGACTTCCGCCAGCGTCATGCGTTCGGCCTCGGGCCACGGCTTGCCGGTCCAGTTGATCCGGAGCGGGATACGATGCCCCGACGGACCGATCTGCAGCTCGGCACAGGCTGCCTTCTCCCACAGCTGCAGGCAGGCCGTGACCACGGAGTTGTGAATCGGGACTCCAAGAGTCTTGGAGGCCTGGCAGACGACCCGGTGGGTGGGCATCAGCTCGGCGGCCCACACCTGGGCGAAGGCCCGCCGTACGGCCTCCTCCTGTGTGGGCCCGGGGGAAGCAGCGACTTCGTCGTTCGGGTTCATCCTTCACTCCAGTGCCGTGCGGGAACGGCTTTGAGGGGGTGTTGTGGGTGTGGATCCGGCGATGTGCAGAATCGGCCCACTGTTAGACCTTACCCGGCCCGGTTGCGGGAACCGAAAGCAAGTTCTCACCGGGACGGTGTAGAGCTGTTCCCACTTCCCACACTGCGAGAGGTAAGTGCGCGTTGTGCGCACACTTGTGGAAGAACGGTCGGTCGTGGCCTGTTTGTGGCCTTCCCACACGAAAGTCGGTGTCGCCGCGGCACCACCCGCGCGAAGGCCCGTCCCGCACGCGGCAATCATCGGGTGCACCAGTCAGGCAGCAGGTCAGCCTGCGGCTCATCGATCGGCAGCGAGGCCAGGAACTGGGAGCGGGTCGCCGCGCGCATGGCAGGGCCCGCGAAGCGCCAGCAATGCCCATCCCACCAGGGCCACCCATACATCCGGCGATACCGGTGGTCCTGGAGCCGCGCCTTGAGGGTCCGGGCGCTGAGCTTCAGCTCCTTGGCGGCCTCTTCCAGTGTCATCCAGTCGGCGGTTGCCTCAGGCGCGGGCCGGATGATCTCCGGCGCACGCTCCTGGATCAGCGCCATGGCGCGTTCGGTGAGTTCCTGATGCAGGTCAGGGAGCAGGCGCTTTCCCGCGAGCTCGCGGAGAGAGGAGGCGATCGATTTGCGCGGGCAACGGGCCGAAGCAGCCCGGGTCGCCAGCCCAGAGACCGCTTCCTCGATGAGACAGGGCTCGGCCGCCTCAAGGAGATCGCAAAGAACCACGGGAAGGGGGCGGGGCACGGGAGGGTCGTTGGTGGGGAGCGGGTGATCAGTCGTCGAAGGGGAAGGGCTGGTCAGGATAGTGCGCACGCCAGAGCTGGAGCTGCATCTGGCGACGTGCGATCCGGCGAACCCAGGCGTCGGGATCGGTGATGAGCAGCTCCCAGACGGGCCAGGGCTGTCCGCGGCTGACGGCGAGTTCTGCCCGTTCGTGGGGGGACATCTGGGGGATGCGAGCGAGGAGAGCCGGGTCGGCGGGGCTGAAGAAGTACATGGGGGGCGGGGGAGGAGGGGGGCGGCGAGGGGAGGGAGCGGCGGGGCAACGCGGCGTCACCGGAGCTACCGGCGATGCATGGGACACATATGGGTGGTGGAGAGGGCCCCGTGCAAGGGGGTCACGCGATCTGCTGAAATGTGGGGTAAAGCCCGCCCCGGTATTGCAGCCTCGGTGCGCGATCGACCGGGGTGGGCTGGGAGGCCGCAGAAGAGCGGGGAACGGCGCCCGGAGGGCTCCCGACAGGTTACAGGAGCGTATTGGCTAGGAGCAACCCCCGCGATTACTGGCTAGCGGCTGACCATCTGCCCGCCTCTTCGAGATCACGGCGCCCGGCGCGATGTACTCCACACCGGGGCAGAACCATGGTCCGGTGCACCTTCACCAGACCTCGGGACAGCCTTCCGGCAGCTTCACCTGTTGTGGTTGCTTCGCCTTCTTGTCGGCTGGCGTAAAGGCCGCGCCCTGGTCCGCGTAGTAGGCCGCGAAGTCGTTCCAGACGAGGGCAACCGCGTCCTTCTTGAGGAAGTCGCAGCTCGGCTCGTCGGGGTTCTTGAGGTCCACCAGCTTGATCGCGAGGATGGGCGGGACGCCATTCGCATCCGGCGCGAACACATCGGCCGGGTAGATGTAGTAGCCCTCGTTGGCCACGTCCTTGAGATCCACCCACACGTTGTTCACATACTGCTTGACCGGCATGCTCCCGCCCTTGATCGGCGTGACGGGGTCGCCGTTCCGGTACAGAGTTGCCTCCCGCAGGTCGCCTTTGAAACGGATCGTCTGCTTGGTATTGGGGCCGAGCATCAGGCGCCGAAACACGGAGCCGCCGGTCTCTCCGAGCTTGGGGATGATCGTGAGCGACACCACTGGTGCCCGTGACACACCGACGTACTCGGTCCACCCGGCAATTTCCCGGAGCTCACTGTAGCGCTCGTCCTGGCTCACGCCGGCCTGCGCCTCGCGCTTCTTTCGGTCCTTGCCCACCTCGTTCTCGTAGGCCTTGGCCTGGACATAGTTGATGGGCGGGGTGGAGAGGCTGACATCAAACCGTCCCACCCCGATGTTCCACAGCTTGGCGTACTTGAGGGGGTCGGCTGTGTCGGCCAGTGCCTTGAGGCTCTCGAGGCGAAAGGTTGTCGCCGGGATGGAGGGCAGGGACTGGTCGCCCGGTTCCGCGAAGCCGGCCATGAGTCGCCGAGCGCTGTCGAGGACTGCCTCGGCACGCGCAATGACGATGGACCCCGAAATACCGGGCCCGCCATTGGAGGGCATGTCGCCGAATGTGTTCACGCCCACCACCTCGCCGGCGAGATTGAGGAGTGGCCCGCCCGAGTTCCCATGATTGATGTTCACGTCGGAGATGATGGCCCCCTCGCGGACGCTGCTCGCGATTCCCGAGGTCATCGTCTGTTCCTGATTCAACGGATAGCCGATCGCGATCAGGCGCTCGCCGGCATCAACGAGCGGGGTCTCATGGCGTAGCGGCAGGATGGCTCGTGTTCTCGCGACGGCCGGAGAAATCCGGAGCACCGCGAGGTCCACGTTGTTGTCGCGGTACAGGATCTGAGCGCCGATCCGGGTGGCGGTATCCAGGGCCACCGCAGCTGTCGATTGGCCCGAGACCACGTGGGCATTGGTCAGCACCAACCCACTCGAATCGACGAGAAAGCCGCTTCCCTGTGCGAGCCCCGACTCGACTCGTACCACGCCTGTCCGGATCCGCTGGTAAAGCGCCACCTCCGGCCCAATCGTGCGGCCGGGCGTGGTACCCGGCGGTGGGGTCACACCAGCGCCAAGGCCGCCAGGCGCCGCTATCTGCTCGATGGCTGCGTTGGCATTCGTGAGTTCCAGAGTCAGTATCTGGCCCGGGGCGAGCACCGTGTCGAGTGCCCACCGGGCGCGAATGCCGTTGGCTTCGACAGGCTTTACACTCTCGAGATGCACCCGACCCGCAGGCAACGATTGCTCCGCCTTCCCATCCAGGGCGGTACGGACCGTCTGGTTCATCGTACCGGATCCGACCGTGATCTCGTACAGAGGCACAGGCTGGACTGCTAGGTTCGGTCCAACCAACGCAACCGTGAGCCTGAGGGTAGCTGGCGCGGTTTTGGTCCCGGGTCGGGCTGGCGACTGCTGGGCGGCGAGGGGGAGGGCAAGTGAGAGGAACCCCAGAAGGATGACCTGGCGCACGCATGACTCCAATGTGAGGTGTCGAGTGCAGGAAAGACTAACGCCTAACTGACTGTGCGCCAGACGCCCGCTACTCTACCGAACGTAACCAATCCTAGTACAGCAATCCCGATGCCGAAGCGCGTCTGACTTCTCGCGCGCGCTCTTTCGCCCGTCCAAGATAATTGTTAAGCTTTCAACTCGCGCCGCACATGCATTGTCGGGTGCCGTTCGGGTCCGTGCTGTGGCCCCTCTCGTGACCCCGGCCCTCATTGCCTTCTACGGAGGCTTACATGGACCGCTGGTTCGGGCGGGGAATTGGGAC
>CAZXRC010000015.1:65906-105337 GCA_964642475.1 uncultured Gemmatimonadaceae bacterium | reverse complement strand
ACCCCCAACCCCCGGTTTTGGAGACCGGTGCTCTACCAATTGAGCTACGGACCTACACTGTACCAAGGGTGGCTGACGGGGATCGAACCCGCAACCTCCGGAGCCACAGTCCGGCGCTCTAACCGATTGAGCTACAACCACCACGGTGGTTTTCCCAGCCCCACAAGCCCGGAGAAACTACCGACCGTCCCCCGGTGGGTCAAGGCCAGAACGCATCTTGCAGGCGAGGCGTATCCGGGTGCGCCGGCACGGGTTGGCCCATCAGGCTCTGCACCTCAACCACCCCCCGGGCGGCGTTGGCCACCAGCAAGGACTTGCCCGCCAGGTCGCCGGGCCGGACCGCCTGCTCGGCCACCCGGCCCACCACCTGCTTCAGCCGGGCCCGGGAGACGGCTGGCAAAATGCCGAGGTCGAGGGGCGGGGCCGCCAACTGAGAACCCTCCCACCAGAACAACGTCCATATGGCAGCTTCGGCGACCAGCCCGTTCGGGGTGAGCAGGATCCCGTCATCGGCCCCGGCCTCCCGGGCCTCAATCAGGGTCCGGTCGAACGGCTCGCGGTCCACGGTCTTGTGGCGGTACGACTGGTGCAGGGACCGACTTACGATCAGGCGCACCGCCGCCCCCGGGCCGAGGGGGCGTTCGACGTAGGTTACGCCCCGCGAAGTGACCTCCGCCCGGATCACCCGGTCCTCGCCCCGGGCCTCAGGAGCGAGCGCGGGCGCGGGCAGGCCGAGCGAGGCGCAACTGGCGGCGAGCCGGCGCTGGTGCAGGTGCAGCAGCGGGATCTGTCCGCCGCGCCGACGCATGGTCTCGAGCAGGGCTGGCGCGAACGCGTGCATGTACCGAAGATAGTGATACCCTCAGCCCCCAACTCTGATGATGCTACCTTCCCGCCGCTGGATCGCTGGCCTGCTGGTCCTCGCCGCCTGCACCTCGGAGTCGAAGGACGGGACCGACGTCGACAGCCAGCTGGTCGACCTGCTGAACAAGGCCAACGTCACCACCCTGTCGGTGCCGGCGCAGAGTCCGGCGCAGGTGGCGCTGGGCCAGGCGCTGATGTTCGACAAAATCCTGTCGGGGAACCGCAACATCTCCTGCGCCACCTGTCACCACCCGCTGCAGAAGACCGGGGACGGGCTGCCCCTCTCGATCGGCGAGGGGGCGACCGGCCTGGGCCCCGCCCGCACCACCAACAACGGGGCGATCATCCCCCGGCACGCGCCCGAGATCTTCAATCGGGGCGCGAACCAGTGGCAGGTGATGTTCTGGGACGGGCGGGTCGGGGCCAAGTTGGCGGGCGGCTTCAACACACCCGCGGGGAACGCGCTGCCGGCCGGGGTGGCCAGCGCCCTCGCCGCCCAGGCGATGTTCCCGGTGGAGTCGCGCGGCGAGATGCGGGGCCAGCCGGGCGAGGCGGGCAACGAACTGGGGGACATCGCAACCGGCGATTTCCCCGGCGTCTGGGCCGGCCTCATGACCCGGCTCCGCGCCATCCCGAAATACGACACCCTGTTCCGCGCCGCGTTCGGCAAGTCGGTCGATTCGGTGGGCTTCGAAATGGCGGCCAACGCCATCGCGGCCTTCCAGGCTGGCGCCTACGCCAAGTACGACACGCCGTTCGATCACTACGTCGCGGGCGATCGTTCGGCGCTGAACGAGCAGCAGAAGCGGGGAGCCCTGCTCTTCTTCGGCAAGGCCAACTGCGGCAAGTGCCACCTCGGCCCGCTCCTCACCGACCAGAAGTTCCACAACATCGCCATCCCGCAGTTCGGGCCGGCCCGGGGGCCGCTCCAGGCCCAGGGACTGGATGTGGGTTTCGAGGAGACCAGCGGGTCGCCCAGCGACCGGTTCAAGTTCCGCACGCCGCCGCTGCGCAATGTGGCGCTTTCGGGGCCCTACTTCCACAACGGGGCCTTCCCCACTCTGCTCGGCGCGGTGAAGCACTACGTCAACGTGAGCCGCTCGCTCCAGACCTACGACAAGAACCTGCTGCCGGCCTATCTGCAGCCGACCGTCAAGGAAGGGGCGACGGTGTGGAACCAGATCCTCGCCACCCTCGATCCGATCGTGGCGGACACGTTGACGATCCAGGACGCCCAGGTCACCGACATCGTGGCGTTCCTCCAGTCGCTGACCGATCCGTCGGCGCAGGACCTGTCGACTTTCGTACCGGCCAGTGTGCCGAGCGGATTGCCGGTGGGGGACTAGCGAGTTCCGAGTTCGGGGTTGCGAGTGCCGCACTCGACCTCCAGGCGTTGCCGCATCTGTCATCGCCCGCTGGCCCTGATCGAAGAGCCGGCGGGCGTTTGCCACCGGGTTCCCTGTCAGCAGGCCCGGCATCAACAGGCCGCCTCGGCACGACAGCAGGCCCGTGACACGTCGGCGCTCGCGCTCTACCGGCTCGGGGTCCGGCGCGGACTGGTCGCAGAACCGGAGCGTTTTCCGATCTTCCACGTCCCGGCCCAGGACCGCTCGCTCGGCCCCCTGCCCGAGAAGCGTCGCCGGGCCTTCGAGGCTCATCTCGACGAGCTGCTGGCGGCCTCGGAGCGCCCGCCGGTTGAACCCGTGGCGCCACCCCCTCCAGCGCCTCCCGGGACCGTACCGATTCCCCTCACGGCCGAGCAGGAGGCGGTCTCGATCCAGGGCTGTATCGGCTGCCGGGGCGCCTGCTGTCAGACCGGGAGTACCCACGCCTGGCAGGACCTTCCCTCGATCCGGCGCTATCGCGAGCTCCATCCCACCCTCACGCGGGACGAGATCCGGGCGGATTACCTGGCCCGGCTCAACACCGAGCCCACCTTCGTCGATTCCTGCGTGTATCACGGGGCGAAGGGATGCCTGCTGCCACGGGAGATGCGCGCCTGGCGCTGCAACACTCATTGGTGTGGCGAGCTGCGCCAGGTCCAGCGGCAGATCGAGGCGCGCGGGTCGGCCCGGGTGTTCATGGTGTGGGCCGGCGAAGGGGGAATGCCCCGCGGGGCCTTCGTCGACCCCACCGGGTCCACCTGCATCGAGGACCCGGATCAGGCGGGCTGAGTCACCCCGAGGCCGGCAGGGTGTCCACCCGCCGGCTGTCGATCCAGGATTTCGCCCCCATCGCCCCCATGATCAGCGCCCCGCCCAGCAGCGCCCAGGGACCAGGGTATTCGCCGTGCACCGCCCAGGCCCAGAGCGGACTCAGGGCCGGCTCCAGAAACAGGAGCAGGGAGGTCTCGAGCGCCGGCACGTGGGGGATGGCACGGGTGAGGAGGGAATACGCCAGCCCGATCTGGAAGATCCCGAGATAAAGGATCACAGCCCAGTCGCCGGCGTCATGCCGTCCCAGCGGCAGCATCGCCGGGGCCGCGGCAAGGAAGGCGAAGATGTTGCCGATGACCGCCGCGGACGCCGGCGATCCGCCGCGGGTTCCCATGTAGCGGAGCCCCATCAGCATCGCGGCGTAGGTCATCCCCGAAAAAATGGCGAGGATATTGCCCTTCACCGGGTCCGGGGCGGTGGCGAAGCTGTCCTGTCGCCCCACGAAGAAGAACACCATCCCCACGCCGATCGCGATCATGTAGCCGATGTCACGACGGTGAATGTGCTCCTTGAGCAGGAGCGGGCCGAGGAGCAGGATGTACAGCGGCGCGGCGGACTGGAGGAAGATGGTGTTGGCGGCGGTCGTGAGCCGGTTCGCCAGTACGAAGAGCACCAGGGTGGCGGCGTAGGCCACCGCGACCAGGAGCGTGATGCGGGCGGTGCCGCGGGGAATCCGGCGTGCGGCCGGAAGGAACAGGAGCACCGCAATGGCGGCCACGCCGGAGCGGAGCCCGGCCACCTGCCAGCTGGTGAACTGAGCCGCCTTGATGGCCGCGCCGCCGGTGGAGAAGAGACTGGCGGTGACCAGCAGCTCCAGCCGGGCCCGGGTCCGCGGGGTCATCGTCTCAGGCCCCGAGCCGTTCGGCTTCGGCGGTGGCCGCCTCCCAGGCGGTGTAGGCCTCGGTCAACTCGCGCCGGTGCTGGTCCAGTTCCCGCGCCAGGGCCTTGGCCCGGGCGGTGCCGTCGGGAGTGGAGTAGAGATCGGGCGCCGCCAGCAGGTCGGTGCGGAGAGCGATCGCCTGCTCCAGCGCCTGCACCCGCTGCTCGGCCTGCTCCGCGGCCCGCCGGGCGCTCCGCTGGGCCGAGGCGTGGGCCTTGTCCTTCGAGACCGGCTTCTTCGTCTCGGCGGCCTTCTCGCGGGCGCGGCGGGCGACCTCGGCCTCCCGGACCGCGACGTCGGCCTGCCGGCGGCGCTCCTCGCGGGCCACCTGCCATTCGCCGAAATTCCCGTCGTAGTCGGTGATCCTGCCGTGCTCCAGGTGCCAGACCCGGGTGCTGAGCGCCGTGAGCAGCGCCCGATCGTGGCTCACCAGCAGCACCGTCCCCTCGTACGCGTCGATGGCATCCTCCAGCGCTTCGATCGACTCGACGTCGAGGTGATTGGTCGGTTCGTCGAACACCAGGAAGTTGACCTGCTCCAGGGTCATCATGGCGAGCGCCACCCGGGCCAGCTCCCCGCCGGAAAGAGAGCCGGCACGCCGCAGGGTCTCGTCGCCCGAGAAATCGAACCGGCCCAGGTGGTCCATCACCTGGCCCCGGGTCCAGGAGGGGCGGAGATCGTGGATGGTGTCGAAGAGAGTCTTGTCGCGCGGGACCTGGGCCAGGTCCTGGCGATAGACGCTGACGTCGACGGTATCGCCGAGGCGGGCCGAGCCGTCGGCGGGGTCGCGCTGGCCGAGCAGCGTGGCGAGCAGGGTCGTCTTGCCGGTGCCGTTAGGGCCCACCAGCGCGACGACGTCGTTGCGGCGCACGACACCGCTGAAGCGGTCGAGCAGGGTCCGATCGCCCACCTTCACGGTGAGTTTGTCGGCCACCAGGACCTGGTCGCCGCCGCGCCCGCCGCTCTTGAATCGCACTGCCATGGAGGACTCGTCCCCCGGCGGCGGGGAGAGTCGCGGGAGGCGCGACAGGCGGCGGCGGCGGCCCTTGGCCTGCTTGGTGTTCTGGCCCGCGATGTTGCGGGCGATGTAATCCTCCTCCTTGGCGATCACCCGACTCTGCTTCTGGTAGGCGCGGCCGGCCGCCAGGCGCCGCTCCTCCCGCTGGGTCACGAAGGCGGAGTAGCCGCCGGCGTAGCACTGAGTCGTGCCGGCCTCGAGGTGGAGCACGTGATCGGCCACATCGTCCAGGAAGGCGCGGTCGTGGCTGACGATCAGGGCCGCGGCATCGAGGCTCTTCAGGTGGTCGACCAGCCAGGCGGTGGTCTCGAGGTCGAGGTGGTTGGTGGGCTCGTCGAGCAGCAGCAGGTCGGCGGAGGCGACCAGTTGGCAGGCCAGCGCCAGGCGGCCCCGTTCGCCCCCGCTCAGGGTGCCGAGGGGCTGGAGCTTGGCGCCATCGGGATCGAAGCCGAGGCCGTGGAGGACCGCGCTCACCCGGGCCTCCATCTCGTACCCACCCTCCCGGCGGAACCGCTCGAGATCGCGATCGTAGCGATTGAGCTGCTCCTGGGTCAGCCGGTCGCCCAGCGCCGCGATGGCCTCCCCCTGCTCCTGCAGGGAGTGCTCGAGACGCAGCAGGTCGGCGAAGCTGGAACAGGCCGCATCCCAGACCATCCGGGCCCCGGCGAAGTCCCGGTGTTGGTCCAGCACCGCCACCTTGAGCCCCGAGGCCCGGCTCACGCTCCCCTGGGCGGGGTCGAGGTCGCCGGTGATGATCCGGAAGAGGGAGGTCTTGCCGCTGCCGTTCCGCCCGATGACGCCCCAGCGCTCGCCCTTCGCGACCGTCAGGGTGACGTCGGTGAGCAGGGGCACCGCACCGTATTGAATGGAGGCGCCGGAGATGGAAAGCAGGGTCATAGGCGGGGACTAATCTAGCCATGCCGCCCGGCGCGTGTGGAAGGTCCTCACTCTGGAGGCCCGGGTATTCAACGCGGAGGCGCAGAGAGCGCAGAGGGCCGCAGAGGGCTCCCAGCCGCCTATGGCGACGGCGGGCATCCCGGGGCATTCGCTGCTGTGGTTTCTGTCGCTATTGTTACAAGTTGCCCTCAGCCGGTCAACGGAGCCCTCTGCGGCCCTCTCTGGCCTCCGCGCCTCCGCGTTGAATACCCAACCGTCCGCAGCAAGAGACCAGGGGAATCAGGCCAGCCGACGCGCCGGCTTGTACGGGAAGATGTCCACGATCTCCCCCCGCTCCGCCAGCCGCTGCATGTGCTGCCAGTAGTGCACCGTAAGCAGATCGCCGTGGGCCGCGGCAAAGGCCTCGCCCAGCCGGCCCGGCAGCGTGAGGAAAGCGCGGAACTCCTCGGGAAAGACATCCCGCTCGCCCACCGAGAACCAGGGCTCGGCGCTGTACTCGTCCTCGTCGTGACGGGCCGGGGGAATCGCCCGGAAGTGACACTCGGTGAGGAGACAGAGCTCGTCGTAGTCGTAGAAGATGACCCGGCCGTTGCTGGTCACGCCGAAGTTCTTGAGCAGCATGTCCCCGGTGAAGATGTTGGCGGCGGCGAGGTCCTTGATGGCCTGGCCGTAGTCGAGCACCGCGTCGATGGCGCGGGCCTCGTCCACCTGGCGGAGGTAGAGATTGAGCGGCGTGACCCGACGCTCGGTGTAGAGATGCCGGAGGATGACCCGGTCGCCCTCGATCCGGACCGTGCTGGCGCACTCGGTCAAGAGCTCCTCGAGCACCGCGGCGGCGAAGCGACGCTTCTCGAACTCGAGGCCCTCGAACTCCTGGGCATCCGCCAGCCGACCGACCCGGTCGCGCACGAAGACCAGATGGTACTTCTCCATCACCTGCTGACGGGTGGTCTGCTTGGGCGCTCCAAACCGGTCCTTGATGATCTTGAAGACCACGTTCAGGGCCGGCAGCGCGAACACCGCCATGACCAGCCCCTTGTCCCCCTCCGCCACCTCGAAGCGGGCTTCGCTCCCCGCCAGCCGGCGGAGCAGAGCCCGCACCAGCTCGGTCTTGCCGTGCTTGTGGTAGCCCAGCGAGGTGTAGAGCTCGTCGATCGGCTTCCGGGGCATGATCGACCGGAGGAAGTCGACCATCGCCCGGGGACACTCGGTCTCCACGTGGAAATAGGAGCGGGTGAACGAGAAGACCACGCTGGCATCCTGGGCCGAGGCCAGCAGCGCATCGACCCGGAGCCCCTGGTCGTCGTTGACGATCGGCAGGACCAGGGGAAAGACCTCCTCGGCACTCACCACCCGTCCGATGAGATAGGCGCCCTTGTTCCGGTAGAAGAGGCGCGGAGCCACGTCGAGGGAGCGGATCGGCGCGGTGGCCGAGCGGCGTCCCAGTTCTTCGGCGAAGGCGGCCGCGAGCCTGAGGGCATCCCGTTCGAGCGCGGGGTACTGCGCGGCGAACGGAAGATCGTTGAGGAGATCGCGGAACAGCGCCTCCAGGCTTTTGTCCCAGACGTAGCGTCGCACGGCGAGCGGGGCGTCGAGCGGAGGAAGGACCTGGAAGTCGGCGTCGTCGACGTAGACCCCGGAGTCGGGGCCCACCGCGTGGATCAGCTGGCGTACCACCGAGTTGAAGAACGTGAGCGCCAGCTCGGCGTCGAGCCGGGCCCGGGCGTCCTGGAGGTAGGCCTCCTTCACCGAGCGCCAGAGGCCGAGATCGTTCAGGTCGACCCCGAGCCGCCGGCGGGTATTCTGGACGCACCAGCCGACGAACTGGCGGTAGAGCGTCAGCCGCTCGGCGGCGTCATGCTGGCCGCCCCGCCAGTCGCGCTGGAGGAACCGACCTTCGGCCCGGCGGGTGACCAGCCGGAACTGGGCCTGGTGAGCGTCGAACACATCCAGGATGGCGCGCGCGGTCTCCATCGCCTGCCCCTGACGGGCAAACGACGTGCGTAGGGGAGCCGCCGGATCGGACTTGGGCTCCATTCCCTTTTCACCGGCCCCGATTCACTATTCACGCCTCCTCGATCCCCAGGCGATCGCATGCCGCACCCCACCTACGATAACCTCCGCCCCCCTACCACCGGCGACACCATCACCATGGCGGGTGGGAAGCTCACCGTTCCCGACCGGCCGGTCATTCCCTTCATCGAGGGGGACGGCACCGGCCCGGACATCTGGCGCGCCTCCCAACATGTCTTCGACGGGGCGGTCCGCAAGGCATACGGCGGCAAACGCGAGGTGGTCTGGTTCGAGGTCTTTGCCGGCGAGAAGGCCCGCGACAAGCTCGACAGCTGGCTCCCGGACGACACCCTCCGGGCCATCAGTCACCACCTGGTGGGGATTAAAGGACCGCTGACCACCCCGGTGGGCGGCGGCTTCCGGTCCCTCAACGTGGCGCTGCGGCAGATGCTCGACCTCTACGCCTGCGTCCGCCCGGTGCGCTGGTTCACCGGGGTGCCGAGCCCGGTCAAGCAGCCGGAGCTGGTGGACATGATCATCTTCCGGGAGAACACCGAGGACATCTACGCCGGCATCGAGTACAAGGCCCGGACCGACCAGGCCCGCAAGCTCATCGGCTTCCTGCAGAACGAACTGGGCGCCAGCACCATCCGCTTTCCCGACTCCAGCGCCATCGGTATCAAGCCGATCTCGGAGGAGGGCAGCAAGCGGCTGATCCGCTCGGCGATCCAGTACGCCGTGCGCGAGAAGAAGAAGAGTGTCACCCTGGTGCACAAGGGCAACATCATGAAGTTCACCGAGGGGGGATTCCGCGACTGGGGCTACGAGCTGGCGAAGCAGGAGTTCGGGGCGGTGGAGATCGACGGCGGGCCGTGGTGCAGGCTGCCGGGCGGGGTCGTCATCAAGGACGTGATCGCCGACGCCTTCCTGCAGCAGATCCTCACCCGGCCGGCGGAGTACGACGTGATCGCCACGATGAACCTGAACGGCGACTACATTTCCGACGCGCTGGCGGCACAGGTCGGGGGCATCGGCATCGCCCCGGGCGCCAACATCAACTACGTCACCGGCCACGCGATCTTCGAGGCCACCCACGGCACCGCCCCCAAGTACGCCAACCAGGATAAGGTCAATCCCGGATCGGTGATCCTCTCGGGCGAAATGATGTTCCGCTATCTGGGCTGGGGCGAGGCGGCCGACCTGATCGTCCGGGGCCTGGAGAAAACCATCGGCCAGAAGCGGGTGACGTACGACTTTGAGCGCCTGATGCAGGGGGCCACCCTGCTCTCGTGCAGCGCCTTCGGCCAGGCGGTGGTGGAGAACATGTAGGCCCCGCGGCGGGGCCTCCGCCGGAGTAGTTGACGTCAGGACAGCGTGACACCTCGCGGGCCGACGGCTTGACGCCGCTCGGCCCGTGTCGTATTTCCGTCCCTCCTCTGTCTACCCCCCACCGCACGACCCGCTGTCGCTCCAACGCCGTCGTTCCATTGTGAAGGTTGCAGGACGCAGGTGTACGATGCCGCAGGTTCCCTTACCCTTTCCCCGGAGGGCAGGACCATGCCACAGCTCGTCGCCTTATCGCTCAGCATCGGCATTCTCGGAGGGGTCGCCACGTTCGTGTTCCTCAAGTTCATGACCAGCTACCTCATCTGGGCCGCGTTCATCGCGTGGGGCTGTTACTTCCACACCGGCGGGAACGTCGACGCCCTCAAGAAGACGATCATCTGCAACCTGTTCGGCGCGCTCATGGGCTGGATCGCCGCGCTGCTGCTGGTGACGGTCGCACCTCCGGGTCCGGTCGCCGCGGCGGTGGTGGTCGGTGTGACTGTCACGATCCTCTGCCTGGCGGCCCACCTGCCGGCATTCGGCACCATCCCGGCCAGCGTCTACGGCTACGCTTCGGTATTCGCGTTCCTCTTGGGCAACGCCGCCACCAACCTCACCAAGGACGCGCTGATGGCCGCCAGTCCGGCCAATGCGCTGGTCGCGGTGGGCGTCTCGATGCTGATCGGCGCGCTCTTCGGCTTCGCGTCCGGCGAGCTGGGCGCCAAGCTCAAGAAGTAGCCTCGGTCCGTGGGGGCGCACTCCGGTGCGCCCTGCATGGCGGCTTCACGAATCCATCATCGGGCGCGGGTCAGTATTCCGGCATCTCTACCGGGCATTCGCATGTCAGCCCCGATGGCCCTTCCATCGCTCCCGGGCCGGAGCCGCGCCCTCCCCGTGGCGGCGCCCGCCGCGCCACCCTTCCCGCTCGTCGCGGCCCATTTCGCCGCCGGGCTCGGGTGGTTTCTTCTCGGCGCGACCGGCCTGGTCTGGCTGGCGCCCACCCTGGCGTCGGGCACCTTCCTCGATCCCCGCATCCTGGCGTTGACCCACACCATCACCCTCGGATTCCTGACGACGGTGATCATGGGCGTGCTCTACCAGATCTACCCGGCAATCCTGGGGGTGGCCTGCCGCAGTGTCCCGCTGGCCTGGGGGTCGTTCGTGGCGCAGACCGCGGGGACCGCGCTCCTGGTCGCGGGCCTTCTCTGGGGGTCGCCCCCACTGCTCGTCGTTGGGTGGTCGGTACTCTTCGTCGCCACCTTCGGTGTCGCCTGGAACGTGCTGCCGGGGCGGCGGAAGGCGACTCGCAACCGTCAGGTCGGCGTTTACATCTCCTACGCCCATACCGCGTTCGGCTTCGCGATGGCGATCGGCCTTGCGCGCATCGGGGATGGCTTCGGCTGGTGGACCACGCCGCGGCTGGCCCTCCTCGCCTCCCATTTTCAGTTCGCGGCGGTCGGCTTCGGCGGACTCACGGCGATGGGCGTCGGGAGTCGGATGCTCCCGATGTTCCTCGGCGCCGAACAGGGAGAGAGCCGGGCGCTCCGCTGGATCCCACGGGTGACGCTCTCGGGGGCGGTGCTCTTCGCCGTCGGGGCGCTGCTGGGCGGGGCGGCGTTGCAATGGGCCGGCGCCATTTTCATGGCCGGCGGCGTAGCGCTGTTCCTGCGCCTGGCCCAGCGGTGGTACAACCAGAGCCCCATCCGTCAGACCGATGCGGCGCTCCGATTCATGGCGACCGCGCTGGGCGCGCTGGCGGCGGCGGTACCGTTCGGCTTTGCGGCACTCGAGGCCGGGCTCCGGCTGCCGGGGCTCCAGGCGGCCTACCCCGTTCTCCTCCTTCTTGGCTGGCTGGGCGGGCTGATCCTGGGTGTCTCCTATCGGATCCTCCCCAACCTCGCCTGGCACCACCGCTACGCCTCCCAACGGCGAAACCCGGGAGTTCCCGGCCTGGCGGACCTGGTCTCTCCTCGACTCGGCCTTGCCGCGGCGCGGCTCCACACTGTGGGATTGCTGGTGATGATCCCGGCGCTGGTGTTCGGCCGCGGCGGCTTCGCGCGGATGGGAGCGGTCCTGCTGTTCCTGGCGGCGGCGGGGACGGCGTGGCACCACGGGGGGGTGCTGCTGAGAAAGCGGGGACTCGCCGGGGAGTCGTGAGCCCCCGCGGCTACATTCCCTCCATGCTGCCGCAACTCGACAGGACCATCCAACGCTTCGCCGGCTCCGATCGACAGACCCGTCTCGAGTTGCTGCTCGACTACGCCCAGAAGCTCCCGCCCCTGCCGGAGCGGCTGGCATCGCTCAGGGACCAGGGGATCAACCGGGTGCCGGAGTGCCAGTCGCCGGTATTCCTCTTCCTCGAAAAGGAGGACGACGGAGTGGTGCTGCACGCCGACGCGCCGCGGGAGGCGCCGACGGTGCGCGGCTTCGTGTCGCTGCTGGCCCGAGCCATCAGGGGAGCCACGCCCGCCGACGTGGCCTCGCTGCCGGGTGACCTGCTGGATCGGCTGGGCCTGACCGAAGCTCTGGGTATGACCCGGATGCAGGGGCTGGCCGCGATGGTGGGCCGTCTCAAGCGGATGGCCGCCACTCTCTAGCGGGGCGTCCGCCCCGCCCCAGCGCGCGATCCCGCCTCGACGACGCTACCGTTTCATTTCTCGATCGGGAGCCGCACCCCGTTGCCCCACTCGGTCCACGACCCATCGTAGTTCTTCACCCGACGGAAGCCCAGCAGGTAGGTCAGCGCGAACCAGGTGTGGCTCGATCGCTCCCCGATGCGGCAGTAGGCGATGGTTTCCTCGTCGGCCTTGAGCCCCTGCTCCTCCAGGTAGATCTCACGGAGCTCGGGGGCGGGGCGAAAGGTGTGACTCCCGGGATCGACCGCACGGGCCCATGGCACGCTGCGGGCCCCGGGAATGTGGCCGCCCCGCACCGCGCCCTCGTTGGGATAGTCAGGCATGTGGAGCCGCTCGCCCCGGAATTCCTCGGGGCTCCGCACGTCGACCAGCTGTCCCCGCCGCCGCAGGTGGGCCAGCACCTCGTCCCGAAAGGCCCGGATCGCGGCATCATTCCGCTCGCCGACGACGATGGTCCCGGCGGCATGGCGCGGCACCGCGGTCGTCATCGGCCGTCCCTCCTCCGCCCAGCGGAGCCGCCCGCCGTCCAATAGCCTGAGCCGCTCCAGGCCGAAGAGCCGGAACACCCAGAAGGCATACGTCGCCCACCAGTTGTTCCGGTCGCCGTAGAGCACGATCGTGGTGTCCTGGTTGATCCCCCGCGACCGGAGGAGCTGCTGGAAGCGATCGCGCTGGAGGTAGTCGCGCTCGACCGGATCGTTGAGGTCGGTGACCCAGTCGAGCTTCACGGCTCCGGGGATGTGCCCGGTCTCGTACAGCAACAGGTCCTCGTTCGACTCCACCAGCCGGACCGCGGGGTCATCGAGGTGGGCGGCGACCCACTCGGTGGACACCAGCACCTCGGGATGGGCATACCCGCGGCTCTCGATGGGAGGGACCGGGGCCAGAATCTTCGATTCGCTCATAGCCAGCTTCGCTGCTGCGGGAACGAGAAATACGACTAATCTTGTCGGAATGTCAAGGAGAGCTGCCGCCGAGCCGCGGCCTGGACCACGGCCTCGCTGAACGCGGCCACGATGCGGGGATCGAAGTGGGTCACGGCGGAGCGCTCGACCTCGCGCAGCGCGACCGAGGGCTCGTAGCCGGCGCGGTCGCTGCGGGGAGCCAGGAGGGCATCGAAGGCATCGACCACGGCAACGATGCGGCTCAACATGTGGGGTTCGCGGGGGTAGTTGAGCCGCGGATAGCCGGAACCGTCCTGCCGCAGGTGGTGCTCGTACGAGACGATCGCCGCCCCCTCGAAGGAGTCGCCCTCCCGCAACAGGAGGCGGGCCCCTTCGAGCGGGTGGCCCCGGACCCGGGCCCGGTCCTGAGAAGTGAAGCGGTCCGGCGCGGGCTGGGGCAGTCGGGCCATCCCGATATCGTGCAGCAGGGCGGCGACCCCGCACTCGCGCCGCTCATCAGGGCCGAGGTGCAGCGCGTCGGCCACCCGCATCCCGAGAAGGGCGGTGTTGAGCGCGTGGGCCGGCTGGTAGCGCTCGCGGGTCCTGGTGTGCAGGAGCGGCAGCGCCGGACCATGCTCCCCCGCCAGCACGCACTCGAGCGCCGCCACCACCGCGGCGACGTCTCCCCGCCGCAGCGTTTCTCCCCGCTCCGCGCCGACAAAGAGCTGCCGCACCACCGCAACCGCTTCATCGAGCGGGTAGCTGTCGCGTGGCGCCAGGGGCCGCTGGGGACTCCCGGTCCAGCGGAACGCTTCCTGGGGGACGGGTGCGTCGACCGGGATCAATCCGGAGGCCAGATCGAGAAACGCGGCCACTGACGCCGGGTCGGGTGAACCCAGCACCTCGAGCCGGTGGATCCCGCGGGCGGCGAGTGTGGGGCTCCAGGGCCACGCCTCGAATCCCGCCAGCGGGAGGGGGCCGTAGCGGATTCCACCGGGGTCGAAGGTGAACGCGGCATCGGGATTCTCGTCGACCAGGTCCCGCGCACATTGGGTCAGCGCCTCCTCCGCCGTAAACCGGACGGTGGCGTCGGCAGGGCGCACCCGCAGGTCCAGCGCGTGCTGGAGGGCGTTGAGGAACCGGGGTGCGGCGTTCACGAGCGACTCACCCGCGACGACGGGCGCCGTTGGGGCCGGGCGGCCTCGCGGATTTCGGGATCGCGCGACTGACGGGCGCTCTCCAGCAGCGGCCCGACCTTGGGATGACTGCCCCAGTGGGTGGCGAGACCCCGGAGCGCGGCCAGCATCGGGGGGCTCCGAGGGGCGAGACGACCGAGACCGGGGATGCCGCGGGCGATCACCATGCGACGGAGGAGCCGGAGCACCACCGGGTCCTTGACCGTAGCCAGGGCGGAGATGGCGAGCGCCCGCAGATCGGGGTTGATCTCGGGGTCGGCCACGCGGGTGAAGACCCGGGGATAGAACTCCGCCGGGCATCCGTTCGCGAGCGCGGTGAGGGCCAGGCGTTCGGACGGCTCATAGCCGCTGTTGAGCGCATCGGCGATGGCCCGATCGCGCAGGCCGGGATCGGCCAGGGCGAGCGCCAGCGCCTCATGCTTCACCCGCGGGTCGCGATGGGCCAGCAGCGGCTCCGCCGAAAAGTCGGCCGGCAGATCCGGCAGCCGGCCCAGCAGGGCCAGCAGGTTCCGCTGGACGTACCAGGGCATCCCTTCCATCCGCTCGAGAAGGAGGGGTGCGATCGACCGGTCGTAGCGGCTCAGCAGATCGAGGAGCCGCAGCCGCACCCGCTTCTCGCGCGACTCGGCCAGGGCGTCGAGCAGCACCGGCGCGGCCTCGATCCCGGCGCCGGGAATGAGGCGGTCGAGGGCTTCGAGGTCCGGGGGCGAAGCCTCCAGGAGCACCCGCACCGCGCGGGGGTGATAGAGCCGAGCCCGGAGCGCGCGGGCGACAGGATCCTCCCGCGGCACGGTATCGAGGAGAGCGAGCAGCCCGCCCACCTGGCGCCGGGCGATCATCCGGTCGGCCGCGAGTTCGGCGCCGCTTTCCAGAATGCCGCTCTCGAGCGCGAGCTTGAGCACCCGCTCCGGCTCGGGCGCGAGGCGCCCCGTGGGGGTGGGGGTGTCCTGCTCGTAGGCCTGGGTCACCAGTCGATGGAACTCCTCGGCCACCAGCCGGGAGGAGTGGCTGCCGGCGGGTGCGCCATCCGCCAGACGAGCCAGGAGGCGCAGGGCCCCCACCGAGATGGTCCCGGTGCGCCCGGAGGCCAGCGCCTGGCAGAGCCGGAGCAGCGTGGCGGGCGAGAGGAGTGGTGCCGCGGCCAGGAGGAACTCCCGGGCCGCCCGGGTCGGGCCGGTGGGCCCGAGAAGTCGCCGCAGCGTCCCTGCGTCGAGCGCGAGCACCAGCGCATCCAGACTGGCGGCCTCTTCGGCATCGCCCGCCGCCCGCATCGCGATCTGGGCCAGCAGTTCCACTACCCGGGCGTCGAACTGGGGAGTGGACGGGTGGAGCTCGAGCCCCACGGCGAGTTCCGCCGGATCGCGAGTCGCGCGGGGACGGGTGTCGTCGAGCGCCCGCCGCTCCAGTACCAGCCAGGGATCGGCGATGTGCTGCCCGCTGGGGCGGAGGGCACGGAGGGTCAGGTGGGGGGTCGAGGGCCAGATCACGTTGGGATCGGGCCGCGCCACTGCCGAAAGCACCCGGTGCAGCTCCAGCGCGGTGACGCCCGGGAGAATCGTCAGACCCCCGACCCCGGCCTCGCGGAACTGGATGGCCAGATCGCGCAGGGGCTCGTAGGCCGCGTTGGTCTCCATCCCTTCGACCAGGAGCTGGACCCCGGCGATCTCTAGGGTGAGGACGGTCCGCTCGAGCAGCAACCCCTCGAAGTGCCGTTCCAGCCCCGCCAGGCTGGCGGCGAGGGCCGGGTGGCCTTCGGGCCCGACGCGAAGCTGCTGGGCCACCCCGGCGAGGGCGAGCAGCATGTCGGCGAGCATACGGGTCCCGGTGGACCGGGGCAGCGGCGTGGCGGAGGACATTGTGCCCAATCTACCCGCCGGCGCCTCGGGTGGAAGCCGCAGAAACCATGGAGGGTGCGGAGTGACGCACGTTCCGATATAGTTGAGGAATGACCAGCCCCCCTCCCTTCCGCCGGTCGGGTGAAAACGCAGGCGTTCGCGGCTGGGCCACCGGGTCGCCGGGAGTGGCGGATGTACTGCGCCGCGGGGCCTGGTACCCGGTGCTGGACACCGACGGGGAGAGCGTCCTCATCGAAGTGGATCACATGCCGATGCGGTTCCGGCGGGAGGAGGTTCGCCTCCGCGATGACCGGCCGAGCATGTGGAGCGTAGTCACCCGGACCGGGGTGATGCGCCCGACCCTGGCCGGTCCCAAGATGGTCACGAGCTACGCCGTCTGTCCCGATTGTACCGGCCGCCAGGAGTTCGAGGGGCAGCCTGAAACGTTGATGTGCGTCCGCTGCCGCCGAGCGGCCAAGGTGGACTGGACCACGAGATACTGACGCCGGACGACCCGTCCCACTCAACGGATTCGCCGGTGGCGGCGTATCCCGATGAGGGTCTCCCTGGGCACGGAGCGACGGACTGAGCGATGGCCGTACGGGTCAAGCAGTACACCACCACGCTGCCCACTGGCGGGATCGGCCCCCGCCGGACCGTTGCCTCGATGGTCAGCGTGGCCCTGCATGTGGTGCTGCTCGTGGTCCTCATCCGGCGTGCGATGGCGGGACAACGCCTGCCGGCACAGCCCGCCGCTCAGGCCAGCGAGCGCCCCATCCAGCTGGTTTTTGCCCCGCCCCGCCCCAAGCCGACCCCCCGCCCCGTCGCACCTCCGGTTCCGTCTCAGGCCACGCCCACGCCACCAGCGGTGCCTCTGACGCCCGGCCCGGACGAGACGCCGGGTTCCCGCGCGCGGGTGACTCCCACGCCGGAGGAAGCGCCCAACGCCTCGCCGGATCAGGAGCGCTCCCAGGCCAGCCGGCCGGACCCGGGAGAGGCAAACCAGGCGACCGGCTCGGCGGAGACCAGCGTGCCGCCGGCCGGCATTGCCGCGCCCACGGCGCTCGCCACCCGATCGGCCACCCTCGAATCGGAGGCCCGGCGGCTCTTTGGCCGGCCGTCGAGCAAGTTGGGGCCGGTCTCTGGAACGCGGGACAACCGGCCGTGGGAATCACCGGTGGAGCTCTCCCGGGGCTGCTCGCTGCCGGAGGAGGAGAGCGACTCGACGGTGCCCAAGGGCATGGCAGTGGTGCAGGGTCGGATCTTCAAGGAGGGGACCAGTGAGCCGCTGGCCGGAGCCCGGCTTCAGATCCTGGGCACCCAGTACGGCACCTTCAGCAATGGCCGGGGCGAGTACCGCCTGATGTTCGATCGCACCCTGGTCGATCGGTGCCGCACCCAGTCGGTCCGGGTCACGGCGCCGGGGTATGGCCAGCGGGACGTGATTCTGTCGCTGGGCGAGCGGATCAGCTCGGATGTGTGGTTGCCGAGGTATTAGGCGGGGGCCGTTGGCTGTTGGCCATTGGCAATCACGATGTGATGCGACCCTCCCTGCTGCATCCAAGGAGGGTCGCTTCGCACATTGGAGCTAAGGCCAGGGGCCAATGGCCAACGGCCCTAGTTCGGCGCGTGGGTCGAGCTGGCGCCGTAGTTCCGGTTGAACCCGATGACCGGTCCATTGGCATCGAACCCGTAGTTGTTCTTCACCGACGCCACCCACTGCCGGATCGAACCGGGGAAGGGGGTGCGGCGGGCGTGGCGCCCGAACGGATCGCTGTACCAGACGTTGGCCCCGTCGTGATTGTCGATGTTGTTGTCGTTGATATCGATAAAGCGCCGCACCCCGTTGAAGGCCGAGCGGGGATCGTCGTAGGTCACCCCGGCCACCTGGCCGTTGTTGGTCGATTCGAGGCATTCGTCGCCCACCGCCCGCTCGCCGGCGGGCCCGGTCTCGTAGCAGACGTCGATCGGGCGGCCGGTGACGTTGGGCGCGGCCGGGTCGTAGAACCGGCTGGGCATGAACACCTGGAAGTAGGGATTGAAGCTGGCCAGGGTGTGCCCGTTCTCGGTCCGGATGCTGTTGGAGGTCTCCCAGCTCTCGTGCAGGGCGCGATCGAAGTCGGAGCGCTGGCCCGCGGCCACGCGCATGAACTGGTTCACGCAGGTCCGGTCGGGCATGAGGCGCACGCCGCCGCCGTTGGGCGAGTTGGCCGGGGTCGGCGGACCGACCACCACCGGGGTGCGGTCGCAGGTGCGGACGAACTCGCCCGCGGTCCCGATGGCGGTCATGATAGTAATGTGCATTTCTACGCCATCGCTGCAGTCGAGATGGTAGACCATCTCGTGCAGGTTGTTGGTGAACGCGTCCTTCGAGTGGGTCCCCTGGTGCAGCTTGGCCAGCACGCTGCACTTCACGCTGAAGAGGGCCCCTGAGACGCCGTCCTGACGAACCATCTCGACGTCATTCTCCCAGTCGATCTTGTGCCCGTAGTGGTCCTCGTGGCGTACGTTGGCCGGGTCCCAGGTATCGAGGGCCTCGTTGGCGAGCCCGAAGGGGATCGGCCCGGTGCGGGAGTAGAGCTTCGACCCCCGGGGATCGCGCCCGTGCTCGTGGCCAAAGGTGCACCCGCTCTGGGGATCCACCGGGGGATGCCAGGTGTTGTAGCGCTTCCCGTCGGGCCCCACGACCGAGTACCGGTTGTGCTCAGTCGGAGTGCAGGTGTCGTTGGCTCCGGGAACCCAGATATTGTACTGAAACGCCGGTCCGGTCTCGTTTACCGGACCGGTGCCGTTGTAGCCGTCGTCCGAGCAGGCGGTCAGGAGTCCGGCCGCCGGTATCAGGACGATGAGGGACGAGGCGTGGTATGAGGGACGCATGGCGATCCTTCCTTAATGCAGAGTCAGACCCACCCCGAACTGGAGCAGGCTGGTGTTGGCCGACAGTCCGGAGACGGTATCGTTGAAGCGCACGTCGCCGCCGGTCGAGCCCAGGAAGTTGGCGTAGGGCACGATCGACATCCCTCGCCCCATCGCGACCTCGTAGCCCACTCCGAACTGCATACTGAGCGCCTGAGACGAGACCTCGTCCTGGTCGTCCTTGGCGGAGAACTGGGAAATGCCGATTCCGGTCTTGACGTAGAGTCCGCTGCTGGGCCGGGGATAGAGCAGCACCACCGCCTGCAGCGAGCCGAGGAGCTGGTCGATATCGTCGCGGCTCTTGTACCAGCCGGTGGCCTCGAGGCCGACCAGGACCGCCTTGGTGATCGTGGCGCCGGCCCGCAGATAGCCGGCGGTACCGCCGGTGCGATCGCTGCGGCAGACGTCGCACGAGAGCTTGGCCGACCCGAGACCCACGCCGGCACCGATCCAGACTCCATGCCGTTCGGCGGCGTGCTGGGCCGAGACGGGCGCGACCGGAAGGAGCAGCAGGGCCGCGGCCAGTCCCGCCATAAGCGGACTGCGCATAGAGATCCTCAGACCTTCGCAATTGAATGTGAAACGAGGTGTTACGGCTTCACAGAAAGTTCACCCGCGGACCCGGGATAGCCGTGACCGGGACCACACCATCGGGGTGAGCCACGACAGGGGGGATGGAACGTGAAGGTGCAGCAGGGGTTCAGCCCCCACGGGGGAGGAAAACAGAAGGCGCAGGGTCGGCGGCTTCCGACCCTGCGCCTACTGTCACGCGGGAACCTGTTACTTCCTGTCGCGGATCATCCGCACCCGCCCAGCGTCATCCACCGCGTACAGCGGGATGTCGAGCACGTCATCGCCCAGGGGGATCTGCGGCCCGGCATCTTCGCCGGCCCGGAGGGTCGGCTGTGTGTTGATGTTAAAGTTGTCCGCAGCGCCGGTGTTCACGATGTACCCCAGATCCTGGAACTGTCGGACACTGGTGAGGCTCAGCGGCCGCACTGTCCCTGAGATGAAGCCGGTCATGACCTCGCTTCGGAAGATGTCCTCTTCCCAGTGTGAGTCACGGGTGCCGTTGTTGCAGGCGCCCGGCTGGAAGTTCTCCACCGGGACCGTGGTGCCTATGCCACCGTTGGAGCCGGTAAAGCCCGCGACGGCGTTGGCCCCGGTGTAGGTCGGCGTTGTGGTGCATTTACCAGCCAGCAGGTCGAACCCACCGGTCGTGACGTCCCAGAGCGTCCCGTAGCCGAGAACGTGGCCCATCTCGTGGAGAATCACGTCGTTGAGCGACCCGTTCCCCTCGAGTCCCGCCACGTCGGCGGTGTCGAACCGCATAATGCCGACGATGGTCAGCTTATTGGAGCTCCGGATGAAGCAGGGGCCGGCCGCACCGAGGATCTGGCCCGGTCCGTCGATCGAGTCGAGCTGGAAGAGTATCAGCAGATCATCGATGATAGTGCCAGCAACGTTGACGTTGCCGCAGTTTGCTCCGGTCGTGCCACCGGGCAGGTTGCTGCCGTTGAAGTCGGCCAGGTCCCCGGTGATCACCGTCTGCCAGCGCGTCTTGGCGTTGTCGAACGCCGCCTGACGGGTCGGGCTGATGGCCGGGCCGATGTTCTGAAGTGTGATGGTGAAGTTCGAGGTCGGGGCCGCCGCGTTCACGGTAAAGGTGATCGGGGCGCCGGTCAGGGTCACGCCGTTGCCCGCCGCGGTGACGGTGTTGGCACCGGCGACGGCGCCTAGGGTCCAGCTGCCCAGCGTCGCGATGCCGCTGGCGTTGGTGGTCGGAGTGGCACCTCCGATGGTGCCGCCACCGCCAGTGAGCTGGAAGAGGATAGAGGTGCCCTGGACCCCGTTTCCATCGAGGTCGGCGACCTTCACCGCCGGCAGGGTCCCCACCGCCGCACCGGTGGTGCCGGTCTGGGTGGTCACGCTGTTGGCGGTGATGACCGCGGCGGGGCCGGCGGTCAGGGTGACGTTGCTTGAGGTGACGCCGACGAGCCCGGCAGAGGCGAAGGCGAGCGAGCGGGTCCCGACGGTCCCGGCGATGTTCAGGTTGCCGAAACTGGCCTGACCGGCGGCGTCGGTGTTGACCGAGGTCGTGCCGTTCAGGGTGCCGCCGCCGTTCAGGGCGACGGTGACCGCCACGCCGGCGGTGTTGACCGCCGCACCGAGGACGTCCTGCAGCTGGACGACCGGCGCGGGCGACAGGGTCGCGCGTGCCGCCGCCGTTGCCTGCGGCTGAGTCTGGATCGCCAGCTTCACCGCGACACCGGCCGGAGCGGCGGTGACGTTGAAGGTCGCCGGGGTAAGCGCGGTGACCGTCGCCGTCATGGTGTTGACGCCGGCGGCAGCGCCGGTGGTCCAGCCGCCGACCGTCGCGACGCCCGAGGCGTTAGTGGTCTGGTTGGCACCGGTGACCTGGCCGCCGCCCGCGGTGATAGCGAACGTGACCGACGCGCCCTGAATCGGGTTCAGATCCAGGTCGGTGACCGAGACCGAGGGCAACGTGGTCACTGCCGTGCTGGTGAGGGCAGCCTGCGAGGTGGCAGTCAGGGCGGTGACGGTCGCGGCGGGCCCTGCCGTCAGGGCCAGCCCGTTGGCGGAAACGCTGGTCAGCCCCGCGGCGCTGAAGGTCAGGCCCTTGGTACCGACAGTACCCTGGATGTTGAGATTGCTGAAGCTGGCTTGACCGGAGGCGTCGGTGCTGACACTCACCGTGCCTTGCAGGCTGCCGGCACCGGCGGAGAGCGTGGCGGTGATCGTGACACCGGCACTCGCCACCGGATCGCCATTGGCATCCACCAGCTGGACCACGGGTGCGGGCGAAATGGTCGCGCGGGAGGCGAAGGTCGCCGGCGGGGCAGTTGTCAGGGCCAGGGCGGTGGCGGGTTCAGGCTGGTTGGGGTCCTTCTTGCCCCCGCCGCAACCGGCGATGATCCCCGCGCCCAGCACAATGATCGCCGGGAATTGCCACGAACGAACGGCCTTGAGCCAGCGGGCACCGGAGAATGCCGCGGCCGGATTCTGCGTCCTATCCATTTGGCCAGCCTATACTTAGAGGGATGAACCGAGCCAGAGTGCCTAACCGCCTCCACGGGAGGTAGCAAGCTCTGCGCCGAGTGCCGCGGGTTGTGAATGGAAGACCCTATAATTCAATGCCGACGTCCCCAGATTGACAAGCCCGGTCGGGGGCGGCAGACTCCCCCGAGCCCGCCTCGCCCCCGCATTTCGGAAGGTACCATCGTGCCATCGCATTCCTCCGCGGTTCTCGACGGCCCGACCCTCAAGTACCCCGAGGTCCGCCACTACATCGGCGGCCGGTTCGTGGCAGGCGGGAGCCGGTGGCTGGAGGTGCACAATCCGGCGGACGGGTCGGTCATCAGCCGGGTGCCGCTGGCCGATGCCGGGGTAGTCGAATCGGCAGTCGCGGCCGCTCGTCAGGCGCATCCGGCGTGGGCCGGGACGCCTATCAAGGAAAGGGTGCAGGTCTTCTTCCGGTACAAGGCCCTGCTGGAACGACATATCAAGGAGCTGGGCGCCCTGATCACCGAGGAGCACGGCAAGCTCCCGGGGGAGGCCGAGGCCGAGATCCTGAAGGCGATCGAGCTGACCGAGTTCGCCTGCTCGCTGCCCCAGCTGGCGACCGGGGAGGTGCTCGAGGTAAGTCGCGGCGTCGAGTGCAGGGTGGAACGTCACCCGCTGGGAGTGGTGGCTTCGATCAACCCGTTCAATTTCCCCTCGATGGTGCCGCACTGGTCGATCCCCAACGCAATTGCGCTGGGGAACTGCTTCATCATGAAGCCGTCGGAGCTGGTGCCGCTGTCGGCTGGGCGGATTGCCGAGCTCCTGACCGAGGCGGGGCTCCCGGCCGGCGTGTTCAACGTGGTCCAGGGCGACCGGGCCGTGGCCGAGGCGCTGTGCGACCACCCCGGCATCGAGGCCATCACGTTCGTCGGTTCGACGGCCGTGGCCAAGAGTGTGTATCGCCGCGCGACCGGGGCGCTCAAGCGGGCGCTCTGCCTGGGTGGGGCCAAGAACCACGTGATCGTCCTGCCCGATGCCGATCCGGAGATGGCGGCGGGCGGCGTGCTGGCGGCCATGTCGGGGTGCACCGGCCAGCGCTGCATGGCGGCGTCGGTGATGGTGGCGGTGGCGCGCACCGACCACGTGGTGGAGCGGCTGGCGGTCCAGGCCCGGGCCATGGTGGTCGGGCGAGACGTGGGACCGGTCATCTCGCGCCAGGCCAAGGAGCGGATCGAGCGCTACATCACGGAAGCCGAGGAGGGCGGCGCCCGGGTGCTGGTGGACGGACGCGGCGCCGTCGTTACGGGGAGAGAGGGCGGGTGGTATGTCGGGCCGACCGTGATCGACGGGGTCCGCCCCGAGATGAAGCTGGCGCAGGAAGAGGTCTTCGGACCGGTGCTCGCGATCGTACGGGCGGCCACGCTGGACGAGGCCATCGCGGTGGAGAACGCCTCGCCCTACGGCAACGCCGCGGCCATCTTCACCGAGAGCGGCGGCGCGGCCCGCTCGGCGATGGAACGGGCCAGCGCCGGCATGGTGGGGGTGAACGTGGGGGTACCGGTGCCGCGGGAGCCGTTCGGCTTCGGCGGATGGAACGACTCGCGCTTCGGCGTGGGCGACATCACCGGCCGCGACAGCCTTGGGTTCTGGACCAAGAACAAGAAGATCACGACCAAGTGGAACCGGGAAGCCGGGACCAACTGGATGTCGAAGTAACAGTTCCGGGTTTCCGAGTTCCGGGTTCCAAGTCTCTCGGAGCAGGGCACTCACCTCAGCGGCAGCGATGACGCCGACTCGGAACTCGGAACTCGGAAACTCGGAATCTGACAATGACGACCGTCGCCCAACCCGTCCCGACCCTTCCCCCCACCGACCACACCCCGCGGCCGTACACCGGCCCGACCAAGGCCGAGGTGCTGGCGGCGCGGAAGCAGTTCACCAACCCCGCGATCTTCACGCTGTACAGCGAGCCGCTGATGATCGTCGAGGGGCACATGCAGTACCTCTTCGACGAGACCGGGCGGCGCTACCTCGACCTCTTCGCGGGCATCGTGACGGTGTCGGTCGGCCATTGCCACCCGAAGGTCACCGCGGCGATGCGGCAGCAGATCGAGACCCTGGTGCACACCACCACGATCTACGCCCATCCCAACTTCGCGATGATGGCCAAGCGGCTGGCCTCGAAGATGCCTGTCGGCCTCGACGTCACCTATTTCACCAACAGCGGCAGTGAGGCCAACGACCTCGCCATTCTGCTGGCCCGGGCCTACACCGGCAACAACGACGTGGTCGCGGTTCGCAACAGTTATCACGGCGGGTCGCCCTCGACCATGGCGGCCACCTCCCACCACACCTGGAAATTCCCCCAACAACTCAATTCGGGAATCCACCACGCCATTTCCCCCGACCCCTACCGGAGCCCCTTCAGGGGCACCCCGGAGGAGATCGCGACCCAGAGCGCCAACGACATCCGGGAGCTGATCCGCTACTCGACCCCGGGACGGATCGCCGCGTTCATGGCCGAGCCGATCCAGGGCGTGGGGGGGGTAACCATGGGTGCTCCCAACTACCTCAAGGAAGCGTATGCCGTGGCCCGGGAGTTCGGCGGACTCTGCATCGCCGATGAAGTGCAGACCGGCTTCGGCCGCACCGGCGAGCATTTCTGGGGCTTCCAGCACTGGGGGGTCGTGCCCGATATCGTCACCATGGCCAAGGGCATCGGCAACGGCGCCCCGCTCGCCGCCGTCACCACTCGGCGCGAGATCGCCGAAAAGCTTACCCAGCGGACCCACTTCAACACTTTCGGTGGCAACCCGGTGAGCACGGCCGCCGGACTGGCGGTGCTCGACGCGATCGAGCAGGAGGGCATTCAGGAGAATGCCAGGATCATGGGCGGACGCTTCCAGGCCGGCCTGCGGGACCTGATGACGCGGCACCGCCTGATCGGCGACGTCCGGGGCCTTGGCCTGATGCTGGGGGTGGAGCTGGTGCGAGACCGGGCCACCAAGGAACCCGCCCGGGCGGAGACGTTGGCGGTGATGGAGTACGCCCGGGAGATGGGAGTCCTGCTGGGGAAGGGTGGACTGGACGGCAACGTGCTCCGTATCAAGCCGCCGATGTGCCTGACCGCGGAGGATGTGGACTTCGCGCTCGAGGTGCTGGACCGGGCGATCGGGAGGGCGGAGCGGTAGGGGGCGTTCCGGCCTACGAGCTGAACCCCAGCCCCAAACGGTCCAGCACTCGGAGCAAGAGGCTGGGCCGTTGGCCTTGATCCACCTGGCACAGCGCCTTGGTCACTGCGTTGACCGCCCAGGTGCGGATCGGCTCGGGGGGATAGGGGAACGGCGGTTTGGTGACCAGTGAAAGCTTGAGGAGGTCGCTGGGCTTGGCGGTCGCCAGGTGGGCGAGGATCCGGCCGGCGATCCGGGTGCTTCCGAGTCCGTGACCGGTGAAGCCCAGGCCGTAGACCACCCGATTGTCGAGTGCGTGGCCGAAGAATGGGGTAAGACGGGTAGTCGAGCAGATCGCGCCGCCCCAGGCGTACGGCCATTCGAGGTCGGCCAGCGCGGGGAAGTGACGCTTCCAACTGGCCCGGAGAGAATCGTAGTGGCGGGGTGAGTGGTCGCAGGAGGGGTCGACCCGGTTGCCGCTGTAGTAGGTGGCCTCACTGGTGCCCCAGAGAATCCGGCCATCGGCGGTGGGGCGGTAATAATTGAAGAACGTCCGCCCATCGGTAATCCCCTGCCGGCCTTTCCATCCGATCGCGTCCCACTGGTGGGGCGTGAGCGGATCGCTCACCAGGATGTAGTCGTAGAGCGGGATGAACCGCCAGGTGAGGTGCGGGAGCAGGTGGTGGCTGTAGGCGCTGGTGGCGAGCACGACCCGACGGGCCCGGAGGGCACCGCCGCCGGTCCGTACCGTCACGCCGGCACCGTGACGCTCCACCCGTACGACCGGCGAGCGCTCGTAGACCCGCACCCCGGCCCGCTCGGCCTCGCGCCGTAACCCATCCGTCAGCTTCGCGGGATCGAGAATGCCTCCCCCATCGACCGCCACCGCGCCGAGGTAGAGCGGCGATCGCACCTGGGCTCGGGTCTCCTCGGCGGTAAGCTCCCGGAAAGTGGTGATCCCCAACGCGCGGGCCAGCTCGACGTTTCGGCGGCCTTCCTCGACGTGACCCGGTGTCAGCGCCACCATCAGCCGGCCCGAGGGCTCGTAGTCACAGTCGATGCGGCGCTCGTCGAGGAAGCGCCGCATCTCGGTCACGTTCGCCTCACCCAGCCTGGCCAGCCGGCCCGCCTCCGCCAGCCCGAAGTGCTGGACCGCGAGGCTGTGGCTGTGATCCACCGTCTCCGAGAGCATGCCCGCGTTCCGCCCGCTGGCTCCCCAGGCGGCGATCCCCTGCTCCACCACCGCGACGTCGAGGTTCGCGTCCATTTGTTTGAGAAAGAGCGCGGTCCACAGTCCCGTCAGGCCGGCGCCGACGATGGCGATCTCGGACTCGGCCGACCCGACCAGCGGCTGGGACGGACGCGTCGGGAGCCGAGCCAGCCAGAAACAGGCCTCCTCGATGGGACCCATGGGACGACGGAGCCGGCTACTTCATGATCATCACGTGAGCCCAAGGCTTGCCCGGGAACATGAGCCAGGGCAGGCCGCTGCCCGGCCGGTCGGGAAGCCCGGTACTCTCGGGTGTGGCGTAGGGGATGTAGACGACCTGCATGGCGGCGGGGTGCCTCGGGAGCCCGGTGGTGTTGTCGACGCTGTCGGCGGGTGCGTAGAGGTTGTAGAGCACCCGGGGACCGTCGGGCATCTTGAGGGTGCCGGCCGTGATCTCCGCCAGGCGGACACTGTCTTCGGCACCGCGGGCCACTCCGGCGGCCTTGAGCTCGCGCCCACGCTTCATGAAGGGCTCGAGGTCCTTGTGATAGCAGGAGACCTGCCAGCGCGGCTCGGCGGGATCATCGGCCAGGCAGATGAGTTCGTTGGTCCCGGGGCGGAGGAGCTCCAGGGTCCGGGCGCCGGTGTAGCCCAGCACCGCGGCGCCGGCTCGCATCGACTCGGGTGCGGCGCTGGTGGCGCCGGCGATCTGGGCGGTGGGCGAGGGGACCTGCGCGGTGGCGGTGACGGTGGCAAACAGACCGCATCCGAGAGACAGACAGAAACGTCGCACAGCGCCTCCTCGAGGGGGGTGATTCGGTTCCCAGAAAGGAAACGTCGGCGGGCGGGAGAGCAAGGGTACGTGCGGCGTTTTCGGGATGATGGAGGTGGATGGGGTGGGCGCGATCTTGAATACGGGGGGGGCCCCCCGTGATCCAGGGGGGCCAGACGGCCCACGCCATCGACCTAGCCGGCAAGCGTCTTCTCCACCTCAAGCAATTTGGCTTTCCGCGGCAACCCCCACCGATAGCCGCCCAGCGACCCGTCGGTCCGCACCACCCGATGGCAGGGCACCACCACAGCCGCCCGGTTGGCCGCACAGGCACTCGCCACCGCCCGGACGGCCTTGGGACGTCCCACCGCGCGGGCCAGCTGGCGATAGGTTCGGGTCTCGCCCACCGGTATGGCCAGCAGGGCCCGCCATACCCGCCACTGGAACGCCGTGCCCTGAAGGTCGAGCGGCAGTGCGCCGTCGAGCGGCGCGTTGGGTCGCGCAACCCGGGCCGAGACCCGCCGTACCAGTTGGCCCAGCCACTCGTCGGCCCCTTCGTCCACCCGGGAGATTTCGGCTCGGGGAAACTGGACCCGGAGCCCCCGTTCGAGGGCCACGTCGCTCTCCCCCAGGGTCACCGCCGCCACGCCGCGGTCGGTAACGGCCACCAGGAGCCGCCCGTACGGCGAGGCCACCACGGCATACCGGACGGCCATCCCGGCGCCACCTCGACGGTAGGCTCCGGGCGTCATTCCCAGGAGTGCAGGAAGCTGCTCGTAGACCCTGCTGCTCGAGCCGAACCCCGCCTCATAGGTCGCCCGAGTCACACTCGGCTCCTCCCGGAGCCGCTGCTTGAAGGCCTCGGTGCGCCGCGAGGCGGCGTATTCGCGGGGGCTCAGTCCCACCAGCCTACGGAAGGTCCGTTGGAGATGCCAGGGGCTCATCCCGGTTTCCTTCGCCAGGCGCCCAAGCGGCACCGTTTCGCCGGCGTGGGCATCGAGATACTGACGGGCCCGTGTCACCGCCTGCTCGGCCGGCGACGGCTGGAAGACGCCGGGACGACAGCGACGGCAGGCCCGGAAGCCGGCCGCCTCCGCCTGCCCGGGTGACTCGAAGAAGCGGGTCCGGTCCCGGCGGGGGCGACGCGAGGGACAGGAGGGTCGACAGTAGATACCGGTGCTGGTGACACCGTAGCAGAGACGCCCGTCCCAGCGGACATCACGCTCCCGCACCGCGGCCCAGGCCGCGTCGGAATCGGGCCGAGGACCGGATGGTTGCGCGCCGTTTCCCTTCGGTCGCTGGATTGTCGGACTCATGGAACCGCCTCCATTTCGCTCTCCCTGCTGTCCCCGCTGTCCCCGCTCTCTGGCAGAGTCTACCGCTCCTCCCCGCCCCCGGCTATCCGGACCTTGCGGTCCAATCGCCGCAGAGGCCAGTCGTCGCGACTCGCGACTCCCGACTCACCCCTACACCCTCTTTACCTTCCACGCCCCCCGCCGGAACAGCACCGCGCTCACCACCGCCACCATGCTGAACGCCGTAGTAATCGCCCAGAAGACTCCGGTGGGGCCGGCGCCGGTGTGCTCCGCCAGGATCCACGCCAGGGGGATCTCCAACAGCCAGAAGCACCCCAGGTTGATGAGCGTCGGCGTCCAGGTATCACCCGCCCCGTTGAAGGAGTTGGTGAGCACCATGCCCCAGGCGTAGAACACGAAGCCGAGGCTCACGATCCTGAGACAGCTGATGGCGACCGGCGTGACCTGCACATCGGTCGTGAACCGGGCCACGATCCACCCGGCCCCGGCAAGGAAGACCAGGCCCACCACGCCGAGAAAGACCATGTTGTACCGGCCGGCCAGGGCCACCGCCCGTTCGGCGCGGTCCGGTCGCCCCGCCCCCAGGTTCTGTCCCACCATCGTGGCCGCGGCGTTGGCCAGACCCCACGAGGGGAGCAGGGCAAACAGGATCACCCGGATGCCGATGGTGTATCCCGCCACCGCGTAGCTGCCGAAGGTCGACAGGATTCGCACCAGCCCGATCCAACTCGCCGTTCCGACGAATACCTGGAAGGTCCCGGCCCCGGAGAGTCGCACCAGCGCCAGCATGACCCTTGGATGCAGTCCCAGGTGCCGCCGGGTGACCGTCACCCGGCGCCCCGGCCGGCTCAGGTTCCAGAGCTGGAAGAGGACTCCGACGCCCCGGCCGATGGTGGTGCCCACCGCGGCCCCGGTCACCCCCAGTTCCGGGAGCGGTCCCACGCCGTAAATGAGCGACGGGGCCAGCACGATGTTGATGCCGTTCGCGAGCCAGAGCACCCGCATGGCGATGGCCGCGTCGCCGCTGCCGCGGAAGATGGCGTTGATCAGGAAGAGCAACAGGATCACGCCGTTGCCGCCCAGCATCATGCGGGTGTAGTTCGAGCCACCGGCGATCACCGCCGGGCTCGCGCCCATCACCCGGAGGAGGTCGGGGGCGAAGATCACCCCGGCTACCCCGATGACGGCTGCCAGCCCCAGCCCCAGCGCCACCCCCTGCACCGCCGCATCGGCCGCATCGTCGGGCCGCTGTTCTCCGATCCGCCGCGCCACCGTCGCCATGACCCCGATGCTCAGGCCCATGGCGACGGTGTAGATCATCGTGAGCATCGACTCGGTGAGCCCCACCGTCGCCACGGCATCGGGGCCAAGGCGGGAGACGAAGAAGACGTCGACCACCGCGAAGATCGACTCCATGATCATTTCCATGACCATGGGCACGGCCAGCAGGATGATCGCCCGGCCCAGGGAGCCGGTCGTGTAATCGTGGTGCCCGCCGCGGAGCGCGTCGCGCACATTGTCCCACCAGTGATGCCGCGCCGCGAGCGGCGCCGGTCCTTCCGTTTCGGTGCTGGTCACGTGGTCTCCCCGACCGTCAGAAGCTCGAGTATGTGGACGGCTCACCCTCGTGTGCTGCGACACGATGCGATCGCCGGAAAACGAATCGCCCCACCGGGCTCGGAGCGCGGGTGGGGCGGGGTCACGGCGGATCGCGACGGGTCGCTACTATCCAGCCAGGTCCTCACTGCCAGCGGCGCTCCGGCACACCCCTCCCGGCACCCGGTCAGGGGTGGCGATAGTGGGGAAGTAGAAGGAGACTCCGAGCCGCATCGACAGCATGCCTGAAAGAGGATCGGCGGGCGCGGGCCAGCCGCTGGTGCCAACATTAGCACCGGGAACCCGGAACCCGCAAGCGACATTTCCGGGAGACGGCCTTCTACTCCCCCGCTGCGGGAAGGACTACCTACATCATGTCACGCGGCGACGTGCTCGACCGGATCCTGCGGTACAACGCCGGACGCGACCCCGAGCGCCTCGCCCTCAAACTCGAGGCGATGCGGGCCGCGCCCTTTCCCTTCTTCCGGGCCACCGCCCACCTGTTCTACCAGGCCACCGATCTCCTCGCCCCGGTGGCCCGCGCCCCGGCGGTGTGGAGTTCGGGCGATGTCCACCTCGAGAACTTCGGCTGCTACAAGGCCGACAATCGGCTGGCCTATTTCGACCTCAACGATTTCGACGAGGCAGGCCTGGCCCCGCTCACCTGGGACCTGGTCCGCCTGCTCGCCAGCGCCCACCTGGGTGGCGGACCGCGCGACCTCGGCCCGGCGGAGCGTCAGGCGGTCGCCCGGGCCATGCTGAACTACTACGTCGAGCAGCTCCGCGAAGGGAAGGTACGGTGGATCGAACGAGGTACCGCGGAGGGGCCGATCCGTCAGCTGCTGCGCCAGGCCAAGCGCCGAACCCGGCGCGCCCTGCTCGCCAACCGGACCGAGGGGAGCGGCCGCCGGAGGCGGTTCCGGCTCCAGCCGGGGCGTCATCACCCTCCCCTGGAAGCGGAGACGAAGCAGATCGAAGCGCTCATGGCCGGAATCGGACGGGCCCACCGAGCGCCGAAATTCTACCGGGTCCTGGATGTGGTGCGGCGGGTGGCCGGCATGGCGAGCCTGGGTATCCCGCGCTTCGCCATCCTGGTCGAGGGACGGGGAAGCCCGAACAACAACTATCTCCTCGATCTCAAGGCGGCGATCCCTTCGACCCTCGCCGAGGCATCCCCGGTCCGGCAGCCGCGGTGGAAGGACGATGCCGAACGGGTGGTGACGATCGAGGGGTGGGCCCAGGCCGTCTCGCCGGCGCTGATCACGCCGGTACGCTGGCGGGGACGCCCACTGGTGCTGCGGGAACTCCAGCCCACCGCCGACCGGCTGCGGGCCGCGCAGTGGCGCCTCCGGGGTGCCGAGCTGGATCACCTGCTCCGGGCGGTGGCGGGGGTCCTGGCCTGGAGCCACCTCCGCGCGGCGGGGCGACGCGGAGCTGACGGGATCGACCGGCTCGTGGCCTTCGGCGAGGAGCGCCACTGGCAGCGGCCGGTGCTGGCCGCCGCCAGGGCGATGGCGCGCCGGACGCTGGAGGAGTGGCGCGAGTTCCGCGACGGCGACTCAGCTCCCGCCCAGCGCCGTCCGTAGCGCCTGCGCTTCCCGGGTGCGGGGATGGTCCTCACCGTACCCGTGGGTCAGCGCCGGGAGCGCTTCGGACACCCGGGCCCGGGCCTCATCCTTCCGACCCAGGGCCACCAGAGCCTGGGCCTCCCGGAGTCTGGCCTCCCCCACGAACCCGCTCCGGGTCAGAGTGAGCGAATCCACCGCCGAGATCGCCTCGGCCGCGCTCGCGAGGATGAGGGCGCTGTCGCCCTGCCCCAGCGCGATCAGCGCCTGGGCCGCTTCGAGCAGGGGCGGCCGCATCCCTTCGTTCCGCTTGCCGCCCCGGAAGCCGTCGAGGGCGAGCGCGGCCTGATAGGCGTCGGCCGCGGGGCGCCACTTGGCCTCGGCCAGCGCCAGCGAAGCCGCCAGGAAGAGACTGTCGCGGGAAATCGGACGCTCGAGCTGCCGGGCGATCGCGAGGACACTGTCGAGCGCGCGCCGGGCCAGGGCCAGCTCGCCGGTCCGGCTCGCCGCTCGACCGATCCCGATCCAGGCCCGACGGGTGACATCCCGCATCCCGCGGGCGGTGGCCGCATCGGCCACCCGCTGATACCAGACGATCGCGCTGTCCGGCCGCCCGGCGCCGAAGAGCGCCGAGGCATGCTGGAACCCCACGATCGGATGGGTCCGGCCGGGATCGCTGAGATCGACCCGCCGGGCCGCCTCGCGAGTGGCGGCCAGTCCCGCCCGGATTTCGCCCAGCCGGCTCAGGACGTTGTAGCGGTTGGAGAGCAACGCGATGGCCGAGAAGGTCTCGCTGTAGCCGATCGAGTCCATCACGTCGGTGGCCTGCCGGTAGAGATCCAGCGCCTTGCGTGGCTCACCGGTGTGCTCCTGCTGGGTGGCGAGCGCATTGTAGACCGTGGCCGCCTGCAGGGTCGTCAGCGAGCCGGCGGTGTCGAGTTGGGCGAGCGCGCGGCGCAGCAGGCCCGACGCCGAATCGGCCAGGCTGTCCGGCACCAGCTGGGCGGCCACATAGAGGCAGCTCGCCACCGCCCGGCGATCGGGATCGTGCTGGCGGTCGAGCTCCGAGAGAGCCTGGCGGATCAGCGATCGGGCCGTGTCGGGTTGATCGGCATCGTTGAGCTGATTGGCATAGGTACAGTTCAGGTCACGCTGCAGCTCGGTGTCGCCCGAGAGCCGCGCCAGGGAATCGGCCTGGCGGAAGAGGGCGAGCGAGGTGGCGTTGTCGCTCAGTTCCCCATACCGCTCGGCGAACTGCCCCAGCATGGTGGCGGTGATGCGGGGATCGCCCCGATAGCGCTGCAGGATGCCCCGCCCCTTGTCGAGCAGCTCCCGCATGGTGAGCGGTTTCTCGCCGATCTGGGAGATCATCAGCCCCTGGAAGGTCCGGATCGCCTCGGCCCGCTTGGCCTGGAAGACGGCCGCATCGCGCTGGCGCCGGGCCTCGAGCATCTGGCGCCAGGTGATGATCGTGGCGCCGATGAGGGCCAGGGCCACCACTACGGCACTCGCCACCGCACCGCGGTTGCGGCGTACGAACTTCCCAGCCCGGTAGCCCCAGGAGTCGGCCCGGGCGGAGACCGGCTCGTGCCGGAGGAAGCGGCTGAGATCGTCGGCAAAGGCCGCAACGCTGGCATACCGTTCGGCCGGGTCCTTCTTGAGGGCCCGCGCCAGGATGTTGTCGAGATCGCCGTGATACAGTCGCCGGAGCCGGTCGGTGGTGGCCGATCGGGCGGAGGCGGTGTCGGCGCCGGGTCGGGTGATCACGTCGCTCAGGCGGGCCGGGGCGGTATCGAGAATCGCCCGTACGAAGTCGGAGGGCGTGCGACAGCCCTCCCCGGTCGGGTGCCGGCCGGCCAGCAGCCGGTAGAGCAGCACCCCGAGGCTGTAGACGTCGGTGGCAACCGAGACCGGCTCGCCCCGGACCTGCTCGGGTGAGGCGTACTCCGGGGTGAAAGCGCCCGCCCCCGCCTGGGTGAGCGCGGTGGCCGCGCCGTCCTCGCTGTCGAGCAGCTTGGCGATGCCGAAGTCGAGCAGCTTCACGGTGCCATCGGCCGTGACCAGGATGTTGGACGGTTTGAGATCCCGGTGCACGATCAGATTGGCGTGGGCGTGCTGCACCGCCGCCAGCACCTGCGCGAAGAGCCGGATTCGCTCGGTAGCGCCCACCCGGGCCTCGTCGCACCAGGTGTCGAGCGGCTTGCCGTCGACGTATTCGAGCACCAGGTAAGGTTGCCCCGCGAGGCCCACCCCAGCGTCGAGCAGCCGGGCGATGTTGGGATGGGCCAGCCGGGCGAGGGTACTGCCTTCGCGCCGGAACCGCGCCTGCATCACCGGATCGAGCAGCGCGATGCTCATGAACTTCACTGCCACCCGCCCCTCGAAGCGGCCGTCGGTGCGGCGGGCCAGCCAGACGCTGCCCATGCCGCCCTGACCCAACAGCGATTCGAGGGTGTACGGACCGACGGTCTGGCCGGCGAGCGACCCGGTCGAGCCGAACAAGGCCGGGGCCGAGGCACCGTCAACCAGAAACCCTTCCTGGCTGAGCTTGAGTTCCTCGGCGAGCATCCCTTCGAGCTCCGCGGCCAATCCCGGATCGCGGGCCCGCCGGGCATCGAGCCAGGTGGCACGGGCCTCGGGGGCCATCTCCAATGCCTCTTCCAGGAGCGGGCGCAGCGCGGCCCACCGCTCTTTGTCAATCGCCATGGTGTCCTCCGGGCCTGGGTTCTGGCCTCACGGTGCCCCGAGCCTGCTCCCGAAGGCCAACGCCTCGATCGTCAGCGGGTGGTCCCGTCCGGCCCCGGCGGTGAGCGCGGTAACCGCGGAGGCGATGATGGCGCGGGCACCGGCGCTGTCGCCACCGGCGGCGAGGGCCCGGGCCTCCAGCAACCGGGCCTCCCCCACGAAGGCACTGTGGGTGACGGCGAGCGAGTCCTCGGTCGCGAGCGAATCGGCGGCCCGGGCGTAGCCCAGCGCCTCGGCCGGCGTGCCTGCCTCGAGGGCGGTGCCCGCGGCCAGCGCCAGCAGGCTCCGGGTACCGTAGCTCCGCTTGCCCTCGAAGAACCCGTCGGCCCTGAGGGCCGCGAGGAAACGCTGGTGGGCCTCGACCGGCTTCCCTCGGGCGCGGGCCAGCAGGCCCTGGAGCTGCAGTACATCCTGGGGCTGCGGCCGCGCGACCCGGGGCATGAGCGCCTCCAGGTCGCGGAGATGACGCGCCGCGGCGTCCAGGCGCCCCTGCTGGATGGCGGCACGAGTGAGGAAGAAGAGCCCGGTCTGCTCCAGGTTGGCGCGGCCGTCCCGGGCCGCCTGGCGCCGCAGCTGGCTGGCCCAGTGGATGGCGGAGTCGAGCCGGCCGAGCTCGAGCAGGGTCCGGGCGTAGTTGACCAGGATAGCCGGATGCACCTCGCCGCCGGGGTTGGTCCGGCGGAACTGGTCGGCGGTCTCCCGCAGCACCGGCTCGGCATCGAGCAGCTGGCCCAGGTTCGAGAGCGCGATGCCGATGTTGTTGCTGATCGCGTTGCGGGACACCGTCGCCCGCCGGCCGCTCCGATCGAGCACCCCGGCGAGTCGCTGATACACCTCGAGCGCGGCCCGACGGTGATGGGAGTTTTCCAAGCCGTTGGCCAGGATGTCGAGGGCTCCGACGAACTCGGTTTCCCCGGTGTCCCCCCGCTGCTCCATCAGGGCGATGGCCCTCCGGCTCAGCACCACGCTCGAGTCGGGGTTGCCATCATCCGTCAGGATGGCGGCCTGCACGATGAGACACTCGGGCAGGTATTCGGCGTCCGAGCGGGCCAGGGCGGGCTGGAGACTGTCGAGCAGGGCGTGGGCCGCGGCGGCCTGGTCGGACTCGCTCAAGTAGCTGGCCCGCAGACAGCGGTTGTGCAGCAGCTGCCCGGGGTTGGATGCGAGCCGCGCAAACGAGTCCGACTGGGCCAGGATCGCCAGCGCCGCATCGTAGGCCCCGATCTCGCCGTACTGAGCCGCCAGCATGCCGCCGATCGACGCGGTGAAACGGGGCTCGCCCAGGTACTCCTGCTCCAGCAGGGTGCGACCCTGATCGAGGATCTCCCGCATGGTGATGGGCCGGTCGCCGACGGCGGAGAAGACCAGGTTGTTGAAGGCCACCTGGGCGTCGGCTCGGCGGGCCTGGAACCGGGCCTCGTCCCGCTGCCGCCGGGCTTCGAGCATCTGGGCAAAGGAGAACCCGGCGCCCGCAAGCACCGCCGCCAGCGAGACCAGGACAGCGGCAACCGCGGCCCGGTGGCGGCGGATGAACTTGGAGGTGCGATAGCCCAGGCTGTCGGCCCGGGCGCTCACCGGCTCGTCGCGGAGATAGCGCCCCAGGTCGTCCGCCATCGCGGCGGCGGTGGGATAGCGCTCGGCCGGCTTCTTCCGAAGCGCCTTGGCCAGGATGTTGTCGAGGTCGCCAAGGTAGAGTTTGCGAAGCCGGTCGGGGGAGCCGCCGGCGGCCTGGGCCCCGGGCGCGGTCACCGCGTCGCTCAACCGGGCGGGATCGCTGTCGAGGATGGCGCGGAGATGCTCGCCCGGGGTGCGCGCCCCTTCGCTGGTCGGATGCCGGCCCGCGAGCAGGCGATAGAGCAGCACGCCCAGACTGTACACATCGGTGGCCGCCGAAATCGGCTCGCCCAGCACCTGCTCCGGGGCGGCATACTCCGGCGTGAAGGCCCCCAGTCCCGCCTCGGTCAGCGTGGCGCTGCCGGGCGAGCCCTGACCGTCATCGAGCAGCTTGGCAATGCCGAAATCCAGCAGCTTGGGTACGCCCTCGTCGGTGACCAGGATGTTGGAGGGCTTGAGATCGCGATGGACGATGAAGTTGGCGTGGGCATGCGCCACCGCGTCGAGCAACTGGTGGACCAGCCGCACCCGGGCCAACGGGGCCAGACCCCGGGTGTCGCAGTAGGTGTCGATCGGCAGACCGTTGATCCGCTCCAGCACCAGGTAGGGTTGGCCGGCCTCCGCCACGCCGGCATCGTAAAGTCGGGCGATGCTGGGGTGGGTAAGGCGCGCCAGCAGGGTGCCTTCCCGGCGGAACCGGGCTTCGCCGGCCTGACCCAGCAGCGCCAGGTTGAGGAACTTGATGGCGACTTCGCCCTCGAAGCGGCCGTCGGTCCGGCGGGCCAGCCAGACGCTCCCCATGCCACCCTGCCCCAGTGGCTCCATCAGGAGGTACTGGCCCAACCGTTGGCCCGAGAGGGACGGGCGCTCGCCCAGGAGCTGCTCCCGCCCGGCGTCGTTCAGGAACCCCTGACGGTCCAGCTCCGCCTCGGCGGCAAGCAGCCGCTCCAGCTCGTCGGCCAAGGCGGGATCCTCCTCCCGCTGCCGCTCCAGCCAGATGGCCCGCGCGTCGAGAGGGAGCTCCAGGGCCTGTTCGAGCCGGGCTTTGAGCGAGTTCCAGCGGTCCAGGTTCCGATGTGACATCGAGTTCCAGCCGGTAGGTGCGAGTCTGCCTCAAGAACGGAAATCCGGCCCCGGGACCGACACCCCGGTCCCGGGTCATTCGCCGGAGGCGCCCGGTCCCTTCAGGGTATGGTGCAGCAGCAGACGCGCGGTGCGCCAGTCGCGCTGGATGGTGCGCTCCGAAACCCCGCGGAGTGCCGCGATCTCGCCAAAGGTGAGGCCGCAGAAGAAGTGCAGATCGACCAGCTGGGCCAGTTCCGGCTCGATCGTTCCGAGTTCATCCAGGGCCTCGCTCAACTCGTCGAGATCGGTGAACAGACTCTTGGGATCGGGGGCCTCGAATCCGTTGGTACGGGTGATGTGAAATTCGCCCCCCCGCTTCTTGGCCTGGCGCCGCCGGGCGTAATCGACGATCAGTCCCCGCATGGCGCGCGAAGCGTATCCCAGAAACCGGGCGCGGTCGGGAAAGCGGAGATCGCCCCGGTTGGCGATGCTGAGATAGGCCTCGTGCAGGAGGGTGGTCGCGCCCAGGGTGAAGCCTGACCCCTGGTGACTCAGGTGCCGTTCGGCCAGCGTGTGCAGCTCGCGGTAGAGCATGGTGAACAGCTCGTCCGCGGCGCGGCTGTCGGGCCCGTCGAAGGGAGGCTGGGATTGGGACGGCGGATCAGGTTCCACGGCGGCCAGACGCAAGGGACCTTGGACAATATGGGTGCGTGGTCCGCTGCCGGGTAGACGGGCCTGGTTGCCAGCACCGATGGGGATCCCGCTGGCGGAGGCCGGCGCAGTCCCGGGGGTCCGAGCGCACCGGACCGGGATATCATCCATCGATGGCCGAATACTACGGAGTCAGGGCATGACCGGACCGACCCCACCCCCGAGCCGGCGCCTGCCGGATACGACCCGCGTCGGCGCCGTGCGCCTCCAAGTAGCCGACCTGGGACGATCGCTCGCATGGTATCAGGACTGCCTCGGCTTCGAGCCGTTGACGGACAGGCCTGGGAGGGCCACCCTCGGGGCCGCCGGATCGGCCCAACCGCTCCTTGAGCTGCGGGAACATCGCGGCGCCCTGCCCTCACCCCGCCAGGGTCGGTTCGGCCTTTTCCACTATGCCATCCTGCTCCCCGACCGGGCGGCGCTGGGCCGGTTCCTGTCGCATCAGGTCGCGCTCGACACCCCTCTCGGGGCCTCCGACCACCTGGTGAGCGAGGCGGTGTACCTGAGCGACCCCGACGGCCTGGGGATAGAGGTCTACTGGGACCGGCCTCGCTCGTCGTGGCGGAGAAGGGGTGCCGAGCTTGCGATGGCAACGTTGCCGCTGGACGGTGAAGGCCTGCTTGCGGCGGGGGGCGGTGTGCCATGGACCGGGATGCCGCCGGGAACCACTCTCGGGCACATCCATCTGCACGTAGGCGACCTGGCCGCCGCGGCCCGCTGCTACCACGACGGCCTGGGCCTGGATATCACCGTGTCGAGCTATCCCGGCGCGCTCTTTCTGGCCGCGGGGGGCTACCACCATCACCTGGGCCTCAACGTCTGGGCCGGGCCCGGTGCCACCGCCCCGCGCGAGGACGAGGCCCGGCTGTTGGAGTGGGACCTGGTGCTTCCCGCTCCAGAGGATGTGGCTCGCACAGCGACAGCGCTGGCGGCCGCGGGGCAGTCGGCCGACGCCACGACTCGCGGCCTGGTGCTCCGCGATCCGTGGGGCACCAGGCTTCGGGTGCGAAGCGACGACCCGTCAGGAGCCACACCGGTCGGCGACCGATTCGGTGCGGAGTGACGGGACGAGGTCGGGCATCACGGGCAGGACCGCCTCGCCGGTCGGTCAGGCCCTCGCCGGAAGGTTGGCAGCCAGGCCCGACCGCCGTTCGGCAAGCAGCCGGTCGATGGACCAGGCCCCGCTCCCCTGCAGCAGCACCGTCGCCGCCAGGCCGATCACGACGAGGTGATACTCGAAGCCTTCGGTCCCCGCGGGCAGGGCCCCGAACCAGTTCATGAAGAATCCGTTTTCGATATGAGTGCTCAGCGCGCCGAGCATGAGTCCGATGAGGCCCAGTGCGGCGGTCCGGCCCAGCAGCCCGACCACCAGCGCGATCGGCGCGGCGAACTCGACCAGGATGGCGAGGACGGCGAGGGGTGCGGGGACGCCGACGGTCCCGGTCATCCAGGCGAGGGTGCCCTCGAAGCCGTAGCCGCCGAACCAGCCGAGGAGGTGCTGGGCGCCGTGGGGGAAGAGCACCAGGGCCAGAGTCAGCCGAGCGAGGAGGGGGGCGGGATCCTTCGATGTCTGCAGTATGCGGTGCCACATGGGACGACTCCTTGGGTTCAGTTATTTGCCTGCTACAACAACCGTTGCTCTAGCATGTACTGTCTATGCGCGCGTCTGTACAGCACCCTCGTCCGTCCAAACTGCATCCACAGATGTCACCGATGAGAACGGAGCCGCGCCTCGGCAAGACCCACGGACCGCAGTGAGGTTCCCCTTCCCTTCTTCCAGACCAACATCGGGTCACCCGTCGGAGCCAGGCTTGGCACACTGCCGACTCTCTCTGGCACGGAAGCGGGCATCCATTCCCATCTGGGTCATCGGTGGAGGCAGTTCTGCCCCACTGCATCCACAGATATCACCGATGAGAACGGAGCCGCGCCTCGGCAAGACCCACGGACCGCAGTGAGGTT
>CAZXRC010000015.1:0-65806 GCA_964642475.1 uncultured Gemmatimonadaceae bacterium | reverse complement strand
ACCAACATCGGGTCACCCGTCGGAGCCAGGCTTGGCACACTGCCGACTCTCTCTGCACGGAACCGGGCATCCATTCCCATCTGGGTCATCGGTGGAGGCAGTTCTGCACCACTGCATCCACAGATGTCACCGATGAGAACGGAGCCGCGCCTCGGCAAGACCCACGGACCGCAGTGAGGTTCCCCTTCCCTTCTTCCAGACCAACATCGGGTCACCCGTCGGAGCCAGGCTTGGCACACTGCCGACTCTCTCTGGCACGGAAGCGGGCATCCATTCCCATCTGAGTCATCGGTGGAGGCAGTTCCGAACCACCTCAACGGAATGTCACCGATGAGTACGGAGACGCGCCGCGGCTCAGCCCCGGGCGCCTCCTGAGGCGGAGCGAGGGGCCCGGGGGGCGCCCTGGGCCGCATTGCCCTGGCGGACCAGGTCCAGCAGCCGGATGAGCTGTTCCTGCTGCCCCACGCCCAGCGCCGCCATCGCGGCGGCATCGGCCGCATCCACCTTAGGATCCAGGCCGTCCAGCAGCTGGCGGCCCTTGCTCGTGACGTGACAGAGGACCTGGCGCCGATCAGGCTCGGAGCGCTCCCGGTGGATGAGACCGGCAGCCTCCAGCTTGTCCACCAGGCGGGTGATGGTGCTCCCCTCCTCGATCATCCGGTCGCGAACCGAGAGGGTGGCGATCCCGGCCGCCCCCGCCCCGCGGATGATCCGGAGCGCGTTATAGGCCGCCAAACTGAGCCCGGCCGGCTCCACCACCCGTTCCAGCGCCCGCTTTACCACCGAGGCGGTCCGCAGCAGGCCGATGGTGGCCTCCTGCCCCCGGGACCGGAAGGGGCGGACCTGCTGGATGTCCCGCGCAATGAGGCTGATCCGCGCCATGGAGGCTCCCGTCGGCTGCAAGTTACTGGCCGGAGCATTCGTTGCTATGATAACTAATATCGCCGCCGACGCAAGACCCCGGACGGCCCCCGGGAACCGATCGGCCGGTGCCGGCGTTTCCTGGTGGCTTCCGCGGGATCAGCCCCGGCCCCGCACCGTCCTCTCCATGGAGGTTCGTCATGACGCGACTGTCCACTCCCGCCCGGCTGGCCCTGGCCGGACTCCTCCTGGCCCTGACCGGTCCGGGGCTCGCCGCCCAGTCCGTGAACCTCGACCGGAATCACCTGGCGCTCTCAGGCTACGACGCCGTCGCGTACCAGACCGAGAATGTGGCGCGCGAGGGATCGCCCGAGTTCACCGCCACCCACGAGGGTGCGACCTATCGCTTCGCCTCCGCGGCCAACCGCGATGCCTTCACCACCGACCCCGACAGGTACCTGCCGGCCTACGGCGGCTACTGCGCCTACGGCGTGTCGCAGGGGCACAAGGTCAAGGTCGATCCGGAGGCGTTCCGGGTGGTCGATGGGAGGCTCTACCTCAACTACGACAAGGGAGTCCAGCGGAGGTGGCTGACCGACATCCCGGGACATATCGCCAGGGCCGACCGCAACTGGAACGACCTGCGGGACAAACCGAGGGACTAGGCGAGCCTCGAGGGACGGTCACGCGTCCGTCCATCATGGCGAGTGGTCCTCGGTCAGGAGCGACCGCAGCAGGGGCGTCAGTCCGAGCAAACGCACCCGGCCCTGTTGGAGACGGTGCAGCACCGCGGCGCCCAGGCTGTCGATGTCGTTGACCCGCTGCAGGTCCAGCTCCACCGGCAGCCCGCGTCCCAACAGGGTGCGGCACTCGGATTCGAGCAGCGAGGCCCAGTCGCCGACCAGCCGACCCTCCACCACGATGGTCGCGGTCGGCGGGTCGGCACGGGATGTTACGGTCAGGCGCAGCATGCGCTTTCCCCCGGGTTCAGAGTGTCGCCGGTAGGGAGAAGCAGGGGCTATGCCGCGTGGCGGCAGGGTCGCGACGCCGGGGGAGAAGCCTTTGTCCGTCAGTGGCTTACAGTCCGGGACCGGGGCCGGCGAGAAAGTGACGATGGGGGGCGGACTCCCGAAATATCAGGAGACTCACGACGAAGGGGACGTGACATTGCCCCGATCAGCGGGGCCGGGTAATGCCCAGCCGTTTCATCCGTGACTCCAGGGTGGTCGGCTTGAGGCCCAGGGCGGCGGCCGCGCCCCGTGGGCCGCTCACCTTCCAGCCGGTCCGCTCCAGGGTGGCGAGAATGTGTTCCCGTTCGACCTCGTTGAGCCGCTGGCCGGTCTCGCGGCCGTTGGTGACCGGACTCTTGCCGGGGGTGATCCAGTCGCCGAGGCCGAGGGTGGAGCCCTGCGTCACGATGACGGACCGCTCGAGGACATTCCCCAGCTCCCGGATGTTCCCGGGCCAGTCGTAGCGGGTGAGCGGCTCCATGACTTCGGCGGGAATCGCGTCGATCCGCTTGCCCAGCTTCTGGGCGTACTTGAGCACGAAGTAGCGCACCAGGAGGGGGATGTCCTCGCGTCGCTCGCGCAGCGCCGGCATGCGGACAGGAAAGACGTTGAGCCGGTAATAGAGATCGGCGCGGAAGGCGCCCTGGTGGACCAGCTCGGCCAGGTTCCGATGGGTGGCGGCGATCACCCGCACGTTCACCTTGATGCCGCGGCTCCCGCCGACCCGGTCGATTTCCCCCTCCTGGAGCACCCGCAGCAGCTTGACCTGGAGATCGGCGGGGAGGTCCCCGATCTCGTCGAGAAAAATGGTCCCGCCATCGGCCAGCTCGAAGCGCCCGACCTTGCGGGCGATGGCGCCGGTGAAGGCGCCCTTCTCGTGGCCGAAGAGCTCGCTCTCCACCAGCCCCGCCGAGATCGCGCCGCAGTTCACCGTCACCAGCGGGCGATCCTTCCGGCGGCTGAGGTTGTGGACCGCGCGCGCCACCAGCTCCTTGCCGGTCCCGGTCTCGCCGGTGATCAGCACGGTGCTGTCGGTCGGCGCGACCTGCTCCACCTGTTGCAGAACCTTCCGAAGCGCGGGGCTGCGTCCCACGATCTCCTCGAAGGCCTGGTGGGTCTTGATCTCCTCGATCAGGTACACATTCTCCGCCTGCAGCCGGTCCTTGAGTCGGCGGATCTCGCTGAAGAGCCGGGCGTTCTCCAGCGCGATCGCCGCCTGCGAGGCCAGCACCTGCAGCACCTGGGTGTGGCTAGCGGTGAAGACACCGGTGGCAAGGTTGTTCTCGAGATAGAGCACCCCGGTCAGGCGACCCTGGTTGATGACCGGAATCGCCAGCGCCGAGTGGGGCCGCGCCCGGGCGACGTAGGGGTCGGTGGCGAAGGTCGGATCCTGCGCGGCATCGCTCAGCACCACCGTCTGCCGGGTCCGCCGTACGAAGTTGAGCAGCGCCTGGGGGAGGTCCCGGGCCTCCCCCAGCGGCAGCCCGGCGTCGCCGTGCACTTCCACCCCGCCCATCGTACCGGACACGTGCACCGCGGGCGCGCCATCGTGCTCCAGCACGAAGTGACCCCGCTGGGCTCCCGCGTTCTCGATGGCCACGCGCATGAGCCGACCCAGCAGGGGCTCGAGCTCGATCTCCGCGGTGAGGGCCTGCGCCGCCTTCATCACACTGGCGATGTCGAACACGGTATCGCGCTCGACGGTGGTGTGCAGGGTCTGGACCGGGTCCCGAGCGTCGCGTCCGTCGGGGCGGTGGGTCTCCAGCAGGGAGCCATGCCGCCGATCGAGGGCCCGGACCTTGGTGACCGCCCCCCACTGGGCGTAGCCGTACCGCGCCTCCGCCAGGAACACCGCGGCCACCTTGGGCTGCTGCCGTTCGAACCAGAACTCGCCGTAGAGCTCGTTCGCCAGGGCCCGGTGACGGGGGGAGGGCTGCTCGGCGGCCGCGGCCAGCGCCCCCTCGTACCCGGCGATCGCCTCGGCCACCTGCCCCCGCACCCGCGCCACCTCCGCCCGGCCCAGCAGGGCCCAGTGCTCGAAGTTGCCCGGGGCATTGCCGGCCCAGCGGCGGAGCCGCGCCAGCAGCGCCTCGAGCCGGGCCAGGGTGGGCTCCCGCTCGGCGGGGGCCGCCTGGGGCAGCCAGGCGCAGAGCACCAGCAGATGCCGGAAGGCGAAGATCGCCGGCCAGACCGAGCCGAAGAAAAGCTCGATCGTCGCTTCGCTCTGGCGGGCCAGCTGGCGAGCCTCCTCGATCCGCCCGGCGGTGTGCAACAGCTCGAGCTTGAGCGTGGCGTACATGCCGCTGAAGATCCCGATCCGTCCGAAGCTGTTCCGGAAGGCTCCCTCGTCGAAGTCCTCGTTGTCGAAGCTGGTGGCGCTCTCGGTCAATCCCTGGAGCACCCGGGACCACTGGTTGATCAGCCGCTGGGTGCCGAGAAAGGCGGGACTCTGGAGCTGGGCCAGGAAGTCGGCGACCGGGGCGTACCTGGCGTAGAACCCGGCCAGTTCGGGCTCCACCAGCATGCCGTACCAGCTCTGCTGGAACTGGGCGTAGCCGGCGACCTGGAGCTCGCCGGTTTCGAGTCCCGCGGCCACCGCCCGCTGGGCATGAGCCAGACAGGAGGCGAAGCTCCGGCACCAGACGTTGACCAGCGCGGCAAAGCGGTGATGGATGACGGCCCGCAGAGTGGCATCGGCCAACCGCTCGTTGAGGGCCAGGGCCAGCTCCCCGTACTGGTGGCCCAGCTGGAAGTCGCCCAGCAGCGACCCTACCGTGATGGCGTGGTGGAGATAGCCGAAGGCGGAGTCGACGCTGTTGCCGTGGCGGAGCGAGAGGCGCACCATCCGGGCGGCCACCAGGGCGCAGAGGTTGCCGCTGGTACTGATGAATGCGGGCGCCCAGGTCACCCGCAGCAGGCGCAACGCCTGGCCGATCGACGGATCGGTGAGGGAGGGAAGATCGACCAGCGTGGGGATGGCCCGGCCCTGGAGCAGCTCCTCGATCGCGGCCACATCCTGCTCGAGGACCTGTCGCTGGGTGTCGGGCTCCTCCGGCAGCTCGACGCCGAGGGCCCGGAGCCCCTCGAGCGCGGCGCGAATGGCGTCCTCGTAGCGCGCCATGGTCTCGAACTGGGCCACGGTGGCGACGAAGACGTCGGTTCGCTCGGCGGGGGACTCGCAGTGCGGCAGCAGCGCCGCGAAATTCGCTTCCGCCTCCGGGAAACGGCCGCAGAGGTACTGGGTGACGGCCTGCTCGAGGTGGAGACCGAAGGCCAGCGCATGAGTCTCGCGCCAGGCGACAGGTCCCAGCAGCGCCACGCCGGCGGTGAAGTAGGTCAGAGCGCCGGGAAACGCCCCCGAAGCCCTGGCTTTCCGGCCGGCGGCGAGGTTGAGCTCCGCCAGCCGGAGACGCTCGGCGGCGCCGTCGATCAGGCCGGCGCCGTAGTTCAGCTGGTTCACCACGTCGAAGAGCCACTCCGACCGGCTCCCGTCATCGCCCCGGGCCAGGAGCAGGCGGCCGATAGTCAGGTGCGCTTGCCGCCGGTCGCCCTCGGGCGTGAGGGCGTAGGCCGCCTGCTGCACCCGGTCGTGCAGGAAGCGAAACCGGCGGGTCGCCAGCGGCCGGCCATCGTCCGGGTGGGGCGCGACACCGTACGACTGGTCCTCGGCGAGGACCAGCCCCTGCTCGACCGCGCTCCACAGGGTCAGGGCCACCTCGCTCTCGGGCCGCTGGCTCACGGTCGCCAGGGTGCCGAGGTCGAAGCGATTGCCGACACAGGCGGCCAGCCGGAGCAGGTGCTGGGTCGACTCGCTCAGCCGCTGAATCCGGCCGGCCATCAGGTCGACCACATTGTCGGTGTACCCCTGGGCCCGAATGCCCTCCAGGTCGACCCGCCAGGCCCGCCGACTCCGGTCGTAGAAGATCTTCCCGTCCTCCTCCATCGCCTTGAGGAACTGGATCAGGAAGAAGGGATTGCCGCCGGTGCGGGCCAGGACCAGATCGGCGAGCGGACCGGCATCGACGCTGTCGCCGGGCAGCGCCTCGGCCAGCAGCGCGTGGACCTGGGCCGACTCGAGGGGCTGGAGGGTCAGCTCGGTGAGCGCGACGCCCCGGCTGGTGAGATCGCGCACCAGGGCGGCAAGCGGGTGACTGCTGCCCACCTCATTGTCGCGGTAGGCCCCGACCAGGAGCAGACCGCTGGCCTCGGCGCTCTCGAGGAAGAGCGGCAGGAGGCCGAGGGTGGCGGAGTCGGCCCACTGCAGGTCGTCGAGGAAGAGCACCAGCGGATGGGCCGGACGGGCCAGCGCCCGGAGGAACTGCTGGAACACGAGATTGAAGCGGATCTGCGACTCGGTGGGCCCCAGCGGCGGCGCGGGCGACTGGGGACCGAGCAGGGTGCCCAGCTCGGGGATCAGGTCGACCAGGATCTGACCGTTCTGTCCCAGGGCCTCCTGGATCGTGCTGCGCCACCGGGCCAGCTGCTCGTCGGTCTCGGCCAGGAGAACCCGCACGAACGCCTGCAGCGCCTGGGTCAGGGCGGAATACGGGATGTCCCGGGCCAGCTGATCGAACTTGCCGGCGGTGTACTCGCCGCGGTGGCGAGCCAGCGCCCGATAAGTCTCCTGGATCAGCGCGGTCTTCCCGATGCCGGAGTAGCCGGAGACCAGCACCAGCTCGGTGCGCCCCCGGGTGGCCCGCTCGAAGGCATCGAGCAGGCGCGCGACCTGGGGTTCGCGGCCGTAGAGCCGCTGAGGAATCGTGAACCGGTCGCGGAGATCTTCCTGCCCCAGGTGGAAGGGCTCGATGGACCCGTTGGCGCCCCAGGCCTGTTCCGCCCGGGCCAGGTCGGCATCGACACCTTCGGCGCTCTGATAACGGTCCTCGGCGTTCTTGGCGAGGAGACGGACGACCAGATCGGAGAGGACCAGCGGTAGCCCCGGCAGCTTCACGGCGGGCGGGACCGGGGCCTGAGCCACATGCCAGTGGATCAGCTCCAGCGGGTCGGGGGATTCGAACGGCAGTCGCCCGGTGAGCATCTCGTAGCAGACGACGCCGAGGGAGTAGAGGTCGCTCCGGTGATCGAGGTCGCGGTTCATCCGCCCGGTCTGCTCGGGCGACATGTAGGCGAGCGTGCCTTCGATCAGGTGAGGCAGCCCCGGCACCTGCGGCTCGGAGCGGGCCCGGGAGGCGATCCCGAAGTCACTGAGCGTGGCGCGTCCGGCGGCCCGGTCGACGATGACGTTGTTGCTGGTGACGTCCTTGTGAATCAGCCCGGCGCGATGCACCGCGGAAAGGGTCGCCGCCAGCTGCCGGGCGTAGCGGAAGAAGGTGGCGATCGGAAGCGGGCCCGCGGCACACACCAGCTTGAGCGTGGCGTCGCCGGCGTCGGCGAGCACGAGTGCCGGGCGGTCGCGGTGCGACACGAGGTCGAGGGCGCGGGCCACGCCGGGAAGGGCCAGACTCTGGAGGATCCGGTACTCGCGGCGCAGGGCCGCGGTCTCGGCGGGGGTGGGGAATTCGTCGGCGAGGGTCTTGAGGATCACCTCCGCGCCGTCGGAGAGACGGCGCGCCCGAAACACCACGCGCTTGCGCCCGTGGTGCAGCTCGGCCTCCACCTCGAACCCGGGGAAACTCAGGGGCACCGTCGGTCCAGATTGTCCTCGCAGCCGGGGATCTTACTCCGCCCACCGGGTTTCGTCCAATCTCTCCGTCGACCGTTCTTGCCACGGGGAGATGGTCGACAGCATACCCCGGTGCCACCGATGGGCCGCGGAACGCTCAGTCCGACACCCGGCAGTATGCCTTGATGACTCCCTTTCCCATGGTGAGATGCTCGAACAGCTGGGCGTACTGGGCCAGGCCCTCCACCGGATGGGTCAGCAGCCGCCCCAGCCAGCCCGGGTACTGGGCTTCGCAGGTGGCCAGGTCCCGCACCCCGGTCTCGAAGTACTCGCGGTTGGCGTTCACCGTGCCGACCATCACCTTGTTGCCCAGCACGAAGTCGAGGTTGATCCGGTCGGCGGGGACCGAGACCATCCGGTCGCCCCCGGTGACGCTGGAGAGGACCAGGACGCCGTTCTTCGCCAGTGCCTGCATGCTCTCGAACACGATGGGCGAATAGCCGGTGGCCTCGAAGATCAGGTCGAAGGGCCCGTGCCTGGCGGCCCCCTCAAGGACGGTGAGGTCGCGGGTCGACTCGTAGCGGGCGCCCAGCGCCTCGATCAGGTCGGAGTTGAGATAGGGCCGGCGCTCGAGACCAAAGACGGTCACGTCGATCCCCCGGATCCGGAGCGCCATCGCGGCCAGCAGTCCGATGGTGCCGGCGCCCATGACCGCGGCCTTCCGGGGCTTCCACACCCGGAGCCGGCGCTGGATCTCGTAGGCCTGGGCGACCCCTTTTTCTACCACCGTGGTGGGCTCCAGCAGGACCCCGACCTCCTTGAGGCCGGCGGGAATCCGCACCAGAAACTCCGCATCGTCGACATAGTACTCCGCCAGGTACCCGTGGCGCAGGTTGATGCCCCGCTCGTAGTAGACGCTGTCGGTGGTCATGTCGTTGGTGCCGATGACATCGTAGATGCTGTGGCCCGGGCGGCGGACCGTGGCCACCACGTAGTCGCCCACGGCCAGCTCGGTCACCGCGGGACCGACCGCCTCCACCCGGCCGAAACTCTCATGGCCGATCACCAGGAAGTCGAACCCCTCCGGGGCGGCGCCGTACTCCGCGGCATTGATCTCCTTGTCGGTTCCGTCCACCCCGACCCGCAGCACCCTGACCAGGACCCCGCGGCCGCCGGCCACCTCGGTGAGCGCCGGTCGGGGCATGGTGGCAAGGTGGACCGAGCCGGGCTTCCCCGGCATGACGGCGACGGCCTTCATCATGGGGCGGACCGGAGGGGCCGTCCGGGCGGCGGCGGTGTCCAGCGTTGCATGAGTCATGCGGAGGCCTGCCAGGGGGTAGCGTCCATCCAGGCGCGCAGCACACCGGCGTGCCGGGTGAGGGCGAGGGCGTGCTTGGCCTCATTCTCGGTGTCGAAGTCGAAGACCTGGACCCGGAGCCAGCGACCGAGGTCCCGCACCAGCCCCCGGGCCTGGCGACCGAGTCCGCGGTTGCGGGCGTCGGGCTGCACGTAGAGACCGGCGATGTAGGCCCGGGTAGCCTCGAAGGCGGCGCCGGGTCGGAAGTTGACGGCCACGTAGCCCACGACCCCGTCCTGCTGCTCGATGAGCCAGACGTGCCAGCCCTGGTTATCGGCCAGGACCCGGACCACTTCCCGGCGGGTGATGCGCGGGTCGAGCGGACGGCCTTCCCTCCGATGCCAGCGCACCAGCAGATCGGTGAATTGGGTGACGTGCTCCGCGCCAAGCTGCCGGAAGAAGGTTGCCATGGGATACTCCGCCTGATTTAGCGGTCGACCAGCTGAACCACGTGGCCATCGGGATCTTTGACCAGAACGCCGCGGGCAGCACCGAGGTTCCGGGCCTCGTCGGTCACGGCCTGGCGGGACACTCTGGCCACCCCCGCCGAGTCGAGCCTGGGCTCGAGGTCGGAGAGCGAGCGGACCTGGATCGCCGTGTGCCAGTGGGCCAGGTCGTTGGGCCGCTGGTCGGGGGGAATGGGACGCCCATCGGTCGGGCTCAGGTACTCGAGCAGCTCGACCCCGGGGCCGGTCGCGCTCCGCAGGCCCGTGATCCGGAGCCGGGCGCCTTCGACGTTGTTGAGGTGCTCCTGCTCGGTGCCCTGGTTCCGGCTCTCGCCCGCCACCCGGAGACCCAGCAGGTCGCGATAGAAGGCGAGACTCCGGTCGGTGTTCTCCACCACGATGGCGGTGTGGTCGATCCCGAGGAACAGGGCGTTCTTCTGTCGCCACTTCGGGTCGCCCTTGTCGGGCGGGAACTGGAGGATCTCGAGCGGGTGGCCGTCAGGGTCACGAAAGTAGAAGGCCCGAATGCCGGCCGCGCCGGGGATACTCTTGGGGAGGAGCTGGGGCGCGGTCGAGGCGCTCCGGACCCGGTGGGCGCGGAGCAGCCGGTAGGCGCTGTCCATGTCGCTCACGATGATGGCAACGTGCTGGAACCAGCGATCGTTGCTGCGACTGTCGACCGGGGCGGGCCGGCCCGGGGTGGATGCGGCGATATACTCGGTGAGTTCGAGCCGTTCGTGGCCCAGCCGGAGCCGGACCACACGCAGCCGGACGCCGAAGATGCCGGTGAGCCGCTCCCAGCCGCCCCCGGCGACCTCGGTATCGGCCTCGACGGTGAAGGGGAGCACCCGAGTGTAGAACTCCAGCGAACGGTCCATGTCGGAGACCGTGAGGCCTACCAGCGGCACGGCCTCCGCCGCCGGCTGGGCAATCCCGACCGCCGGTCCGGTCCAGGGGGCCTGAGCCCGGGCCGGCGCGACGATCAGGCCCAGCGACATCAGGTAGAAGTAGACCAGGTACCGCCCCCCGGTCGCGAGCAGGGTCACCCCGGCCCGCTGCAGCAGCTCGGTCACCGTTCTCACGAAAGCCTCCGGAGCAGATGGTCCCCCACGCGGAGCGCGTTGGCCATGATGGTCAGCGCCGGGTTGACCGCGCCGCTCGAAGGGAAGAAGCTCCCGTCGACCACGTAGAGGTTGTCGACCTCATGGGCCCGGCAATCGGCATCGAGGGCCGAGGTCCTGGGATCATGCCCGAAGCGGATGGTGCCGTTCTGGTGGGCCACACCGGCCAGCGGGATCCGCTGCCCCAGAAAGAGGTTCCGCGCGAACAGCCCCTGGTGGCACTCGTGCCCATGCACCGGGCAGGCGGTCTGCGCCTGCATCAGCTGTTCGAGCTTCTTGATCAGCCGCTTGTGGCCTTCTTCGTTGTTGGGCTTGTAGGCCAGGACGATCTTCCCGTCCCGGTCGAGGGTGAGCCGGTTCTCGGGATCGGGCAGGTCCTCGGAGGTGAGCCAGAAGTCGAGCGAGTGCTTGCCCATGAGTTCGAGGGTCCAGCCGGGGGCGATGGCCGGCGCGCCGGCGGCGAGGGTGTCGCCGTCGAGCTTGCCCACGAAGGAGATGTGGCCCATCGGATAGGGCCAGTCTTTCGAACCGAGGTAGAAGTCGTTCAGCGCCAGCGTCTTCTGGAAGACGGTCGGGTTGGGGCACTTGGAGACCGCCATCAGGACCGAGTTGACATGGCCCATGTAGTGCCGGCCCACCACGTCCGACCCGTTGGCGAGTCCCCGCGGATGCCGGTCGTTGGCGCTGCGAAGCAGGAGCGCGGCCGAGTTGATGGCGCCGGCCGAGACCACGACGATGTCGGCGGTGTAGGTCTCGCGGGTGCCGTTGCGGTCCACCTGCACCGCGGTGACGCGCCGGCCGGTGGCATCGGTGTCCAGCCGGGATACGTAGGCGCCGGTCAGGAGCGTCATGTTGGGATGCTCCAGCGCCGGGTCCACGCAGATCACCTGGGCGTCGGACTTGGCGTTGATGAGACAGGGATGGCCGTCGCAGGTAGCGCACCGGATGCAGGCGCTCGTCCGCGGGTTCCTCTCGTCCAGCTTGATCCCGATGGGCACGTGGAACGGCTTGAGGCCGAGCCGCTCGAAGTCCTCGGCCAGTTGCTGAATCCGGGGCTCGTGGCTCACCGCCGGGTACTTGTAGGGGGCGCTGGCCCAGGGCTCGGTGGGGTCGACGCCCCGTTCGCCGTGCACCTGGTAGAGGTGCTCGGCCTGGGTGTAGTAGGGTTCGAGCTCCTCGTAGGTGATTGGCCAGGCGGGGGAGCAGCCCCCATGATGGCGCAGCTCACCGAAGTCTTCTTTTCGTAGGCGGAAGAGGGCGGAGCCGTAGAACTTGGTGTTTCCGCCCACGAAGTAGTTGGTGTGCGGGTGGAGCGGCTTGCCCTTGCTGTCGCGCCACTCCTCCCTGGTGTTGTAGCGCCCCTCCTGGTTCACCGCCTTGGTGCTCCAGTTCTCGCGCTCGCGGGGGACATAATCGCCCCGCTCGACGAGCAGAATGCGCTTGCCGGAGGGGGCGAGCTTCCAGGCCAGGGTCCCGCCGCCGGCGCCGGACCCGATGATGATGACGTCGTAATGCTGCCGGCTCATGCGGCCCGTCCGGTGCGCCACAGATGCGGCGCGGCATCGGCGTCGAGGACCCGCCCGTTGCCGAGGCAGCCCTCGGGCTGGATGACATGGGCGGCCCAGCGGTTGCCCTGGCGGCGGAGAAGCGTCCGGCCGGCGAGGGCGGGATGGGCAAGAATCGTATCGGGTGCGGATTCGGTCATGGAACCTCCTTGTGGGCGTAAACGCCTGGGGGTGCAGGAGGTTCCCGTTGTGGACCCGGGCTGCCATGGCCGGGAGGGCGCGGCATTCAAACGCAGAGGCGCAGAGGAGGCAGAGGGCCGCAGAGGGGTCCGTCGCTGGGCAACCGTTGGAGCACCCCACGCCCCCTGTTGTTGTTGTTAACAGACGACGACAACAACAACACCAATGACCACAGCGATTATTTCGCGGAGAGGTGAGGCCGCAAAGGGGGGACTTGGCAACCAGCCCTCTGCGGCCCTCTGCGTCCTCTGCGCCTCCGCGTTGAGTACCAGGCTCTCCCGGCCACGGCCGTCAGCGAATCACCACCCCGCCCCAACCGTCGTCGTCCGGATCCGGAAAATCCGCTCTCCCGAGGTGATGTAGAGCGTGGACCCGTCACCGCCCCAGACGGTGTTCGACGCCGGGCCGCCGGTCTCGATGATCCCGAGCAGGGTTCCGTCCGGATGGATCACGTAGACCCCGCCGGGTCCTCCGCCGAAGATGATGCCGTCGCGGTCGAGCTTGAGCCCGTCGGGGACGCCTTTGCGGTTGACGCTCCAGGGGACCGCATCGAGCAGCTTCCGGCGAGGGCCCAGCGAGCCGTCCCGGTCCACCGCCATGGCGTACCAGGCGCCGATCTCCGGTTTCGACTCGCTCACGATCAGGGTCTTCCCGTCCGGCGTGAGCGCGATCCCGTTGGGGGCCTGGAACTCTCCCTCGATGAGCCGCAACTCTCCTCCGGCGCTCAAGCGGTAGACCCCGTTGATCGGGAGTTCCTTGCCCGGGTCATCCCACCACCTGGGGAGGCCCCACGGCGGATCGGTGAACAGGAGATCGCCGTTGGCGGCCAGGATCAGGTCGTTGGGGCTGTTGATCCGCTTGCCATGGAACCGGTCGACCACCGTGGTCTTCTTCCCGTCGGGACCGAGCCGGCTGATCCGACGGTCGCCATGTTCGGCCATGAGGAGATTCCCCTGGCGGTCGAAGGCGAGCCCGTTCGAGCCCGGCTCCTTCCCGGGAAACGGCGCCGAGCCGGTGTAGCCGCTGTGCTCCAGGAGGACCGACTCCCCGGTCGCCTCGCACCAGCGATAGGCGGTGTTCTTGACCACGTCGGAGAACAGCAGGCAGCCGTGCTCGCGGTCCCACAGCGGGCCCTCGGCCCAGGCATGGCCCTCGACCACCTTCTCGAGGGAGGCGTCGGCCGCGAGCAGGCGATCGAATCGGGGATCGAGCCGGGTAATGCGTCCCTCGAGCGAGGGGGTCCCTGGCCCCTGGGCCGAGGCGGTTGAGCTCATCGTGGCCAGCGCGAGGCCGATCAGCGCGAGGGCGCGAGGGGAAGCGAGGGGCATGAGCGAGTCGGGAGTCGAGAGTCGAGAGTCGGAGATCTCAGTTGTCCAACATGCGCCAGAGGGTGATCTGGGTGCTCCAGCCCTCCCGCTGCCGCCGCTCGAACGAGGCGCGCAGGGGCGGCGTCTGCTTGTGGGCCTCGAGGGCGGCCCGGTCGCGCCAGACCTCGTGCCGCAGAAACTCATCGGGGTGCTCTACCGACTGGTAGAGGTCGTAGCGGATGGCGCCGGCCTCGGCCCGGGTGGGAGCGGTGAGCGAGAGGAGATGCTGCTTGAGCATTTCGCCCTGCCCCGCCAGACCGTGCACGAAGGTGAACGCGGTGAGGGGCGCGGGACCGTCGCCGCCGCCCCCACCCGGGGCGCCGGTGGCGCGGGCCGACGGCGGCGTCCGCAGCTCGACCAGGATGCCACGGGCGTCGGTCTCGCCGATATTCTCGGGCGAGTGCATCACCGCCTCGCTGTAGAGCACCTCGCCGGCCCGGGCCTCGCGGATCCGGGTCGTGCCATCCGGGAAAGTGAACCGGATCTTGAAGCCGCTCAGAACGTAGAGCACGTGGGCCGGATGCATGTGCATCGCCTCGCGGGCGCCCTTCCTGAGCTGGAAGTCCATGACCCGAACCTGGTCATTCAGGATCATGACCTTGTAGTTGCCGGGATAGAGGGTGGTGGGGTCCTGGGCACCGAGCAGCGCCGGGGTGGCGAGGAGCGCCAGGGCCAGGAGAGAAGCGTTTCGCACAGGAGCCTCCGCAGGACTTGGGACGCAACCAGGGACTCGAATCGAAAGTCCTGGCATTGAAACAAGGTTCCCACCCTGCCTCAACGCAGAGGGACACCGATGGGAACGGATGCCCCTGTCCCGCTCGGGCATCGGTTCCCATCGGTGTCCATCCGTGGTAGGTGGATGTCGGGAGCTTACCTGCTGGCGGTCGTGGTCATCCAGGGACCGGTGCCCATCACCTCCATCCGGATCCGGTACAGCCCCGTCGACGCGGTCATGAACAGGGTGCGGTTGTCATCCCCGCCCCACGCCATGTTGGCCACATGTTCCGGCGGGGTGATGAGCCCCAGGAGGGCGCCGGCCGGCGAGAGGACATAGACGCCCTTCGGCCCGGCGGCATACACGTTCCCCAGCGCGTCGACCTTGATCCCATCCCAGCAGTCGTCGCCCGGCGTGCTCGGGGTGATGTCGTAGAAGATCCGGCCGTTGGCGAAGGTGCCGTCGGACTGGACGTCGTAGGCCATGATCACCTTGCGCTTCGGATCCCAGTTGTCGACGTAGGCGGTCTTCTCGTCGGGCGAGAAGGCGATCCCGTTGGGGCCGGAGAGTTCCCGGGTCAGCAGGGTCAGCTGGCCGTCCTTGAGGAGGTACACCCCGCTCCAGGGCGTCTCCTTCGCCGGATCGTCGAAGACCTTCGGCAGGCCGAACGGCGGATCGGTGAAATAGAGATTGCCGTTCGAGGTGTAGACCAGGTCGTTGGGGCTGTTGAGTCTCTTGCCCTCGTAGTTGTCCGCGAGCACAGTCACGGCCCCGGTGCGCTCCACCCGGATCACCCGACGGTTGCCGTGCTGGTCGATGGTGACCCGGCCCTCCCGGTCGAAGGCAAGGCCGTTCGACCCCGGCTGGTGATACTCGCCGATGTCGACCCCGGCGTAGCCGCTCTTGGTGCGATACACCGTGACCTGCCCGTCGGGGGACCAGCGGTAGATGTTGTTGGTATTGGGGTCGCTGAAGAGGAGATATCCTCCCTCGGCGCTCCACACGGGTCCCTCCACGAACTCGAATCCGCCCGCCAGCTTCTCGATCCTCGCGTCCTTCGCCACCAGGCGGTCGAAGGCGCCGCTGAGGCGGGTGATCTTCCCACCGGCGTCGCGGCCGGTCCGGGCCGCTGCCGGGGTGTAGAAATCGAGCGTCGCCGACCGGATCCAGATGTAGTTGACCGGCGGGTTCGAGACCGGAGCGTTCATCCCGAAGATCGCCAGCTGGAACTGCTGGCCCGCACGGGCATCGCGGGTGAGCACCACCCGGTTGGGGGCGTTGAACCCCTTCACCAGCTGCCCGCCGGTCTGGCCCAGCACCACCGGCAGCTTCCCGTCGACCCAGACTTCGGCATAGTCGTCGATCACCAGCTCGAAGACCACGGTCATCCCGGTGGGGTCGAGCCGCCCGACCCGCTCCGGCACGGTGACGTTGATGCGGTACCAGTTGAACGAGAACCTGCCGTTGCCACGGCGGGCCTGGATCGATTCGGCCGGAAAGGTGAGCCAGTCGGCATCGGCGAAGTCGGCGGCCCCGGCGTGGGGGGTAATGTCGTTGGTGCGATTGGGCGGTCCGGAGGGCCGCAGATCGGTCCCCACGGCCCGATGATCCACTTCGATGAAGCGGGCATCGCGGTAGCGCCACTGCCCCCGCACCAGCGCGGCGCCCGCGGCACTTCCGAGATCGATCACGGCAGTTGGCTTGCCGTACGGTGCGTCGCCGGTCACCTGCGCCCGGGCCGCGGAGGGCCCGAGCGCCGCGAGGGCGACGGCGAGGAGCAGGGTGGGTCGCATGGGCCTACCGCACCTTGACGACGTAGTAGGTCAGCGTGCCCTTCACGTCCTGGAACCAGTGCGGGGTCCCGTTCGGCACGGTGATGACGTCGCCCTTGCCGAGCCTCCGGGTCTCGCCATCCTGGATCGCATCGCCCCGGATCTCGTTCGGCTCGATGGTCTTCCCGTTCACCACGGTGCCACCGGTCACCAGCGTGGCGCTCCCCTCCTGGACGTAGATCACGTCGGTGTCGAGCACGTGCACCTCGGCCATGCCGGGCTTGTCGCGCCGGCTGGCGTGGACCATGTAGTTCCGTCCCTCGCCGTCCAGCAGCACGCTGCCCTTGGCAAAGGCCGCCCGGACCGAGTCGTGGGAGAAGTAGCTCACGTTCATGGCGTGGGCCGGTCCGGCCGACGAGAGGCGGGTGGACACGGCGGCAGCCCCGGCCAGGGCCACTTCCTCGTCTTCCGCGGCGCTGGCGGCGCCGCTGACCCCCACGGCCCCGACGATCTGCCCGTCGACCATGATCGGCACGCCGCCGATGAGGGGAGTGAAATCGACGGTGGTCATGGCGGTGCGGCCCTTGTTGATCAGCTCCTCGAAGACCCGGGTCGGCTTCTTGAAGAGGGCGGCCGTGCGGGCCTTGCCGATCGAGACGTTGGCGCCGGCGGCGAAGGTGCCGTCGAGCCGCTCGAGGGCCATCAGGTTGCCGCCGTCATCCACCACCGCGATGACGCCGGTGCCGGCCTTGGTGCGGGCGTAGGCCACCGAGGCGGCGATCACGTTGCGGGCGCCTTCGATGGTGAGGGACTTGTGGCTCGCCACCTGGGCGGCGGCGGGCGTGGCACCGAGCGCCGCCGACAGCAGGGCGACGGTGAGAAGTCGGGAGTTTCGCATGGCGTCTGGTTCCTGGGGTCGAGGGCTGAGGGTCGAGGGGCGGAGAGACCAGGGGTCGAGAATCGCGTCCATCTCGATCCTCGACCCGTGACCCTCGATGCGCTGCTTACTTGACGACGGTATCGAACGAGGTCTCGCCCAGCAGCACTTCGGCGAAGGAGCACCACACCTGGACCTTGGCCACATCCTTGATGTAGGCCGGCAGGGTGATCATCCGGTTGGTCTTGTCGCCCTTGATCTTGAACTGGTTGAGCAGATAGGTGTTGCCCTTCGAGTCGACGATCTGCCAGCTGGGCGCCGGGGTATCCGGGATGACGAAGTCGTCGGACACCTTGAGGCTGATCTTGCCCATGTCGACCGTCGCGGTCACGGTGCCGGTGTTCGCCTTCACGCCCGCGAACGGCTTGCTGGTGTAGGTCTTCAGCGGAGCCGCCGCCGCCGTGGTCACCGTCACCAGCGCCGCCACCACCGTCAGTGCCTTCAGGATCCCGCGCATCTTGCCTCCCCGTGCAGTAGTTGTGGATGCCCGCGTAGGTGCGGTCATCGCGCTTCGGCCGACGCGCTCGCGTCACGCCTCGCGCTGTAAATGCACGGGGGTGGTGGGAAGTTCCGGTCGGTCGGCGACAGGGAGGGACTGGGAGGGACTGGGATCACCGCAGAGACGCGGAGGGCCGCGGAGGAATCGCCGCGACACGGACCGAACGGAACGACTACGGACGGGCTTGGCTGAGTGTTGGTATTTCTGTCAAGGTCCTTCGCGGTTCCACGGCCAGACGGGAGAACGCCTTGAATGGACGGTGATTACACCGAACCCTCCGTGGCCCTCCGCGCCTCCGCGCCTCCGCGGTGAACCACCGGACTGTGCCCGCAGAAAATGCACCGCACACCGAGATCGTGGTACAGCTTGGCGCACACCTTTTCCCGTACCCCATGGCGTCGCTGCATGAGCTCGGCCGCGCCCAGCATCCCCAGGAGCGGCGCCAGCAGGTAGAGCCACAACCCGGTCCAGGCCCCGGCAAAGGCCGCCGAGCCCACGGTGCGGGCCGGGTTCATACTCATTCCCGAAAGCGGCGCCTCGAACGTGATGTAGAGCGCCACCAGGACGCTGGCGAAGCACCCGGTGAAGCGCGCCAGCCTGGGCCGGCTCGAGACCGTCAGCACCACCAGCATCAGCCCGAGACTGATCAGGAACTCGGCCCCGAAGGCCAGGGCCTGTCCCCCCGGTCCCGGCAGCGTGGCCACGTAATTCACGGAAGGTGCCGCGATCCAGGGCCGGAAGAGGAGCACCGCGAGTCCGGTCCCGGCCAGGCCGCCGGCGAACTGGGCGGTGATGTACCCCGCCAGATCGCCACGCTGGACCTTGCCGAGGCGAAAGAAGGTGAGGGTCACGGCGGGATTGAGGTGCGCCCCCGACCGCCGGCCCCAGGGGGAGTAGATGTTGACGATGTTGGTGAGCCCCATCGCGGTCCCCATCAGGAGGCTCCGGAACATCGGGCTCGGCAGCCGGGCCACGACCGGCGAGGCGGGGTGAAAGAGCAGCACCCCGAATCCGCACGCCGATACCATGAACAGCCCCAGCCCGAAGGCCTCCGAGAGGTACTCGGGCCAGCGATCGGCCAGGCCGCTCGAGCGCCCCGGGCTCATCCGATGGCGCCGGACAGTGCCGCGTCCGGCGTGACGGCGGGGGCCCTCGGCGCGAGCACGACTCGATCGAGCCGGAGGAGCTCGCCCATCGACCACGCCTGGAACGGGCAGCCCCGCGCCCTGTGGGGTGACTCGGCATCGGCGATCTCGGCGAGGTGTCCCAGGCCGGCGACCTCCAGCTGCCCCAGCAGAGGCTCGAGAAAGCGCCGACGGGCTTCGGCCTTCGCCCCGTCGGTGTCGCCGCGGCTACGAACCCAGGCCTCGATGAACGGTCCCGCGAGCCAGGGCCACACCGTCCCCTGGTGGTAGGCCCCATCCCGCTCGACCGGTCCCCCTTGGTAGCGCGGGGTGTAGGACGGCTCGCCCGGGGCCAGGCTCCGCAGACCCATGGGAGTCCAGAGCCGCGCCTCGACGGCGTCGACCACGGCCCTGGCACGCTCGCCATCCAGCAGGGGCCACGGCAGGCCGCCGATGGCGAAGAGCTGATTGGGACGGAAAGACGGGTCGGCCGCCCCCGGCACCCCGTCGGTGTCGATCACGTCGTAGAGGAACCCCGCATCGTTCCAGAAGCGGGCCCGGAAGCTGGCGGTCGCCCGGCCCGCGACGCGGGTCCAACGCGGGTCGAACTGCCCCCCGATCAGCAGCGCATTGATCCACAGCGCCTGGATCTCCACCGGTTTGCCGCTGCGGGGCGTCACCACCCAGTCGCCCACCTTGGCGTCCATCCAGGTGAGCTGCACCCCCGGCCCGCCGGCGTCGAGAAGCCCGCTCTCGTCCATCCGGATGCCGTAGCGGGTGCCGGCACTGTATCCCTCGAGGATCGCCAGCACCGCCCGCTCGAGGCTCTTGCGTTCGGTGAGCGGGATCCGCTTCCCCTGGGCGCCCAGCGCCTGCAGAAACTCGTAGACCGCGATCACATACCAGAGGGAGGCGTCGACCGAGTTGAACTCGGGCTCGTCCCCCTGCTCCAGGAATCGGTTGGGGAGCATCCCCTGCGACACCAGGCCAGCCCACTCGAGCAGAATTGCGCGGGCATCGGGGAGGCGCCCGGTGGCGAGACAGAGCCCCCGGAGCGCGATGAAGGTGTCGCGTCCCCAGTCGGTGAACCAGGGATAGCCGGCGATGACCGTCTTCCCCTTGCCGCGCCGCACCAGGTACGCGTCACCGGCCCGGGCGAGGGGCGAATCGAACCGGGCCCGGCGTTCCCGTTCCCGGTCCATGAGGTCGGTCGCCACCCGCAGGGCGGTGCCCCGCGGCACACAGGTCTCGCCTCCCGCCTGCTCGGCCGAGAGGACCCAGTAGGCCGCGGTCCCGTTGATGGGCCAGGAGAGCTCCCCGGGCGACAGGAGGTCCATCCGGTGCTCGAACCCCCGGGCCCGCTCCTCTTCGAGGAGGAAGTTGGTGTACCAGACCGGGTCGTGGCGGTAGGTCGCATTGGCGAGGCTCAAGACCGCCGGGAGACCGGCGTACGGCCGCCAGCGGACCCGCTCCGCGGTGGATTCCGCCCGGGTGGCGGCAACCTCGTTGCGGTAATGCAGCGCGTGACTGTCCCGTCCCGAGAGCAGGGGACGTACGATCAACTTGAGTCCGGACTCGGGGTTGGGGAGCGACCACTTGACCACCACCGCCGAGCGCTCGTACGGCACCAGCAGCTCCTGCACCACCTCGAAGCCGTCCTCGAGCCGGAAGGTCCACGTGGGCCATGGCTCATGGGAGAAGTCAACCAGTCGGGAGGCGCCGTCGGGATGGGTGACATCGGGGGCGTAGCGCTGGGTCGAGAGGGGGTAGCGCACTCCGTTCCGCTCCAGCCAGGCCTCGAATCCGTCGACCAGCACGGCGCGCCCCGAGGGGGGCTGTACCGCCGGGGTGAGGAGTCCGTGGTACCGTCGGGTCCGCCAGCCGCCGACGGTCCCGGAGCTGAAGCCGCCCAGACCGTCGGCTTCGAGGTATTCGCAGGAGAGGCGATCGGGAGGTAGCATGGGCGTCTAACGCCCCCGGCTTCAACGTAGTTCCCAAGGGCATAACACAGATGGGGCAGATGCAAACGGATACCGGGTCGGTTGTGACGAAAGCCCGCTGAGGCGAACTCGAGCCCCGGTGCCAGGCACGCTGACGGTCACCCCGGGCGACTCGCCGTCGACCAGGGCGAGTCTCCGTTCCCATCTGTGTCATCTGTGGTATACAGTCCCTCAGCCCCCACCTTCGAATCCGGGGTAAAGCGTCATTCCCCCGTCCACGAACAGCGTGGTCCCGTGCACGTAGTCGGCCTCGTCCGACACCAGCCACACCGCGGCCCGGGCCAGGTCGTCCGGCTCGCCGATCCGCTTGCACGGGATCAGCTGCATCAGCTCGTCGTAGGCCTCAGGCGTCTCCCAGGCGGCCCGGTTGATCGGGGTGCGGATGGCCCCCGGGGCCACGCTGTTCACCCGGATGCGCTCCGGGGCCACCTCCTGGGCGATGCTCTTCATGAGCAGCATGACCCCGCCCTTGGAGGCGGCGTAGTTCACATGGCCGGCCCAGGGAATCACCTCGTGCACCGAGCTCACGCAGAGGATCTTCCCCAGGGCCCGGGAGACCGCCGGCTGGGGCCCCCGGCGGCGGAACTCCTTCACCGCTTCCCGGGCACAGAGAAACTGTCCCGTCAGGTTCACGTCGATCACCCGTTGCCACTGGGCCAGCGTCATGTCGGCCAGCGGCGCGTCCTGCTGCAGCCCGGCGTTGTTGATCAGGATGTCGAGGCTTCCGAACTCCTGCCGGGTCCGTTCGAACATCGCCAGGACCGAGGCTTCGCTCCCGACGTCGGCCTTGATGGCGAAGGCCCGCTGCCCCATCCCCTGGATCTGCCGCACCACCTCGAGCGCCGGCCCCTCGGAGGACGAGTAGTTCACCCCCACGTCGCAGCCCGCCTCGGCCAGGGCCAGGGCGATCGCCTTGCCGATTCCGGAACTGGCGCCGGTGACCAGGGCCCGCTGGCCGGGAAGGAGCCGGGGCACCGGGCGCGGCATCGCGTCAGCCGGCATGCTGGGCCTCCCGCGCACTCCGGGTCGCGGTCCGCAGTGTCTCCCGGCCGGGCATGGCGCCGTGTTGAGGCGGGCAGCGGGGTTGGAGCAGCTTGGCGATCAGGCCGGTCCATCCGGTCTGGTGCGCCGCCCCGACGCCACGCCCGGTGTCGCCGTGGAAGTACTCGTGGAACTGGAGCAGGTCCCGGAAATGGGGATCGCTCTGCAGCTTGGCGTGATTCCCGAACACCGCCCGCCGGCCCGCATCATCCCGGAGAAAGAGCCGGCTCAGCCGCCGGGTCAGCTCGTCGGCCACCTCCGCCAGGGTGAGGAAGTTCCCCGACCCGGTCGGACATTCCACGGTGAAGTCATCGCTGTAGTAGTGATGGAATTTCTGCAGCGACTCGATCAGGAGATAGTTGACCGGAAACCAGATCGGCCCCCGCCAGTTGGAATTCCCGCCGAAGAGCCCCGAATCCGATTCCGCCGGCTGGTACTTCACCGTGAGCGGCATGCCCATCACGTCGAATTCATAGGGGTGCCGCTCATGGTGGCGGGAGAGCGCCCGGATACCGTAGTCGGAGAGGAACTCGGTTTCGTCCAGCATCCGCGCCAGCAGCCGCTTCATCCGGTGGCCCCGCAGGAGCGACAGCAGCCGGCGTTCGCCCATGCCCGGCTCCTCCCAGCGGGACACCAGCTTCGCCAGGTCGGGACGGTAGTCGAGGAACCACTTGAGGCGCCCGGCGAATCCGGGCAGCTCCTCGAGCAGCGCCTGGTCGATCGTCTCCACCGCGAAGAGCGGGATCAGCCCGACCATCGAACGGACCTTGAGCGGGATGAGCCGCTGGTCGGGAGTGCTCAGGACGTCGTAGTAGAACTGGTCCTCCTCGTTCCACAGCCCCACCCCGTCGTCGCCGATGTTGGTCATCGCCTCCGCGATATGCAGGAAGTGCTCGAAGAACTTGGTGGCGATGTCCTCGTACACCCGGTTGTGCCGGGCCAGCTCCAGCGCGATCCGCATCAGGTTAAGGCTGTACATCGCCATCCAGGCGGTGCCGTCGGCCTGGTTGATGTACCCCCCGGTCGGCAGCGGCGCGCTCCGGTCGAACACCCCGATGTTGTCGAGGCCGAGGAAGCCGCCCTGGAAGACGTTGCGGCCCTGGGCGTCCTTGCGGTTTACCCACCAGGTGAAGTTGAGCATCAGCTTGTGGAAGACCCGCTCGAGGAACATCAGGTCGCCCTGGTCGCCCCGCCGCTTGCGGTCGATCTGGAACACCCGCCAGGTGGCCCAGGCATGCACCGGCGGGTTCACGTCGCCGAAGGCCCACTCGTAGGCCGGCAGCTGCCCGTTGGGGTGCATGTACCACTCCCGGGTGAGCAGCACCAGCTGATGCTTGGCGAACTCCGGATCGATCAGCGCGAAGGGAATGCAGTGGAACGCCAGGTCCCAGGCCGCGTACCAGGGATACTCCCAGGTATCGGGCATCGAGATGATGTCGGCGTTGTTGAGGTGTTTCCACTCCGCGTTGCGGGCGTGACGCCGTGTGGCCGGCGGCGCCGGCTGGGCCGGATCGCCCTCGAGCCATTCGGGGACGTCGTAGTAGAAGAACTGCTTGCTCCAGATCATGCCGGCAAAGGCCTGGCGCTGCACCAGGCGGGCATCGGCGTCGGCCTGTTCGTGCTGCAATTCGGCGTAGAACTCGTCGGCCTCCCGCCGCCGGAGCTCCACCAGCCGGTCCAGCTCCCCCAGTCCTCCCTCGAGGGTGGCGGGCGCCAGGCGGGCCCGCACCACCATCGAGCCGCCGGCGGGAACCATCCCGCGATACCAGGCCGCTGCCCGGGTGCCGGTGTGGCCCGGGTTGACCGCCTCGCGCCTCCCCTGCACCACCAGCTCGTGGAAGGCGTCCTTGAAGTGGCGGCCGTCCGCCGCCGTGCCGTACAGCCGGGTGACGTTGGTGTCGTTCTCGGTGAAGAGCAGTTCCGGCCCGCCCTCGAGGGTGAGGCGCCAGTTGCCGAGGGTGGGGTGCGAGGCCGCGATCCCGCCGCTCATGATCCCCAGTTGCGGTCGATCGACCCCGTCCCGCCAGGACCAGGTATTCCGGAACCAGAGCTGCGGCAGCAGGTGCAGTTCGGCCGGCTCGGGCCCGCGGTTGTGGGCCGTGACCTTGAGCAGGATGTCCTCGGTCCCGGCCTTGGCATACTCGACCACCACGTCGAAGTAGCGATCGTCGTCGAAGATGCCGGTGTAGATCAGCTCGTATTCCTGGCCCTGGATGCCGCGACGCCGATTCTCCGCCACCAGGTCTTCGTAGGGGAAGGCCCGCTGGGGATACTTGTACAGCATCTTGAGATAGGAATGCGTGGGCGTGGCGTCGAGGAAGTAGTACAGCTCCTTCACGTCCTCGCCGTGGTTGCCCTCGCCGTTGGTGAGCCCGAAGAAGCGTTCCTTGAGGATCGGATCGCGGCCGTTCCAGAGTACCAGGGAAAGACAGAGGCGCTGCTCGTCGTCGGAGATGCCGGCGATGCCATCCTCACCCCAGCGGTAGGCGCGACTGCGGGCATGGTCGTGGGGGAAGTAGTCCCAGGCCGACCCGTGGGGACTGTAGTCCTCCCGGACCGTGCCCCACTGCCGCTCGGAGAGATAGGGCCCCCAGGCCCGCCAGGGCGACGACATCCCCCCCTGCTCCAGTCGGGCGCGCTCCGCGCTGTATCGCCGCACACTGCCTCCGCATTGTTCCGGGTGGTTCGACACTCGATCCCGAGATCAACGCGGCCATTCCCCACCGGGTTCCCCCGCACCCACCAGCAGCTGCTCGAGGGCCAGCATCATCCCGATCCGGACCCGCAGGCGGTCGGGAGCGCACACCTCCGCCATCCGGGCGCGGAACGCCGAACGAAAGGCGTCGACGACGGCTCCCCCGCCCCCGGGCGGTCGCGAGTTCAGCTCCACTGGTCCACCCTCCATCCCCCGCGATCGGGTCCCGTGCGATCACCCAATCCGAGGTAACGCCGCGGGTGTGCTCCGGGTTCCCGGCCCCGGCGCCGGCCGGTATACTTGGGCCACCCCCATCGGGACATCGCGATGCTCGAGATCCACCGGCGCGACACCGGCGCGCTGCTGCACCGGGTCGACGCCGCCACCCTGGTCCGTGCCCGACTGGCCCACGCGGTCCTGCTCTACGCCGACCTTCCCGGTGCCGATCTCTCGCACGCCGACCTTCGCGGCGCCGATCTCTGCTCGGCCGACCTGAGCGGCGCCCGCCTGGACGGGGCCGACCTCCGCGGCGCCGACCTGAGCGGCTCGAATCTCTCGGGGGCGAGCTTCGTCGACGCCCGACTCACCGATGCGCGAATCCTGGGGGCCAATTTTACCGGGGCGTCGTTGGCGGGAGCCGACCTGGTCCGGGCGAGCTTCAAGCTGGGGCATGCGGGCCCCCCGGGTGCCAGTTTCCGGAATGCCAGGCTCCGGCGGGCCGGCCTCGATCACACCAGCTTTGCCGGTTCGGACTTCGCCGGCGCCGACCTGGCGGAGACCAATCTCGAGTCAGCCAACCTCGCCGGGGCCAACCTGACCGGCGTCTCGCTGGTCGGCGCCCGGCTCGACAAGACCAATCTGAGCGGGGCCAGCCTGGAACACGCCGATCTCTCGCAGGCGCTGTTCTACCGGACCGTGCTCACCGGCTGCCGACTCACCGACGCGACCTTCGGCCACACGGTCATCGCCGCCTGCCCGACCCTGGCGGACGCGATCGGCCTGCTGGCCACGTCGCACCTGGCGCCGTCTTCGCTGGATGTGGGAACCTGGACCAGGCTGGGCGGGCGATTGCCGGCGGAGTTTCTGGACGGGTTGGGGGTGCCTGCGCGGGCGACGGGGTAGGCGCCGGTCTCGGCCTTCGCGCCCGAGGGGGTGACCGCGGATTGGGACCGGGGAAAGCGGCCGTACCGGTCAGTCCTGCTCCCCGCCCTCCGCCGCGATCCGCGCCGTGATCCTGGCCATGAGGTCCGGCGGCACGGCCAGCCGGCGCAGCTTGTCCCGGACTCCCTCGAGCACGCCGGATTCGAAACGGTGCTCGCTGGCGCAGGCGGCGCAGGTCGCCAGGTGCTCCCGCACCAGCCGCATCTCCTCGGCGGTAAGCTCGCGGTCGAGGTAATCGTCCAGCCGTGCGAACACTTCTTCGCAGGTGAACCGGTCGGGGGGATGCATCTTACGCTCCATCGTCGGTGCCTTCGGTGAGCGCGCTGACGATCCCTCGTTCCTCGGCGATCACCCAGAGAGCCTTCTGCAGCAGGCGCCGACCCCGGTGCAGCCGGGACCGGATCGTTCCCACCGGTACACCGACCACATCGGCGATCTCCTGGTAGGAGAAATCCTGCAGGAAATACAGGGTCGCGACCACCCGGTACTCGTCCGGCAGCGCCGCCACGGCCTCCTCCACCTGCTCGGTGGCCAGCCGGCTCATCAGGCGCTGGGCCGGATCCTCGGTCGAGCCGTGCAGGCCCAAGGCCGCGGTCTGGCAGTAGAGATACAACTCCGGCGCGTCGTCCAGCTCGATCTCGGTCCCCTGCCGCTTCCGGGTCCGGTAGGCGCTGAAAAAGCGATTGGTCAGAATGCGGAAAAACCAGGCCTTGAAGTTCCCACCTTGGTCGAAGCTCTTGAACCCCCGCCACGCCAGCAGCGCCGCCTCCTGCACCAGATCCTCCGCCTCGGTCCGGTTGCGGGTGTACCGCAGTGCCGCGCCAAACGCCCCGTCGAGGACCGTTTCCAGCAGGGCCTCGAAGGTCGCGCTGACGTCTGGGCCGGCGATGGCCGGAGCGGTTCCCCCCGGGTCGGGCATGGGTGGCGAGAACTGGTCTTTCACAGGTAATGAACGACGGAGCCTTGGAATTGGTTCCTGGAGCCCCGGTGCCGGGATCCGGGCGGGCCGACATGAACCCGAAAACGCCCCAAGCGGGCCGGACGCAGCAAAGTGGGGCCGCCGGCCGGGGGACCGCAAGCCGCGCGCCCGCGCCGAGGGCCCAAGCCCACCGACGAGGAACTCCCGGTCCCACCGAGGCGTTAGACTTCCTGACCAGCCGTTCTGGATCGAATCAACCGGAGCCAGCCGCATGAGTGAATCCGTCGCCCGTTGGGTGCTGACGGGAGCCGGGGCCTACGCCCTGGTCGGGGCGTTCTTTGCCATCCCCTTTGCCTGGCGCGGTGCCGGCATCCTGGAGCCGGTGGCCCGGGAAGGCACGGTCGGCTTCCGGCTCCTGATACTGCCGGGAGCCGCGACCCTCTGGCCCCTGCTCCTCTACCGCTGGTGGAGGGCGAGCCGGTGAATCGCGCCCTCCGGCGGCGGCACCTCGCCCTGGTGAGCGCCCTCGCTCCGGTGACGGCGGTGGCACTGGTGGCCGCGGTCGCGGTCCGCCGGCACCCACCTGTCAACCCGACGCCCTCGGTGCTCACTACCCCGGCACCGGCGGCAGATCGCGAGCTTTCCCGCGCGCTGGTCCGGGGCGAGGGACTCACCCTCGAGGTGCGTCGCCTGGCCGCCGCCGATGGCGGCATGGTCCTGGAGCTCCGCCCGCTGGCGCATCCGACTCCGGCCGACCTGCTGGTCTATCTGGCGCCGAATGCCGCGGGCGACGTCGGGAGCGCCCGGCTGCTGGGGCCGCTCGCCGGTTCCGGGCCGGTCCGCCTCCCGCTTCCCGCCGAGGCCGGCCTCCCCGGCTCGAGTCTTCTGTTCTACAGCCCGGCGCTGGGGCGTCTCGTGGCCCGCGACCGCGGGAGTCCGGCCCCATGAGCGCGCACTTCCAGGCGGTCAATTGGAACCGCCAGAAGTACATCTACGACGCGGCGGCCCTGGGCGGTGTGCTGCTGTTCCTGCTCGGCTTCGCGGCGGCGAGCCTGCGGCAACAGCCGGCCATCACCGCCGAGACGATCCTGATTCGCGGGCTCGGCCTCGCGGGGATCGTCCTGCTGCACCTGATTCTCTCGATCGGCCCCCTCTGCCGGCTGGATCCGCGTTTCCTCCCGCTCCTCTACAACCGACGACATCTCGGCGTCTTGATGTGCCTCCTGGCGCTGGCCCACGCCACCTTCGCCATCGTGCAGTTCCACGCGCTGGGCGATACCCCCGCGCTGGTGAGCCTGCTCAGCGGCACCGGGAAGGCCACCGACCTCGGTCGCTTTCCCTTCGAGCTCCTCGGACTGGCGGCCCTCCTGATCCTGTGGACCATGGCGGTCACCAGTCACGACTTCTGGCTGGCGTTGCTCTCGGCCGCGACCTGGAAGGCGCTGCACATGGGGGTGTACCTGGCCTACGCCCTCCTGGTCGGCCACGTAGCCCTTGGGGCCCTGCAGGACGACCGCTCGGGAGCGCTGACCCTGCTCCTGGCGGCGGGGGCGGCACTGGTCTTCGGACTCCACCTCGCCGCGGGCCTCAGGGAACGGCCGCGCGACGTGGCCGACCCCGATGCGGGCACCTGGGTCGACGTGGGTGCGGTCGATGACTACTACGAAGGAAAGGCCCGCACCGCGGTGGTGGGAGCCGAACGGGTGGCGGTGGTGCGACACGCCGGCGGCATCAGTTGCGTCTCCAATGTCTGCCGCCACCAGGGTGGGCCGCTCGGCGAAGGGCGGATCGTCGACGGGTGCCTCACCTGCCCCTGGCATGGCTACCAGTACCTGCCCGAAAGCGGTTCCTCACCGCCGCCGTTTACCGAGAAAATCCCTACCTACCGGGTCCGGATCGTGGATGGGCGGGTCCAGGTGCATCCTGACGCCAACCCCCCCGGGACCCCGGTGCCAGCGGCCCGGATCCCGCTGAGGCCGGCATGACGCCAACCGAGTTCTATGTCGGGTATTTTCCCCGCGCGGGCGTGGCACTGGCGCGATTCCTCCGGCCGCGTATCGTCCTCCTGATGGCGGCCCTCGCCGCGCTCGCCGTGGGCTTGGCCCTGCTGGCTCCCGACGTCGGCACCGGGCGGTTCGAGTACGGTTCGATGCGCGACCTTGACGGACGCGTGATCGAAGCCCCCTATCCTGTCCTGGCGGTGGCGCGTCCCGGATCCGCCCGGCCTGCCTGGTCGTATTATGTCCTGGTGGGCCGCGGGAAACACGGCGCGGCGCCGTCCGTCAGGGGGCTGGACGGCAGGGAAGTACGGCTCTCCGGCTTCCTGATCCACCGCGAAGGCACCACCGCGATCGAGGTCGCGGCCCCGCCCGAGGCCCGGAGCGGATCGGAGACTCCGCTCGACCCGGTGGAGGACCTGGGCGAGCTGGCGCTGACCGGTGAAATCGTCGACGCCAAGTGCCACCTTGGTGTGATGACGCCGGGCGACGGCCCCACCCACCGCGGCTGCGCGGTGCAGTGCATCCGCGGCGGGGCGCCACCCCTCTTCCTGGCCCGCGACTCGGCGGGGCGCGACTGGCGCCTGCTCCTGACCGACGCCGCCGGGGCGCCGGTGGGCGGTCGGATCCTCGACCTGGTGGCCGTGCCGGTCCGGGTGAAGGGCCGGGCCTCACGCCGGGGCGAGTTGCTGTACCTGGCGGTCGAACCTTCCACGATCGAGCGGCTTCGATGACCGTTGAGCGCCGGGCGCCCCGCGCCCTCGACTACCCGGTTCACCCCGCATCGCTTCCCGACACCGCCGTCGACGCCGGCCGCTACCGGCTCCGGTTTGCGCAGAGTCACGAGGATCTCGACCGGATCCTCCGACTTCGCTTTACGGTGTTCAACCTGGAGTTGGGAGAAGGCCTCGACCTGGCCTACGTCACCCAGCGGGACGAGGACGACTTCGATGCCCGGTTCCACCATCTCATGATCGAGTCGCGCGACGGCGGCGAGGTGGTCGGCACCTACCGGATGCAGACCGCCGCGATGGCCCGCGCCTGCGGCGGCTACTACTCGGCCGACGAATTCGACATGAGCGGCATCCCGGCCGACGTGCTGGCCCGCTCGGTCGAGCTGGGCCGCGCCTGCGTCGCGCGGGAGCACCGCAACGGACGGGTGCTCAACCTCCTCTGGCGGGGTCTGGCGAGCTACCTGCTGTGGAACCGGCTCACCTGTCTCTTCGGCTGCTGCTCGCTCACCAGCCAGGACCCGCGGCTGGGGCGGGCGGTGATGGCCCGGCTCGAGCGCGAAGGACTGGTCGACCCGCGGATCCGGGTGAGGCCGCTGGCCCATACCACCTGCGCCGGCGAGGACGACGCCGGCCCCGCGCCCGATCCCCACATCCCCGCGCTGTTCCAGAGCTATCTCAACCTCGGCGCCAAGGTCTGGGGCCCGCCGGCGATCGACCGGATGTTCAAGACCATCGACTTCATCGTGGGCCTCGACGTGACCCGGGTCGACCCCAGCGTGGTGCGGACCTTCTTCCGGTGACCGCCCGGCCGGAGGCCGTGCTTCTCGCCAGGGACGGGCGTGCCTCGCCGGGGAGTTTTGCCCGCCTGGCCCTGGTGCCGCTCTGGACCCTGGCGGCGCTCGCCGCCGCGATCCTGCTTTCGGTGGGACCCGGTGGGGTCGGCCGCCGGCGAAGGGTCGTGCGCGGATGGGCCCGGGTCCTGCTCCGGCTCCTCCGGATCGAGGTCACCCGCGACGGCACCCCGCCGTCCCCGCCCTTCCTGCTGGTCGCCAACCATCTCTCCTACCTCGATGTCATCGTGCTGGCGAGCCAGACCGATACCGTCTTCGTCGCCAAGCGCGAGGTGCGGCGCTGGCCGGTCTTCGGCGTCGCCGCGGCCTTCATCGGGTGCATCTTCGTCGACCGGGACTCGCGCAGCGACGCCGTACGGGTGGGAGAGGCCATGCGGCGACGGTACCGGTCGGGCGCCGGCGTGGTGCTGTTCGCGGAAGGCACCAGCAGCGACGGGAGCACGGTGCTCAGCCTGCGGTCCGCGCTGCTCGAGTGGCCGGCGGGCGAGCGGGTCCCGGTGCACACCGCCACCCTGTCCTATCACACCGGTCCGGGCGATCCCCCCGCCAGCCTCGCGCTCTGCTGGTGGGGCGACATGACCTTCCTGCCCCACCTCACCGCCGTCTGCCGATTGGGTCCCAGCCGGGCGCGGGTCGTCTTCGGGTCGGCGCCGGTCAGCGCCGGAGACCGAAAGTCGCTCGCCCGCGCGCTGCATGCCGCTCTGCTCGCCGATTTCCGCCCCAGCAACGCGCGCTGATGTGTACCCTCAGCTGGATCCGGCATGACCAGGGGTTCGCCGTCTTCTTCAATCGAGATGAGCGCCGCACCCGGCCCGAGGGGCTGCCGCCGGAAGAGCAGTCGCGCGACGGTGTCCGCTTTGTCGCCCCGGTCGATCCGGAGGGTGGCGGAAGCTGGGCCGCGGTCAACGAGCGCCGGGTGGCGCTCTGCATTCTCAATCAGTACCAGGAGGCTCGCGGACCGGTCGGGGGACAGGTGAGTCGGGGCCAGCTGCTCCTCGGGCTGGCCCACGCCGGCTCCCAAGCCGAGGTGTGGCAGGCGGTGCGGACCGCGGGGCTGATGCAGTACGCCCCGTTCCGGCTGGCGGTCTTCGAACCCGGGCTCCCGGCGCTGATGCTCGGCTGGGACGGGACGGGGCTCACCGACCGGATCGAGGGCCAGAGCGGTCTGCTGGCCACCAGTTCCTCGCTGGTACCGCTTGAGGCCGACGCCAGCCGGCGGATGCTCTTCGAGGCGGCGCTCAACCGCGGCATGGTGGACGAGGACGCGTTCGACCGGCTCCATCGCAGCCATCTCCCCGCGAAGGGCGCGCTCTCGATCTGCATGCACCGCAGCGACGCCGTGACCGTCAGCTTCACCCGGATCGTGGTGGACCACACCACCGTCCGGCTGGGGTACGTACCGGGGTCGCCCTGTGAGGGAGGGGACGCGATCGTCCAGGAGCTCGACGCGCGGCCGGCACGGTAGGCGGCCGGCCGGAGTCCGCTCCCCCCTATCGCGAACCGGCCGGGTTGAGGCGAGGGGCGGCGAGGCTGGCCTGCCAGCGCGAGAGGATCCGGAGCACCCGCTCACGCTGCCGTTGGAACCGCGGCGGAATGGCGGTGCGAACGCGAGGGAGTTCGGACGCGGACGGCATGGTTCCTCCGTGGATCGGACCGGGACCGTGACCGGCGCTCGACGGCCAGTCCCCTCCGATAATCCCGGGGCGCGGGAATTGGTTCCCGGTTCCCCGGGCAAAGGAACCGCCGGCCGGGTCAGCGCGTTATGTCAGTGTCCTTCCTTCCCGGGCAGAAACCCATGCGTCTCTCGCTCGCCGCCGTGCGCGGCAATCGCCACTTCCTGGAACAGGGCATCGAGCTCCTGCGGCGGGTCCCGCCGGAGCTGTACCGAACCCCTGTGCGCCGCGGCTGGGCTTCGGTCGGAAGCCAGTTCCGCCATGTGCTGGATCATTACCTCGCGTTTGCCGAGGGGTGGGAATCGGGTCGAGTGGACTACGATGCCCGGCAGCGGAACCGCCAGGTGGAAACGGACCCGGCGATGGCGATGGCTCAGGCGTCCGTGCTGATCGAGCGCCTGGAGCGGATCCACGTCGAGGACGCCAACCGCCCCGTTGCCGTCCAGATGGATCCCGGGGGCGACCAACGGCTCCCCGACTGGCGGCCATCGACGATCGGGCGGGAGCTCCAGTTCCTGGTGAGCCACACGGTGCATCACTACGCCCTGATCAAGCTGCTGCTGGAGGACGTCGGGATCGCGGCCGGCGCGGAGTTCGGCGTGGCCCCCAGTTCCCTCGCCTATCAGGCCCGGCAGCAGGAGGAGCGGCCGCCGGCGATGCGCTGAGCCTGGGCATCCTGGCCGCCGGCATGAAGGCCCGGCGCCGACCGGAACCGCAGGAGCGTTCCCGGCGTTATGGGAGGGTCACCCCGTAGGCCGACCCTCGAGTCCGGGAGCACCACGATGAAAGCGATGGAACTGACGCGGGGCGCGACCCTCGCCAGCTGGGCCTGTCAGCTGACCGCGGCCGCGATCCTGGGGCAGACGCTCTTCTTCAAGTTCACCGGCGCGCCCGAGTCCCGGTACATCTTCAGCACCCTCGGCATCGAGCCCTGGGGGCGAATTGGCACGGCCGTCGCGGAGCTGATCGCGGTGGCCCTGCTGCTCTACCCGAAGACCCCGGTCCTCGGTGCGGTCCTGGCGGTCGGGCTCATGGGCGGCGCCATCATGAGTCACCTCACCCGGCTCGGCATCGAAGTCCAGGGCGATCATGGGCTGCTGTTCAAGCTCGCCCTCACCGTGATGGCCACCTCGCTGGTCGTTGTCTTCCTCCGGCGGCGCGATCTCCCGATCGTGGGAGACCGGCTCTAGCCGTGCACCTGGCCATCTTCGGGGCGACCGGGCGGGTGGGTCGCCGGATTCTGGAATACGCCGCGCGCGAGGGCCACGGCATTCGCGCGCTGGTGCGTGACCCCGCGCGGCTGTCCGCGGGCCACGGCGCTCAGGTCGTGGCAGGGGACGTCACCGACCCCGCCGCCGTGCGCGCCGTGCTGCATGGGAGCGACGCGGTGCTCAGTTCACTGGGCGGCGCCGGCCTGGCCAACCCCGGCACCACGCTATCCGAGGGCATGAAGACCATTGCCGGTGAGATGCAACGGGCGGGCATCGCACGGATCCTGGCGGTGGCGGGGTCGGGCGTGCTGGACGGCCCTGATGGAATGCTCCGGAGCGAGGCGCCCGGTTTCCCGCCGATCTATGCCGCCATCAACCGGGAGCACCTCGGCACCTGGGAGGCGCTCCGGCAGAGCCAGCTCGACTGGACCCTGGTCTGCTGTCCTGACCTGGTGGATGGGGAGTTGACCCGGCGTTTTCGGGTGAGCCCGGATCGGCTTCCGGAGGGAGGGAGTTCGATCTCGGTGGAGGACACTGCCCACTTCCTGCTGCAGCAGGTGGCGCCGCGAGAGTTCGTGCGGCGGCGGGTGGGGATCGCGTACTAGGGGCCGCCGACCGCTCGAGGCTCACCGGGGATCGGTGAGGCGCGAGCGGCGGGTGAGCGTTCAGGCCCGCCTAACTGACGACTCCCGAGGCGCCATTCGCCTCCCGCCGTGCCCGCCAGCTCCCCGGCGACAGCCCCGTCGCCTTCTTGAACGCCCGACTGAACGCCGCCTCCGAACCATATCCCACCTCCGCCGCAACGGCGGCCACCTTGCTCCCGGTTCGGCTCAGCAGGTTTGCCGCCAGCTGCATTCGCCACTGGGTCAGGTACTGTATTGGCGGTTGCCCGACCAGCGCGTTGAACCGCTCGGCCAGTTTCGAGCGGGAACCGGCGACCTCGCCCGCCAGCTCCGCCAGAGTCCATTGGTGCCGCGGCCGCGCGTGCAGCAGCGCCAGGGCCTGACCCACGATCGGGTCGCGCAGACCGGCAAGCCACCCTGTCTGCTCCGCCGGCAGGGTCTCGAGGTACTGCCGCACAACCTGGATGAACATCAGCTCCGCCAGCCGGGTCAGGACGCATTCGCCCCCCGGGCGTCCGCGCTGGGACTCCTCGACTACTTCGCGGGTGAACACCCCCAGCCACCCCTGGGAGAGCCCACGCAGGTGCAGCCGTCTCGGGAGGGTCGCCAGGAGGGGGTTGAAGGGTCGGCGGTCGCACCCCAGGAAGCCGCAAACGAAGGCCGAGTTTCGATCTGATTCGTTGCCGATGCGAACGATGGTGGGGTAACGGGCGGGGGCGGCCGATGGGTCGCTGTGAAACACGGGGGCGTCGGGGGAACTGGCCATGGTGTGCGGGTCGCCCTGGGGAAATACGATTACATCCCCAGGGAGGAGCTCCACCATCTCCTCTCCCTCGACTCCGCCCCAGCAGCGGCCTTCAGTCACTATATGATAAGAAATCAGGTGTTCAGCATGTGGCAGAATGCGAGGGGTAAGCTGGGTCGCCGCCAGAGCGTGGACCCGCCACGGCGAAGCCGCCTCGACCGCGTAAAAGAATGCACCGTCGACTCGGACGGCGCGCAACACATCGGAGAGCGGATCCATCGGGCATCGGAGAGAGGGGCGGTCGCGGACGCCCGGACAAGCATTCCGGACGAGAGGGCAGGAGTCTACCGGCCGCGGGGCGCCGTCGCAAGAAACGGGGACGCCGAGCCATATACCCGATCCGAGTGGACCCGTAACATGGTAGCCATGCGCGCCCGTGCCCTGCTCCACCTGCTCCCCTGGATCCTGCTGCTCGGGCTTGGCTCCTGCGCGAGCGCGCGCCTGGCGCCGCTGGTGAGTCCAGAGACGGTTTCACAGCAGGGGATGACGGGCAGGGAGCCGGAGCGGGGTGGACCTGGTTTCATGGGGGGCGGTGGGTGAGCGGGTGGGCGGGTGGGAGGGAGCGCGGCGGCGCGGGAAGGGTGCGAGCGGCCTGAGTCACCTGGCGCCCGCCACGAAGCCAACTCGTTCCTCGCGCCCCACTTCTTCGCGCCCCTCTACGCCAGGACCGGCCCGGGCTCGCTCCACTCGAACCTGAACCCGACGATCGGCCTCACCGCTTCACCACCAGCACCCGCTTCACCCAGCCCTCCCCCGACGCACCCTGCACGTGCAGATACCCATCCTTCTCCTCTCCCAGGAACACCAGCTCTTCGGACTTCTTGAGGGTCGCCACCGTCGAGGACTTCTCGCTCGCGTCCGCCAGCAGCTTCACGTTCTCGATCTTGGGATACAGCACGTCCCCTTCGCTAAACGCCGCCCCGGCCCGCACCCCCTGGTTCCCCACGCTCCGGCCCACGGACGATGCATCCATCCCCTTGAAACGCGGGTCCTTGCGGACGTCGGCCACGATCTTGTTGTAGTTGTTGAGATAGCTGGCGGCGATCACCTTCCCTTCGTTGGTCTTGGTGTAGCCCCCCAGCGCCACCCCCACGCCACCGAGCAGACCGCCCACCGCCGCCCCCACATCGGCCTTCTTCGCCTTCCCTTCCGCCGAGGCCACCTGCACCCCTGAGCGCACGTCACCGAGCAGGAGGCTGGTCTGCGCCTCCTTGAACTTGAGCCCGCCGCCCACCACGCCCCCGGTGCGCGACCCGAGCGCCCCGCCCACCGCCGCGCCGATCCCGCCGGAGTTCCCCTCCGAGAAGATCACGTCCGGCGTGAGATAGAAATCGGCCGCCTCCATCTGCCCGCCGCCGACATTCGACCCCTGCTTGAGGTCACCGGACTGGGCCAGCTGTCGCTCCCCCTGCATCGTCTGCAGCCCGCGGCCCCGCTCCACCACCACGAAGCAGTTGGACTTCTGGGCATACATCCGGATCAGGCTGGTGGGCGACTCGAGGCCGTAGCGGCGAAGGCCCGAGAGCGACTGCTGGTTCGGCTCCACCACCGCCAGGGTCCCCACCGGCTTCTCGCACTTGGCGATGCCGTCGTCCTGGCCCGACAGGGTCCGGGTGATCGCCAGCGCGAGGAGGGCGAGGCAGACGCACGAGCGATGGTCACCGAGAGTGGTCACGAGGATATCCTCCGGAATGACCCCGGGGCGGGGGCGGAGCTTGGGCAGAGTGGCGAGGAGTAGACCGGCAAAGCCAATGGAGAGAAAGCTGGCAGCGGGCCAGCGGCGGGGCAAGCGGTCGAGCGCGAGTCAGGGCTCGACCGGGTACTCCGCCATCCGCGACCATTCGAGGTACGACCCATCGTACAGGCGGGGGGAGTACCCCAGCGTCCGGGCCACGAAATAGAGCCAGCTGGCCTGCACCCCGGTCCGGCAATAGGTCACCACGGTCCGCCCCGGTCCAGCTCCGGTACGGGCCAACAGTTTGGAGAGGACCGCCCGATCCTTGAGCAGCGCCGGCTCCGGCGGGGTGAGACTGAGTCGCCAGAAGAAACTGGCCGCTCCGGGAATGTGGCCCGGCCGTGTGATGCCGGCGCCGGGGACCTGCCCGCTCCATTCCGCCGGCGGGCGGGCATCGATCAGCGCCACCGTGCTGTCGCTGAGGTGCTGCCGGACCCACTCCCCCGTCACCAGGACCTCGGGTCGGAGAGCGACCGTCAGGTGCCCCGCCCGAACCACCGGCATCTCGGGTGTGACGGTGCCGCCGTGCCGTTTCCAGGCGACCAGTCCGCCGTCCAGGATCGAGGTCCGGTCGCCCAAACCGAGGTAGTCGAGGGTGAAGAAGAGCCGGGCGGCCGAGAGCGGGTCCCCGTAGACCACGATCCGGCTGGTGCTGGAAATTCCGGCCTGCTCCAGTGTGGCGGTGAGGGCGGGGACCTCCGCCAACTCGTTGGGAATCCCGTCCCGCTCCGTTACGATCGCCCCGAGGGAGATGAACCGGGCCCCGGGGATGTGGCCCTCACGGTAGCGCTCGGCACTGGGCGCCACCTCCACCACTACCAGGTCGGGCGCCGCGAGGCGGGCAGCGAGCCACTCCGCCGAGACCACCAGGGAGTCCTGGGCCATGGCGGGCCGGGGGTGGAGTCCAGCGCCAAGGAGCGTCAGGAGCAACAGACGAACGGAAGCCATCGCGGTGCGTGACATGAGCCAGTCCGAAGCGGGTGGCGAAGCGTAACCGGGTGGTCCTGAGAAGAGCTTGAATTCCGGTGGAGGATACGGTCGGAGGGCCCGATCGACGGGCATGCGGAGCGGGGCGGTCTCACTCGTCGAACGCCACTCGAACCGCGGTGGCATTGTCGGGTCCGCCGTCGGCGAGCGCCCGCTCCAGCACCCCCGGCGCGTCCGGGGCCGCGAACACCGTGTCGATCCGCTCCTCGCCAACGGCCGCCAGTACCCCGTCACTCACCAGCAGGTATACGTCGCCGGGAAGGCACTGCCCGGTGAGATCCTCCACCGGATCGGGGGGAAGCTCCGGCAACCCGGCGCCCACCGCGTAGATCAGCCGGGCGATGCGCTGTCCCGAGCGATCCGGCAGTACCACCGAGTGGTCCTGGGTCAGCTGCCGCCAGACCCCTTCGCGCAGGCGATAACAGCGGCTGTCGCCCACATGCAGCAGCACCAGTGCCTCGACCGACGCCACCAGCGCGGTGCAGGTGGTGCCGCATCCCGTCTTCTCGGGGTCCTGGCGACCCGCCTCGGCCAGCTCGCGGTGCGCATCCAGGAGGGTCTGCTCCAGTCCCTCGGTCAGCTCCGCCGCGCCGCACCCCGCCGACATGCCCCACACCGAGGCGGCGAGCCGCTCGGCCACCAGCGCGCTCGCCTGGTCGCCACCCTGGTGCCCGCCCAGTCCGTCCAGCACTCCGGCGAGGAAGGGGCGTGTCGCGCCCACCCGGGTCCATTCCGCCGTGGCACTGCCGTCGCGGACCGAGCGCCCGCCCAGCACTGCCATGTCCTCGTTGCGCGAGCGGGTGGGCCCGCAGAGCGACGCCGCGCTGGCGCGTATGTGTCGCGGCAGGGTCACGCAATCGCCTCCACCCGGTGCCGACCGGGGCCTCAGTCGATCCCCACCCGGCCACGCACCGCATCGATCAACCGGGTGGGGTCGTATCCCACCCCGTCCTTGAAGACCGTCACCACATTCCGGATCACGGAGGGATCGGTGGTGAGATCGCCTTTGAGGAGGACCAGGTCGGCGGTCTTGCCCTTCTCCACGGAGCCGAGGGTCTTCGAGACGCCGAGGATCCTGGCCCCGTTGAGGGTCACCACCTGGACCGCCTGCTCGGCGGTGAGGCCGGCTTCGCGAAGCAGCTCATAGCCCCGTTGATCGCCGAAGCCGGGCAGCGCCCCGCCGTTGCCGGTGGGGTCGACCCCGTTGCCGAGCACGCCGCCTGCCGCGTAGAACGCCTTGTCGAAGGCGAGCGCCCGCGCGAACCCGCCGCTCGTCAGGATCCAGGTGGAGGCCGAGTCGATGAACTGACGGTTGGCCAGGTAGGCGCTCCGGACCGCCGGGGTCATCAGCTCGAGCGAGCGCTCATCGGTCACGGGGCGGCGGGGATAGAGCGCCTCGTAGACCGGCATCGTGGTGGTCATCGAGACTCCCCGCCGCACCATCTTCGCGATCAGCGCCGTCGACGTCGGACTGTCACCGCTCGCCAGCGAGTCGGCCAGCTTGAGGTTGTTGGTGGGGCACTTGTCCGGCGCTTTGCCGGTGACGGCGTCGGTCGACGTGAGAACGCCATGGGCAAAGTCGTCGAGTCCCAGGTCGATCGCCTCGCCGAACGTCACCGAGCAGAGGTGCCCGGTCGCCTTCATCCCGTGCCGGTGCGCTTCCTCGATCGCGGCCTTCATCGCGGCCCGGGAGATATCGGTGTAGAACTTCACCCAGGTCAGGCCCTCGCTGCCCCAATAGGCCACGAACCGGCGAGCCGCCTCGGGATCGTCGGTGGCGAACATCGCCCCGCCCCCCTCCCCGCCGGTCAGGTAGGGGGTGGTGACATGGATCCGCGGGCCGGCCGCGTTCCCCTGGTCGATCACCCGCTTGAGGTTGATATCGGCGTACGGTGACCGGCTCCCGGTGGTCCGCACCGTGGTCACCCCGCTCGCGAGGTATAGCTTGGGGGCGGTGAAGCTCATCTGGTTGGCGAAGCCGCCCGCCGCGGTATAGAACATGTGGTCGTGCATGCCCACCATGCCGGGAATCAGGGTCAGCCCCGACCCGTCGATCAGGTAGGCTCCCGCCGGGGCCGCCCGCCCCGCCCCGAGGTCCGCGATCTTCCCGTCGCGGATGACCAGCGTCTGTCCCCGGCTCGCCGGCCCGCCTCGACCGTCGATCACCGTCACCCCGGTGATCGCGATGACCGCCGTATCGATCGAGACGTACCGCTGCCTCACCTGCTCGCCCAGGGTGGGGCGCTGGGCCGCCAGGGGTGCGGCCAGGACCAGCGCCGCCGAGGTCATCGCTCCACGCGCCAGCTTCATCTACTCCTCCACGTCGAAGTGCGTCATCATGGATGATTCCAGATGCTCCGCGATATGACAGTGCAGCATCCAGCTCCCCGGATTGGACATGTCGGCGAGAATATCCACCGCCGCCCCGGCCGGGACCAGGACCGTGTCTTTCCAGACCGGATTGTGGTTCCTGACGCCGTTCACCGCCAGGACCAGGAACCGCTGGCCGTGCAGGTGGATCGGGTGTTGCATGCCGTGCAGGACGTTGCGCACCCCGATCAGCCGAAGGTGGGCCAGGGTCCCCCGAGGGAAGGCCCAGTGAATGTCCATGTTCTCCCTGCCGGTCGCCGGATCCCGGAGAATCCAGCGGGCCTCCCGGCCGGTGGTGGCCCAGTTCATCCCCGGCATGGTCCCCTCCCACTCGACCGGGTTAAAGTAGATCGAGTCGAGTCGCATCAGCTGCTCGCTCACGAACGGCAGGCCGCGGAACGCCACCCGGAGCTCGAGCGTGTGGGCCGGCGCGCCATCGACCCAGGCCGCGACCAGCGAATCGAGTGCGCCGGCCTCGGGCGAAGCCAGCAGCGTGCTGAACGCCGGGGCGGGAGGCGCCCGGCCGTCGATCTCGATCCGACCCAGGGTGTCGGTCACGCCGAAGAACCGCCCGTACAGGTGGTCGATGGCCCGGACCCGGTTCACCAACGCCGCGCTCCCGCGCAAGGGAAAGCGTACATCAACGATGTAGCGCTCCGCCGGGGCGATGACCACGCTGCCGGCCCAGCGCTCCCGCCCGTACCGGCCCTGGTCGGAGCCCACCACCTTGATCAGGGATCCCTCCCCGAAGGTGAGGTTGAAAGTGCGGGTGTTCGCCACGTTGGTGAGATAGAACCGCACCACCTCGCCACCCCGGACTCGGGCGTGCCACCCGGTCTCGCCGTTCACCAGCATCACGTTGCCAAAGCGTCCCATGGCCGCGTGGGTCGCGCGGTCCTGTCCGTAGGGCACCAGGCCTGCCGGTCCCACCAGCAGGTCGTCGAGAATCAGGAATTCCTCCCGCTCCGGGCCGGGCGCCGACCCCGCCGGTGGCTCCACGAACAGGTTGCCGTAGAGTCCCAGGTCCTGCTGCAGGTCCTCCCGGACATGCGGGTGGTACCAGAAGATCCCCGCATCGGGGAAGCGGAGCCGGTAGATGAAGACGCCACCCGGCGGCACCGGCGGCTGGGTCTGGTCGGGCACGCCATCGTAGGCGTTGTCGAGCCTGATCCCATGCCAGTGGATCGTGGTGGGCTGATGGAGCCGGTTGACCAGGCGCACCGTGATCTCCGCGCCACGTCGCACCCGGATGAGGGGCCCGGGATACTGGCCGTTGAAGCCCAGCATCCGGTAAGACCGCCCGGCCAGGCTCCGAAGTACCGGCGCGGCGGTGAGCTCGAGGGTGTCGCCGCTCCGAAGCGACACCGTCTGCCAGGGGCGAGCCGCATCGGCGGCGGGAGCGACCGGCGGGAGCACGGGAGGCTCCCGGGGCCGGAGCGCCATCTCGGCGCCGAGCATGTCGAGGCCCGGGAACATCGGCACCGAACCCCATTCACCGGATTGGTCCCTCGCGTGATCGTGCCCGTGTTCGGACGCGCCCGGCGCCTGGCCGGTGAGGCCCAGAAAGAACTGATAGTTGTCCGCCGGACGGAGGCGGTTGCTGGCCGACTCGCCCCGGAGCACGATCCGGCCCCGCCAGCTCCGCGCGGTGGTATCCGCCTCCGCGCTGATCAGGACCAGGAACCGGTCCAGCGCCACCGGGCCGAGGTCGGTCTCCCCCTCCCGGACGGCCCCGAGTCGGACCACCGAGGTCATCGTCGGCGAGGCGGCCCAGGCCACGAAGCCGGAGCTACCGCCGTGGAGCAGGGTGTCGGGGAGGTTCCGCAGAGCGAGGCGGAGCCGCCAGGCCTGGGTCCCGTCCGGCGAGACACCCACGGTAAACGGTCCCTCGACCCAGCTCAGCTCGGCCGATCCGCTGGCCTCAAAGCCGGGCGCGCCAATCAGCTCGATGCAATAGAGGTCGGTGCTGCCGCCGCTGGCGGCCAGGCGCGGGCATTCGACCGATGCGGGCCGCGGTATCGGAGCCATTGTCGCGAGCGCGATGGCGCTGGCCCACAGAAGTTGCATTCCGATACGGTCACCCCCCACGAGTCGTCGCGCAAGGGCAAACACTCTCCCCCGGCAGGTAGCCAGAGTCGGTCGATGATGTTTCAAACGTTCCACCTTCGTAACGACCCCTCATCGGTGCGACCTTTACAACACGCTGACAATCTTACACCGGGGAGACTGGAACGTCGCTGCAACATTGGTGGCGTATCGCTCGTTAGCATCTTGTCTACACCAGGTGTGCCGTGCGTATGGGTCGGATTGCCCGTGGACTGCAGCTCCTCGCGATGGGCGTGATCCTCGGTGAGGCACCATCACTCGCGGCCCAAACTGTCCAGCTCGCCGGGGTCCGGCCCTCCCGATTCCCTCCGGGTCAGCTGGTCGAGCTCGCCACCAGCGAGTCGAACCCCCGACAGCGGTATGCGGTCTACGTCCCCTCCCGCTACCGCCCCGACCGGGAGTGGCCGCTCCTGGTCATCCTGGACCCGCGGGGTCGGGCCCTGATGCCGCTCACCCGGCTCCGGGAGGTCTCGGAGCGGCTGGGTTACATCGCCATCAGCTCCTACAACAGCCGCAGCGACGAGAGCACCGACCCCAACGCCGAGGCCATCAACGCCATCCTCCGGGATGCCGAGCGGCAGTTCGCGGTCGACGTGCGACGGATCTACCTGGTGGGTCAGTCGGGCACCGCCCGCGCGAGCTGGATCTTCGGCTACGGGCTCCGGGGGCATGTGGCCGGGATCATCGGCATCGGGGCCAGCACGCCCGGCAACTTCCTCCTGAGCCCGCGGCCCGCCGGCCAGCGGCCGACCCTGGTCTTCTTCGGCGCGGCCGGTACCACCGACTACAACTACGAGGAGATGCGGGCGCTCGACACCACCCTCACCCGGGTCGACCTCCCGCATCGCATCACCTGGTACGACGGGCCTCATACCTGGGCGCCCGAGGCGACCCTCACCGGGGGCGTCGAGTACCTGGAGCTGATGGCCATGCGGTTCGGGCTCAAGCCAGCCGATCCGAGCTGGATCGACTCCGCCTATGCCGCCCGCATGACCCGCTCGGCGGCACAGGCTGCCGCCGGCGATCCCTATCATGCCTGGCTCGGGTATCGGGCCATCGCCGCGGATTTCGAGGGACTCCGCGACGTGCGGAGCGCGTCGGCGCTCGCGGAGGAGTTCGGGCAGAGCGAGGCGACGCGACGCACCGAGAAGCGGATCGAGGAGACCGTCCGGACTCAGGCCCTGTACAACGATCGGCTCGCCACGGTCCTGGGAGAATTCCGGCGAGAAGGTCCCACGCCGCTCGATCGGGCGCTCGACCGGGTCCAGTTCCGGCGCCTGGAGGCGCGCGCGGCGGGCCCCGATTCGCTCGACGCCAATGCCGCAAGCCGCGGGCTGGAGCAGCTCTGGGTCTACGCCTCGTTCTACGAGCCGATGGACTTCCTCGACCGCAACGACCCGGTCCGGGCCCTGGGCATTCTCGACCTGGCCCAGGCAATGCGGCCCGACGATCCCGAGGTCTGCTGGCACCGGGCGCGGGCCCATGCCCGGCTCAAACAGGACTCCCGGGCCGTGACGGCGCTGGAGTGCGCCGCCCGCTCCCCGATCTCGCCCGAACGGATCGAAGGCGACCCCGATCTCAAGACGCTCGCCACGATGCCGGCATACCGGGCGCTGCTCAACCGGCTCCGGACCAAACCGAGTGGACAGCCGGCGCGATACGGGTGGTAGGGCCACCCGCCCTCACGAGACTTCTACCGCAATCCCCCGCCATCTCCCCTGCTGAAACCGGTGCACGCTGAGCAGGCAGCGGGTCGCGTGGCCCGCCAGGATCGCCAGCCAGATCGTGAGCGCGGTGAGACTGCCGACCTGCTGGACGAGGTAACAGATGCCGAGGGGCACCATCACCTGGGAGGCGAGCGAGATGAAGAGCGGGCTTCGGGTGTCGCCGGTGCCCTGGAGCCCGCCGGTATAGGTCAGCGCCACCGCGATGAAGAGCCCGGAGAGACTGAGGACCCGGAGCAGCTGGACGCCGAGCGCGACCACCACCGGGTCCTGCATGCCGAAGATCGCCAGCAGCTGGCGCGGCAGCAGAAGGAAGATGAGTCCGATGCAGGCGGCCCCCGAAAAGCCGAACCGGGCCGCCACCTGCACCGCCCGGTCGCTCCGGTCGGGCTGCCCGGCGCCGAGGTTCTGCCCCGCCACCGCCGCCGCCGCGCCCATCAGCCCGATCGACGTCCAGGTGATCAGCGAGAAGAGCTGGGTGTAGGAGACCGCGAACGCCGCCTGGGCCGGGGCGCTTTCCGGCAGGGACCCGATGAAGCTCAGCATCAGCACCCCACCCACGTTCATCGCGATCCCCTGGATCCCGCTCGGCAACCCGAACCGGAACAGCGAGCGGATGATCCCCCAGTCGGGTCGGTAGCCGTGACCGTGGGGAAACCCCACCACCCACCCGCCCCGCCACAGCTTCACGATGGCGTAGAGGGCCACCAGCCCCGATGCGATCGACGTTCCGATCGCCGCGCCCGCCGTCCCGAACCGCGGCACCGGTCCCCACCCCTCGATGAACAGGATGTTGAGGAACAGGTTGAGCACCGTGAGCGCGATGCCCATGATCATCGGGGTGCGGGCGTCTCCCGCCGAACGGAGCGCGCCGCTGAGCATGTAGAAGACCAGCATCCCCTGACTGAAGAGGAACATGATCCGGAGAAACGGCAGCGCCTCGTGCGCCACTTCCGGCGTGGCGTTCACCAGCCGGAGGAGGCTCGGCGAGAGGAAGTAGCCCAGCGGGGCCAGCACCAGGACCGAAAGCGCGGTGGCGGTGATGAACGCCTGGTAGACCGTGCGGTCCACCCGGTCGGCGTCGCCCGCGCCGGCGAAGCGGGCCACCAGCACGCTCATGCCGGTAAAGAGCGAGTTGATGAAGATGATGACGATGATGAAGATCTGATAACTGACCCCGATGGCGGCGTTGCCGGTATAGCCCACCAGGTGCCCCACCAGCGCGTGATCCACCAGGCCCTGGAGCCCGCTCACCATGTTGGTGAGCATGCTGGGCCAGGCGATCCGCCAGACCGCCGGGCCCAGCGGGCCCTCGACGATCGACCGGTCGTACGCCGGTTTTTCAGCGGGAGGCACTTTCACCGCCCCTTCCCGCTGGCTTCAGTAACGGGGTGCTATGGTGCATCGCTGCCCTCAGGAGGACACTATGGCAGAGGAAATCCGTCGTGAACGTCACAAGGTCTCCGGTGAGAAGCTGCTGCAGACGGTGAAGCGGCTGGTGCACGAAGGGAACATCCGCCGCATTATCATCAAGGACGAGAAGGATAGAACCATCGTCGAGATTCCCCTGACCATCGGGGTTGTCGGCGCGGTCATGCTTCCCGCCTGGGTGGCCATCGGGGCCATCGCGGCGCTGGCGGCCGATCTCACGATCGAAATCGAGCGCACCGGCGCGAGCGAGCCTGTCCTGGTTTCGACGTCGGGCGCATGACCCGGCCCGAGGCGCCTGGGAGTCTGCCCTGGGAGGAGGACACCATGCCGAAAGTCCTGATCGTGTATGGCAGCGCCTATGGCCAGACCGAGAAGCTGGTGCGTCGCTTCTCGGACCGGCTGTTGGAAACCGGGATCCACGCCGTGGTCATGAAGGGAGACGCCCTGCCGCCGGGCATCCGGCTCGGTGAGTTCGATGGGTTCGTGGTCGCCGGATCGGTGCTCTACGGCAAGCACCAGCGCTACCTGGAGCAGTTCGTCCACGCCCACCACGAGCACCTCGCCCGCCGTCCCTCGGCGTTCGTCTCGGTGTGCGGCGCCATGAGCAGCGGTCGGCCGGAGGGGGAAGCCCAGGCCCAGGAATACCGGCTGGACTTCATCAAGCGGACCGGTTGGACGCCCCGGCTCAGCCATTCGTTCGCCGGGGGCCTCCCTTACACCCGGTACGGCCTGCTCACCCGCATGCTGATGAAGGCGATCAGCCGTCACAATCGGGGACCGGTCGATACCAGCCGGGACTGGGAGTTCACCGACTGGGACGAGGTCGATCGGTTCGCTCGCGAGTTCGGGCGGCTGGTGGCGCAGGGCGCACCGGTCCTTACGACTGCTTCCTGATCGCGACCGCGGGGTCGATGCTGGCGGCCTTCCGGGCCGGGAGCCAGCAGGCGAGGAGCCCGATCGCGGCCATGGTCACCCCGACACCGGTCAGGGTGACCGGGTCGTGGGGCGCCACGCCGAACAGCAGGCCCCGGATCATCCGACTCGCGAAGAGCGCGCCCACCAGCCCACCCGCCAGGCCCAGGACCAGCAGCACGCCCCCCTCCGCCAGCACCATCCGCTGCACCATGCCGCTGTCGGCGCCGAGACTCATGCGGATGCCGATCTCGCTGGTGCGGGCGTTCACCGAGAAGGCCAGCACCCCGGCGATCCCCACCGCCGCGATGATCAGCGCCAGGAGCCCGAAGGAGGAGACCAGCATCGCGTTGAGCCGACGGGGCGCGACGCTCTGGTCCCGGATCTGGGCGATGGTCATGACGTTTTCGATCGGATCGGTCGGCACCACGCCCCGCACCAGGCGGGTGGCCGCCGCCGCCAGCGCGTCGGGCGAGGCCTGGGCCCGGATGACCAGCCCTCCCGCGAAGATCTGCTCCTGCGCGAACGGCTGAAACACCACGTTCCGTGGCTCGGCATCGAGCCCGCCGTCCCGGGTATCGCCCACGACGCCTACCACGGTGCGCCACTTCCCGCTCACCGGAATGAACCGTAGCACGTCCCCGGTCCAGGCCACCCGCTGGCCGATCGGATCGCGGTCGGGAAAGAGCCGCCGGGCGAGGGTTTCGTTGAGGACCACCACCAGGTTGGCCGTGTCGCGATCGGTGGTGAGAAATTCGCGTCCCTTGAGCAGGGGGATGCCGGCGGCGCTGAAGTACTCCGGGCTCGCGGTCCGGTACTCGGCGTGGGGCACCGCCTCGCCGGCGGCCAGCGGCTGGCCCTCCGCCTTGACGTCGAGTTGGAACCCGGCCAGCCGGAGCGGCATGACCGATCCGATGCCCACCTCCTTGACACCGGGAATCGCGGCCACTTCGAAGCGCATCCGCTCGTAGAGTGACCGGGTGTCGTCGTGGCTGCGGCCGGTGCTGGTGAGGGGCACCTCCATGGTCAGCACGTCCTCGTGGGTGAGGCCGCTCTTCACCTCGGACAACTCCTGCATCGTGCGAGTCAGGAGCCCGGCGCCGGTCAGCAGCATGACCGAGACCGCGATCTGGGCCACCACCAGTGCCCGCTGGAGCCGCTGGCGTCGGAGCCCGCCGCTGGCCCGGTTGGCGCCCGAGGCCAGCAGGCCGCCCAGCGTCCCCTCCTTCGCGAGCCGGGGGGCGAAGGAGAGAATCAGCGCCACCACCAGCGTGAGCAGCAGGGTGAAGCCCAGCACCAGACCGTCGAGCCGGATCTCCGCGGCCCGGGGGGAGTATCGCTCCGCCAGCGCCACCAGCAGCCGCACCCCCACCTTGGCGAGCAGCAGCCCGAAGAGGGCGCCCAGGCCGGCCAGCACCAGGTTCTCCACCAGCAGCAGCTTCCGGAGCCGGGCCGCGCCGGCGCCCAGCGCCGCCCGCACCACCAACTCCTGCTCCCGCCGCACCCCGCGCATCAGTGTCAGGTTCACCACGTTGGCGCAGGAGATGACCATCACGAAGGCCGCGGCCGCCATCAGGAGCCAGAAGGTCAGCTGGGCCTTCTCGCCCAGTACCACTTTGAACGGGGTCAGGGTGACCCGATACCCCGAGGCGGGATCGTACGCGTCGGGATAGGTCGACTGCACCCGGGACCGGATGGTCGCTACCTCGGCCCGGGCCTGCTCGACGGTGGCGCCCGGCGCCAGCCGCCCCACCATTTCCGTCATCCGGTGGGTCCGCCCCTGGACCATCATGGCGCTGGTATGGTGCTCGCTGATCACCATGTTGAGCAACGCGTCCATCCGGTTGGGGAAGTAGGGTGCCGGCTGCACCACCCCGACCACCGTCACCGCCCGCCCGTCGAGCCGCACGTCCCTGCCGATGATGCCGCGGTCGCCGCCGAAGCGCCGTTTCCAGTAGTCGTAGGTCAGCACCATCACCGGCGCGACCTTGGTCCCGTCATCCGCCGAGGTCAGCAGCCGGCCCGCCACCGGTGCGAGCCCCATCACCTCGAAGAAGTTGCCGGTGACCAGCCCCACGTTCATCCGCACCGCGTCGCTCTCGCCCTGGAGGGTGTAGCTCATCTGGCTGTACTCGGCGATCCCGCCGAGCGACCGGGCGTTCTCCCGGATGTCGTTGATTTCGGGGACCGAGAAGAGGATGCTCTCGCCGCCGGGGCCGTTCACCGACTGGCGCAGGTACACCAGCCGGTCACCGTCCTTGTTCGGCAGCGGCTTGAGCAGCACTCCGCGCACCACGCTGAAGATGGCGGTGTTGGCCCCGATCCCGAGTCCCAGCGTGAGGATGACGGTCAGCGTAAAGCCGGGAACGCGCGCCAGGCTCCGGAGCGCGTAGCGGAGGTCGGTGGAGAACATGAGGGCCTCGGAGTCAGTGTGTCGGGCCGATGTTTCCGCGGGCAACGGCCGCCCGCGCCAGCAACAGCGACTGTTCACGAGCGTTCCGGGTCAGGCGGGCGGCGCGCTCGAACTCCGTCGCCGCCTCATCGTGCCGGCCCAGCCGGTCCAGCAGGTCCCCCCGTACGCTGGGGAGGAGATGATAGTTCCTGAGGGGGACCGCGGTGCGCAGTCCGTCGAGGGCATCGAGTCCTGCCGCGGGCCCGTAGGCCATCGACACCGCCACCGCCCGGTTCAGTTCCACGACGGGCGACGGCGCCACCTGGGTCAGGGCGTCATACAGCGCCACGATGCCGGACCAGTCGGTGTCGGCCGCGGTCACCGCCCGGGCATGACAGGCCGCGATCGCCGCCTGGATCCCGTACGGCCCCAATCCCATCCCCAGCGAGGTGGCCCGCTCGAGCGCGGCCAGCCCCCGCCGGATGAGCAACGGGTCCCAGCGCGACCGGTCCTGGTCGAGGAGCAGGACCATCTCGCCCGCGGGGCCGGTGCGGGCCGCAAAGCGCGATGCCTGGATCTCCATCAGGGCCACCAGCCCGTGCACCTCGGGCTCCCTCGGCGCCAGTTCGGCCAGGATACGGCCCAGCCGGAGTGCGTCTTCGCACAGCGCCGGCCTCACCCAGTCCTCCCCCGAGCTGGCGGCGTAGCCTTCGTTGTAGATCAGGTAGATCACCCCCAGCACCGACTCAAGCCGGGCGCCGAGTTCGGCGGGAGGCGGAAGTTCGAAGGGAACCCGGGCCTCGCTCAGGGTTCGTTTGGCCCGCACGATCCGCTGCGCCACGGTGGGCTCGGCGGTCAGGAAGGCCCGGGCGATCTCACCGGTCGTGAGCCCGCCGAGCAGGCGCAGGGTGAGGGCCACGCGGGCCTCGGTCGACAGCAGCGGGTGACAGGTGGTGAACATCAGCCGCAGCAGGTCGTCACCGATCGGATCGTCCAGCTCCGCGTCCAGGCCCGCCACCGCTTCCTCCTGCCGGGTTTCCAGCTCGTGGCCCAGTTGTGCGTGCTTCCGCTCGAGCATCGTCCGCCGCCGCACGAGGTCCAGCGCCCGGTGCTTGCCGGTCGCCATCAGCCAGGCCCCGGGGTTTCGCGGCACACCCGACTCGGGCCACTGCTCCAGCGCGGCGACCAGCGCGTCCTGGGCCAGGTCCTCGGCGATCCCCACGTCACCCACGATCCGGGCCAGCCCGGCAATGACCCGGGCCGACTCGATGCGCCAGACGGCGTCGATCGCAGCGTGGGTATCGCTCATTACCCGATCGGGGCCGCTTCTTTACCGGGACTGCGGCTGCATCTCGGGGAAGGCCTGCGCCGCGGCCTGCACATCGGAGGGCAGGTCGCTCATCTCGAACACCTGTCGCACCTCGATCAGTTCGTTGGGGCTCATCGGCGCCCGCCGGGCCCATTCGATCGCTTCTTCCCGCGACTTCACCTGGATCATCCAGTACCCGCCGATGACTTCCTTGGCCTCGGCGAACGGTCCATCGGTCACCTGGGGGGCTCCGCCGGCAAACGAGACCCGCACACCCGCTGCGGGCGGGTGCAGACCGTCGAGCGCCAGCAGCACGCCCGCGTTGTGCAGCGACTCGTTGTACTTCATCATCCTTCTGCAACTTTCCGGATCGGGGACGGTTCCCGCCGGCATCGATTCGTACCCCTTGGGAATCACCAGCATCATGAACCGCATGGTTGGCTCCATCGACTCGGGTTGCAATCTCGCGTTCCCTCATCCAGTCGTCGATCGATAGTCCCCGGAATCGACACAGGGTCAAGGGGACCAGTTTTCGGACATCGGCGATTCGGTGGTTCGGGTCGAAGGCATCGGTTCGACCGGGTCTCCCGCGGCAGACGCGCGACGTTGGCGGGCACCCTGGTACCGCCTAGATTCGAAAGGTCGGAAGGCGTTGACGGGTGAGGTCTGTTCCGGTTGCGGTTCCGAGGGAGGGCTCACGCCAGAGTTCAATGCCTACGCTCGCCGTGGTCATACCCGCCTACAATGCCGCCAGCCATCTGAGCGTTGCCCTGGAAGGAGCGATGGCTCAGACCCGTCGTCCCGACGAGATCATCGTGGTGGACGATGGCTCGACCGACCGGACCGGGGAGGTGGCCGAACGCTATCCGGTCACGCTCATCCGCCACGACCGGAACCGGGGTCCGGCGGCCGCCCGGAACACGGCGATCGCGAGCTCGGCGTGCGACTATGTCGCGTTCCTCGACGCGGACGATTACTGGACCCCGGATCACTGCGGCCCCCTGGCCCGCCTGCTCGATCAGGACGAGCGGATCGTGCTCGCCTGCGCCCGCTGCGCTCACGTCGGAGACGATACCGCGGTCCCACCCCTGGGTCTGCCGGCCGGCCAGGCCATCGAGCCCCTCTGGACCCTGCTCCGCGCCAACCCGGTAGTGCAGTCCGCGGCGGTGGTTCGGCGCTCCGCCCTGATCGCGGCGGGAGCCTACGACGAAGAGATGCGTTACTCCGAAGACTACGACCTCTGGCTCCGGCTGGCGTCCCAGGGACGGTTCATCGGCCACGATCGGGCCACCTGTCTTCGCCGGATCCACGCCCACCAGTTGAGTCGCAACTCGACGGTTCACCTCATCCAAGGGGCGTGGCGCGCCCGGGCGGCGGTCGCAACCCGCCTGCGGGAGGGGGGCGCCGGCGAGGCACGCGCCCGGCTGGACGCGACCCTGCTCGCCGCCTGGCTGGCCGAAGTCAAGGAAGCCACCCGCTCCCAGAGCCTGGAAGCGTTGCGGACGCTCGGGACCGTGCGCGACCTGGTCCCCGGCGCCGAGCGGTACGCCACCCGCTGGTTCCTGTGGCGCCACCTCCTGTGGAGCCTCCGGCGCCTGGCGATCCGGGGGGTGGATCGCTTCCCCGTCGTCGGCACGCCGCTTCGGGTGGCGTACCGGCGATTACGGGCGCCATGACGATCGCGGCGGTCATCCCCTGCCACAACGCCGTCGCCTACCTTGGCGAGGCCATCGAATCGGTGCGAGCCCAGACCCGGTCGGTGAACGAGGTGATCGTGGTGGACGATCGCTCGACCGATGGATCGGACGCCCTGGCCCGTGCCGCCGGGGCCACGCTGCTCCGGGCCGGTGGCGCGGGGCCCGGCGCGGCCCGGAACCGGGGCTGGCGCGCCTCGGAGTGCGACCTGATCGCTTTCCTCGACGCCGACGACCGCTGGCTCCCCGACCATTGCGCGGTGCTGTCCGACCTGCTGGAGCGACACCCCCACGCGGTGCTCGCCTTCGGCGGAGTGGACCTGATCGGAACGGCGCGGGGACGCTTCAACGCGGTGCTGCCGGTGGGCGCCCCGGTGGATGGCCGAATGGCTTCGGCCCTCGGCTGCGTGGTGCCGCAGATGGGGGTCATGATCCGGCGTCGCGCTCTCGAGGAGGTGGGAGGCTACGACGAGGCGCTCATGGTGGCGGAAGACTTCGACCTGTTCGCCCGTCTTTCCCACCTCGGGGCGTTCGTTCCCGCGGCCCAGGTCACCGCCCAGTACCGCCAGTATCCCGAGCAGACCACCCGGCGCCGGAGCTTCGCGGTGATGCTCGCGTCGGTCGGGGTACGGCACCGGAACTGGCTCGCGCTCGAGAGCCGGCTTCCTCCCGCCGAGCGACTCGGCCTCGAGCAGCAGCTCCGGCGGCTGTGGGAGGAGGCGCTGGAGCATTGCTGGCGCGAGGGACACCGGGAGTGGTTCGACGCTATGCTGGGAGCCGCCGGCTTCGTACCCGGGAGCGGCGCGAGCGCGGCCCGCTGGCGTCGCCGCGCGCGGTACGGCTGGCACGGCTGGCAGATCGCGGCGGCCGCCTGGCGGGCCCTCCGATTGCGCCGGCTGGTGACGGCGATGGGGTATCGCGCGGAGCCTCAGACGTGAGCCCGGGAGCCGCCCTGCGGGAAATCGCGGAGGAGTACCTCGGGCACCGCGATCTGCTCTGGCAGCTCGTCCTGCGGGATGTGCGGGTGCGCTACGCCCAGGCGGCGATGGGCTTCCTGTGGGCCCTCTTCATGCCGGTGATGCTGCTGTTCGCCGGGGCCCTCCTTCGCTCGGCGGTCGCCTCCCCGCCGGATCCCCACAGCGGCATTTCCGCGGTGGCGCTCCGCGGGATCCTCTGGTCCACCTTCTCCACCGCGCTGGCTTACGGCACCGGCAGCCTGGTGAGCAACGCCACTCTGGTGGGCAAGATTTACTTCCCACGCGAGGTCCTGCCGGTTGCGGCGGTGCTCTCCAGCCTGGTGGATGGACTGGTCGGCGGGGTGGTGCTCGCGCTGGCCCTGCCCTGGCTGGGTGGCAGACTCACCCCCGCCCTCCTCTGGGTACCGCTCCTCCTGTCGCTCCTGGTGCTCACGGCGATCGCGCTGGCGCTGTTCCTGAGCGCGGCGAACCTGTTCTTCCGGGACGTGAAGTACATCGTGCAGGCGCTGCTCAGTGTGGGGCTGTTCTTCACGCCGGTCCTCTTCTCGCTCGGCGAGATGCGTGGCGCCGCCGCGACGCTCCTTCCCTTCAACCCGCTGACCGGTCTGCTGGAAGGCGTGCGGCTCGCGGTGCTCGAGGGTCACAACCTCGCCGTGCCCCTCCTGGTCGATGCCGGACCGCGCGGAATGGTGGTGTCGTGGGCTCCCTGGATGCTGGCCTGGTCGGCGGGGTGGGCGGTGACCGGGCTGATCCTCGCCTCGCTCCTGTTTCATCACCTGGAGGGCGACTTTGCCGAGCGGGTCTGAGCGACGCGAGCGCGCCCCGATCCGGTTCGACGGCGTGTGGAAACGGTTCCGGCTGGGGACCGCCCACGACAGTCTCCGCGACCTCCTGCCGGCCGCGCTCGGACGCCTCGCCGGCGCCGGGCGGGTTGCCCGCGACCCCGGCCCGCGCGAGCTCTGGGCCGTCCGCGACGTGAGCTTCGCTGTCGCCCCGGGCGAAGTCCTCGGTATCATCGGGCCCAACGGCGCCGGCAAATCCACCGTCCTCAAGCTCCTCACCCGGGTGCTCCGGCCGACGCGGGGCCGGATCGCGACCAGCGGTCGGGTCGGGGCCCTGATCGAGGTCTCGGCCGGGTTCCATCCCGACCTGACCGGCCGGGAAAACGTCTATCTCCAGGGCGCCATCATGGGCATGCGCACCCGCGAGATCGCCCGGAAGTTCGACGCGATCATCGAGTTCGCGGGTATCGCGGGGTTCGTCGACACGCCGGTGAAGCGCTATTCGAGCGGGATGCACGCCCGGCTCGGCTTCGCGATCGCGGCGCACCTCGAGCCCGACGTGCTGGTGACCGATGAGGTCCTCGCGGTGGGCGACTTCGCTTTTCAGGCCAGGGCCTTTGCCCGGCTGGGAGAGATCGCGGCCGGGGGCGTGCCGGTGGTGGTCGTGTCTCACCAGCTCGATCGGGTAGCGACCCTCTGCAACCGCGCCCTGGTGCTGGACCGGGGAAGCGTGGTCCACACCGGGACGGCCCCCGACTGCGTCGCCTGGTACACCTCCCAGGCCGCCCACGCCGGCGAGGACGCGGGGGGCAGCGGCCCGGTCCGCCTGCTCGCCCTGGCGGTCGAGGCGCCAGCGGTACCCTCGGGGAGCCGCCTCCGCTTCCAGGTCCGGGGCGAGGTGCTTGACGCCGGCCGGCTCGACGGAGTGGAGGCGGTGGGAGTGAGAGTGCGTTCGACCGCCACTGGCGAGCACGTCTCCATCACCAGCAGCGCGCGTTGCGGGGTGGCGATCACCGCCCCGGGCCTCTTTGTGCTCGAGGCCGACCTGCAGCTCAACCTCCCCGCGGGAGTCTACCTGATCGAGGTACACCCCTATCACGCCCGGGAGGGCCGGCAGCTGCAGCAGAGCCTGACGGCCGGGGTGACCGTCACCGAGGGTCCCAGCTTCACGGGCAGGGTGCAGCTCAACGCCCGCATGCGGCTGGTGCCGGGGAGCGAGGCACCTTGACCGCACCCATCAGCGCGGTCATTCCCTGTCACAACGGCGCGGCCTTCCTCGGCGAAGCGATCGCCTCGGTCCAGCGGCAGCACCGGCCGGTCGCCGAACTGATCGTGGTCGACGATGCCTCCACCGACGGATCGGGCGGGCTGGCCCGGTCCCTGGGGGCGCGGGTGATCGAGTTGGCCTCTCGATCGGGCAACGCGGCGGCGCGCAACGTCGGCCTCCGTGCGGCGACCCACGAGCTCGTCGCCCTGCTGGATGCCGACGATCGCTGGCTCCCCCCGCACTGCGAGCTGCTGGCGCCGCTGCTGGAGCGTTATCCGGAGGCGGCCGCGGCGTTCAGCGCCCTGGAGGTGATCGGCAACGGCACGGGGGTGCATCGCCCGTGGATCGAACCCGGCCCGCCCCAGTGGCTCTTCGAGCGCTGTCTGGAGACCTGGGTCGGCCAGCCCAGCGCCTGCCTCCTGCGGCGCGAGGCGGCGCTGGCGGTGGGCGGGTTCGACGAGTCCCTGGCCCTGGGGGTGGACTTCGACCTCTGGCTCCGGCTGGCGCCGCGCTTTCCGTTCGTCGCCACCCAGGCGATCACCGCCCAGTATCGGCGCCACCCGGCTCAGATCAGCAACGCGGTAAGCCGCCAGACCGCTTTCTGTTATCAGGCCCGGCGGCGGGCCTGGGACCGCCTGGTGGAGGCAGGCGATCACGCCGCGGCGGCGCGGGCCGCCGACATCATCCGGCGCACCTACGGCCAGGCCCTGCAACGGGCCTGGGACACCCGTGAGCTCGAGGTACTGCGGGAGCTGGTCGCCCTCGCGCCACTGGTGCCGGAGAGCGGGAGTCTGGCCCGGCGCTGGGGCCGCCGGGCCCGGATTCCGCGTCTGGCACACCGGGTCTGGTCCTGGCTGGGCGAGGGCATCCGCGATCCGATCCGGAAGTCGCTCCGCCGGGTCGAGCGCGACGAGCCCCGTCAGCCGGAAGACTAGCGCGGAACGCGCGACCGTCAGGCAGCCATCGCCGGCGGCGCCGGCCCCAAGCGGGCGAGGTGCCCCGCCGTTCGACTGGCGTTACATTCGGGGCATGCCCGCCCCGGGCCCCGCCCCCGACCCCCTCTTTCTCTCCCTTCAGCAGGCACTCGCCGGCCGGTATTCGATCGACCATGAGTTGGGCCGGGGCGGGATGGGGATCGTCTATCTGGCGCGCGAGGTGCACCTCGACCGGCTGGTGGCGATCAAGCTGCTTCCGCCGGAACGTGCGGCCGACCCGGCGCTCCGGCAGCGCTTTCTCCGGGAGGCGCGGCTGGCCGCGAAGCTCTCCCATCCGAACATCATCCCGATTCATGCCGTGGACGAGACCCAGGGCTTCGTCTACTACGTGATGTCCTACATCGACGGGATGACCCTCGCCCAGCGGGTTCACGCCCGGGGTCCGCTGGGGGGCGCCGACGGGGCCCGCATCCTCCGCGAGACGGCCTGGGCGCTGGCCCATGCCCATGCCCAGGGCGTGATTCACCGCGACGTGAAGCCTGACAATATCCTCCTCGAGTCCGCCACCGGCCGGGTCGTGGTCGTCGACTTCGGGATCGCCGCGGCGGGGGTGGTGCCGGCCGGCGACGGTCCGGCGCGACCGGAGGCCGCCAGGATCGGGACGGAGACCCTGGTGCCACTCGCCGGGACCCCGGAGTTCATGAGCCCGGAGCAGGCGCTCGGCGGAGCGATCGACGCGCGGAGCGACATCTACGCGCTGGGAGCGACCGCCTTCTATGCCCTTTCCGCCCGGCTGCCATTCACCGGAGGCACGGCGACCGAGATCCTTGCCAAGCATGTCACCGAGCCGGCCCCTTCCCTCGCTGGGCTGGGCCTCGCGGTGCCGCGGAAGCTGGCCCTCCTGGTCGACCGCTGCCTCGCCAAGGAGCCCGAACATCGCCCCGCCTCGGCCGAGCTTCTGGCCGACCAGCTTGGCGTGGCGCTGGAGCAGCGACGGGAGCTCCCGGTGGCGCTCCGCGCGTTCGTGAAGCGCACCGGTCGGATCGACGGCAGTGGAACCCTGCTGTATGGCATGGGACTGGTGATCGCCTCGACCGTGGTCTCCTCGTTCGCGGGCGGGTGGCGGGGATTCGGGACCTTCGTGTTCGGCCTCACGGCGGTTCCGTTCGGCTACCTCATCGCCGCGGCGCGGCGCCTCATGCTGCTGGGCTTTACCCACGGCGATCTCGACCCGGCCTTCAAGAGCGAGATCGAGCAGGGACGCGAGGAACGCGCGGTCGAAGGGCTGTTGCGGGAGACCCGGGCGGAGCGGATCCTCCGGTTCGTGGCCAAGGGTTCGGGCACGGTCGCGGGGCTCTCGCTCGCCGCCATGATCGCGCTCGGGTTCGGGACCGCGCGCGGGGGTATCCCCAACACGGTCATGACCGCGCTGGCGGTCTTCGGGCTCGCGGGCGGCGTCTCGCTCGCAAGCCTCATCGGGCATCTCTCGCTTCGCTACCGGCGGAGCGATGTCGACACCGAGTTCTGGGGACGAGTCTGGATGGGTGGCATCGGGCGGGCCGCCTTCGCCATCGGCCGGAAGCTCCTGGGGGGGCGGACGGTGGGCCCCGCGATGACCCATCGCGCCACCGAACTATCGCTCGGCATGGCGGCGGAACAGTTGTACGAGAGCCTCCCGAAGGCCACCCGCCAGGGACTCGGCGATGTTCCCGGAGTCCTGCACCGGTTGCAGCGGGATGCCCAGACGCTGCGCGGCAAGTACGATCAGCTGCTCGAAGCGCTGGCGGACGCCGGGGACGCCGCCGAGACGCCGCGGTTCGCCGAGGCACGCGCCACCCGCGATGCGGTCCGCGAGAAGCTGGGGGAAGCGGTCGGGGCGCTGGAGACCATCCGGCTGAATCTCCTGCGGCTCCACGCCGGCTCGGGATCGGTCGAGGGCCTGACCACCCACCTCGACCTGGCGGCGGACATCTCGGCCGGGGTCGAGCGCCTGATCGCGGGGCAGGGAGAAGTGGATCGGGTACTGCTGACACCGGGGTGAGGGGCAGGCTCTGCTCGACAGGTCGGCCGTATGCGTCGCCAACCTCCAGAGACGACGGTAACCTCCAGCTTCGCGTTACCGGCTAACGGCTCACGGCCATGGAATGGGTCCGCGTTTTCCGGAACCGGTCCCAGCATCCTCTGCCCCCTCCTCCCCGCCCGCCCCGATCTATCCTCGGCGCATGCCTTGCGCCCCTGCCGCCGAGGAACCGACCTTATGGGTATGGCCGCCCCCATCTACTACACCGCCGATATGGTGCGGGCCATGCCCGACGACGGCAACAGCTACGAAGTGGTGCACGGGGAGCTGCTGGTGACTCCGGCGCCCCGGCCCTGGCACGAAGAAGTCGCGGGTCGGCTCTACGAGTCCGTCCGAGCCTACCTCAGAACCGAACCGGTGGGCCACGCCTATGGGTCGCGGTCGGACCTCTCCTGGGGCCTCCGCGATGTGCTGGTCTCCCCCGACCTCCTGGTCGTCCCGCTGGAGGAGGCGCGCCGGCTGGACTGGTCGGCGCTCCGCACCGTGCTCCTGATCGCCGAGGTCCTTTCCCCCTCTTCCACCCGCGCGGACCGGTTCACCAAGCGGCGCCTCTACCAGGAACACGACGTGCCCCGGTACTGGATCATCGATCCCGAGTCCCAAGTCGCGGAAGTCTGGCGGCCGTCCGATGAGGAGCCGGTGGTGGAACGCCAGCTGCTGTCCTGGCTTCCGGCCGGCGCGGCTACGCCGTTCACCCTGGAGCTGGCGGAGGTGTTCCGGCCCATCTGAACCGGCGCCTGCCGTCTGCCGGCGGGGTGGCGGATGCCTGGCGCAACTGGACCGGGGCCGGTACGATCGCGGTCCTCCTCCTCTCGGCTACCCCGGGTCAGCCCGGACGGACCGACTGCACCATGGGCGCCGCCATCGTCCCGATGATTACCGCGGCTCCCGGCGACGTGAGTTCTGCCGCCAGGAGTCTTCTTCCAAACGGGTTCGTGCTCACCGATGACGATTTCGTCGTGGCATATGGGTCCGGGACGCTCCGGGATCTGCCCCGGATCCCCCGCATCGTCACGTTGTTCGATTCAGGCCTTACACCGTAGCCCGGCCGGTCGGCGAGTCCCCGCCGGCGCCGGTCTGACGATGCTGCTCACCCTCGTCGTCAGCGCCTGTGCAGCACACCAGGAAGCGGCTCACCGGCAGGAGTTGCCCCCCGGGGTATTGCCACTCGCGATCGACCTGCGGCTCGGCGATGCGGGGGATGGCCCGGCGTCGTTTACCGATCCTCGCGGTCTGGCAGTCGACACTCTCGGCCGGATCTTCGTGCTGGAGCGGAGCGGGCCCGAAATCCGGATCTTCGATTCGGCCGGCAACCCTACGGGAAAGTCGGGTCGCAAGGGTGAGGGGCCGGGAGAATTCCTTGACCCGATCGGACTGACCTTCGACCCGCAGGGGATACTCTGGTCGGTGGACCAGGGAACCGCGCGGGTATCGCGCTTCGACCACGAGGCGAAATTCCTCGACGGCATGACCAGGGGATTCAGCGGGAACAACGTCGGGTGGTGGCGCGGCGTGGTAGACGACCAGGGCCGCTGGATCGACGTTCTGGAGAACCCCGGACAGGCACAGAGCACCACGCTGCTCCGGCGCACGCCGGGCACCGCCGCGCCACCCGACACCGCGTCCCTGCCATCGTATGTCATTCCTGCCTTCGAAGTCGCCCGGAAGAACTCGTGGACCAGGGCTTCGATTCCCTTCGCCCCCCGCCTACTGTGGGCGCTTGATCATCACGGGAATATCTGGTCGGGGGTAAGCGACCAGTACTCGCTGGTCAAACGCTCCTTCGCCGGCGGTACCCTGGCCCGCGCTAGGCATGAGTACGAAGCGCCCGCCGTCACCTCCGAGGAACGGAGCGAGGCGATCCGGAACCTCGAGTGGTTCACCAAGCAGGGCGGAAGGATCGACGCCGACCGGATCCCCGGGTACAAGCCGCTGTTCCGGGAACTGGTTGCCGACGATGAAGACAGACTCTGGGTCGAACTCAACAGCAGTGCGGCGCTGCAATTCGTCCTCTTCGATGTCTTCTCGCCCGATGGAGGATTCCTGGGCCGGGTCGGCGCGCCACTCGGGAATGTGGCCTATCCGCCGCTGGTGGTCCGGGGACGGCTCTACGCGGTGGTGGTCGACAGCCTCGGCGTGCCCCAGGTCATCCGCGCGAGGGTGCCTGCGCTGCCACAGGCCTCTGCGGGCAAGTAGTGTGTCGAGTCATCAGTGTCTTGGCCATTCTCGAGGCCGGCTCGCCCGGCGCGAGCGGAAAGCTCAAGCACAAGCGTACCTTGTACTTACGCCCATGCAGCCGTTCTAAGTGTGCCCATGCCGCCTACAGTCTCGGATCCACCGGCTCACTCTCCAGCGCGAGCACCCCGAACACGCACTCGTGCACCCGCCGGAGCGGCTCCAGCCGGACGAACCGCTCCAACCCCTCGACCCCCAGGGCGAATTCCCGGAGTGCCAGGGACCGCTTGGCTGCCAGGCCCCGGCTCCGGAGGCGCTCGATGTTTTCCGGCACGGTGTACTCGGGCCCATAGATGATCCGGAGATACTCCCGGCCGCGGCACTTGATGGCCGGCTGCACCACTCCCCGCCGCCCCTTCGCGACGAAGTCGAAGGGCTTGACCACCATCCCCTCGCCACCCTTCCCCGTCATCTCCTCCCACCAGGCGACGCCCTCCGCCTCACTGGCCGGGTCGGTGACGTCGATCAGGCGGTACGGGGTCCGGAAGAGGACGCTCTCCGCGGCATCGCAGACCTTCCCGATGGTGGTCATGTGCCACTGGTGGTCTCGGCCCACATGGACAGCGTTCTCGGTCGCCATGACGTGGAACGGGGCCAGCCTCAGGTCCGCTAACGAACCCACCGGCCAGCAGTACCGGCGGTAGGACTCGATGTAGCGCTCCGCCAGCGCCGCCCGCTCCTGGAACCGGTCGAGCAGCTCCGCCGCCTGGATTCCCCTGGCCAGGGCATGCTCGAGTACCGGCACCGCCATCCGCAACGCACCCGTCGCTGCGGCGCCCACCGCCGCGTACTGCTGCCGGATCAGTTCCTGGGCCTTCGCAGACCAGGGCATCAGCTCGCAGTCGAGGCAGGCCCAGTCCGTCGCCAGTTCGTCCCAGAAGCGGGAGCGCTCCATCGCGCCGCCAAGCAGAGTCAGGAGCTCCTGCTCCACTCCCTTGTCCTCGAAGAACCGCCGACCGGTCCGGGTGTAGACGATGCCGATTCCCTCCCCAATGACCCCGAACCGCTTCCGGGCCACCTCCTCATTGCGACACACCACCACCACCGCCCGGGACCCCATGTGCTTTTCTTCGCACACTACCCGGGGGATGCCCTGGTTGCGGAAGTAGTTGAACGCCTCCGACGGATGCTCCAGCAGGTCGGGCTGCTTGGAGGTCTCGGTGGGGGACATGGTCGGCGGCAGGTAGATCAGCCACTTGGGGTTGGCTGCGAACCGGCTCATCACCTCGAGGGCGGCGGTGCTGTTCTCCTCGCGAATCGTCACGTTGTGGTGCAGCCGGGTACTCACGATCCGCTTGCCCGAGACATCAGCAAGGTCCAGCACATCGTCCAGCTCCTGCTGGGCGGAGAGCGGCGGGGCGGAGGTAGCTCCGGTCAGGAACGGCCGGGACGGCTGGGCGTAGGTCTGCCGGGCCGATACCGAGACCAGCTCCTTCTGCGGGTAGCGCAGGGCGGTGAGTCGGCCGCCAAAGACGCAGCCGGTGTCGATGTTGATGGTCCGGTTCACCCATTCCGGCTCGGGGACGGGGGTGTGCCCGTACACGACCATCGCCTTCCCCCGGTACTCCGCCGCCCAGTTGTAGCGGACGGGGAGCCCGAACTCGTCCGTCTCACCAGTGGTCTCGCCGTAGAGCGCGAAGTCCCGCACCTTGCCGGAACCGCGCCCCTGCATCTCCTCCCTCATGCCAGCATGCGCCACCACCACCTTGCCATCGTCCAGCACGTAGTGGCTCACGAGATCGTCGATGAACGAGCCGACGTGATCCCGGAACTCCTGGCTCTCCCGCTCCAGCTCATCCAGGCTGTTCTGCAGGCCGTGGGTGATCTGGACGTCTCGGCCCCGAAGCTTGCGCATCAGCTTCATGTCGTGATTACCCGGCACGCAGAGCGCGGACTCCGCCTTGACCATGCCCATCACGATCCGCAGTGTGTCCACGATCCGGGGCCCACGGTCCACAAGGTCACCCACGAACACGGCCTTGCGGCCTTCGGGATGGCGCCAGACGCCCTCCTCATCCCTGGCATAGCCCAGGTCGGCGAGCAGCACTTCCAGCTCGTCGGCGCAGCCGTGCACGTCCCCGATGAAGTCGAAGGGGCCATGATCGAACTTCCGGTTATTCCAGAGCGGCTGGCGCTCGATGGTCGCGGCCGCGACTTCGTCGGGCGAGGACAGTACGTGGACGTGTCGGAACCCCTCCCGACCAAGGTTCCGGAGCGACTTGCGGAGCTGGCTCACCTGCTGCCGCACCACATGCGGACCGAACTGGCGATCGGCTCGGCCCTGATTCCGGTCCTGGCACAGCCGTTCGGAAAGGTCGAGCACCAGGGCGACCGGCAGGACGTGGTATTGCCGAGCCAGCTCCACCAGCGGCTTCCGCGCTTCCGGCTGGACGTTGGTCGCGTCCACCACGGTCAGGAGACCCCGGCTGAGTCGCTTGGCTGCGACGTAGTGCAGCACTGCAAAGGCATCTCCTGTCGCCGCCTGGTCGTTCTCGTCGTCCGAGACGAGCCCGCGGCAGAAGTCGGACGAGAGGATCTCCGTTGGCTTGAAGTGGGTCCGGGCAAAGATGGACTTCCCCGACCCGGATGGGCCGACCAGGACGACTAGTGACAGCTCGGGAATGGTCAGCTTCACACCACCCCCGCGCGAATGAAAATGCCCATCTGGGTCGGAGGACCGACCTCCGGGTCGGCCTCGCCGACCGGGGCGAACCGGACCTGATAGCCGAAACGCTCGCAGATCGTCGAGGCCCACTGTTGGAATTCGGCCCGGGTCCATTCGAACCGGTGGTCCCGGTGACGAAACCGCCCCGCCGGCAGCGTCTCCCACTTCACGTTGTACTCGGCGTTGGGAGTCGTCACGACGACTGTGCCCGGCTTGGCGAACTCGAACAGGACCCGCTCGAAGGCTGACAGCCTCGGTGCGTCCAGATGCTCGATGACCTCGACCACCGCCGCGGCATCGAAACCGGTGAGCCGCGAGTCGCGGTACATCAGCGAGCCATGCACCAGTCGGAGCCGGTCCCGGACCATCGAGGGCAACCGGTCGAGCTTGAGCCGGCGCTTGGCGATTTCCAGCGCGCGGTAGGAGACATCCATACCGACGATCTCCTCGAACGCACGGTCCTCCAGCAGCAGGCGGAGCAGCTTCCCCTCCCCGCACCCCAGGTCCAGCACCCGCTTGGCCCCCACACTCCTGAGGGTAGCCAGGACGGCGCTGAGTCGCTGGTCGTTGAGGCTGATCCGCTCCTCCAGAGTGGCCTCATCGGCGTTGCGGACCTCCTCTGCGTCCTCTTCGACCGGCTCTTCGGCGGCGATCAGGCGCGTGATCGCGTCCCGTACCAGCCCATGCTGATGCCGGAGATAGCACCGCGTGATCACCTCCCGCTCCGGATGAGTCCCGAGCCATCCCTCCCCGTGCCGGAGGAGCTTGTCGACCTCGTCATCGCCCACCCAGTAGTGTTTGTCGTCGTCCAGCACCGGGATCAGGACGTAGAGGTGGGTGAGGAGCTCGCTAAGCCGGCATGTGGCCCGGAGCGTCAGCGTGAAATAGCGACTGGCTCCCCAATCGGGATTGAGCGTATCGAGCAGGTGAGGCTCTGTTGAGACCTCGTAGCCAAGCGGCTCGAAAAGGCGCCGGAGGAACCCTTCCCCGGCCCGGCACGGCACCACGGCGAGCCGAGCCTCAAGCGGCAAGGAGGCCTGGGCATACTCCGGCCGCTCCTTGCTCTGACCGGCCATCGCGCTCCGGACCACCTGGGCCAGCGCCACGCTCAGGAACGAAGAAGCGACGTATGGCCGGTCATTGACGTACTGCTCCAGCTGACCACCCTCGCCTGGCGGTCCCTTCCGTCCCCTCACAAGACCGATGGGGTCTACGTCGAGGAGCAGTGCCGCGGTACACGCCTCCTCGGTCGCCTCAGGGTAGAAGACGTGGGCGCGCCCGAACGAGAGCTCGAAGGACTGCAGTCGAGCAGGATTCTTGTGCAGGAGGTAGCCCAGATCCGTCGCCGGACGGGCGGTTGTCCTGATGGTCAGCAGTATCATGGTCCCCACGTATCGGAGGGCACCGGAAGCAACACTCCGACAAGCAGCCCCGCCAGTCGCGATGATCGGCGGCGTCACGTTCCTCGCCCAGCTCGACCGGTCCGCGTTTTCCGGAACCGGTGCAGGCATCCTCTGCCCCCACCTCCCCGCCCGCCCCGGTCTATCCTCGGCGCATGCCTTGCGCCCCTGCCGCCGAGGAACCGACCTTATGGGTATGGCCGCCCCCATCTACTACACCGCCGATATGGTGCGGGCCATGCCCGACGACGGCAACAGCTACGAAGTGGTGCACGGGGAGCTGCTGGTGACTCCGGCGCCCCGGCCCTGGCACGAAGAAGTCGCGGGTCGGCTCTACGAGTCCGTCCGAGCCTACCTCAGAACCGAACCGGTGGGCCACGCCTATGGGTCGCGGTCGGACCTCTCCTGGGGCCTCCGCGATGTGCTGGTCTCCCCCGACCTCCTGGTCGTCCCGCTGGAGGAGGCGCGCCGGCTGGACTGGTCGGCGCTCCGCACCGTGCTCCTGATCGCCGAGGTCCTTTCCCCCTCTTCCACCCGCGCGGACCGGTTCACCAAGCGGCGCCTCTACCAGGAACACGACGTGCCCCGGTACTGGATCATCGATCCCGAGTCCCAAGTCGCGGAAGTCTGGCGGCCGTCCGATGAGGAGCCGGTGGTGGAACGCCAGCTGCTGTCCTGGCTTCCGGCCGGTGCGTCCGCGCCGTTCACCCTGCCGCTGGCCGAGCTGTTCCGGCCCATCTGAACCGGCGCCTGCCGTCGGGGGTAGCACGACAACGCCCCGTCGTCCAATCAGGACAACAGGGCGGTCACCGTCAGCCAATGGCCAACGGCCAATGGCCTCAATGGGCCTGGGTAGAGTTGAACTACCGACCTCACGCTTATCAGGCGTGCGCTCTAACCACCTGAGCTACAGGCCCCAACTCGTGCAATTGTAACCACTTACATACCGATTCACAACCCGCCCACGACCGCTTCAGACCGCGGCGGCGGGGCATCAAAGAACCAAGCCGCGCCAAGGTTGTCAATCCTCGACCCACCCCGCACGCCCCTCCCCGGCCTCGCCCGACGCGACCGGACTCTCCCGCCGATGCAAACACCCCGTCCCCGTTGAACACACCTTCGGCACTCGTCATGGCATCGTTGTATGGATGGCCGGAGCCGGCCTGGTCCTCAGCCTTTGGGCTCCGCGCTTCGCTTGCGGCGGGGTACGAGGTGGTCCCGGGCCGAGTCTGGCGCGCGGGCGCCGGAGCTGACCCGTGACCGGGCACCCGACCTGATCGTGCTCGATCTCATGCTGCTGGAGATGAGTGGCGGCGAGGTGCTCCGCCACCGGCGGCTCCGACATCGCCTCCCGTACGCCGGCGGGGCCCTTCGGTCCACCGTTCGCGGGAGACGCCGCCACAGGCACCGGCCCACCTGATCGCGGCATCCCTGACTGGCCGCTGCCCCCTGCGTCAGGGGGTAGCCGGCCGGAGCGCGTCCGCGGCAGTCAGCGAGAGCCGGCCGATGGTGCCGGCATCGGTGCCGAACCAGATAGTACGGGTCCGGGGATCGAACACCATGTGCCGCACCACGATCCCACCGCTCTGCCCAACCGGGATCGGAGTGCCGAAGGTCCGGCTCTTCGGGTCGAAGCTCACCAGCCGGTTAGGCTGCGGCCCGGTCTCCACCTGCCACACTCGGCCGCGATCGTCTCCCGCCATGGCGTACGGCGCCGAGCGGGCCCCGCCGGGGTTCTGCCACTCCTCGAACTTTCCCGTCGCCGGGTCGAGCATCACCAGCTTCCCCCGCGAATAGTCGCCCAGGTACACCCGGTCGTCGGGGGTGACGACGATGCGCCGCGGCCGGGCCATCGGATCGGGGAGGGGATACTCCTTGAGCTCAAAGGTCGCGGGGTCGACCGTGCCAACCCGGTTGGAGCCGAACTCGTCGAACCAGGGACGGCCCTTCGAATCGAGCATGATCCCGTAGGGCCGGCTGGCTGGGTTGGGCATCCGCACCACGCGCACCGACCCGGTCCTGGTGTCGAGATGGCCCACCGCGTTGCTGCCCTGCAGCGTGAACCAGATATTGCCAGCCCGGTCGAAGACCAGGGTGTGCGGATCGGTCAGGTCCGACTCGGGCATCGGGAACCGGCGGATGGCCCCGGTGGCAGGGTCGAGTCGCCCGATCATTCCATTCTGGTTTCCGGCATACCACACCCCGCCGTCGGCCGCCACGATCAGGTTGTGCGGGTAGGTGCCCGCGTCGATCTCGTAGCGTTTGAATTCCCCGCTGTTGGGATCGAGCACCGCGATGAAGTTCCCCGCCTGACCCACGAACCAGACCCGGCCGTCGGGCGCGACGGAAGGATCGCGGGGCCGGGCCTCGGGCCAGGGCACCTGCCATTCGGTTACCGGGGTCTGGGCGGCGAGCGCGGCGGTAAGCACGGGCAGCGCGACGGCGGCGAGGAGGAGACGCATAGGGGAACTCCGGCGGATGGGGTCCACGGAGCGACCGACGGGAGTGGCCGGTGCCC
>CAZXRC010000014.1:0-106984 GCA_964642475.1 uncultured Gemmatimonadaceae bacterium | reverse complement strand
CCAGCTTGATCTTCTCCCACACCCGCATGAAGTCGGCCTTCTTCTTGGAGAGCACGACGGCGCCCTCCTGGTCCTCGAGATGCTCGAGGAAGACCTCGACTTCATCGCCCGGCTTGGGAGCCTCCTTGAATTCATCGAGGGGCACCGACCCCTCGGACTTGAATCCGACGTCGAGAATGACGGCGCTCTCGGTGATCCGGAGCACCTTCGACTTGACGATCTCGCCCTCGACGATCTGGGACATGGTCCCTTCGTACATCGAGAGCATCTGCTCGTAGTCGGCCTCGGAGTAGTCCTCGTCGTACAGATCGGGACGGACCTTGAGCCCGGCGGACACGGCGGAGAGACGGCTGGCGGACAGGGTGGACTGGTTGGAAGTCACGACGGTCACTACCTCGGGAAGGACCGCACCGGAGGGGCTGCGGGAGTAGGGTGAAGCTCCCGGCCCCGGCGGAAGTGCCGAGGGGGAGCCTGCAAAGCTATCCGCGCGACAGGGTTAGAACAAGCCCGCGAGCTTCAGGCCATGCCCCGCTGACGGGCCAGGGCGACGATCCGCTCGACCTGCTGCTCGAAGCTCAAGTCGGTGCCGTCCAGCGGGATCGCGTCGGTCGCCATGCGGAGCGGGGCCACCGCCCGGCGGGAGTCGGCCTCATCCCGCGCGGCCAGGATCGCGGTCTCCTGCTCCACCTCGGCCGGCGGGGCGGGCAGCCCCCGCTGCATCAGCCGACGGGAGGCGCGGGTCCTGGGGGAGGCGGTGAGGTAGACCTTGAGCCCCGCGTCGGGGAAAACCACCGTCCCGATGTCCCGCCCATCGACCACCACCGAGAGCCCGGCCCGCGCCAGGGCCCGCAGCCGTTCGTTGACCCACTCACGGATCTCCGGGAGTGCCGAAATGGCCGAGACCAGGGCGGTCACCTCGGGAGACCGAATGGCCTCGTCGGCGGGGCGGCCCTCGAGGTAGACCGCGAAGCGGGTGCCGTCATAGTGAAGTCGCAAGCCGCGCTGCTCGACCGAGCGCAGGATCGCCTCCGCGATGAGGGGCGAGCCCGGGGCGGCCCCATGATCCCGGATGGCCACGAGCGTGACGCCGCGGTAGAGCGCGCCCGAGTCGAGGTGGGCGAAGCCCATTGCCCGAGCCACCGCGTCGGCGGTGCTCGACTTGCCGGAGGCGGCGGGCCCATCGATCGCGATGACGTGCGAGGGCATGACGGTTCAGCGGACCCGGATGGCGCGGAGCATCGCGGGAAACCCGGGGAAGCTCACCGCCGCGCACTCGAGGTCGTCGACCCGGACCCGGGCCCCCGGCAGCGTCCCGAGAACCGAGAACGCCATCGCCAGTCGGTGATCGCCCTCGGTGATCACTGTGCCGCGCGGCGGGGACCCGCCGCCCTCCACGTGCAGGTCATCGCCCACCACCTCGGCGCGGCCGCCGACCGCGCGGATGTTGCGGGCGATCAGCCCGAGCCGGTCGCTCTCTTTGACCCGGAGTTCTCCCACCTCCCGGAACACGGTGGTGCCGCCCGCCCGGGTGGCCAGCGCGGCCAGCATCGGGATCTCATCGATCAACCCGGGGATCTCCTCCGGAGCCACCTCGGTCGCCCGGAGCGTGACGGGCCGTGCCACCAGGTCGGCGACCGGCTCGTCGAACTGGAGCACCACGCCATCGATCTCGACTTCGGCGCCCATGCGCTTGAGGACCGTGAGGAATCCGATCCGGGTCGGGTTCACACAGACGCCGGTGATCCGGAGGTCGCCCCCCTCCGCCAGCACCGCGGCGCCGATGGGGAAGGCCGCCGACGAGGGGTCGCCGGGGATCTGCATGTCGAAAGGGGTGAGACGTCCGGTGGGCTCGAAATGGACCCAGCCGGCGTTCTCCTCGACCTGATAGCCAAAGGCACGCAGCAGCCGCTCGGTGTGATCGCGGGAGCGGCCGTGCGGCTCCCGTACACTCACCGGAACACTGCCGGTCACCCCCGCGAGGAGGAGACAGCCCTTGATCTGGGCGCTCGAGACCGGCATCTCGTAGCGGAGGGCGGCGAGGCGGCCGCCGCGGATGGTAAGCGGGAGCGTCCCGGTGTCGTTGCGCTCGGTGATTGTGGCGCCCATCTGCCGGAGGGGTACCGTGACCCGTCGCATGGGGCGGCGTCGGAGCGAGCGATCGCCGGTCAGGGTCGCGGAGAACCGGTGAGCGGCGAGCATGCCCAGAAGCAGCCGGGTGGTGGTGCCCGAATTGCCGCAGTCGAGCACGTCGGCGCTGCGGCGGAGCCGGCCCCTGCCCAGCACGGTCACCATCCTCCCGGCGACCAGGGGACTCACCTCGGCCCCCAGCTGTCGTAACACCCGGGCGGACGAACGGGCATCGAGCGAGGTGAGCATCCCGCCGACGTGGCTGGTGCCGCGGGCCAGAGCCGCGAAGAGAAGCGCCCGATGCGAGAGGCTCTTGTCGCCGGGAACTCGGATGGAGCCGCCTACACGCATCGTTTCCTCTCGCATGGAAGGGGCGGGCCAGCCACGGCCCACCGCCCGGACGGGCCCTAAGCTAAGGAGCAGGCCTGTCCTTCCTCAACTCTCCGTTTCCGGCTCCCTCGCACCGGGCTCAACTCCGCCCGGTGGACACCGATACTCTCAAGGGCGGTGTCACCAGCGAGGGGTGAATGGCTGAGGGGGTCGGAGGAGAAATGCCCGGCGAGATGGCGGCGGCCCTGCGCGAAGTGCTGGCGAGGACCGGTGCGGTGCTGCCGGACGCGTCAGGGCGGCCCACCCCCCGCACCCCGGCGACGCCGCGCCCGAGCGAGGCCGAGCGGAACGCGGCGCTCGCCGAGGCGTACCGGGCGGTGGTGGAACCGGACGACCCCGACGGCCCCCCGCCGGCACCGGCTCCACCGGCACGCCGCTGGCCCCGGGTCGTCGCGGTGGTGTTTCTCCTGGCGGCCGGGTGGATGGCGCGGCAGCGCACCCTCGCGATATCGGCCGCCTCCGCCCCCCTGATCACCACACCGGAGCAACGCCGGCAGGAGCTGCGCCTGCTGTCACTGGCCGACAAGGTGGCCGGGCACCTCGAACGCACCGGGTCGCTCCCCGCGTCGCTGAGCGAGGCGCAGGTCGACTTCCCGGACGTGAGCTACGAGATCCGGGGAGGACGGCAGTTCGCGGTCTCCGTGGCAGTGCAGTCGAGGCGCCTGCGGCTCAATGTCGACGTGCCATCGAGCGGCCCGTTGATCTTCGCTTTCGTCGGCCACGAGCCCTGAGCCATCGCCATGGCCTCTGAGCCACGTAGCGGTTCCGACGCGCTGGACAAGGCGCTCAAGGAATTCCTCGACTCCCAATCCGCGGCCGCACCCCGGACGCCGACGGCAGCCACCCTCCCGGCCCCCAGGGGGACCAAACCCCAGGCCCCGGAGGACGATCCCGGCCCGCCCAGTCTCCGGTACGCATACGACCGGATGTTGGAGCATGACGCGGCGCAGAAGGCCATCAAGCCAGCGCCGCCGCCAACCCTGTGGCAGCGGGCTCGGGCCCCGCTCCTGCTAGTGGCGATCAGCGTGGCGGCGGTTTACGTGTGGCTGGGGGAGCCTGCCTGGCTGGCGCACCCACCGCACGCCGAACTCCGCACGCCCAGAACCGGCGCGACCGCGCGGCGACAGCTGGTCGCGATCGCGCTCGAGATCGAGGACTATCGCCGCAGCACGGGGAAGCTCCCCACCGGACTCTCGGACCTGGGCCTGGCGGTTCACCACGTCCGGTACGTGGCTCTGCCGAACGGACGATTCGAGCTGAGTATCGGAAGCGGTCCCCATACCGCGCGTTACCGCGGGGCGGGTGACGGCGGGACGGCCGGCACCGACTCGGTGGAGACACGATGACCCGACGCGGGTTTGCTCTGATCGAGCTGCTGACGGTGGTCGCCTTCCTCGGCCTGCTCACCGGTATCGCCCTCCCTTCCTACCAGCGCCTGCGAAGCCGGGCGGCGGCGGTCCAGGCCATCGGAGCCCTGCACGTGGTGCGGACCGCCGCCTATGGGTACATGGAGGCGACGGGGAGCTGGCCGGCGGGACAATCGATGGGCACGGTCCCGGCGGGGTTGTCGCCCTACCTGCCGGTGGGATTCAGCTTCGACAAACCGGGGTTGCGGCTGGCCTGGCGACGCGACACCTGGGTGGTGAACGGGGTCGAGGAATCGAGCCAGATGGCCCAGCTCCAGACCCAGGACCCTCTGGTGTGCGATGCGATCGACCGTCTGCTGGGCGGGAGCACCAACACCAATCTCCTGAGTGCGTGCAATGGCCCGACCGGCCTGATCACGCTCTTTCTTGACAACTAGCGGCTGAGGCTTCGGCGGAAGGTGGCGGTATCCTCGAGCCAGTGCTGGAGGGCGTCCCGATCGTTGGCCTCGAGCATGGTCCGGAGCAGGCCGAGTTCCCCTTCCATGGCGGAGAGCGCCTCGAGCATGGCGCGCCGGTTGTAGAGCAGGATATCGACCCAGACCTCGGGGGGGCTGGCGGCGAGCCGGGTAGTGTCGCGCATGCCGGTCCCGAAGGTGGCGCCTCGGAGGTCGGAGTTGGCGGCGAGGGCGTGGGCCAGGGCACTGGCCACCGCCTGGGGCAGATGGCTGGTCCAGGCGAGCTGCCGGTCGTGCACGCCGGCTTCGATCCGCACCGGATGACAGCCGAGCACCGATTCCCAGAAGTCCATGATCTCGCGCAGCGCCGGCTCACCGTCGGCCCCGGTGGAGCAGACGTACACCAGCGCCCCGCTCAGGAGATCGGCCCGGGCGCCTTCCCATCCCGGCACGTGGGTTCCCGCGAAGGGATGACTGCCGGCGAAGCGGGGGCCGAGGCCGACGGCGCGGGCCCGTTCGATGACCGGCAGCTTGAGGCTGGCCACATCGGTCACCAGCGTCGCAGGGCCGAGACTGGGACCAAGCTGATCGAGGAGGCTGAGGAGAGCACCGAGGGGCGGGGCCAGGACCACGAGATCGGCGCCGGCGACGGTCTGCGGCACCGTCGAAGCGATATCATGGACGGCGCCGGTCTTGAGCGCCTGAATTCCGTGAGAGCGGTCGGGATCGTACCCGATCACCCGGGGGACGCCGGCCAGCTTCGCTTGCCAAGCCAGGGACCCGCCGATGGCCCCTAAGCCGAGCACTGCAAGGGAGTTGGGTCGCATACAGAAATCCCCCGGCCCAACCGATAGTGAAGAGATCCAGTGTGAGGTGGGAATTGTAGTGACCGCCCCCGGCCACCTCAACCGAACCGGAAGGAGCCGGCTCGGCAGCCGTCTCCAGCAAGGACGCTTGTGCTCAATCAGGCGACGAACTCCCCACGGGCCCAGGATGCCTGGCTTCCGCCGCTGCTGGTGGATGCCGGCCTGCTGACCGCAGCCCAGTCCGAGACCCTTGGCCTGGAGGGAGTCTCGGCCTGGGAATCGGTCACGCGCCGGGGGCTCGCCAGCGACGGCGAGATCGTCGCGACGCTGGCATCCCACTTCCGTCTCCAACCCGCCGACCTCTCCGCCGTCGATCCCCGCGCCGCGCTGCTGGTACCGGAGACGCTGGCCCGCAAGCACCAGGTGCTGCCGCTCGCGGCCGACGACCGCCGGATCCAGCTGGCGACGGCGGACCCGCGCGACCTGAACGCGGAACAGGCGATCGGCTTCATCACCGGTCGAGAGGTCGTCCTGCGGGTGGCGGCGCCTGCCCGGGTACAGGAGGGGCTCGACGCGGTCTACCGGCCGGAGAAGAGCATCAACCGGCTGGTGGGCCGGCTGGAGCCCACCTCGGTAGAGGTGATCCAGGAAGTGGAAGTCCCCGAGTCGCGTGATCCCATCCTCGACGCCCCGGTGGCGAGGCTGGTCGACGCGATGATCACCGAAGGGGTGCGCCAGGGGGCCAGCGACATCCACGCCGAGCCGGAAGATGGCGTGACAGTGGTGCGCTACCGCGTGGATGGCGTGCTCCGCGAGGTGATGCGCCTGCCGGGATCGGCGGGCGCGTCTCTGGTACGGCGGGCCAAGGTCTTCGCCCGTCTCGACGTGACCGACCCGTTGCATCCTCAGGACGGCCGGGCTGCGATCCGGGTGGATGGGCAGCAGGTCGACCTGCGGGTCTCCACCGTGCCCATCGCACGGCGGGGCGAGAAGGTGGTCATCCGGATCCTGGACAAGACCAATCTGCGAAACACCGTCAGCGACCTGGGACTGAGCGAGCACGAGCGGGACCAGTTCCAGCGCCTGCTCGGCCACCGCGAGGGCATGCTGCTGGTGACAGGACCGACCGGCAGCGGCAAGACCACCACCCTCTACGCCGCGCTCAATCAGCTCAAGACCGGGCGGGTGAACATCGTCACGGTGGAGGACCCGGTGGAGTACGACCTGGCCGGGGTCTCCCAGATCCAGGTGAACGAGGCCCAGGGCCTCACCTTCGCCAGCGCGCTCCGCTCGGTGCTGCGCCAGGACCCCGACATCGTTCTGCTGGGCGAGATCCGAGACGCCGAGACGGCCAGGACGGCGATCCAGGCGGGCCTGTCGGGGCACTTCGTGCTGTCGACGCTGCACACCAATGACGCGGTGTCCGCGATCACCCGTCTCCGCGACCTGGGGATCGAGAGCTTCAAGATCGCCTCGGTGGTAAAGGGGGTGGTGGCGCAGCGACTGGTCCGTCGGGTCTGCGAGCGGTGCGCGGCGGCGGTGGAGGCGGACCGGCTCCCGGTCGATGCGCGCCCCCCGGCCGACTGGCCTCACCCGGTGGTGCTTCGCCAGGCCAACGGGTGCAAGCACTGCAACGGCACCGGGTACCGCGGACGGCTTGGCGTCATGGAGATCATGCCGGTCGACGAGGCGATCGCCCAGCTGATCGACGCGGGAGCGGCCCCGGACGCGATCCTCCCGGCAGCCGACCGGCGAGGGATGCTGAACCTGTGGGAAAGCGGACTGGACCGGCTGTGGCAAGGCCTGACCACGCTGGACGAGCTGGTGCGGGTGCTGGGCGAGCGCTCGGTACCCGAGCCGGAGGCTCCCACCGCCCGAGTGCCCTCCCAGGTGCCGCGCCAGGTGCAGGCGGCGGTCTCCGCCGCGTCTCCGACCGAAACAGCGCCCCGGGTCCTGGTGGCGGACGACGATCCGCAGATGCGGCGGCTGGTCCGGTCGGTGCTCGAGCGGGAGGGAATCCAGGTGACGGAGGCGGCCGACGGGCTCGACGCCCTCGACCTCCTCGCCAAGCAACCCTGCGACCTGATCGTGCTGGACCTGACGATGCCGCGCCTCGACGGCCTGGGAGTGCTGGAGGAACTCGGCGCCCAGGTGGCCACGGCCCAGATCCCGGTCATCGTGCTGACGGCCTTGGGAGACGAAGGGGAAGCGCGGGCCCTCGATCTGGGCGCCCATGATTATCTTACCAAACCGGTCCGCCCGACGGCGCTTACCGCGAGGGTCAAGGCGGTGCTCAGGCGAGCCAAGGCCTGACGGCCCCTTTCCGGAGCCCGCAATGGCGACGATCCTGATCGTCGAAGACAGCCCCGACAACATGAAACTGTTCCGCACCCTGCTGGTGCTGCGCAAGCACACAGTGCTGGGGCTGACCAGCGGGGAGGGCCTGCTCGACACCATCGAGCAGGCCCAGCCGGCGCTGGTGCTGATGGACATCCAGCTGCCGGGGCGGGATGGATTCGCCCTGCTGGAGGAAATCCGGGCGTCGCCCCACCGGGCCCTCCGCGTGGTGGCGTTGACCGCCCATGCCATGGCGGGGGACCGGGAGCGGGCCCTCGCGGCGGGGTTCGACGGCTATATTACGAAGCCGATCGACATCCGCAGCTTTCCCGAGCAGGTGGCCCGCGCCCTCGAAGGGGAACGTGTGACCAACTGATGCCGCCCTCCCATCTCGATCCCCCACCGCAGCCCCCTCCCCCTCCCGTCGGCAAGCCTGACCGCCGCGCCCTGCTGGCGGCGTACCAGGAGGTGGTGCGGACCACCAAGGCCCAACCGAAACCCCGGCGCATCACGGTACCGGACCGGACCCCGTTCTGGCTCGGCATCAGCGCCGTGATCCTGGGTCTGGCCGCCCTGCTGTATTTCCAGCCGGCCTGGTTCTTCAACCGCCCGGCGGCGGAGCCGCCACGGACGCAGGAGGCCAGCCTCCGGATCCGGATGTTCGTGGAGATCGACCGGATCCAGCGCTACAAGGCGGCGCAGGGCCGGCTGCCCGCGAACCTGGCGGAGGCGGGAGGCGACCCGACCGGGCTCCAGTTCGAGCACCGGGGGGAGGGCTACATCCTGACCGGCACCAACGGCATCGTCCAGCTGCGGTATCAGTCGAGCGAATCGCCGGAGGCGTTTCTGGGCAACAGCTACCAGGTGGTACGGGACCGGGCACGGGGGCGACAGCGATGAGGCGAGGCGGATTCACGCTGGTCGAGATCATGGTGGTGATCGTGATCATGGGCCTGCTGGCGGCCATCGCGGTCTTCAAGTACATCGACCTGACCCGGACCGCGGCGGCAGCGAAGATCGCGGGGGAGTTTACCACGGTGCGGCTGGCGGCCTACAACTACGAGGCCGACCACAACAACCAGTGGCCGTCGGAGCAGGGCCCGGGCATTATCCCGCCGGAGTTCAACGGCTATCTCCCGACCGGTTTCACCTTCACGCAGCCGAACTACCAGCTCGACTGGGACAACCGGAGTCCGAGCCTGATACCGTTTCAACTGGCAATCTCGATGACGACCTCCGACCCGGCGCTGATCGCGTCGCTGCAGCAGCAGCTGGGGAACCGACTGCCCTACTTCTTCGTGGGGAACCGGCTGACGTTCATCCTGATCGACCAGGACGGGAACTACTAGGTCGAGGGTCGTGAGTGGTGCGAGGAAGACGGGTCACTCCGTCCGGTGGGACCGCTTTCCACCGAGTTCCTTCTCCCATTCCCGCGCCACCTTCATCACCTCAGGATCCACCCGCGGAAACTGCGGGTTCATCGCCTCCAGGGTCGTCACCAGGACCTGGGCCACCAGCAGATTGCGGGTGGACTTCCGGTCGGCGGGGACAATGTACCACGGCGCCCAGTCGGTGCTGCACCGCTCGAGGGCCTGTTGGTAGGCCTCGGTGTACTCGTCCCAGCGCTTCCGCTCCTCCAGGTCGCCGACCTGGAACTTCCAGTTCTTGAGCGGGTCGTTGAGGCGTTCGAGCAGCCGCTCCTGCTGTTCCTTCCGGGAAATATGGAGGAAGAACTTGAGGATCCGGACGCCGTTCTGGCTCAGGATCCGCTCGAAATCGTTGATCTGCTCATAGCGGCGGGACCAGACCTCCTTCGGCACCAGGTTGTGCACCCGCACGACGAGCACATCCTCGTAGTGCGAGCGATTGAAGACGCCGATGGTGCCTCGCGGGGGCACGACCTGATGCACCCGCCAGAGGTAGTCGCGGGCCAACTCATATTCGGTGGGGCGCTTGAAGTTGGAGACGACGCAACCCTGGGAATTCAGGGGGCCGAAGACCCGGCGGATGAGGCCGTCCTTGCCGGCGGCATCCCGACCCTGGAGCACGACCAGCAGCGCCTGCTTCGACTCGGCGTAGAGCGCGGTCTGCAGGGCGTCGAGCCGTTGGAGCAGCGGCTGCAGCAACGGCTCGACCGCGTCGCCCCGGGGTTCGTCGGCGGCCGTGGCGTCGGCATCCTTGAGCTGGACCGTACTACCCGGCTTGACCGGCTTCAACATGAGCGGCTCGGGGCGAAGGACCCCCAAAAGTAGGGTCGGCCAACCCGCTGGCAAGCGACGATGCCGAAGGCTGCTTCACCGCATCACCGTCTCATCGTACCTTCCCCCCATGACCCCTATCGATCCGGTGGCCGAACTCGATGTCCTGGTCCGGTCCCGCTACGGCATCATCGTCCTCGATACGCCCGACGATGCCCAGGCGGATGCGCTGGTCCGGGCCATCGCCACCCGGGAATCGCTGCCGCTGTGGCACTGGTCGCGCCACGCCGGCCTCCGGCGGAGCGGCGGCGACGGCCGGCAGATCGGCGACACCGGCCATCCGCTGCAGGCCCTGCAGCAGATCGCGCGGGAAGGCGCCGAGGGATTGTACCTCTTTCCGGTGCACGAGCCGTGGCTCGACGAGGCCGGGGTCCCCTCGGCGCTCCGGGAGGCGGGGATGGCACTGGGCCAGGTCCGGGGCGCGGTGGTGCTGGTCGGCGACAGCCTGCGGCTGGGTTCTTCCCTCGCCCGGGACGCGGCGGTGCTTCCGGTCCCGGCTCCGACGGAAAGCGAGTACCGGGACCTCCTCAAGCGCCTGGTGCGCGACCTCCAGCCCCGCATGGAGCTCACCCCCGAGCTTACCACCCAACTGCTGCAGCTGCTGCAGGGACTCACCCGGAACGAGGCGCGGCGGCTTCTGACGCGGGTGATGCTCGATGACGGGAGGCTGGAACCGGGCGACCTCGACCGGGTGGCCAGCGCCAAGCGGCAGAGTGTGCTCCAGGAGAGTCTGCTCGAGTACTACACCTCGGACGACACCCTGGCCGACGTGGCGGGCCTCGGGAGGCTCAAGAGCTGGCTCCGGACCCGGCAGGCGCTCCTGCGGGCACCGGAGAAAGCGGCCGAATACCGGCTGCCGTTCCCGCGTGGGATCCTGCTGCTGGGGGTGCCCGGCTGCGGGAAGAGCCTGTCGGCCAAGGCGGTGGCGCGGGAGTGGGAACTGCCGCTGCTCCGGCTCGACGCCACCCGGATCTACAACAAGTATGTGGGAGAGACCGAGCGGAACCTGCACCGCGCCATGCGGGCGGCGGAGCGGATCGCGCCGGCGGTGCTCTGGATCGACGAGATCGAGAAGGCGTTCGCGATCGACGGCGGGAGCGATGACGGCGGACTCTCGCTCCGGCTGCTGGGAGCGTTTCTCTCCTGGCTGCAGGAGCGGAAGGAGGCGGTGTTCGTGGTGGCCACGGCCAACGACATCGGCCGGCTGCCGCCGGAGCTGATCCGGAAGGGGCGTTTCGACGAGGTCTTCTTCGTGGACCTGCCCGGCCTCGCGGAGCGGCAGGCGATCTTTGCCCTTCAGCTCCGGCGGCGGGGCCAGGATCCCGCCGGGTTCGACCTCGCCGGCCTGGCCGCCGCCACCGAAGGGTGGAGCGGGGCGGAGATCGAGCAGGCGGTGGTGGGGGCCCTCTATACCTGCCTGGCCCGGAGCGAGGCCCTGGAAGGCACCGGGCTCCTCTGGGAGATCGATCGAACCCGACCGCTCAGTGACACGATGCGGGAGAAGGTCGCGGCCCTCCGCCACTGGGCCGAAGGGCGCGCGGTCCCGGCGTCGTAGTCCCGATCAGTCCCGGATGAACGTCCCGGCGCGGAGCTCGCCAATCGCCTGCTGAATCTGTTCCCGGGTGTTCATCACGATGGGGCCGTACCAGGCCACCGGCTCCTCCAGCGGCGTGCCCGAGACCAACAGGAACCTGAGGCCCCGCTCTCCCGCCTGGACGACGACCTCGTCCCCCCGATCGAACAGGACCAGCGAGCGATCCCCCGCCACCTTGCCGACCGGCAGCTCCTCGCCGATCGTGGTCAGCATCTCGGTCTCCACCGGCTGAGGGGCGGAGGCATCGCGAAAGCGGCCTTCGCCCTCGAACACGTAGGCGAAGGCATGTCGGCTGGTTTCCACCGGCAAGCGCGCGCGCACGCCCGCGGGTACCCAGACGTCGAGATAGCGGGGATCGGCGGCGACGCCGTCCACCGGGCCGGACCTCCCGCCGTAGGCTCCACAGACCACCCGGACGGTGGTGCCGTTGTCTTCGATGACCTCGGGGATGTCCTTCGCCCGCACGTCCTGATAACGGGGGGCGGTCAACTTGAGGCCGGAAGGAAGGTTGGCCCAGAGTTGAAAGCCGTGCATCCGTCCCCGGGCATCGCCAGTGGGCATCTCCTGGTGGAGAATGCCGCGGCCGGCGGTCATCCACTGCACGTCCCCGGCGCCGAGCGAGCCGCGATTGCCCAGACTGTCGCCGTGCTCCACCGCGCCGGCCAGGACGTAGGTGATGGTCTCGATGCCGCGGTGCGGGTGCCAGGGGAAGCCGGCGCGGTAGTCGTCGGGATTGTCGTTGCGGAAAACGTCGAAGAGAAGGAATGGATCGAACTCGTCGGTGTCGCCGAAGCCGAAGCCACGGTGAAGGCGGACGCCAGCGCCCTCGAGAGTCGGGGTGGACTGGACGATGCGCTTCACGGGACGAATGGACACGAGACCTCCTCACGTTCGGCCGCCGATGCGGTACCGGCGGATCTCCTGAATGATACTGCGTCCGTGACGAGTCGATGCCTCGGCGCCCCCGGCGGCCGACGATATTGCAGGCGCACCGCATGGGGAAACTCCCCCTTCGCTCGCCCGTCGTGTCTCCGCGTACCAACCGCAGGCCCGGCTGCTTCCGTCCAAGGACTACCATGCCACCCGGGACAGCTCGTCGGTCGCTCGTCGCCATCCTGATCGCGATCCCATGCACGCCGCCGCTCGCCGCGCAGGCCCTTCCGCCAGACTCGATCCACTGAACGGGGAATTCGTCTACCTGCGCCAGCACCGGTCGGGGGCACCCGACGCGATGCAGTACACCCCGGTACTCAACACCGGACTCAACTGGCAGCTCTATAACGGGCCGGGCTTCACCGGGCCGGTGGACATACCGCGCGAGAGGTGGTTCCACCTGCGCCTGGCCGTGACGGGAGCCCAGGCCAGGCTCTGGGTGAGTGACATGGAGACACCCGCCCTGGTCAGGGACGATCTCAAGACCGGGGTCGAGCGGGGCCAGGTGGCAACGGAACCTCGAACGCCCGCTACCGGCGGGTGAAGCAGCCGAGATGACCTGGCAGCCTGCCGAGGCGGAACCGCCCGGGATCGTCGCGATCAACCGTTACCGCGACAGCCCGCATCCCCGGGGCACCTTCCAGGACGAAGAAACTCTATCTGGGCTACCGCGACGAAGTGACGGTCTTTCTGAATGGACAGGCCCTCTACTGCGGGCGGAGCGCGCAGAGCTTCCGCGACCCCGTGTTCCTCGGCATCGTAAGTCCGGACAACGACGCGCTCTACCTTCCGCTCCGGAAGGGAAACAACGAGCTGGTCCGCGCAGTGAGCGAGCTGGGGGGCGGATGGGGGTTTGTCGCGAGGCTGGGCGATAGGCCTGACTAGGTCCCCCCGGCCGAGCCCGGCGCTACGCCAGCTGCTCCTGCCTGGACCGGGTCGACCCGGGCTTCGCGGCGCGAGCGGAACGGAGACTCGCGCGTCCGGGATACCGGTGGGGAGCGTCAGCTGGAGCGTGACAGGCGGTCTATCCCTGCCTCTGGGGGACCTGGAGCAGGCTGTTGAGTCCCCCCAGCCCATCGTGTTGCTTGACGGGGTTGGCGGGGTCATCGATCCAGCGCGAGCCGTCCAGTCGGAACTTGTAGGCATATGCGCCATCGCCAAGGTCCAACGGCTGGGTCCGCCAGAGGCCGTCTGCCTTGAACCCCATCACCGGCGCGGCCCAGCCATCCCAGGAGCCGAAGATCTCCACCTGAAGCGCGTGGTGGTCGTGCAGCCGGAATTCGACCCCACGACCATTCCTCACCGGCCCGCCAGGACCGGTCGGGTGCTCCTCTGCGAGGGCGCGAGCGACCGCCCGACCGGGATCCAGGACACCGGCTCCCTGCCGTTCCCGATCAACCCCACCGACCAACTGGGCAGTCGAGAGCAGGATCTCACGGATGCCGCCTGGCGTGAGCCGGGGATTGGCCTGGAGGAGGCAGGCCACCGCAGCGGCCGCGACCGGCGCGGCGAAAGACGTCCCTTCCACGTGCTGATAGTGGGGGGTGATCGCCTTGAGCTCGGCCAGCCGTTCATCGACGGTCCGATCACCTGCCCGGCGCCGGGCGAAGAGCGCGGTCAACTCCTCCGCCACGATGGTCCCGGGAAGGACCGGTGCGGCCACCCACAGGCTCGGGGCAACCACCTCAGGTTTCCACCCTCCGACGGTTGACGAGCCGAAGTTGCTGTGCCAGAGCCTCAGGGCGCCGTGGTCGAGCAGGCTTTGGTCGTCGATGCCACCGACTGTGAGGGCGTTAGGCGCCGAGGCCGGCGGCACCAGCCGCCGGGTTCCATCATTGCCTGCCGCCGCCACGACAGTCACGCCGGCGGCGGTCAGTCGGGAGACCAGCGGGTCTACCGGGTTGGGGGACCCGGGTTCGATCGGGTCACCACTCACGGAGAGACTCACGACTCGGATTCCGAACTCCTCCCGATGATCCAGCACCCATAGCAGGGCGCGAGCCACGGTCTCGTTGGTGATGCGGCCATTGTGGTCCCGCACAGCCACCAGCGCGAGATCGGCCTGGCTCGCCAGGCCCCGGTAGAGCCCTCTGCTCAGGTATCCATTCCCGGCGGCCACCACCGCCGTCATGGTTCCATGCCACTGGTGATCGGCGGCCCGGTCCCAGCCGGGCCAGCGGGGCGTCTCCGTAGGATCCCACCGAAGAGTGCGGGTATGGTCGCGCCCCAGATCGATCCAGCAGCGGATCCGGTTTGAGGCCTGAACGAGGTCCGGGTGCGGGTGGAAGCCCGAATCGACGATCGCGATCGCGACGCCCTGCCCGGTGAAGCGGGGATCGGCGTGAAGCCGAAGCGGTGTCGGGAGGGCGCCAAAGGCGGCCTCGGGATCGATCGGCCAGACCGCCTGCACCGCGCGGTGCAGCGCCGCGTCACCCCGGGACAGGAGCAGCCGGAGGAGTCGCTCCTGGACGCAGGCGGGACAGGCACCCTCGGGCGCGGTCCAGTCGAGGAAGTTGCCGGCGTCGGCGAGATCGGACAGCGAGGTGGGCTTGCGGCAAGCGGGACACGGGATCATCCCGGAGAAACGCCCCGCGGGGAGGAGCGGTTCCCACACCCGTCGCCCGTGGAGCACCCTGGCCATGAGGGCCGGCGGGGTACACCCCATCGACGATTCGCGCCGCCCCGGAGGAGCGGCGCACGGGAATGCTCGGGGTGGGGATCGAACCCACATGACAGTTTCCTGTCTTGGGATTTTAAGTCCCATGCGTCTGCCAGTTTCGCCACCCGAGCGGCGAATGGAACTTCGCCCCGTTCGAGGGTGCGGGCAACACCGACTCCGCCATAGAGTGGTGGCTCACCCGATGAGCCCTTCCTCATAGGACGCGCTAGGATCGCGGTGTCAGAGCGGCTATCATTCAGTGCCATTCCTCAGGACCGATCGCCGGCACCGACCGATCCGCGTCGCAAGCTGATTCCCGGCTCTGCCACGCAGGCGTGACGCGAGCTCTGCCCCGCAGAGCTCCGCTCCTCGGTGCCACCTGGCTGGTCGTCGTGGCACTCTCCCTTCCGCCCGTCAGACGCGCGCCGTCCATGCCCGGCGCCGATCGCCCGGATGGTCTCGGCGGGGCGTTCCCCGCCGGCTTGCACCGAGTGGCCCTCCTGGGCAATCACCTGCCCCGCCAGTGCGGCATCGCCACCTTCACTACCGATCTCAGCGCCGCGCTCGCGGCGGAGTACCCCCAGCTCGACTGCTTCGTGGTGGCCATGAACGATGTCGGCCACCGCCACACCTATCCCCCGATGGTGCGGTTCGAGATCGACGACCATGACGCGGCATCCTACCGCCGGGCGGTGGATTACCTGAATGTGTCGATGGTGGACGTCGTATCGCTGCAACACGAGTACGGCATCTTCGGGGGCAAGTCGGGAAGCCTGGTGCTGCCGCTGCTCGGTGAACTGCGGATGCCGATCGTGACCACCCTTCACACGGTCCTGGCCGACCCCGATCCAGCCCAGCGGCGGGTGATGGACGAGATCGTGCGGCTGTCGGAGCGGCTGGTGGTCATGAGCCAGCACAGCGCCACGCTGCTCACGCAGGTGCACCGCGTGGACCCGGAGAAGATCGACCTGATACCGCACGGGATCCCGGAGGCGATGTTCGCCGCCGGCGACAAGGACCGCGTCGGGGTGGCGGGACTGTCGGTGCTTCTCACCTTCGGGTTGCTCTCGCCGGACAAGGGCATCGAACATGTGGTCGACGCCCTGCCCGCGATCCTGGCGGACCACCCGGACACGGTCTACATCGTGCTGGGCGCCACCCACCCGCATGTCCAGGAGCGGTCGCAGGAGACCTACCGGCTGATGCTCGAGGCCCGGGCCCAGCGACTGGGCGTGGACGACAGCATCATCTTCCACAATCGGTTCGTGAGTCAGGCGGAGTTAGGGGAGTTCCTCTCGGCCGCCGACATCTATATCACCCCGTACCTCAAGCCGGAGCAGAGCACCTCCGGCACGTTGGCCTACGCCGTCGGGGCCGGCAAGGCGGTGATTTCGACACCCTACCGCTATGCCAGCGAGCTGCTCGCCGACGGTCGGGGCGTCCTGGTGCCGTGGCGGGATTCCGGGGCGATTGCGCGGGCCGTCGTGGGGCTCCTGTCGGATCCGCCGGGGACGGCCGCCATGCGCCGTCGGGCGGGAGCCTACGGACGCGAGATGGCCTGGGCGGCGGTGGCCGGACAGCACGTCGTCAGCCTGGAGCGCGCCGTCACGGGGCGGGCCGAGCGCCGGCGAACCGCCTTCCATGCCCGGACCCTGGCCGAACGCCCCGCCAGTCTGCCGGAACTGAATCTGGATCATCTCCGATGCATGACCGACGACACCGGCATGCTGCAACACGCCGCATTCGTGGTGCCACGCTACGCCGAGGGATACTGCCTCGACGACAACGCGCGGGCCCTGATGCTCATGGTTACGCTGGAGGCGGCGGGCGCGGTGGACCGGAAGTTGGTCCGCAGCCTCGCCTCGCGCTACCTGGCCTTCGTGAGTCACGCCTTCCACCCGCCGTCGGGGCGGTTCCGGAACTTCCTGACGTATGAGCGGGTCTGGGCCGAAGCCCGGGGCTCCGAAGACAGTCACGGCCGGGCGCTCTGGGCCCTGGGCACGGTGGTCGGGCGGGCCAGCGACCCCGGCCGCCGGAGTCTGGGCGGTGAGCTGTTCCACGCCGCCCTGCCCGCCCTCACCCATCTCGCCAGCCCACGGGCGTGGGCCTACGCCCTGCTCGGCATCGACGAGTACCTGCGGGCCTTCCAGGGTGACCGTGGGGTGCAGGCCATGCGGGAACTGCTCACCGGCCGGTTACTGGACCTGTTCGACCGGGCCAGCACCGACGACTGGCCCTGGTTCGAGGAGCACGTGACCTACTGCAATGCCCGGCTGCCGCAGGCCCTGATTCTCTCGGGCGCGGCCATGGGCCGGGACGACATGCTGCTCGTCGGGACCGCGGCACTGGACTGGCTCGGCGCCCTGCAGCATACCGCGGACGGCTACTTCGCACCGATCGGGTCCAACGGTTTCTATCCGCGGGGCGCCGCGGTGGCGCGGTACGACCAGCAGCCGGTCGAGGCGTGCGGGATGGTCTCCGCCGGTCTGGACGCGTACCGGATCACCGGGGACCCCCGCTGGTCGCGCTATGCCGGCAGCGCGTTTCACTGGTTCCTGGGGCAGAATCATCTGCATCAGCCGGTCTATGACGCCACCACCGGCGGCTGCCGGGACGGGCTGCACCAAGAGCGGGTCAACGAAAACCAGGGTGCCGAATCGACCCTCTCGTTTCTCCTGGCCCTGTGGAGCATGCGCTCCGCGGACGGGGCAGACCTCACCTGAAGTCCGACTGGCGGCGACACCACATGACGGCACGGCAGCATTACGAAGTGCTCTTCGAGCGGCACCCGCGCAACCCGATCCTGACCGCGGCGGCCTGGCCCTACCCGGCCCACACGGTATTCAACGCCGGCGCCACCCGGCTGGCCGATGGCACCACCCTGCTCCTCTGCCGGGTGGAGGACCGCCGGGGACACTCGCATCTGTGCGCCGCCCGCTCCGCCAACGGCGTGGACGGCTGGACCATCGATCCGACCCCGACGTTCCAGGCCGATCCGCTGCGCTATCCGGAGGAAATGTGGGGAGTGGAGGATCCGCGGATCACCTGGGTCGAGGAACTGGGGAAGTACGCCATCGCCTACACCGCCTACAGCCGGAGCGGGCCCGGCGTGGCACTGGCCCTGACCGACGACTTCACCCGTTTCGAACGCTTCGGGCTGGTGATGCAGCCCGACGACAAGGATGCCGCCCTGCTGCCACGGCGGATCGACGGCAATTTTGCCCTGATCCACCGGCCGATGCACGACTCCGGGGCCCACGTCTGGATCTCCTACTCCCCCGACCTCCGCAACTGGGGCGGGCACAAGCTGGTTCTACAGGCGCGGCGGGGCGCCTGGTGGGACGCCAACAAGGTGGGCCTGTCGCCGCCGCTGATCGAGACGGAACGCGGCTGGCTCATGCTCTACCACGGGGTGCGGCAGACGGCCTCGGGGAGTCTCTATCGGCTGGGCCTGGCCCTCCTGGACCTGCAACATCCGGAGCAGGTGCTTCTCCGCGGCGACATGTGGATCTTCGGCCCGGAGGCGCTGTACGAGCGCGAAGGCGATGTCGGCAACGTGGCCTTCCCCTGCGGCTACACCATCCGGGCCGACGGCGACACGGTCTACCTCTACTACGGAGCGGCCGACACCAGCATTGCGCTCGCGACGGGAAGCATCCGCCAGATGTTGCGATGGCTGGATGAGCACGGCAGCCCCGCCACCGTGCCGGAGGTCGTGGCCGCCTCCCGATAGGTGAGATGCGGGGGCATACCGCTCATTTCTCGCTCCGCACGCCGCCGCCGGCCCGGGTCGCCCAGACCGCGGGTACCCGGCCATAGGCCCGCCGGAACGCCTCCTGCACCTCCGCGGCGATCCGCGCCTCCTTCCCCGCCGGGAGCAGCGCCAGCACCGCCCCGCCCCACCCCGCCCCGGTGAGCCGAGCGCCCAGGGCGCCGTGCTGCATCGCGCTCTCCACCAGCAGGTCCGCCTCGGGACAACTCGACTGATAGTCCCGTCGTAGCGATTCGTGCCCGGCATGGAGCAGCGCGCCCAGCGCCGGCCAGTCGCCCTCCAGCATCGCCGCGGCCGACCGGCGGGCCCGCTCGGTTTCGGTGACGACGTGCCGGAGCCGGAGATGCCACGGCGCCGGAATGCTCCGGAGGAGTCGGGGGAGGGCCTCGGTCGGTACCTCCGCCAGCTGGGCAGCGCCGACGCCCTGCTCCCGCACCAGGCCGAGGGCCACCTCGCACTCCTGGCGCCGGACATTGAGCTGGCCACCGGTGAGCCGATGGGAAACCCCGGTCTCGAACACCCAGACCCGGAGAGGAAACGGCAGGTGGGTAACCGCGCCGGTCGCGGTCTCGAGCAGGAGCGCATGGCCGGGGCGCGCCAGCACCGAGACCGTCTGGTCCATGCGGCCGCAGGCGACGCCGACCTCGTCGTGCTCCGCCACCCAGGCCAGGTCGATCAGTTGGGACGGCGCGAGCTTCTTCCCCGCGAGGCCGGCGAGGGCTCGGACACAGGCCACGGTGAGCGCGGCCGACGACGAGAGCCCCGCCCCGCTTGGCACCGTGCTCGCCACCGCGATCTCGGCCCCGCTGAGGGTAATCCCGGCCCGAGCGGCGGCCCGGATGACCCCAACCAGATATCCCTCCCAATGCCCCGGCTCAAGCCGTGCCGGGTCGACCTCGGCGACGTTCCCATCCAGCGCCGACACCGCCCGCCAGCGGGGGGCATGGGCCGCGGCCACCACCGTGCGGCGCTCCAGCGCCAGCGGGAGCACCGGCCCACCGTTGTAGTCCAGGTGCTCGCCGATGAGGTTCACCCGGCCAGGCGCCGACACGAGGACCGCCGGCCCGCTTCCAAAGCGCTCGGCAAGCAGCGAAGTTGCCTGTCGGCCAGGCGAACCCTGGGTCATGCCCGTCACCCTCACGGAGGTTCATTGCGGCGGTTTCCCCGGAGCGCCCTGGTGCTCCTCGCGCTGGCAGCGCCGCTGTCGGCCCAGCTTGCCCCGGTGGGGGCCCCCAAGGGGACGCTGCGGTTCACGCTCGGGGGCCGGTTCCTGACCGCCGACCAGCGCATCTTCGGCGGCCACGAGGAGGACTACCTCGCCGATTTCGGCAGCCGGGCCCTGGGGAGCGACCGGTTCGCCTTCCTGCAGGCGGTGGACACGGTTGTCGGCCAGGCGATCGGGCAGGCCGCCTATAAGGTGAACCTGGGGGGGCTCACCGCCCACGGGCAACTCACCCTCAACACCGGCACTATCGGCGCGGCACTCGGCGTCACCCGACGGCTCACACTCTTCGCCCACGTCCCTTTCGTTACCATGCGGGTGCGGGCCAGCCTCAGGGAGGATTCGCTGAGCGGAGATGCCGGATTCAACCCGGCGCACCCGACCCTGGGCAATGGCACCGATCAGGCCGCCGCCAACCTGTTCTTCAACGACTTCAACGCCGCCCTGCAGACCCTGAACGCCCGGATCGCGAGCGGGGCCTACACCGGCAACCCCACCCTGCTGGCGCTGGCCCAGTCGATCGCGGCCCGGGGGGCGCGGATCGCGGCCGGGCTCGAGAGCATCACCACCGCCTCCGAGGCGTCGGCCTTCCTGCCCACGGCGACCAGTGCGGCCGGGGTCGCACTCACCAACACAATCCGGGGCCTGCAGGATACCCTGGCCAACTCCCTGGGAGTAACCGGCACCTTCACCGAGGATCCGGTTCTGGCCGCGGCCCGGTTGAGCCCAGGCGACGTTACCAGGTTCCTCTCCAATCAGGCCGGGCCGATCGCCGCGCTGCCGCTCACCGGCGCGACCATCTCCCGGATGGGGGATATGGACATCGGCGCGGTGTATACCCTGGTCGACCGGTTCGACCGAATGGGACAGCGCCCGGGAGGATTCCGGCTGGCCGTGGAAGGGAGGCTGACGCTACCCACGGGCCTGCGCGACAACCCTAATAACCTGCTGCACCTCGGCACCGGCAACGGCCGCTACGAGCTCGCTCTCTCGGGCACGGCGGATCTCGGAGCCGGTGCCTGGGGCACCCGCCTCGCCGGCGGCTACACTCGGAAGTTCTCGGCCCTTCGGGTGCGCCGGGTGGCCGGGCCAGACGAGGCGTTCCCAGTCGCCAGCCGCCTCAGCAATGTGAACTACAAGGCGGGCGACGTACTCCAGATCGGGGCTCGGCCCTTCGTCCGGCTGGCCCGGAATTTTGCCCTCGCCGGGTCGGCCGACTACTGGCGCGAGGCCAGCGGTCGCGCAACGTACTACCGTGCCTCCGATGCGATTCCCGGCGTGCCGGCCAGCGTGCTGGTACGCAACTCGGCGCGGCGGGCCCTCCTGGTGGGTGGCGGGGTGAGCTACGTAGGGCGGGCGGTGCAGGAATGTCAGGCAGGGCGGCGCTGCGGACTGCCGATCGACGCCTCCTGGCGTTACAGCCGGGTCGTTGCGGGGAGCGGTGGCCGAGTTCCCCAGTTCTGGGCCACCGAGATCGAGATCCGCTGGTATCAACGCCTCTGGCGCTGACCTTTGACGACCACACCTCCCCCCCGCCCGTCCCGCGCCGCGATCGCCGAGCTCCGGTCATTCGCGATCACCGGGCTCTTCGTCCTGGCTGTCTTCTACACGCTCCACCTGGGGCGGGAGTTCTTCCTCCCCATCACGCTGGCGCTCTTTCTGGCGCTGCTGCTCCGCCCGGTGGTGCAGTGGCTCCGGCGCCACCGGATCCCGGCCCCGCTGGCGCCTGCCCTGGTGCTGGGCGTGCTGCTGGCGGGGACGGTGGCCGCCGCCTACCAGGCCTGGGCGCCCGCGACCGAATGGGTCGAGCGGGCGCCGACCGACCTCCGCAAGCTCGAGAGCCGGGTGCGGCGGCTGCTCCGGCCGATCGCCGGCGTCACCCGCACCGCCCAGCAGGTGGACCAGATCGCCGACGTAACCGGACCGGGCGCCACCCAATCGGTGGAGATCCGCCAGGCCACCCTCACCGAGACGATCTTCGGCGGGGCCAAGCAGGTGGCCGCGGGGGCGCTGATCGTGCTGGTGTTGAGTTACTTCTTCCTGGCCTCGGGCGATCAGTTCCTGCGCAAGCTGCCCCGGGTGTTGCCGCGGCACCACGCCGAGCGGGTGCTGGTGATCGTGGGAGAAACGGAGTCGCAGATCTCCCGCTATCTCCTCGCGGTGACCCTGATCAACCTGGCGGTCGGGGCGATTACGGCCGGGATCATGGCGGCGCTGGGCCTGCCGACGCCGCTCCTCCTGGGCCTGGGGGCGGCCGCCCTCAACTACGTCCCTTACTTCGGCCCGGCGGTGATGGCGGTCCTGCTGGGGATGATCGGCCTGATCAGCTTCGACGACCCGGTCCGGGCCCTGATCGCGCCGGTGCTCTATCTCTCGGTGCACGCGGTGGAGACCAACTTCGCCACCCCGCACCTCCTGGGGCGCCGCCTGCCGCTCAACCCGCTGGCGATCTTCCTGGGGTTTCTCTTCTGGTGGTGGATCTGGGGGGTGGCGGGCGCGGCGCTGGCGGTGCCGATCCTGGTAGCGCTCAAGATCGTGGCCGACAAGACGGAGAGCCTGCAGGGGATCGGCGAGTTTCTGGGACGCTGACGCGGGCAACTCCCCTTTCGCCGTCCGGCGGACTTCCCGCGGTAGCTTTCTACTTGCCCAGCAGCGCCGCCGCGTGCTTCCGGGCGGTATCTCCCTCCGCATCGCCCAGCATCCGGGCCAGTTCGGTGATCCGGTCCTCCCCGTGAATCTGGGCCACGTCGCTGGTGGCGACTCCGCGCCGCGCCGCCTTGGAGACCACCAGGTGCCGCTCGGCCCGGGCCGCGATCTGGGGCAGATGGGTAATCACCAGCACCTGCCGGCGACCGGCCACCTCCGCCAGCGCCTCGCCCACCTGGGCCCCGATCTCGCCGCCGATGCCCTGATCCACTTCGTCGAAGATCAGAGTCGGCACGGCATCGTGCCGGGCCAACACGACCTTGAGTGCCAGCATGATCCGCGAGAGTTCCCCGCCGGAGGCCGCCTTGGCCAGCGCCCTCGGCTCGAGCCCGGCATTGAGGCGGACCGTGAAGGTTACGCTCTCCTGCCCCATCGCCTCGATCCGCCCCAGTGGGGCCAGCTCGACATCCACCTTTCCGCCGGGCAGCCCCAGCTCCGGCAGGAGTCGCGTGACGGCGCGGGCCAATCGGTTCGCGGCGTCCTGGCGGCGGGTGGTAAGGGCGTCGGCCGCCGCCTGACAGGCCACCTCCGCGGCCACCCGCCGGGCGGCAATCTGTCGCAGGTCGAGATCGGCGGTGTCGAGCAGCTCGAGCTCGGCACTCGCCTGGGCGCCGGTCGCGAGCACCGCGTCGAGCGAGGCGCCGTACTTCTGCTTGAGGCGGTAGAGCAGGTCCCGGCGGCGCTCCACCTCACCCAGCCGGGCGGGGTCGTCCTGCAGCCCATCGGCGTAGTCGCCGGCCAGGCGCGAGAGCTCGGTCAGCTGGGCATAGGCCCCGTCGAGGAGCTCCCGCCAGGCGGCGAGGGCGGGGTCGATCCGCTCCAGCCCGCCGAGCACCCGGTCCACCTGCCCCAACGACGGGAGGGTGCCCCGGTCCCCGTCATCCAGGAGGGCGGCCAGCTTCCGGGCCTGTTCGCCCAGAGTGCCGGCGTGACTCAGCCGCCGGGCCTCGGCATCCAGCTCCTCCTCCTCGCCCGGCCGGAGCCTGGCGTGCTCGATTTCCTTCTGCACGTGGCGGAGGTAGTCGGCCCGGCGCCGGACCTCGTCCCGCCGCGCCACCAGGGCCGCTTCCTCGCTCGAAAGGGCCGCCACGCTGGCGTGGGCGTCGGCCAGGGCGGCCCGCTCGCCGTGGGCACCGGCAAAGGCGTCGAGGATGTCGCGCTGGGCCTCGGCGTGGAGGAGCGACTGGGTTTCATGCTGGCCGTGCAGGTCGACCAGGAGACTGCCGATCCGGCCCAGGACCCCGATGGTGGTGGGACTGCCGTTCACCCAGGCCCGGGAGCGGCCGTCGGCCGTTACTTCGCGGCGGATGACCAGCCGGCCGTCCTCGAGTTCCACGTCGGCCACTTCGAGCCGCCGCCGGATTCCGCTCTCCTCGATATCGAAGGCCCCCTCCACCACCGCGCGGGCAGCGCCGGGACGCACCAGGCCGCTGTCGGCCCGGGCACCGAGGAGCAGGGCCACGGCATCGACCACCATCGACTTGCCCGCTCCGGTCTCCCCGGTGAGGACGTTGAGGCCGGCGCCGAGCTGGAGGGTGACGTCCGCGATGGTGACGAGATCGCGGACCCGAAGCTCGCTGATCACCGCACCGCCTCGCGGTCGACCAGGTCGCCCCAGGCCAGCTTCTGCCGCATCCGGGTGAAGTACCCTTCCCCGCCCAGGCGCACCAGCAGCACCGACGCCGCCGAGCGACGGGCATAGACCCGGTCGCCCAGCGCCAGGGTGGTCCCGAGCTGGCCGTCGTAGGACACCAGCAGGTCTTCGGCGCCCGGCGACATCGGCTCCACACAGATGGTGGCGTCGGCCGGCACCACCACCGGACGGACCGCGAGGGTGTGGGCACAGACCGGCGTCACGATCATGGCCTCGACCCCCGGGGCGACGATCGGGCCGCCGGCGGAGAGGGAGTAGGCGGTCGAGCCGGTGGGGGTGGCGATCACCACGCCGTCGGCGCTGTAGGGCCCGAGCTCCTCGCCATCCACGCTGAGCTTGATCCGCACCACCCGTGCGACACCCGCCTTGTGGAGCGCCACATCGTTGAGGGCCTGCTGCTCGTAGCGGATCCCGCCGGTGTCGGAGACGATCGCGGCATGGAGCGCCAGCCGCCGCTCGAGGATGTATTGCCCGGAACAGAGGAAATCGAGCGCGGCGGGAAGCCGATCGCGGGTGGTGGTGGTGAGAAAACCGACCCGGCCGAGGTTGACGCCCATGATGGGGGCCTCGTGGCCGCGCAGCAGGCGGGCCCCCCGGAGCAGGGTGCCGTCGCCGCCGAAGGTGATCAGGGCGTCGGGGGTGACTTCGTCAAGGAGCGGATGGAGGGCATCCCACAGCGGGGCCAGGCTGGGCTCGGTAACGATGGAAACGCCCCGATGCTGGCAGAGCTGGGCGAGTTCCCTGAGCACCGCCTTCAGGTCGGCATATCTCGGGTTTCCGACGACCCCGAGCTTCATCGGGCCTCGACGCTCTCCTCGCTATGGAGCGCGCGGAGCCGGCGGGCGATGCCCCCGGCCGAGAGACCGAAGTTCTCCAGCTGTTCGGCCCGGGGCGCCTGCTCGATGAGCCGGTCGGGGATGCCGAGCGCGATGACCCGCACCTCGGGATGGGTGGTCTGGAGCTTCTCGCAGAGGGTGGCTCCGAACCCGTTCACGATGGTCCCTTCCTCGACGGTGACGAAGGTCCGGTACTGCTGGGCCAGCGCCTCCAGCATGGCCGCATCCATCGGCTTGAGGAAGCGACAGTTGATCACCGCGCAGTCGATGCCTTCGGCCGCCAGCTGCTCCGCCGCCTGGACACTCGGCAGCACCATGGTCCCGACGGCGAGGATGGCGACGTCCTTCCCGTGGCGCAGCATCTCCCAGGAGCCGTAGGGCACGGCGGGCACCTCCGCCACCGGTCGGGGTTCGAGCGGGGTCTTGTCGCGCGGATAGCGCAGGGAGAAGGGCCCCTCGGTGCGAGCCAGCGCGCTCCGGAGCAGACCGATCAGCTCGTCGCCGTCCTTGGGCGCCGTCACGGTCATGCCCGGCACCGCGAGCAGGTAGGCGATATCGTAGAGACCCATGTGGGTCTGACCGTCTTCCCCCACCAGGCCGGCGCGGTCCATCGCGAAGATCACGGGCAGGTGCTGCACCGCGATATCGTGGATGATGTTGTCGTAGGCCCGCTGCAGGAAGGTGCTGTAGATCGCGACGATGGGACGGATCCCCTGGGTCGCGAGCCCGCCGGCGAAGGTCACCGCGTGGCCCTCGGCGATCCCCACGTCGAAGAACCGCTCGGGCCACCGTTTCTGGAAGATGTTGGTCCCGGTGCCGCTCGGCATCGCCGCGGTGATGGTCACCAGCTGGGGGTGCTCCGCCGCCAGGCCGGTGATCGCCTCGCCGAAGACCTGGGTCCAGGTCGGCGGGCCGCTGGTCTTCTTGCGGGGCTCGCCGGTCTCCGGATCGTAGGCCGCGAGGCCGTGCCACTTCTCCTTGTTGGCCTCGGCCAGCGGAAAACCCTTCCCCTTCTGGGTCATGACGTGAATGACCCGGGGGCCGGTCATCGGCTTCACGAAGTGGAAGGTGTCGATCAGCTTCTTGAGATCGTGCCCGTCGATCGGGCCGAAATAGCGGAAGCCGAGTTCTTCGAAGAACATCCCGTCGGAGAAGAGGTTCTTGGCGCTCTCCTCCAGGTTCTTGGCGAACTCCACCATCTCGGGCCCGAAGACCTTGCCCAGCTTGAAGGTCCAGTGCTTGATGTGCTCGCGGAGCCGGTTGGTGGCGGGACTCGCCACGATGCCGCCCAGAGTCTTGTGGATCGCGCCGACGTTGGGCGAGATCGACATCCCGTTGTCGTTGACGATCAGGATGATGTCGCGATCGGAGTGCCCCGCGTTGTTCATTCCCTCGTAGGAGAGCCCGCAGGTGAGGGCCCCGTCGCCCACGACGGCGATCACCTTGCCGGTATCGCCCTTGAGGTCGCGGGCGGTGGCCATGCCGAGCGCGGCCGACATCGCGGTCCCGGCGTGGCCGGCCCCGAACTGGTCGTGCTCGCTCTCGCTCCGCTTGAGGAAGCCGGAGATGCCGCCGGTCTGCCGCAGTGTGAGGAAGCGGTCGTTCCGGCCGGTCAGGAGCTTCCAGGCGTAGGCCTGGTGGCCCACGTCCCAGATGACCTTGTCCCGGGGAGAATCGAACTCGTACAGCAGCGCGATCGACAGCTCCACCACCCCCAGGCTGGCGCCGATGTGGCCACCGGTCTGGGAGCAGGCGTCGATCAACCGCTCGCGAACCTCCTGCGCGACCTGGGGCAGCTGGTCGCGCGGGATGCGCTTGAGGTCGGCTGGCGACTTGAGGGTGTCGAGGAGCGTCATAGGTCGGTCCCGGTCACGAGGCCCGATGAACAATATAGTGAGCCAGGGCGCCCAGCGATTCCGCCGGAACCCCGGCCCGTTCCAGGCTCCGAATCGCATGGGACGACAGCGCCGCCGCCTCCGCGCGGGCCCGCTCCACCCCCAGCACGCTCACGTAGGTCGACTTCTCCAGGGCGGCATCCCGGCCCGCCGTCTTCCCGAGTTGGGCGCTGGTGGCGGTCGCATCCAGCACGTCGTCGGCGATCTGAAAGGCGAGCCCCACCTCCTGACCATAGCCGGCCAGGGCCTCCACTACGGGGGGCGACGCTTCGGCCGCCAGGCCACCGAGCACACACGCCGCCCGGATGAGGGCTCCGGTCTTCCCCCGGTGGACCGCCATCAGCCCATCGAGATCGAGGGCCTTTCGCTCCGCCTCGAGATCCATCCACTGGCCGCCGACCATGCCTTCGATGCCGCCGGCGTTGAACAGCTCCACCGCCAGGCGGCCCAGCACCGCCGGGCCGAGGACCAGGTCACGCGCCGCCTGGGTCAGCACCAGCCCCGCCACCGGCACCAGCAGGAAGCCGACCCGGGTGGCGGTGGGGACGTCGTAGGCGCGATGCAACGTGGCCCGGCCGCGCCGGAGATCGTCGTTGTCCATGCACGGCAGGTCGTCGTGCACCAGCGAGTAGGTGTGCACCGTCTCGACCGCCGCGGCCACCGCCGCGATCGCGGGGGAGAGGCCGCCACAGGCCCGGTACGCCGCGATCACCAGCGCCGCCCGCACCCGCTTGCCGGGGGTGTTGAGGGCGTACCCCAGCGCCTCGCCGGTGCGACCCGGCACGATAGTCTGGATCCGCTCGGCCCAGGCCTCGAGCAGGGCATCGACCCGCTCGCGCGCCTCGGCCAGCAGGGCGGGCGCGTCGACCGGGTGGGTAGGGTCTTCGCTCACCGTCTACTTGTCGGCGTCGAAGTCGGTTGCCCGGAGGGTGCCCTCGGCGTCTTCCAGCACCTTCTTCACCCGAAGCTCGGCGGCGCCCAGCCGGTCCCGCGCCAGCCGCAACCGGGCCACCCCTTCTTCGAAGAGGGCGAGGGCCTGGTCGAGGTCGCCGTCTTCGCGCTCCAGCCGGCGGACGATCTCCTCCAGGCGGCGGAGCTCCTCCGCCAACGACGGCGCGGGTTCGGTCATGAAGCGTCTCGCACCCGGGCGGGCACATCGCCATCCACCACTCGAAGGGTGAAGTCGAGGCCCGGAGGAAATGATGAAAGCTGCTTGAGCACCCGACCATCCGGCCCCCGGGCCACCCCATAGCCCCGGTCCAGCACCTTGAGGGGTGAGAGGGCATCGAGCTGGGCGGCGAGGCGTTCGAGATCGCGGCGGCGGCGTTCGAGCCGTTGGTCGAGGGAGGCCTGCAGCCGGTCGGCACTCCGCTCCAGCCGTTCCCGACCGAGCCGGGTGCTCCGGCCCAGGGCGGTGGCCAGCCGGATGCCGCACCCGGCGATCTGGCGGGCAAAATGAACCTGATCCGGCAGCGCGACTTCCATCGCCGCCGAGGGGGTGGCGGCTCGGACGTCGGCGATGAGGTCGGTGAACGAGAGATCGGTCTCATGCCCCACAGCCGAGATCGTGGGCACCGTCACCGCCGCGAGGGCCCGACACACCGCTTCGCTGTTGAAGACCGCGAGGTCCTCCCTGGCGCCGCCGCCCCGCGCCAGGATGCAGACCTCGATCCCGGGCAGGCGGTTCACCCGCTCGAGCGCCCGCACCAGGTCGCCTTCGGCCTCGCTCCCCTGCACCCGCGCCCCGAACAGCAGCAGCTGGGCCGAGGGCCAGCGCTTGCGCGAGACGGTGATGATGTCGCGGAGCGCCGCCCCTTCAAGACTGGTCACCACCGCGAGGATCGTGGGGTGCTCCGGCAGGGGGCGCTTGCGGCTCGGGTCGAAGAGTCCGTCGCGGGTCAGCGCTTCGCGGATCCGCTCCAGCGCCAGCTGCTGCTGTCCGATCCGATCGGTGACCAGGAGCTGCGTGACGTTGAGGCGGAACTCCCCCCGCTCTTCCCAGACCGTCGGGGTCCCGAGGAGGTAGACCTGGGTGCCGTCGGCCGGCGGCGATTTGAGGCGCTGGGTGTAGGTCCGCCACATGACGCAGCGGATCTGGGCCAGTCGGTCGCCCACCGTGAAATACCAGTGACCGCTGGCGTAGGCCTTGAGCCCGGTGATCTCGCCCCGCAGCCAGATCGGGCCGATGCCCGCTTCCACCACGCGCCGCGCCGCCCGGGCCAATTGCACCGGAGTCCAGGGGGCATCGGGATTGGGGGTGAAGAGGTCCATGCAGTCGAGAGTCGCGAGTCAAGATTGAAGAGTCGGAGTCCGGAGGAGGTCAGACTCTCGCCCCTCGACTCTAGACTCCCCCCTGCTTCACCGCCTGCAGCGTGTTCGCCAGCAGCATCGCGATGGTCATCGGGCCCACGCCGCCGGGCACCGGGGTGATGGCCGAGGCGATCTCGGAAACCGGCCCGTACGCCACGTCGCCTGTGAGGCGATAGCCCTTGGGCTTGCTGGCATCGTCGACCCGGTTGATGCCGACGTCGATCACCACCGCGCCGGGCCGAACCATGTCGCGGGTGACGAACTCGGCTTTGCCGATCGCGGCGATGAGGATGTCGGCCGAGCGGCAGACGGCGGGGAGATCGCGGGTCTGGGAGTGACAGACGGTGACGGTGGCGTTGCCCCCGGGGCCCTGCTGGATGAGCAGATTCGCCATCGGCTTGCCGACAATCGTGCTGCGCCCCACCACCACGGCGTGGGCACCCCGGGTCTCGATCCCGTTGCGGATCAGCATCTGGATCACGCCCCACGGGGTGCAGGGACGGAGCGCGGTCGGATCTCCGATCACGAGCTTGCCCACGTTCACCGGGTGAAAGCCGTCGACGTCCTTGGCCGGATTCACCCGGAGGAGGACTTTCTCGGTGTTCATGTGCTTGGGAAGGGGCAGCTGCACCAGGATGCCGTGGATGGTCGGGTCGGCATTGAGACGATCCACGATCTCCAGCAGCTCGGCCTCGGGAATCTCCGCGGGGCGGGTGATTTTCACCGAGTGCATGCCGGCCTCCAGGCAGGCCTTCTCCTTGGAGCCGACGTAGGCCTTGGAGGCGGGGTCTTCGCCCACCAGCACCACGGCGAGTCCCGGGACCACGCCCCGGGTCTTGAGCCGGGCGGTCTCGGCGGCCACTTCCTCGCGGATGGTCTTCCCCAGCGCGACTCCGTCAATGATGCGGGCACTCATCGGGCAATGTCCACGGCTCGGGTTTCGCGGATGACCACAACCTTGATCTGTCCCGGGTACTGCAGCTCGTTTTCGATCCGGCGGGCGATCTGGTCCGAGAGGGTGATCGCCGCCCCATCGTCGACCTTGTCGGGGGTGACGATGACGCGGACCTCGCGCCCGGCCTGGATCACGTTGGACTTCTCGACGCCGGCGAAACCGTTGGCGATCTCCTCCAGCTTGGTGAGGCGCTTCACGTAGCTCTCGAAGGCCTCGCGCCGGGCGCCCGGCCGGCTGCCGCTGATGGCATCGGCCGCTTGCACCAGCACCGACTCCGCCGTCTCGTGCGGCACGTCGTCGTGGTGGGCCTGGATGCAGTTGATGACCAGGGGGTGCTCGCCGTACTTGCGGGCGACTTCGACCCCCAGCTCCACGTGGGTGCCCTCGTTGTCGTGGGTCAGGACCTTGCCGATGTCGTGGAGCAACGCGCCCCGCTTGGCCAGCTGCACGTCGAGGTGAAGTTCCGCCGCCATCATCCCCGCAAGCCAGGACACTTCCTTCGAATGGTCGTAGATGTTCTGGCCGTAGGAGGTGCGATAGCGCATCCGCCCGACCAGCCGGATGACCTCCGGGTGGAGCCCATGGACCCCGGTCTCGAACGCCGCCTTCTCGCCCAGCTCCTGCATCTCGGCGTTGAGCTCCTTCTGGGCCTTGGCCACCAGCTCCTCGATCCGGCCGGGATGAATCCGACCGTCGGTGATGAGCGCCGCCAGGGCCCGGCGGGCCACTTCCCGCCGCACCGGATCGAAGCAGCTCACGATCACGGTATCGGGGGTGTCGTCGATGATCACGTCCACGCCGGTGGCCTGCTCGAAGGCGCGGATGTTGCGGCCCTCCCGGCCTATGATCCGGCCCTTCATCTCATCGCTGGGGAGCGCCACCGCCGCCACCGTGGTCTCGGCAGTCTGCTCCGCCGAAATCCGCTGCACCGCCAGGGCCACGATCTTCCGGGCGTCCTTCTCGGCCGAGCGCTTGGCCTGCTCCCGGATGTCGCGGGCCAGCGCCTGGGCCTGGCTCTTCGCCTCGTCCTCGGCCCGCTGGAGCACCTCGCGACGGGCTTCCTCGGCAGAGAGCCCCGCCACCCGCTCCAGCTTCTGGCGCTGCTCGGCGACCAGCTGCTCGATGTCGCCCTCGCGCTTGCGGACCGCCTCCTCCCGGCCGGCGACGGTCCGCTCCCGGGCACTGAACCCCGATTCCTGCTTGCGGACCTCCTCCAGTTTGCGCTCCAGCGAGCGGTCCCGCTCCTCGGCCCGGCGCTCGAAGCGGTCCCACTCGTCCCGCCGGCGCTGGGCCTCCTTGTCGAGGTCCTCCCGCAGGCGGAGGATCTCCATCTTCCCCTCGAGCACCATCTGGTTGCGGGCCTCGGCCGCCTTGGCCGACCCCTCCGCCACCATGGCCTCGGCCTGGGTGCGGGCCGCCGACAGGGTCCGGGCGGCGCTCTTCCGCTGAGTGCGGTTGTAGAGGACGAAGAGAACGCTGGAGGCAACCAGACCGGCGACGAGCCCTTCGAGCAGGCTCACGAGAGGTGACATGCGATCTATTCTCCAGGAGGGCGCCGTGACGCCGCTCCGGTAAAGGCACGGCCCGCTCGGGCCGAGCGTCAGCCGATGATACCCTGGGGTCCCGTGGCCCGGCGGCCGCGCTTGGCCGGCGGCAACAGCCGGGCGAGGTCGTCCGCCATCGCGTTGAGCCGGGCGGAGTGTTCCCGATCGCCGCGACGGGCCTGGAACAGCTCGTCGGTGATGGCGAGGGCGGCGAGGATCGCGGCCTTGTGGGTCTCCACCTGCGGCAACATGTCCCGGATGCGTTTGAGGGCGGCGTCGACATAGGCCGCCACTTCCCGGGTGTACTCCGGCGGGAGCTCCGAGCGGACGGTGTAGTCCTCCCCGCCGATCGTCACCCGCACCGCGTGCTTGGGCGAGTTCACGCCGCGCCCTCGTCGGCGTCCGACTCAAGGAAACTCAGGCGGTTGCTGAGCATCCGAAGCCGGTCGCGGGCGCCGTCGATGCGCTGGCGCAGCGCCTGATTCTCGACCTCGAGGTCCAGCACCCGCTGACGGGCCTGCACCAGCTCCGGACCCGCCACCACTCCGCCCTTGGCCTTCACTTCGGCCAACTCGGCCTCAGCCTTGAGCGACCGGCGCCGCCACGCGGCCAGTTCCTCCCCCACATGCTGGAGGAGCTCCGCCAGTTCATTCAGCGCCCGGGAATCAGGACGTTCGTAGTTTTGCGTCAAGCTGTCGCTCCACCGCCTTGAGCACCCGGGTCATGACGGGATCGACCTCGTCGTCGCGCACAGTGCGGTCGGCGGCCCGGAAGACGAGCCGGAACTGCACCGCGCGATGCTCGGCCCCGAGCTGGTCCGAGCGGAACTCGCTGATCACCTTCACCGCCTCAAGCAGCGGACCGGCGGCGCCGCGCAGGGCAGCCTCCACCCGGTCAGCCGTCACCCCGGGGCCCAGCACCAGGGTGACGTCCCGCCAGGCCGACGGAGTCGTCGGCACCGGCCGGTAGCGTACCGCTGGCCGCCGGTCGGGAGCAATCTCGATCTCGAATCCGAAGACGGGAGCGGCCCAGGCGGGGGGAACCAGGTCGACCGGCGCGGCGTGTCCCACCTGCCGGCCGGCCTCGATTCGCGCCACCCATCCGCCGGTATCAACCTGCACCAGTGCCGCCGGATTTGCCAGAGCCACCGCCGCCTGAAAAAGTGCCTCGAGGTCCCAGAGATCGTAGTCGACCGACTTCCCGCCTTCGGTCCAGTGGACCGGGCCCCGGGCCCCGGTCAGCACCCCGGCTACCCGGATGATCTCCTCGGGCCGTTGTCCTTCTCCGGCGGTCCGGAAGCCGGTCCCGATCTCGAACAGCCGGACATCGCGGGTGAGGTGTGACCAGTTGGCCTGCACCGCCCGCAGCAGTCCCGGCAGCAGCGTCTCCCGGAGATGGGAGTCCTCCGTCGAGAGGGGGTTGAGCAGACGCACGCTCCGGGGCCCCTCGGGGGGGCCCATGCCGAGGGAGGTGGTCTCCAGGAGCCCGAGTCCCACCAGGCCGGCGCGGACTTCGATGATGGCCCGCTCCATCGCCCCCTCGCCCAGCTGGCGATTGACCCGGTAGGGGCGCAGGTCGATGGGGAAGTTGTCGTAGCCGTGGAGCCGAGCGATCTCCTCGATCAGGTCGATTTCCGTCACCAGGTCGGGCCGCCAACCGGGGACATCCACTGCCACCCGCTCGTCATCCGGCTTGTAAAGCACCGTGCAGCCGATGGCGACGAGGTAGGTCTCGATCAGGTTGACCGGGAGTGCCGCGCCCAGCAGCTGCTCCACTCGCGCCACCCGGAGAAAAATCCGGGGTGGATGGCTGGCCGTTGGCCACACATCCACCGCGCCGGTCGCCCGGCCGCCGGCAGTCGCCAGGATCAGGTCGGTCAGGCGGCGTTGGGCCTCGGGGAGTCCCCAGAGATCGACCCCGCGCTCGAAGCGGTGGCTCGCGTCGGTCGAGAGGTTCAGGGCGCGGCGGGTTCGGCGGACCCGACGGGGCTCAAACCAGGCACATTCGAGCAGGAGATCGGTGGTGGTCTCGCTCACCTCGGTATTGCCGGCACCCATTACACCGCCGACACCCACGCAGCCGGTGCCGTCGGCGATGGCTACCATGTCAGCGGTCAGGGTCCGCTCCACCCCATCGAGGGTGGTGACCGTCTCCCCCGGTCGGGCGCGCCGGGCCACCACGGTGGCTCCGCGGACCCTGGCCAGGTCGTAGGCGTGCATCGGGTGGTTGAGCTCGAGCATGACGTAGTTGGTAGCGTCAACCACGTTGCTGATGCTCCGCACCCCCGCGGCGGCGAGCCGGTCGCGAAGCCAGGCCGGCGACGGACCGACCTTCACCCCCCGGATTACGGTGGCGGTGAAGCGGCGACAGCCTTCGGGATCGTCGGTGCCGACGGTCACGCCATCGACCATACCCCGCTCCGCGTCGATCCGGCGGAGGGTGCCGAGACCGCCAGTGGGGGCCCCGGGAATCTCGGGGAGCCGGAAGGGTACACCGTAGCTGAAGGCCAGCTCCCGGGCCACGCCCTTATGACCCAACAGGTCGGGGCGGTTGGGAGTGACGTCGAGCACCAGCCGATCATCGTCGACCGGCAGCGCTTGGAGCAGCGGGGTCCCGGGGGCGGCGGCGGTGTCGAGCTCGAGAATCCCGTCGTGATCCTGGCCCAGGCCCAATTCACGGGCACTGCAGAGCATCCCTTCGGACACCTCGCCGCGGATCTTCCGGCGATCGAGGGTAATGCCGCCCGGAATGGTGACCCCTACCCGGGCGAACGGGTACTTTTTCCCCGCGGTGACGTTGGGCGCGCCGCAGACCACGTGGAGCTGCGCGGCGGAACCGTCGTTCACGAGACAGACCCGGAGCCGGTCGGCATTGGGATGGGGCGTCACCGATTCGACCAGGCCGATCACGAGCCGGTCGAGCCCCGGATGCAGCGGCTCGATGGCATCGACCCCGGCGCCCAGCATGATGAGGCGGTTGGCCACATCCTGCACCTCGAGTTTCCTGCCGAGGAACCCTTCCAACCAGCGGCGGCTGACATTCATGACTGACCGCCCGACTGCCTGGCCGCCTGGCCGCCGTTCACAAACTGCTCCAGGAATCGCATGTCCCCCTCATACAGCAGGCGGATGTCGCTGATGCCGTAGCGATTCATGGCGATCCGCCCGGGCCCCATGCCGAAGGCGAACCCGGTGTAGCGCTCCGGATCGAGCCCGCAGTTGGCGATCACCCGCGGATGCACCATCCCGGAACCGAGGATCTCCATCCAGCCGGTGCCCTTGCAGGCGGCGCAGCCGGTGCCGCCGCAGACGCCGCAGCTCACGTCCATCTCGGCCGAGGGCTCGGTGAAGGGGAAGTAGCTGGGCCGGAACCGGACCCGGGTGGTGGTACCGAAGAACTCGCGGGCGAAGTGGGCCAGCGTCGCCTTCAGGTCGACGAAGGAGATCCCCTCGTCCACCGCGAGCCCTTCGATCTGGGCGAATGCCGGCGCGTGGGAGGCGTCGAAGGGATCCTTGCGGTAGACCATGCCGGGGATCACCACCCGGATCGGCGGAGGTTGCTCCAGCAGGACCCGGATCTGCACCGGCGAGGTATGAGTCCGCAGCAGCAGCCGGCCCTCGTCCCGGGTGCGGCGATCCTGGGCCCGCCGCTCATGCGACCCGACGCCCGAGGACCGGTTGTGCCGGCGATCGGGATCCTTCCGCCGGTCGGGGATGTCGAGGTACAGCGTATCGTGCATGTCCATCGCCGGGTGGTCCGGCGGGAAGTTGAGCGCGCCGAAATTGTACCACTCGGTTTCGGCCTCGGGGCCGGTGGCCCGGGCGAAGCCGAGCCCGTGAAAGATCCCGACGATCTCTTCGACCACCTGGGTCACCGGATGCACCGCGCCCCGCCAGCGACCCCGCCCCGGCATGGTCAGATCGAGGCGGGCGGCGACCCGGGCCGCGGCCTGGGCCGCGAGATCGTCGCGGCGGAGCGCGATGACCGCTTCCCACTCCTGTTTGAGCCGGTTGGCGGCGGCGCCGATGGCCCGCTTCTCCTCCGGCGGCAGACCGGGGAGCTCCTTGAGGATCTCGGTCAGCGCCCCCTGCTTGCGGCCCAGGATGCGGATCTCTTCGGCCTCGAGGGCCGCGGCATCGAGCGCGGGCACGCGTGCCAGGTCGGCTCGAAGGGCCTCGAGCCTGCTCTGGAGCGACGTGGTGTCAGGCATGATGGCGATCGGGTGTCGGGTGATTCCAGCCTCAGAAAAGTCGCAGGGGTCAGGGACCGGCGCCAGCCCGGACCTGACCCCCGTGGCACCGCGGGCGGCGGGTGTCAGCCCGCGGCGCGCGCCACCTCGGCGATCCGGGCAAAGGCGTCGGCGTCCTTCACCGCCAGGTCGGCGAGGACCTTCCGGTTGATCTCGACGCCGGCCTTCTTGAGGGCCGCGATGAAGCCGCTGTAGTTGAACCCGTGGATCCGCGCCGCGGCGTTGATGCGGGTGATCCAGAGGGCCCGGAACTCGCTCTTCTTCTTGCGCCGGTCGCGGTAGGCGTACTGCATGGCCCGCTCGACCGTCTCCTTGGCCGGCTTGTACAGCTTGCTCCGGGCGCCACGGGCACCCTTCGCGGCCCGCATGATCTTCTTCTTGCGGGCATGATGGGCGACGTTGCTCTTGACTCGAGGCATGGTACCCTCCGGTTTACGCCTGAAGCAGGCGGCTGACGCGCGGGAAGTCGGCCGACGAAACCAGGGACGGCTTCTTCAGCTTGTTCTTCCGCTTGCGGGTCTTCTTGGTCAGGATGTGCGAGTGGTTGGCGGACCAGCGCTTGAGCTGTCCCGATCCGGTGCGCTTGAAGCGCTTCATGGCCGCCCGCTTGGTCTTCTGCTTTGGCATCGCAATTCTCCCTGTGGAGGACCCGGCTACTTGGGCCCCATCACCATCACCATGTTGCGGCCTTCGAGCTTGGCGTCCTGCTCGATCTTGCCGATGTCCGCCAGCCCGGTGGCGAACCGGTCCAGGACGGCCTTGCCGAGTTCCAGGTGGGCGATCTGCCGCCCCCGGAACATCATCGTCACCTTCACCTTGTTGCCCTCGACCAGGAACTCCCGGGCGTGGCGGGACTTGAACTCGAAGTCGTGCTCCTCGATCCCCGGCCGCACCTTGATTTCCTTCAGGTGAATGACGTGCTGCTTCTTCTTGGCGGCCCGCGCCGCCTTGGCTTCCTCGAACTTGTACTTCCCGTAGTCCATGATCTTGACCACGGGGGGTCGCGCCATCGGCGCGACTTCCACCAGGTCCAGGCCCCGCTCCTGCGCGGCGGCCAGCGCTTCCTCGACCGGCAGCACGCCCAGCTGTTCGCCCCCGGGGCCGATCACCCGAACCGGGCTGATCCGGATCTGCCGATTGATGCGGACCCGGCGCTCACGCTCATTGGTGGACAGTGTGGTCGCTCCCGCGCAAAAGAAAACCGGACACCCGTCGTTCCCCTGGGGTGTCCGGCAACAGAGAGTGGCACCGCCGCGGCGAGCCACCGGTCAATCCTGTCGTCTGGACCCGGTCGCGCCGGCACAGGCCGGGCTCAAGGGTGGGAGGCCACCGGCCCCCGCTTCATCAGTGGCCGGAAAGCTAGCCCCGGCAAGTCTTTCGGGCAACTCCACCCTCTCGGTTACCCGAGCTGGGGTGCCAGACCGGCCCTGGGCATTCAACGCAGAGGCGCGGAGGTCGCGGAGGGCCGCAGAGGGGTCCGTGGACACCCACCCACCCCAACCGCACAACGAACAACATCAAAGAGTACAAGAGCACACAACAAATTTGACGGTTGTATGGTGAATAGGACCTTGAACGGCAGGGAACCCTCTGCGGCCCTCTGCGGCCTCCGCGCCTCTGCGTTGAACCTCTCCAGACCAGCCCCGCCACCGAGACCCGGCGAGCAATTGTCACGGGCCCCACACCACGAGAGATTTCCAGTCCATGGCCGACCTCCCCGCCCGGCGCTTCAACGAGACCGACACCGACGCCATCCTCCGCCGGACCGCCGAGCTCGCTACCGGCTCGGAGGAAGAGCTGGCACGCCGGGGACTCACGATCCACGAAATGGAGGCCCTGGCCCGGGAAGCCGGACTCGATCCCGAGCTGGTTCGCCAGGCCGCGCGCGACGTGAGCACCCGGCACGCCCAGGCCTCCGCCCCATGGGCCGGCGCGCCGCGGCGGATCGTCCTGGAGGAGGAGTTCGAGGGGGAGCTCACCGAGGAGGTCTGGGAGAGCATGGTCGGCGAAATCCAGCGCACCCTGGGCGGGATGGGCTTCGCCTCCCGGGTGGGCCGGACCCGCAGCTGGATCGTGTCCCAAACCGGCGCCAGGGGGCCGGCCAGCCGCGCCCTCAGCGTGACCGCCACCCCCCAGCGGGGGAAGACCATCGTCCGCATCGAAGAGAATCTCTCGCAGCTGGCGGGAGCGTTGTTCGGCGGAGTCGTGGGCGGGTTCGGCGGCGGTACCGTCGGACTGTGGACCGGGGTCGGGATGGGGGTGCTGCATTCGCCCGCGGCCGCGGTCGCGCTGGTGATCGCATCCCTGATCGGTTCGTACACCGCAGCCCGGCACTTCTTCGTCAGGACCTACCGGAAACGGTCGGAGGAACTGAGCGACCTTCTCACCCGCCTGGGAACCGCCCGGCCTCTCGACGGCTGACCGGGGCCCGGCTCATCCCCGCACCATCCGCTGGTCCGCCAGCGCCACACCGTGCTTTCCGTCGGGCACCACCCGACCCGTCGCCACGGTCGGGTCATGCTCGAAGATGAAGGTCCAGCCCCGTTCCGCCGCCGCCCGCAGCAACGCCCGCTTGGATTCGAGGGTCCGCAGCGGCTCCAGGTCGTACCCCATGATGTAGGGCAGCGGGAGGTGCTGGCTCGTGGGGATCACGTCGCCCAGGAAGACCGCGGTGTCGTCTCCACTGGTCACCACGATGCTCTGATGCCACGGCACATGGCCGGGGGTGAGCCGGGCCGCGATGCCGGGCAGAATCTCGCCGTCGCCCTCGATCAGCCGCCAGCGATCGGCCCGCGCCACCGGCTCGAAGTTGGGCGGGAGGTAGCTGGCACGGGTCCGCTCGTTGGGGTGGCGGGCGAAGGCGAGCTCGCCCTGCTGGACGACATAGGTCGCGTTGGGGAAGGCCAGGCGGGGTTCGCCGCCCGGGCCCGTAAGGGTGTTGCCGCCGGCGTGATCGAAGTGCAGGTGGGTGTTGATCACCCAGCGTACCTCGCGGGCCTCGAAGCCCGCCTGGCGGAGCGCATCCTCGAGCTGGGTCGGACCGGGCTCGTGTCCCTGGTTCTTCACGCCGTAGATCTCGAGGAACTTCGGATCCTCCTTGTCGCCCAGGGCGGTGTCGACCAGCACCAGGCCATCGGGATGCTCGATCAGGAGGCAGCGCATGCCGAGGGGAATGCGGTTGCGTTCATCGGGTGTGGCCCGCCGGGACCAGAGCGGCTTGGGGACTACGCCGAACATGGCCCCGCCATCGAGCCACTGGTCGCCGCCTTCGAGGAGATGGCAGCGGAACTCACCGATCGTGAAGGACTGAGTCAGAGCCATGGTTCAGGTACGCTCCGGTCGGGAGGCATCCGGGGCTGGCGGGTCCGGGTCGATCAGCCCCCGCCGCCGCTTCCGGGCCCGTTGGCGGGCGCGCCGGGCCTGGATCTTGGTCCGCCGCCGGCAGATCGACTCGAGATCCGAGAGGGTGCGGGCACCCCGCTCCCGCGCGATCAGGAGGAGCCGTTCCAGCACCTGGGCGGTGACCAACGCATCGCCCCCGGCGCGGTGCCGGGCCGGGTTCTCGATCCCGAAGTACTGAGCCACGTGGTCCAGTCCGCGGGACTCCAGCTCCGGCAGCAGCATGCGGGTGAGGCGAACGGTGCAGAGCATGCTCCCCCCCAGCCCGAGCCCGCGGGCCCGCCGCATCTCCGCCGCCAGGAAGCCCCAGTCGAACCGGGCATTGTGGGCCACGAACACCCGGCCGGAGAGCACCGCCAGGAGCTGGTCCGCCACCTGGTCGAACACCGGGGCGCGGGCCACCATCGGGGCCGAGATCCCGGTGAGACCGGCGATCCGGGGCGGGATGAACATCCGGGGATTCACCAGGGTGTCGAACACCACCTCGCGCCGGGTCCCGTGCACCAGCACCACCGCCACTTCCATCACCCGGTCCTGCCCGGTGGAGGCGCGCGCGCCGGTCGTTTCCACGTCCACCACCGCGAAGGCGCATTCCTCGATCAGCGGCGACCCGCCGACCTCGGCGACCAGCGCCCAGCGGCCATCTTCCAGCTGCCGCACCCGGGGGTCGGATCCCAGCATCGCGATCGAGAGCCGCTCGGCCACCGCCAGCGGCGCCGTCGTGAGGCCCATGACATCGCGGGCCAGCCGATCGGGCGCGCAGGGGCCCTGGAGCATCAGGGCCATGGCCCGCTCGACCAGGGTCCGCTCGGGAAAGGCGGTGAGGCCGGTCATGCCGGGGCCCGCCGCAGAGGCAGGGTCATGCAGCGCGGTCCGCCGCCGCCCCGAACCAGCTCGTCGCCATCGATGATCACCACGGTCCGATGCTTGGTATCGAGCCAGTCGTCGAACGCCACGAAATCGACGCTCGACACCGCCCGGAAGCCGGCCTGCTTGAGCGCCTCGATGGTGGCCTCGTTCCGGCGATAGCTCACCACCATCCCCGGTTTGAGCGCCACGAAGTTGCACCCCGAGGTCCACTGCTCCCGGTCCTGGCCCGAGCGGTGGGTGCCACCGGCGAAGACCGGCTCAAGCGGCAATCCGACCTCTTTCAGGGCCGAGAAGAAGCTCGGCATTTCGCGCACCACATCCTTCCCTTTCCGCCGGTGGAGCACCGCCCGCCGCTCCGGCCCCACGAAGTAGGGAGGGTACACCACGCAGAGGCCATGGTCCACCTGGGTGAAGAGCATGTCGAGGTGGATGGCGGTAGGCTCCTTGGGCATGACCAGGACCAGGACGTCGGTCACGGTGGTGGACTGGAACACCACCTGGCAGAGGTGGTCGATCGCGGCGGGCGAGGTCCGGGCGCTGAACCCGACCAGCAGCAGGTCGGGCCGGAGCACATGGATATCCCCCCCCTCAAGGGTGTAATCGTTGCGCCGTTCCTCCGAGCCGTCGTAGAGCAGGCCCTCGTTGGCCAGCCGCGGATGGTAGGTGAAGAGGGTCTTGATCAGCAGCTCTTCGGTCCAGCGGACCCCGTGGCGCATCGAGCCTACCACCGCGTGCCGCCCGATCACCATCCCGATGTCACGGGGGAAGAAGAGGTTGGGCAGCGGCGGCAGGACGTAGCCCACCGAATTGAGGGCCTGGGCGAAGGGGCCACCCTCCTGCTCCACCCCCTCGATGATGAGCCGCGACAGCGCCGCCGGCTCCAGCTCGTGGAGCTTGCGACCCAGGTGGTCGGAGGGGACCACGTCGAGGGTCCCCCGAATGAACGACTCCCGCGCCTCCGGCAGCTCGAGGGCCTCAGTCAGCAGATCGGCCACCTGGTACACTTCGGCGAACCGCTGCAGCACCGCCACGAAGCGCCGGTGCTCCCGCTGGGCGTTGTCCAGCTGGATGATGTCGTCGTAGAGGTAGTCGCCCTTGTTCCCCGGGGTGACCGCGCGCAGCTCCGCCCCGGGGGTGTGCACCAGGACCGAGTGGAGCTGGCCGATCTCTGAGGTGATATCAACGGGCATGCGGGAAGCTAGCGGGAGAGCGGGAGAGCGGGAAAGCGGCGGCAAGGCGGCCAGAAAAGCCGCATCCGACGTCGGAACTCCCCGCCAGGTTTCGCCGACGCCACCGGGCCACCCTTCTCTTGACAGCCGAGAGGAATCGTCCGATCGTCTTGCTCTCGACTGCCGAGAGTAGCCATGCGCGACGAACGTTCCGATCTGCTCCAGGGTACCATGGAGCTCCTGATCCTCAAGACCATCTCGGTCGAACCGATGCATGGCTGGGGCATCACCCAGCGGATCGAGCGGATTTCCCGCCACGTGCTCCAGGTCAACCAGGGGTCGCTCTATCCCGCGCTGGAACGCCTCAAGCGCAAAGGATGGATCCGCTCCGAATGGCGCACCACCGAGCACAACCGCCGGGCTCGGTTCTACCACCTCACCACGGCGGGCAAGCGCCAGCTCGAGAAAGAACGCGAGACCTGGCAGCGGGCCTCGGCCGCGGTCAACTGGATTCTGGAATGGGCGGGAGGCCTGCCATGAGTGTCCTGCGCCAACTCTGGGCCCGGCTGGAAGTCCTGTTCCTCAGGACCCGGGTCGATCGCGAGACCGCCGAGGAACTGCGGTTCCACCTTGACATGGAGACCGAGAAGCATATCCGGGCCGGCCTACCGCCTGTGGCCGCCCGGCGGGCGGCGCAACTGGCGCTGGGGGGTATGAGCCGGACTCAGGACGCGGTGCGTGACGAACGCCGGAGCCACTGGCTCGAACACCTGCCCCAGGATCTGCGCTACGCCTCCCGACGGCTCCGCCGCTCCCCCGGGTTTACCCTGGTCGCGGTGGTGACCCTGGCGCTCGGGATCGGGGCCAATACCGCCATCTACAGTGTGGTCGACGGGGTCCTGCTCCAGGCCATCCCCTTCGCCGACGCCCGGCGGCTGGTCCTGGTCTGGGAGACCGACCGGCGGAGCACCACCACCCGTGAGCCGGTGTCCTGGCCGGATTACATCGACCTCGCCGCCCGCACCCGCACCCTGGAGGCCGGCGCGGTCTTCACCGGGAGCGAGGTCACCCTGACCCCGGTCGACGGCCCCCCCGTTCGGGTGTCCGGCATGGCGGTGTCGCAGAGCTTCTTCCCGCTGGTGGGGGTGCACCCGCTCCTCGGGCGGTTGTTCACCCGCGAAGAGGATCGGCCCTCCGGTCCGGGAGTGGTGGTCCTGGGCGAGGCGCTCTGGCGCAGCGGCTTCGGGGCCGATCCGGGCATCATCGGCCGCAGCGTGCGGATCAACGACCAGCCCCTCGAAGTGATCGGGGTGGTGGCGCGCGGCGCCGACTTCGGGCTCGACCAGGTGCACGCCCGGGCCGCGTACCACGGACCCTATTCCGGCACCGGCGAGGTCGGCCTCTGGACCCCGCTCCAGGCCGACGAAGCCACCTGGCCGCGCGCCACCCATCCGTTCTTCATGCTGGGTCGCCTGGCCCCGGGCAGCTCGGCCGTGGAGGCCCAGGGGGAGCTGGAGCAGCTCGCGCTGGAGCTGGAGCAGAGCTATCCCCGGTCCAACGCGGCCCGCGGCGTCCACGTCGAGCCCTTCGAAGCGGTGGTCTTCGGCCCCAGCCGGCCGCTGTTGCTGATGCTGCTGGGTGCGGTCGGCCTGGTCCTGCTGGTGGCCTGTGTCAATGTCGCCAACCTGCTCCTGGTCCGGGGTACGGTGCGGGCCAGGGAGATCGCGATTCGCGGCACTCTCGGCGCCGGAAGGCGGCGTATCGCGCAGCAGTGCCTGGTCGAATCGGTGCTCCTGGCGGTCGGCGGCGGCATCGCCGGGATCGGGCTGGCACTGCTGGGACTCAAGCTGCTGCTGGCGCTGGCGCCGGCCGACATTCCCCGCGTCGAAGAGGTGGGACTCAATTCCCGGGTCCTGCTCACCACGCTCACCGTGTCGATCACGGTGGGACTCACCTTCGGCCTGGTCCCCACTATCCAGGCCTTCCACGTGGACCTGATGAGCACCATCAGGGGGGAGACGACGGGTGCTACCACGACGCTGGCGGGGCGCCGGTTCCGGGCTGGACTCGTCATCGCGGAGCTGGCGCTCTCGGTCAGCCTGGTCATCGGAGCGGGTCTGCTGATCCGGAGTTTCTGGTCGGTGCTGCGGGTGGATCCGGGATACCGCGCGGAACGGGTGGTGAAGGCGGAATATCAGCTGCCGGCGTCGCGGTATCCGGAGGACTTCCGGATCTGGCCGGCCTGGAAGGAAGTCCACGACTTCAACCGGCGCCTGCTCGCGGCGGTGCGCGACATTCCCGGGGTCACCGATGCCGCCATCGCCAACGCCAATCCGCTCGACGCCGGGTTTACCAACTCGTTCGTGGTGGCGGGACGCGAGGCCGAGGCCCAGGATTGGCCGGAGATCTCGATCCGGATCGTTTCCCCCTCCTACTTTTCGACCCTGGGCGTACCACTGGTGAACGGCCGGGGGCTGAGCGACGCCGACGACGCCGCCGCCCCCATGGTCGCGGTGATCAACCAGGCCTCGGCCCGGCGCTTCTTTACAGGACAGGACCCCCTGGGCCAACACATCAACTTCTGGGGCGCGTCGCGCCGCATCGTGGGCGTGGTCGGCGACGAACGATTCCGGGGAGTGACCGAAGCGGCACCGCCCGCCGTGTACCTCCCGACCGGGCAGGCCCCGCGTTCGGGGGTGGTGTTCGCTCGGGTGAGCGGCGACCCCCAGGCCTTCGTGGAGCCGCTCAGGCAGGCGGTCCGCATCGCCGACCCCGCGCTGGCGGTGTACGCCGCCGAACCGCTGACCGCCACCCTTCGCGCCTCGCAGGGCCAGCGCCGATTCGCGGTGCGGGTCCTCAGCGCCTTCGCGGCGGTGACCTTCCTGCTGGCCCTGGTGGGCATCCATGGGGTGCTGAGTTACACCACGTCACAGCGGACCCGGGAGATCGGCATCCGGATGGCGCTCGGTGCCACCCAGGGTGGGATCACGAGCCTGGTGCTGCAGGACGGGTTTCGGTTGGCTCTGACGGGGACGACTGTCGGGCTGGTGGCCGGGGCGGGGGCGGCGAGATTCCTCGGCGGGATGCTCTACGAAGTGGGGACTCTGGATCCGCTGACCTACCTGCTCGCGGGCCTAGCGACGGTCGCGCTGGCGCTCCTCGCGGTGTGGCTGCCGGCCCGGCGGGCGGGCCGCCTATCGCCCGGCTTGTGTCTCAGAGCGGAGTAGCGGCTACCGGTTGGTGAGCGCGTAGCTCAGGGTCTCCAGCTCCAGCGCCAGGTTCACCGTCTTCACCACGACGTCGTCCGGCACCACCAGTTGGATCGGGGCAAAGTTGAGGATCGCCTTGACGCCCTGGGCCACCACTTTGTCGGCCACCCCCTGGGCAGCGTCGGCCGGCGTGACGATCACGGCGATGTCCACAGCGTGCCGCTTGAGCTCGGTCTCGAGCTCCCGGACATCCCGCACCGTCAGGCCATTCCAGTTGCGCCCGACCTTGCCGCTGTCGGCGTCGAAGATGGCCACGATCTCGAAGCCCCGCTGCTTGAAGCCGCGGTACTGCACCAGCGCGCTGCCGATCTTCCCGGCGCCGATCATCGCCACCCGGTAGGTCCGGCCCAACCCCAGGATCTCCCGCAGGCGCCGGACCAGCTCGGCCACACTGTAGCCCAGTCCGCGCTTCCCGAAGGACCCGAAGAAGGAGAGGTCCTTTCGCACCTGGGCCGAGGTGGTCCCCCCACGTGAGGCGAGGGCCTCGGAGCTGACCGTCTCCATCCCCTGCTCCTCGAAGTCCTCGAGGAAGCGGAGGTAGAGGGAGAGACGTCGGACGGTGGACTCGGCGATCTTACGCATGGGCATTGTGAAACATTTCACAAATCTAGCCCGAGCGGCCTCTCCGGGGAAGCCATGCGACGCGCGTCGGTATTTCCGGACGAGGCTGCCCGCGTCGCTACCCGCCCCGTGAGACCTGGAACAGCCGCACAAAATCGGCGGGGGCGAGCACCTCGGGTCGAACCGTCGGCTCGAGTGCGGCCCGGGCCAGCCATCCCTGCACCGTCGCGGGCCCGGCATCCGTCAGTTCCCGAAGGCCTCGGGCGAGCTGTTTGCGCCGAAAGCCGAACAACCCAACCACGAACCGGCGGTAAGGGGGCACCGCTTCGTCGGCGATGAGTGGCTCCGGGAGGGGCGTGAGCCTGAGCACGGCGGAGTCCACCTTGGGCCGAGGCCGAAACGCCCCGGCCGGCACGGTGAACAGCCGCTCCACCCGGGCCACGCTCTGGATTCCCACGCTCAGCGCGCCGTATTCGGCGTGCCCCGGCGGCGACGCGACCCGGTCGGCCACTTCCTTCTGAACCAGAAACACGATCTTGCGCGGGCGGGGTGGCGCGAGGGCCAGCTCCAGGAGTGGCGTCGTGATGTTATATGGGATGTTCCCGGTGATCCGCACCGGCCCCGTACCGGTAAGGGCGTGCCAGTCGAGGTCGAGCGCGTCGCCCTCGATCACCTCCAGGGTGGGAAACCGGGCGCGGAGGCCGGGGACCAGCTCGCGGTCCTTCTCCACGGCGATGAGGCGGGTGGCTCGTTCGGCCAGCGGCGCCGTCAGGCCTCCGGGCCCGGGCCCGATCTCCAGCACCGTGTCACCCGGCTCGATCTCCAGGGCGTCGGCGATCCGGCGGAGGATATTGGGATCGTAGAGGAAGTGCTGACCGAGGCGCTTCTTGGCCCTCACACCCGCATCACCAGCAGAGTCCGGTCGTCCACCGGCCGGATGCTGGCCGCGTCGGCCTGGGCAAAGACGGCCTGCACGATGGCCTCGGCGGGTTCGGCGCGCCGGCGGGCGATCTCGGCCAGCAACCGCTCCTCGGTAAAGGCCCCATCGACCCCCTGCTCCACCAGGCCGTCGGTCCACAGACAGAGCAGGTCGTCGCCCGGGACCCAGGGGGCCTGGTTCATGCCGATGGCGGCATCGCCGGCCAGGCCCAGCGGTGGCGCGGTGGTCGGGAGCCGTTGGGGCTCGCCGGTCTTGGGAATCCGGTAGGCGTGGGGGTGCCCGGCGCTGGCGTAGAGGAGCCGCCCTCCCCGGGGGTCGAGGACGCCGTAGAACACGGAGAGGAACATCTCGGTCGATGCCAGTTCCGAGCCGATGCTCTCCAGCATCGACGCCAGCACTTCATCGGGGGTGGCCCCTGCCCCAGTGTGCACTCCGGCGGCGGACATCACCAGCGCCATGACCAGCGCCGCCGAGAACCCGTGGGAGGAGACGTCGCCCAGCATGACGCCCACCCGGCCGTTCCCCAGCCGGCGGAAGGTGTAGAAGTCGCCTCCCACGCTGTCGACCGGGCGGCAGATGGCGGCCACCTCGGCGTCGCCCTGGAGCACCGCGGGCGACGGCAGCAGCTTGAGCTGGAGGTCGTGCGCCAGCTCGAGTTCCCGCTGGAGCCGCTGGCGCCGGAGGTCGCGCGCCACCAGCCGGGCGTTCTCGATGGCGGCGCCGATCTGATTGGCCACGGCGGAGACCAGCTTGGCTTCGCCGGGGGTGAAGGTATCGCCGGCCAGCCGGTCGGTGAGGTTGATGACCCCCACACAGCGGGAGCCGGCGCCGGGGGCGGCGTAGCAGATCGGGATACTCAGGAAGGCCTGACCCTTGTAGGCCCGCGGGTCGCTGGAGCCGGGGTTCTGGGCCAGCTTGTCGCTCGGGTCGTAGACGATGATCCGCTGCTCCCGGAAGACCCGGGCGGCCACCGAGGTGGCGTCGTTCACCGGCACCGGCTTGAGCCCCTCGGGGGAGAACCCCCGGGCGGCGACCGTCCGGAGAAGGCCGGGCTCCTCGTCGAAGACCATGATCGATGCGCGGCGGGCCCCCACGACATCCGACACTTCTCGAACGATCGTCTGGGCCGCCTCTTCGAGCCGGACGGTGTGGCCCAGGATTTCACTGATGGCGTAGAGGAGATCGATTTCTTCGTAGCGGCCGGTCAGCTCGTCGGTCACCTCGGCCATCTCCCGCTCGGCGGCGAAAAAGGCCGAGAGGACCTGGCAGCACTGGGGGGAAAGTTCGGCCGCCCGGGTCGGTTCGATACCGCCGATCTCGACCCAGAAGCCTTCCGCCTCGGGGATGGGCGAGAGCCACACCGACCCGGTGGGCGTGGGGACCTGACCGGCCGTCATGGGGATGGGCGGGGTGTAACCGGGGTCGGCGGCGCCGAAGGCGCGAAGGGTCCGACCATCGAAACGCCACAGGCGCACGCGCGCGGCCGTGAGACCGCTGAGCGCGTCCGCGACGGACTCCAGCCCCGTCAGTGGCGGCGCAGTGTCATGCAGATGGAATTCCCCTGCGGGTTGAAGCGGACGTCGTCTACCAGGTGGCGAATCAGGAAGAGACCCCGGCCGTTGGGACTGTCCAGCTCCTCGGGATCGAGGGTCGAGGCAACGCGCGACGGATCGAACCCGGGGCCCTGGTCGGTGACCTCGACCTGGATCTGGTCACCCCGGAGCTCGGCCGCGACCTCGACCCACTTGCTCCGGTCTTCCTGATTCCCGGCGACGATGGCGTTGGCCAGCGCTTCGGCCATGGCGACCCGGAAGTTGAAGCGGCTCTTCCGGCAGAGCCAGCTTTCGTTGCAGCAGTGGCGGGTGAGGAGATCGATGACCTCCTCGATGCACCCCACGTCGCTCGGCACCCGCAGCGACACCTGCACGGTGGCGCCGGACGCCGAGGGCACCCGTCGGCGCCGGACACAGAGCCGAAGGGTCGCGGGGCCCGGCGCCGTCACGCGGGGAAGCCCCCCAGCGCCCGCTCCGCCGTATCGCTGATCGAAAAGAGGGTGTCGAGCTTGGTGAGTTCGAAGAGCGAGCGGAGGTCTTCGTTGAGCCCGGAGAGCCGGAGCTCCCCGCCCTGTTCGCGGATCTTCTTGGAGATGGACACCAGGGCGCCGAGCCCGGAGGAATCGATGTAACCGGTGCGGGAGAAGTCGATCACGAACCGCCGCTCCGCATGGTCCAGCGCTTCCTGCACCGCGGTCTTCAGCTCCTGGCGGTTGCCCACGATGAGCTGGCCCTCGACCCGTATGAGGTAGACGCCGGATGCATCTTTGCTGGCGGAGAAGGCCATGCTTGGGCTCCGTGTGGGTCTTGGGCTATCGGCCGTTGGCCGTTGGCCGTTGGCGATGATAGTGGCTGATCGGTCTACCGTGCGCAAGTCCAACGGGCCGTTGAGCTTCGCCAAGGCCATCCAGGCCAACGGCTAACGGCCAACCGCCTGCAGCGCCACCATTGCCGCCACCTCCACAATATCCTCCGCCGAGGCCCCGCGCGAGAGGTCGCTCATCGGGCGGGCCAGCCCCTGCAGCAGGGGGCCCAGGGCCACCGCGCCGGCCAGTCGCTGGGCCAGTTTGTAGCCGATGTTACCGGCATCGAGATCGGGAAAGACCAGGATGTTGGCCCGGCCCCCGAGGATTTCGGCGGCGCCCTTCCGGGTGGCTACGGCGGGATCGAGTGCCGCGTCTACCTGGAGTTCGCCGTCCGCCAGGACCTCCGGGGCCAGGGCCCGAAACCGGTCCAGCGCCGCGCGGACCTTCTCGATCCGCGGGCCGTTGGCACTGCCGCGGGTGCTGTAGGAGAGGAATGCCACCCGGGGCTGGTCGCCGACCAGAGCGACGCGATCCCGGGCCGCGGCCAGCGCGATGTGGGCCAACTGCTCGGACGAGGGATCCGGCACCACGGCGCAATCGGTGAAGGTGAGCACATCCCGCCCCGGAAGTTCGACGTAGAAGGCCGAGCTCACGGTGTCGGAGCCGGCGGCGGGACCGATGGCCCACAAGGCGGCCCGGAGCACCTCCGCCGTGGTATGCACCGCTCCGGCGATGCAGCCGTCGGCCTCACCCAGCGCCACCAGCGAGGCGGCAAAGCGGAGCGGATCGGAGGCGAGGTCGAGCGCGTGGACCGCGTCCTCCACCCGGTCGGGGCGCCGTTCGCGGAGCCAATTGGCAACCCGGGTCAGGCGCGGATCGCGGCCCGGATCCAATCCTCCGGGCCCGATCAGGATCGGCTCGGCCACGCGTTCCTGCGTGAGCCGGGCGACGGCCGCCTGCACCCGGGGATCGCCCGATTCGGGAAAGAGCAGCCGAGCCGGCCGCCGAGCGGCGCGGTGGAGGAGCCCCTCGCGAAAGCTCATCGGCCAAACCGCCGGCGCAGGGCATCGGCCACGACCGGATGAACCAGGGTGCCGACGTCCCCGCCATAGCGCGCCACTTCGCGCACCAGACTCGAGCTCAGGTAGGTCGCGTCCTCGGGAGGCACCAGGAACACCGTCTCGAGCCCGGGCATGAGGTGGCGGTTCATCATGGCCATCTGGAACTCGTACTCGAAGTCGCTCACCGCGCGAAGGCCGCGCACGATGAGGCTGGCGCCGCGGGCGCGGGCGAAGTCGACCAGCAGGCCGTCGAACGACTCGAATGTCACCCGATCCTGGTGGTCGGTGATCCGGCGCAGCATGTCGATCCGCTCCTCCAGGGTGAAGAGCGGCTGCTTGGTCGAATTGCGCGCGACCGCCACGATGACCCGGTCGGCCAGGGCCAGGCTCCGGAGCACCAGGTCAGTGTGCCCCCGGGTCGGGGGGTCGAATGAGCCGGGGTACACGGCGATTCGGGTCATGGCGCGTAGCAGAAGGTGAGGGCCGTGTCCCCATAGCGGCGGGTCTCGTCGCCGGAGATCGCGGCATCGGCCGGGTGCTCGACCGCCAGGATGCGGGTGAAGGGCGTCTGGCGGAAGAGGGCGACCAGCCGATCGGCGTCGTCCCGATCGTACGGGGGATCGGCGAAGGTCACGTCATAGGCGCCGGGGGCGAGCCGGCCGGCGAAGCGAAGCGCATCCCCCCGGTGCACGGTGGCGCGGGAGTCGAGCGACAGGGCGGCGATGTTGTCCCTGAGGGCCGCGAGTGACCGGGGATTGAGCTCCACGAAATCGGCGGTGGCGGCGCCCCGGGAGAGGGCCTCGAGGCCCAGGGCTCCGCTTCCGGCGAAGAGATCCAGCACCCGGGCGCCGGGCAAGGCTTCCTGGAGGATGCTCATCCAGGCCTCGCGCACCCGGTCGGCGGTGGGCCGGACCCGGGGGTCTTTGGGTGGCGCGATGCGCCTCCCCCGGAGGACACCGCCGACGATGCGCACGTCAGGCCGGGGACGCCGGCGTGGCGAGCCTCACCGCGCTCCCGCTCCCCGGGTCCGCGGTCCCAATGCCTCCGGCGGCCTGGGTGAGCGCGACGATCCGGGCCTGCAGTGACGCGGAGCCCTGATACTCGTTCTGCTCCACCCGGAAGGCCACGTCGACCTGGCAGGGGCTGCCGAGGTCGAGCCAGGGCACCCGGTCGGCCCAGCCGAAGCCGATGGCCCCTACCCGGCAGCCGCCGCCGGCGAGCATCGCCTTGAGGTGGCTGCTCCCGACCCGGCGGGAGCCTTCGAGGCGGATGCCGCGGGTGCCGAACACCGGGCCGGGGTTCCCCATGCCGCAGGGTTCGAGGTGGCGGCAGAGGCGCTCGAGCGCGTCGGTCACCTCAGCGAGCTCGATCACGAGGTCGATGCGCTGCTCGGGCCCGAGATCGTCGTCGCTGAGCTGGCGGCGCGCCACCGCCGCAAAGCGCTCGCGGAATTCTTCCAGCCGCCCGCGCTTGAGCGTGAGCCCCGCGGCCATGTGGTGGCCCCCGAAGCGCTCCAGCAGGTCGCTCACCTCGTGAAGCGCGGCATGCAGGTCGAAGCGGGAGATGCTCCGGCCGCTCCCCTTGCCGATCTCGCCATCGAGCGCGATCAGGAAGGCGGGGCGTCCGTAGCGTTCCACCACCCGACTTGCCACGATGCCGACCACGCCCGGATGCCATTCGTCGGAGGCCAGTACCAGGGCCGCGTCCCGCCCGGGATCGCGCTGGGTCTCCACCTGGTCGATCGCCTGCTCCAGCATCCGCTGGTCCAGCGCCTGACGCTCGACGTTCATCCCTTCGAGCCGGACCGCCAGCCGCTCCGACTCGCCCTCGTCGTCGGAGAGGAGCAGCCGGAGTCCGTCGGCCGCGTCGCCCACCCGGCCGGCGGCGTTGAGCCGGGGGGCGAGGATGAAACCCACCTGACCGGCCCGGATCTCCTTGCCGGCGAGACCGCTCACCCGGATCAGCGCCCGGACACCGGGCCAGCGGCTCTGGCTCAACAGCCGGAGCCCGTGCCGGACCAGGATACGGTTCTCCCCTACCAGCGGTACGATATCGGCCACGGTGGCGAGGGCCACGAGATCGAGCAGGTGATACGGAAGGTTGGCCGGGAGACCCAGCGCGGGCACCAGCGCCTGGACCAGCTTGAAGGCGATGCCGGTGCCGCAGAGCTGGGTGAGGCCGGAGGTGTCGCCCTCCCGTTGAGGATCGATGATCACGTTGGCCGGCGGCAGCACCGGGCCGGGGAGATGGTGATCGGTCACCACCACCTGGATCCCGGCGGCGCGGGCCGCCTCGACCGGGGCGACGGCGGTGATGCCACAGTCACAGGTGATGATGAGGCCGGCGCCGGCGGCGACTGCCTGGGCCACGCCGGCGGGGCCGAGGTCGTACCCATCGCGCAGGCGATGCGGCACGAATGGAATGACCGTGGCGCCCGCCAGCCGCAGGGCCCGGGTGAGGACCGTAGTGGCGCACTGGCCGTCGACATCGTAGTCGCCGTGCACCAGGATGCCGGTGCCGCGCCTGGCCGCGGCGGCGATGAGCTCGACCGCCTCGCCCATGCCCGAAAGCGTGAACGGATCGGCCAGTTCCTCCAGCGCGGGGCGGAGGAAGCGACGGGCCGCCTCGGGCGCGCCCAGGCCCCGCTGCACCAGCAGGGCCGCGAGCGCGGGACTCACGGTCAGGCTTCGGGCCAGAGCCTGGACCAGCTCCCGGGGCGGCTCGGGGGTCACCGCCCAGCGCAGCGGCGGGACCGGAAAGCGGTTAGTCACGCTCGTCGGCGTAGAGGATGACGCCACAGCTCTCGCACGAATCGATCAGGGTGCCGGCGCGGATCTGGCTGCGACGGTTGAGGGGAATGGTGGTATAGCAGGCGCCGCAGGCAGCACCGTCGAGCGCCACGACCACCCGCACCCGGACGGAGCGGAGCCGCTCATAGCGGTTGCGGAGGGCCCGGTTGACGTCGGTGGCGGTGGCGTCGCGGGCGGCCAGCGCCGCGGCGCGGCGGCTCTCGGCGGCGGCCCGGCGGAGATCGAGGGCGCTGCGGACCTCGACCTGGCCCTGGCGCAGCTCCGCCAGCCTGGTGGCCGCTTCGCGGCCCCCGCGCTCCAGTCCGGCGATGACGTCGGCCAGCTTGACCCAGTCGGCCTCCTCCTTGGCCAGGACGCTTCGGGCCAGGTCCATCTCGGTCATGACCGCCTGGATCTCCTTGGGAGTGCGCACCTGCTCCAGCCGCGCTTTCCCCCGCTCTTCGAGCTTGCGGTAGTTCTCCATTTTGCCTTCGACTTCCTGGCGGCGCTTCCCCGCTTCGGCGACGGAGCGTTCCGCCTGGTCTACCGCCTGCTGGGCGCCCTTGAGGTGCTGGTCGAGGGCCTCATATTCGGCCAGAATGGCGTCGAGCGCCTTGTCGGCCTCCAGCAGATCGAGGTCCCGGGCCTGGAGCTCCAGCAGTTTGACGAGATCAGGATGCATTAGTGGGTTCCGAGTTCCGGGTTCCGAGTGCTTGAATCTAGCGCTAGCCGTTGCGCGAACGCGCCCTTCGCCTGCTGGCGTTGAAGCCGTAAATCCTGAACTCCTCCGGGTAGCGGGCGGCGAGTTCCTTGTGCATCGCGTTCTTCGCCGCCACCAGCGCCGGCAATTCCTCGGAGGTCGCGCTCCGGATCCGCTCATTGAGCTGACGGTAAGTACGGAGGGCGGGCCGGGCCTCGAGCCGCCGGGTGGCCCCGGCAAACTGGTTGGACTGCCCGGTGTAGTCGAGCGGCAGCTCGATGGCCTGGAGCCGCTGCCAGAGCCCGGCGAGGGTCGGGTCGAGGTCCGGGGGCGGCACCGCGGCGCCGGGGGACCGGTCGGTGGCGAGGAGCTCGAAGAGCCGCCGCACGGCGGGGTGAATGAACCACTCCGGCTGCACCACCTCGGCCGCGCGGGCGCGCCACTCGTCGGAAGCGAGCATGAGGCGGAGCACCTCCTGGTCGGCCTTGCTCCCCTCCCCGCGGGTCGGGGTGGGGCGGCTGGTGGGCGACTCGGGTCGGCGGCCGATCGCCCGCGGCACCGGTGTGGGCTCCGGAGGCGGCGCGGCGGCGGCCTCCTGCTCCAGCACCGTCTTGGAGACGCCGGTCTTCTCCGCCACCCGGGTCAGATAGAGCTCCCGCTGGATCGGGTCCTTGGTAGCGCGGATGGTCGGGAGCAGCCGGTCGAGGGCCTCGCGCCGGTGCTCGAGGTCGGCAAACCACCCCTTGCGGTCGAGGATCTGGATCTTCCGCTCCAGCACATCCACCGCGTCCTTGAGCACCAGGTGGAGCGCGGCGAGCCCCTGCTTCTGCACCAGGGTGTCGGGATCCTCGCCCGGGGGCATGGTGGCGACCCGCACCCGCATTTCGTGGCGGAGCAGCTCGTCGCCGGCGCGAAAGGTCGCCTTGAGCCCGGCGCTGTCGCTGTCGAGCAGCAGGATCGCCGAGGTGGTGTAGCGCTTGAGCAGGCCGGCCTGCTCCGAGGTAAGCGCCGTACCGAGCGGGGCCACCACGTTCTCCTGGCCGGCGAGCACCAGCCGCTGCACGTCGAAATACCCCTCCACCAGGATGACGCACTCTTCTTTCCGGATGGCGTTCCGGGCGGCATGCAGATTGTAAAGTGTGCCACCCTTGTGAAACACCGGGCTCTCGGGCGAATTCAGGTACTTGGGCTCACCCGGGCCCAGCAGGCGTCCGCCGAATCCCACCACCCGGCCGCGCAGATCGTGAATCGGGAAGAGCAGCCGGGACCGGAAGCGGGGAATCGCGCTGCCGTCATCCCGCCGGGCCAGGAGCCCGGCCTCGAGCAGTGTCGCGTCGTCGAGGCCGAGCTGTTTCATTGCGTGCTGAAAGGCGGGCCCCCGTGGGGCATAGCCCAGCTCGAGGGGTTCGACCGTTTCGAGGGCGAGCCCGCGCCCCAGCAGGTACTTCCGCGCCTCGTCCGCCTCGGGCGCCTCACGCAGCTGCCGGGCAAACCAGTCGTGGGCCACGCTGACGGCCTGGAAGAGCGGCTCGCGGGGGTCGGGACCCTGCCGGCCGGTGCTTTCGGGGATCGCGATACCCAGCTTGCGGGCCACCTCCCGCACCGCGCTGGGATAGTCCATCCCCAGGCGCTTCATGTACCAGGAAAAGACGTCGCCCGATTCCTTGCAGACGAAGCAGTAGAAGCGCCCCTTCTTCGGAATCACGGCGAAGTTGCGATGCTGCCCGCCGTGGAAGGGACAGGGTCCGCGGTAATCGGCCCCGGTGCGCTTGAGCTCGACCGTGTCCCCGACGATCGCGACCAGGTCGGCGCTGTCGCGCACCTGTTCGATGACCTCGTCGGGAATCATGCTCATTGGGCGAACTCCACCATGGTGACGCCGGTGCCGCCCTGGTTGGAGGGCGCGAAGGCGTGGGACTTGACCCGGCGATCGCGCCGGACCACCTGCTGCACCCGGTCGCGCACCACCCCGGTGCCCTTTCCGTGGATGATGCGGAGATAGGGCTGCTCGGCCAGGATGGCGGCATCGAGCGCGGCGAGCACCGTCTGCTCGGCCTCGTCGCCGGTGAGGCCCCGAAGGTCCACCTCGTAGGCCGCCGGGTCGGATGGGTCGGGACGCGAGGGTGGGGGCGGGACCTTCCGAGCCTCGCCTGCCACCGGCGTCAGGCTGGCCGGCTCCACCACCAGCTTGAGAGAACCTACCTGCACCACCGCTTTCCCGTCGCCCCGGGTCTCCAGCACGGCTCCAACGGTACCACTCTCGAGCCGCACCCGCTGGCCGGGCTGGAGCACCGGGACCCGGTCGGTCTCCGAGACCTCCGCCGCCAGCATGGCCTTGAGGGCCAAGGCCTCGGCGCCGGCCGCCTGCTCCACCATGCGCCGGGCCTCGCGCGCGGCTTCGGAGTCGGCCGCGGCCTCCACCCTGGCGATGGCGGCCTCGACCTTCTCGCGGGCTTCGAGCAGATATTGTCGGGCCTGCTCCCGGGCGGAGCGTTCGGCGTCCTTCTCCCGCTTCCTGAGCGCGGCCTCGCGGATCCCCTGGGCTTCGGCCTGGGCTGCGAGCATCGCGCTCTTCGCGTCCTGTTCCGCCTCGCGGGCGGCGAGCGCGGACTCGCGTCGCATCTGTTCCCGCTCGCGCAGTTCGACCGCGGCCAGGAGCGCGTCGAGGCTCCGCTCCCGGTCGGGCACCTGGGCCTCGGCGGCGGCCAGCACATCGCGGGGCAGGCCCAGGCGGCGGGCGATCGCGATCCCGTAGGAGCGGCCCGGGATGCCCTTGACCAGACGGTAGGTCGGCTGGAGCGTCGCGGCGTCGAACTGGAGCGAGGCGTTGACGATCCCGGGGGTGCGGGTGGCCAGCTCCTTGAGCGCGCCGAGATGGGTGGTCGCCAGGGTCACGGTGCCGCGGCGGGTGAGTGTCTCGAGCGTGGCGGATGCCAAGGCGCCCCCCTCGGCCGGATCGGTGCCGCTCCCGATCTCGTCCAGCAGCACCAGGCTGCTCGCGTCGGCCTCCTCGAGGATGACCCGGAGCAGCGCCAGGTGGGCGCTGAAGGTCGAGAGACTCTCGGCGATCGACTGCCGGTCGCCGATGTCGGCAAAGATGCGGGTCACCACCGGGAGGGCGCTGCCGGGACCCACCGGTGGGACGATGCCGCTCTGAGCCAGCGCCAGGTGCAGACCCACCGCTTTGAGAAGCACCGATTTCCCGCCGGTGTTGGGGCCGGAGAGGAGCACCGTCCGCTCGGGGCCTTCCAGCGTGAGGTCAAAGGGGACGGGGCGATCAGGCGGTCGGGCGGTCAGGCGGTCAGTATTCCCGGGTTCTACCGCGCCTCCAGTGCGCATCATGAGCAACGGATGACGCCCGTTCACGATCCGGAGCTCGGCGGGGGCGGTGGAGACCTGCGGCGCGTGGCCATCGACCAGCACGGCCCACCTGGCCCGGGCGCTCAGGTCGTCGACCGCAACGCACATCGTGTGGAGCGCCCGGAGGGTCTCGACCTCGGGCCGGAGCATCTCGCTCAACCCGCGGAGCACCCTGAGCTCCTCGCGAAGCGCGGCGGCCTCGGCCTCGCGGAGCGCGTTCGCGAGCCCGATGATCGCGGAGGGCTCGAGGAAGAGCGTCGCGCCGCTGGCGGACTCGCCGTGGACGATCCCATCGGGGCGGCTGCGGAGATCGCGCGGCACCGGGATGACGTAGCGGCCATCCCGGAGTGTCACGCTCCCTTCGCCGCCGGTGGCGCGGAGGACCGCCTCGAGCCGCTGGACCAGGCGCTCGCGCGCCACGCGGATCTCGCTGCGGGCCGCGGCCAGGGCGGGGCTGGCGGTATCGCGGACGGTACCGTCGTCGTCGATCGCCTGCTCCAGCCGGCGCTCGAAGGACTTGTCGGCGGCGGGTGCCTCGAGGTCGCCCGCGTGCGGTGCTTCGGCGGCGACCCGCCGGAGCTCGGCGGCAACGAGGCGGGCGGCACTCAGGGTTCGCCGGATGGCGAGGAGCTCGGTGGCATCGAGGACCGAGCCGGGGATCCGCAGCCGCGAGAGCACCCGGGCCAGCTCGGGCACCTCCTCCGCGATCAGGCCCTTCCCGGCGCGCACCAGTCGGGCGAGTTCCTCGACCCGCAGCAGCTCAAGCTGGATCCAGGGGACGTCGGTTCGGGGCTGGCGGGCGCGGATGCTCGCGGCTCCGAGGGGTCCGGCGGCCGAGGCCGAGATCTGGTCCAGGACGGCGGGGAACTCGAGGGCCTCGCCCCAGGAGCCCCCCTCCAAAGCGGACGGGGTGCCGGCGTCCAAGGACACCAGCACCCCGTCAGGGAGATCGGTCTCGGTCCGGTCGTTCATCCTGCTCGCGGCGAGGGGCAGAGGGCGGTACGGGTCGCCGGTCTGTTCATGCGGGCCGTGCTAGACGTGCGAGGGTCGAGGATAGCTGCGCCGGCTCTTGCGCTGAGCCGCGTTCTGCTTCCGCTTCTTTTTCTCGCTCGGCTTCTCGTAGTGCCGGTGCTTGCGAAGGTCGGAGAGGATGCCCGCCTTCTCGCACTTCTTCTTGAACCGCTTCAGCGCCCGATCGAAGCTCTCGTCGTCATGGATAACGACTTCCGTCATCCCAGGTCTCACCCCTCTCCGCCGCTGCTGTAGCGTATGGTGTTGGTGGGGCGAAACTTAGGGCATGGCTCCATGAAAGGCAACCGCGACCGACGGCCTACTCCAGCGTGAACCATTGCACCTCGACCCGCCGGTTCTGCTCGGGATCGGGGCCGGCCGGCTCGTCCCAGCCGCGACCCACGATCTCGACCCGCTTGGCATCCACCCCGTGCTTCTCGACCAGGAGCCGCTGGATTTCGCCGGCGCGGGAGCGGGACAACTCGACCGCCTTGAGCGCCATCTGCCGCACGAACGCCTCCCCACCCTTCTTCCGGAAATCCTCCACCAGCGAGTTGTCGACGTGCCCCCGCAGGAGAATGGTGGACCCGGGGCTCACGGTCAGGAGCTGCCTGATGGCCGCGAGATTCCGGAGATTCTCCGCCTGGCTCTGGTCGAGGACGGCGGAGTTGGGCTGAAAGAGAAAGCGAATGTCCTTGGAGAGAAGCGGGTCGTTCTCGACGGTGCCGCCGGTCCCCGACTTGATCGGGGCGATCGCGATCTTCTGGTCCTTGAAGGCGCCGGATTTCTCGGCCGCCTGGAGCGGGGCGGGATCCACGAAACGCGACGGGTCGGCGGGATCCCTGATGAGGTCACTGCCGTAGGCGTACACCGCCGACTGGAAGATCCCGCCGAAGCTGCCGGCGGCGTCGATGGAACCGTTGAAGAACGCCAGATTCTCCGGGAGGTTGGCGAGATGGACCTTGGCGAGCTCGCCGCGGGCCTGCCCGGGGGTCCACTTGAAGGCGCGGGCGATGAGATCGATTTGAGCCTCGGGGGTGTCGCGTACCAGCCGGTTCCCCTCGAGGAGCGCGCGGACGATCCCCTCCACGACCCTGGGGTGCTGCTCGGCGAAGCCCTGGTTGAGCACCAGCACATCGGCAACGATCAACAGGTTCTTGTTGCTGGTGAGCAATCGGGCCTTGCCCCCGCTCTGGGCCAGCACTTCCGAGGTCTTCGGTTCCCAGGTGACCGCGCCGGCCAGCTTCCCCGCTCCCTGGAGATCGGCGAGAAACAGGTCGCCGGCGGCGAAGCCATCGTCGGTGTAGACCAGGTTGATGCGATCGGGGTGGGGCGCCGCCTCGAGGCTCCCCAGCGTGGCGACCCCGATGCCCGCCTCCTGGGCCAGGTAGCGAATGAAGAAGTCGGTCTCGGTGAACTGGGCGGCCGCGACCACCTTGCCGCGGAGGGCGTTGACCCGGCGGATCTGGTTCTGGACCAGGAGCCCGTCGGCACCGCGGGAGTATCCGATCTGGGCGGGGACCTTCACCTTGAACTGCCGGCCGTAGACCGCCAGCACGTCGGTGGTGGTGACCGACCCGGCCAGCTTGCCGCTATTCAGGGCCGACCAGCTTTCCTCCTCGCTGATCGAGAGCCTCACCTTGCAGCCGCAGTACCTGGTGAACAGCGACGAGGCCGACGGCTCGAGCCCGCCATTGGCGGCGATCAGTCCGGCGTAACCGGCGTATTCGCTGATCTCGATCGGGACCACGCTGTCGGCCTTGAGCTCGAAGGCGGCGGCGGGCGCCAGCGTCGGAACCTCGGCCTGGACCTCGCTCACCTCGGCGGCCTGGGGCTGGCGCTCCTCCCCGGGGGAGCCGTCGGACAGCCCCGGGAGCTGCACCCCCTTCCCCCGCACCATCTGCATGCCGAAGTACACCAGCCCGCCGATCAGGGCGAGCGACAGGAGTTTGCCGAGGAAGGTGAAACGGGGCGATTGGTCGGCCATTGGGGGGCAGTGTGAGTTTGAGTTCCGGCACTGGCCGTTGGCCGTTGGCCGTTGGTCGTTGATCGTTGATCGTTGGTCTTTGACCACTGGCTCGCCGTCTCGGAACAGGCCAATGGCCAACGGCCTATCCCGGCCCGATCTCCTTCTGTCCCGGCTGCGTGGTCGGCGTCGGCCCGGCCTGGATCCCCTGCTGCGCCAGGAACTCGGCCAGCGCGGCCTGCTCCAGCGCCTTCGATTCCGACTCCTTCTCCCGCACCCGGTCCAGGTCGACCAGGTCTTTCGCCACCCGGGCCTTGCCGGCCGACTTCTCGTAGCGTTTCTGGAGGACTTCCTCCACCGTCTTCATCGTGTCGCCCAGGTCGCCGACCTTGAAGGTGGCGTTGCTGAGAGCACCGGCCGCCTCGGCCTGGGCCTCCTTGATCTTCACCTGGTCGAGCTGTTTCTCGAGGCGCTTGACCTTTTCCTCGAACTCCTTCTGCACCAGCTTCGCCTGCCGCAGGTTGGCCTGGTAGGCCTCCTCGGTCTCGGAGAGCTCGGCGGTGTCGGTGAGGAGATCGGCCTTGAGCTCCTGGAGCTCGCGGGCCAGGCTCCCGGCCAATTCGACGTTGCCGGCCTGGTGATTGGCCAGGATCCGGCGCTCGAGGTCCTGGGCTTTCTGGCTCTTGGACTTCACCTGGCCCTTGAGCCGTTCGGCCACACCCGCCATCCGGGCCAGGGCGCTGTTGTACTGCGCCATCTTCTCGCGAAACTCCTGCCGGGCGGCGTCCATGAGAGCCTCGGGGTTGCTCTCCTCGAGCCCGGAGATGAACAGTCCGACAAAGCCGCGAAAGAGACGCCCGACGCGGGCGAAGAGGCCCATGGTGTTCCTCCTGCTATGTGGTCGCCAGCTGCGAAGTGGTGCCAAAGATTGGAGCGGACCCGGTCGTTGTCAAAGACGGTCAGACGGCCAGGCGACAGCGGGATCAGCTGCCCACCCGGGGTAGGAGCGGTGGCACCGGCGCTCACGGACCGTCCGTCTCACACGAATCGCCGCAACTCCTCGATCCGCCGCTCCAGCTCCTCCGGGCCCAGCTCGCGATAGCGCGCCGGCAGGAAGCGCTGGTCGGTACACTCTTTCACCGCCACCAGGTCCATGTACTCGAGTTTGCGGGTGTGGGCGCTGGGGCGGACCTCGCGGAAGACCGCCAGCAGGATTTCCTTGAGCGCCGGCCGGGGTTCGGGGGAAAGCTCGAAGGTCCTGAGCCCCCGGACGAAGACCCCCTCGATCTCGTTGCCACCGAGGGTCAGACCGTCGGGGAGAGCGGGCAGGTCGCCCTCGGCGAGCGGGACCCTGATCTTCCGCGCCACCGCCAGGAGGAGGGCCCGGCGTTCGGCCTCGGTCTCGGGCGGGAAGAGCGGGATGTGCACGTCGAGCCGGCCCTGGCGCTTGAGGTCGACTTCGAGGAGGTCGGGCCGCGAGGTAGCGAAGACCCAGATGATCCGGCCGCGGTTGCGGGTGTCGGACATTTCCTTGGCGAGCATGGAATAGACCCGGCCGGAAAGGCCGCTGTCGCCTTCGCCCCCCTCCCGCTTGCCGGCCGCCTGGTCGGCCTCGTCGACGAAGACCACCACCTGTCCCAGGGCGCGCAGCACGCCGAAAATCTTCTCCAGGTTGCTCTCGGTGGCGCCGACCCACCGGTCCCGGAAGTTCTTGAACACCACGCAGGGGATGCCGAGCTCGCCGGCCCAGCAGGTCACCAGGAAGGTCTTCCCGGTGCCGATCCGCCCGGCAATGAGATAGCCCATCGGCAGGGCATGCAGCGCCCCGCGCCGGAGCAGTTCGGTGTCTTCCCGGAGCCACTGCCTCACGGCGTCCAGTCCCGCGACGTGGTCCAGCGTGAGGGTCGACTCCACGAACTCCAGCAGCCCCTGGCACTCCCGTTCGATGGCGTTCTTCTTCATCCGGGTCAGCCACCCGGTGGTGATCCGCTCGCCCGACTTGAGCGCCAGGGCCAGGACCCGCCGGGCCCCGATGCGCGAGAGCCCGGTGAGACGCCTGGCCAGCTGCGGCAGGGGCACGTCCGAGCCGGCCGAGAGCTCCGGCATCTGGGTGGCGCCCAGCGCCTCGAGGTACTCCTGCATCTCCGCCTCGTCGGGGAGCGGAACGCGGAGGGCCACCGCGTGGGGATTCTCGACCACCAGCTCGTTGAGATCGTGGAGTCCCTCGGTCAGCAGCACGGTGATGATGTTGGCGTGGAGGATCGCCGGGTCGTTGGCCCAGCCCAGCACCTTCACCACGTTGGCGCTGAAGGCGCCGCCCAGCGACACCGCCTCGCCCCGGGGCACGACGAACTCGGCGAAGTCGAGAATCACCGCGATCCGGGGGCCCGCCGCAGCGGGTTCCTTGAGGGACTGGAGATTGATGCTGCGCAGGAGGTAGCGGTCGATCAGCTCCAGCGCGGAGCCGGGCTCCCGCAGATAGGTCTGGTTGCGCAGCTCGTCACCCAGCGCGTTGCGGAGCCAGTCGCCCCAGTCCTCCTGCCCCTTCACCGCCCGCACCCCTCGGCTCCGATCGTAGTGCAGGACCACGTCGTAACCGGGGAACATCACCTCGCCCAGGTAGGCCTTGAGCGAGAGCATCTTCCCGCCGGTGGGCACCGCGTCGAAGATGTTGCCGTGCAGGATGAACTGGGCGCAGGCCCCGGTGCGGAAGAGATCCCGCATCTCCCGGGCCCACGGCGGCAGGGAGGTGGTCATCGGGCGCCTCGCGGGCCGGTGACGCCCTCGCCGAGCATCCGTCGGGCGGAGGCCGGTGGGGGCTCCTGCAGGAGGTCGTCCAGCGGGCCGTACAGCTTCTGTTGATCGGTGATCCACTGGCTGGCACCGCCCAGGCTGCCGGTGATCTCATCCAGCCGGGCGGACATGCCCTCCGCATCGGCCGAGAGCGCGGCCTGCTCCCGCAGCAGCTCCACCTGCTCCTGGATCCGCATGATTTCGGCCTCGAGGAAGTCGAGCTTCTCCCGTCCTTCCCGTCGCTGGGTCACCCGCTGCTCCAGGATCTCGGCCTGGCTCGAGAGGCTCCGGCGCAGCTCATCGGTCAGCTCGGGGGTGCCCAGCTGGGTCCGGAGCTGGGCCAGCCGGGACTCGAGCTCCGCGGTCTCGCCCAGGGTGGGCTCCTTGAGCACCCGGCTCATCGCCCGCCGCGCCAGCAGGAGCCGGGCGTAGACCCAGGTGAGTCGGCCCAGGTTCTCCCCCTGCACCTCGGCTGAGGAGCCGGACGGATCGTGCTGCCGCAGCAGATCGAGGATGGTGCGGCAGCGGGCCGCGAAGGCCACGTAACGGGCCTGGTCGGTATCGGAGAGCCGGGCGATCAGCGCGTCCAGCCGCTGCTTCCATTCCTGGTCGGTGCCACCGGTGCGCCGTGCGTCGATGGCCCGCTGAAAACGGCGGTTGGTCGCCAGGCCGAACAGATAGGCCAGCTCCGCGCCGGCGCCGATCAGCCAGAAGCCCGGGTTGGTCAGACCCAGCAGGCCGAAGGCGGCCAGGGCCACCCAGTTGGGCGCGACGAACATCCCGAAGGGCCGCGCGCTGAACGCGGCCCTCAGGTAGGAACCGAGCGACGGCCTGGTGGCCGCCATCACCCGGGGGGCCAGGCCAGGCGGCGCCCGCCCAGCAGGTGGAGATGCAGGTGAAAGACCGACTGTCCGCCGTCGGAGCCGGTATTGGTGACGATGCGGTACCCGCCGGTATCGAGCCCCTGCTCGCTCGCCACCTCGGCGGCGAACGCGAGCAGCTTGCCGAGCAGCGCCTGTCCCTCCGCGCCCTTCGCATCGCGCACGGCACCGTAGTGCCGGGTGGGAATAACCAGGAGGTGGGTCGGGGCCTGGGGATTCAGATCGTAGAAGGCCACGGCGTCGGGCGACTTCTTCGCGATCTTGGCCGGGATGTCGCCCGAGGCGATGCGGCAGAAGATGCAATCGGTCATGCGGGCTCCCGGGCACGCAGGTGCTGAACCAGGGTGAGGGCGGCGACCGCCGCCGTGTCGAACCGTAGAACGTAGGGCCCGAGAGTCACCGGCGCGAATCCGGCGCGACCCAGCGCCTCCCGTTCTCCATCGGTGAGCCCTCCCTCGGGCCCCACCACGACGACCATGGGTGTCGTCGCCTCCACCCTCACGGGCCGGGTTCCGGCTCCATCGGCCAGCCAGCGCAGGGCCGGCAGGTCCATACGGATGAAGCGGTCGAGCGTCACCGGATGGTCGACGACCGGCAGCCAGGGATTGCGCGACTGCTTGAGCGCCTGGCCGGCCCGCTGCAGCAGCTTCTCGACGTGCACCGGGCGCACCCGGCTCGCCACGGAACGGCTGTGCTCGGTCTCGAGCGGTACGATCCGGGTGACGCCCAGTTCGACCGCCTTCTCCACCAGGGTGGCGAACCGCTCCTTGTCTCCCGCGCCGGCCGCGAGCCAGAGCGGTATGGGGGCCGGGGCCTGCTCGACCCGCTCGACGGTGATGGTGGGAGGCGACCAGGTGAACCGTCCCCACCCGATCGCTCCCTGGCCATCCACCACGCGGAGTTCGCTCCCCTCCTCCACCCGGAGCACGCCGAGGTGATGCTCCTCCGGCACACTCACGTTGAGGGCACCGCCCGTGACGATCGAGCCCGGCTCCGCCAGCACCGTGATCATCCGCGGCGCACCGCCACCGACCACCAGTGCTCGTCGACCGTCTCGTCGAGTTCGATGAACCCGGCGGCCCGCAGCGGACCGCGAAAGAGCTCCGCCTCCGGCTGCTCCATCCCGCTGAAGATGGCCCGCCCCCCCGGGACCAGGGCCTCGTGGATGACCGGGAGGAGGGTCTGATTCACCAGGCGGAGGATGTTGGAGACGATCAGGTCGGCGGGGGCGAGGAGGGGCGTCATGGCGGCGGCATCGCCCTCGACGATGCGCACCAGGCCGGCGACGCCGTTGCGCTCCACATTCTGGATCGAGGCGGGGACCGCCTCGCCATCGAGCTCGACGCCGGCGACCCGTGACGCACCCAGCATCGCGGCGGCAATGGAGAGAATGGCGGACCCGCTGCCGAGGTCGAGCACCCGGTCGCCGGGGCGCAGCTGTCGCTGCAGCAGCTGCAGCGCGCCGCGGGTGGACCCATGTTCGCCGCTCCCGAAGGCCATTTCGGGGTCGAGGGCGATCACCAGCTCGCCCGGCGCCGGCGTGTGGGCGATCCAGGTGGGGACGACCGCGAAGTGCCCCACCCTGCGCACCCCGAGGCCGGCCCGCCACGCGGTGCTCCAGTCGACCTCGGGGAGCTCCCGCCGGGTGGTGGGAAGCGGTCCGTGGGCGCGCTCCAGCGCCTCGGTGAGACCCTGGGCGCCGGGAAGATCGAGGGCGAACGAGACCAGGGTCCCGTCCGCCCGTTCCTCGACCGCCTGGCCGGTCCGGCTCACCAGCCAGGCGGCGATCGCGTCGCGCTGACCTGGCTCGGGGCGGACTTCGATGGCGAACCAGGTCACGCGCCGAGGGCCTCCTTGAGCTTGGCCCAGAAGCCCGGCGCGCGCTTGGGCGGCTCGCCCTCGAGCTTGGCCAGCTCCCGGAGGAGGCGGTGCTGCTCGTCGCTGAGCGACTCCGGGGTCCAGACATGGGTGCGGATGAGCAGATCGCCTTTGCCGCCCTGCCCCAGGCGGGGCAGCCCCTTGCCCTTGAGACGGAGAATGGTGCCACCCTGGGTGCCCGGCGCGATGGTGACCTTTTCGTCGCCGTAGGGCGTCGGCAGGGTGACGGAGTGTCCCAGCGCCGCCTGGGAAAACGAGAGCGGCAGGTCGACGATGAGGTTGTCGCCGTCGCGCTCGAAGCGCTCGTCGTCCTTCACCTCGATCATGACCAGCAGGTCGCCCGGAGGCGAGTTGCGGGGCCCGACCGCGCCGTTGCCACGGAGCGTCAGGTAATTGTTCTCGGTGACGCCGGCGGGAATCTCGACCTGGACGGTCTTGTCGGCCCGGACCCGGCCCTCACCCCGGCAGTCGTCGCAGGTGTTGGTGATGACCACTCCCTCCCCCGAACAGGTGGGACAGGGACTCACGCTCACGAACTGGCCGAACATCGAGCGGGCCGCGCGGCGGACCTCGCCGCTGCCATTGCAGGTGCCGCACTGGGTGGGCCGGGTGCCCTTCCGGGCGCCGCTGCCGCCGCAGGTGTCGCAGCGCTCCAGGGTCTTGAGCTTGATGGTTCGCTTGGCGCCGAGGGCCACCTCCTGCAGGGTGATCTTGACGTTCACCCGGATGTCCTGGCCCCGCCGGCTTTCGCTGCGCTGTCCGCCACCGAACATCGACTCGAAGCCGCCAAAGTCGCGCATGAAGATGTTCAGCGCCTCGGCCAGGTCGACATGATGGAACCCGCCGTATCCCGGCGACCCACCCGAACCGCCGAGTCCCGCCTTGCCGTAACGGTCGTAGCGGGCCCGCTTGTCGGGGTCCTTGAGCACCTCGTACGCCTCGGTCAGCTCCTTGAAGCGGGCCTCGGCGTCGGCCGAGGGGTTCCGGTCGGGGTGGAGCTCCATGGCGCGCTTGCGGTAGGCCTTCTTGATCTCGGCCTCGTCCGCATCTTTGGCCACGCCGAGCAGATCGTAGTACTCGCTCACTCCATCAATCCTTCCACCAGGCGGCTGGTATGATCCACCAGGCCGACAATCTTGTCGTAGGGCATGCGGGTCGGCCCGATCACGCCGATGACGCCGCAGAGGTCGCCCGAACGGTAGGACGACGTGACCAGCGTGAACCCGGTGAGCCGGGAATCGTTGTTCTCGCCCCCGATGGTGATCGTCAGGCCGGCGGTGCGCCGGGCGGAGAGCGCCGACTGCAGCAGGTCGCGCCGCTCGGTCAGGGCCAGCAGGTCGCGAATGCGGCCACTGGTGGCGAACTCCGGCTGTCCCGCCAGCATCTGGGCGCTACCCAGCACCACCGACTCGGGACCGCTCGGCAGACCGAAGATCTCCTCGCCCTCTTCGAGGAAGATGTTGAGGAGTTCCCGCTCGTGATCGGTGGGGCCGGCGTCGCGAAGCCGCTCCGAGAGGGTGGTCCGGATGTCCTGCAGGGTATGCCCCGCCAACCGCTCGTTGAGGATCTGGGCCACCCGCTGCACCACCTCCACCGCCATCCTCCCCGGCACCTGGACGAAGATGGTGCGGACCGACCCGCTCTTGAGGTGGAAGACCAGCAGCAGGCGGTCGGAGGAGACCTGCACCAGGTCGAGCTTTTCGAGCACCACGGCGTCGAAGGCGGGCGCCACCGCGACGCCGAGCTCCTGGGTGAGGACCCCAAGTACCTGGGCCGCCCGGCGGAGGATCTCCTCCACCGCGCTGCGCGAGGGCGAAAGCTCGGCCTGAATCAACCGCTGGTCCTCGCTGGATGGCGGGGCCAGGCGGGTGACGTTGTCGACGTACCACCGATAGGCGCGGTCGGTCGGGATCCGGCCGGCGGAAGTGTGGGGGTGATAGAGGAAGCCCTTGTCCTCGAGCTCGCTCATCGTGTTACGGATGGTGGCCGAGGAGACGCCGAGCGGGAAACGCTGGGCAACGGTCTGGCTGCCCGCCGGTTCGGCGGTTTCGATGTAGACCTGGATCACGGCCTCGAGAACCCGGATCTCGCGGTCGGTCAAATCCTCTAGCGGCATGGGGTTGAATTTAGCGTAGGGGGGCGACTTGGGCAGGCCGCGCGGCGGCCGCTTGCGCCACCAGCGCGTCCAGCCGAAGCCAACCCTCCGCCGTGAGGCGGAGGTGCCCCGACTGGATGGTGGCCCAGCGCTCCCGCACCCAGCCGACCCGAACCGATTCCGGCACCTCCGAAGCGGGGAGCCCGGTGTCCGTCCTGAGACGGAGGTAGAGCGACTCCAGTACCAGCGCCGTGGAGTCGAGGGTCTCCTCACCGGCCACCGTCGACACCCCCTGGCCGATCGCCTCGACCCAGGCAGCGTACTCGCGCACGTTCCACCACCGCTGGTTTCCCAGCCCGCTGTGGGCCGAGGGCCCCAGGCCGAGATAGGGGGACCGGGTCCAGTAGGCCGAGTTGTGGACGGCCTCGCGCCCGGGACGGGCGTAGTTGGAAACCTCGTAGTGCCGATACCCCGCGCCGGTGAGCCGCTCGTGAGCGACCAGGAACTCCTCGGCGTAGCGGTCCTCGGACACGGGATGGGCCTCCTGACGCCGGATCCAGCGGGAGAGGGGGGTGTGCTGCTCGACCGTGAGGCCGTACAGGGAGAGGTGATCGGGACCGAGAGCCAGGGCGCGGTCCAGGTCTCGGGCCCATTCACGGCGCGCCTCAAGCGGCAGGGCGTAGATCAGGTCGAGGGAGATGCAGTCGAATCCCGCGCGCCGGAGCGCCTCGACCGCCTCGGCCGGCTGCGCCGCGGTGTGGGTGCGATGCATCCAGGCGAGGACTGCGGGTTCGAACGACTGCACCCCCAGCGACACCCGATTGATCCCGGCATCGCGCCAGCGCCGGGCACGATCGAAGGTGACGTCGTCCGGGTTGGCTTCGAGGGTGACTTCGGCGCCGGGCGCCAGGGGGCGATCGGTCGTTAAGGTATCGAGCAGACCGGCGAGTACCGCCGGGTCCAGCAGCGACGGCGTGCCCCCACCGAGATAGATGGTATTCAGAGCTGAGAAACCGGCCCACCTGGGATCGTTGTACCAGCGTTGCCATTCCCGCCGCAGCGCGCCGGCGTAGGCCAGGGCCGGCACCTCACGCCGCACCGCGATGGCGAAATCGCAGTAGGTGCAGCGGCGGGCGCAAAAGGGAATGTGGAGATAGAGATGCACAGGAGGAAAATAACCCGAGGTTGACAACCCATCCCCCGTTTGCCCATTCTAGGCCGGTCCGGCGGCCGGCCTCGACGGCGATGCCGCCTCACTATCCCAATCCAAGCCGGGAGGTCGTGTGAGAAGTTCGTGGTCTTCGGCGAAGTATGCCCTGCTGCTGGGAGTATGCTCGCTGCTTCCCACCGCGGGGGCGGCGCAGCAGCGCCCTCAGATTACCCCGTTCTTCACGACCTTCTTCGCGCCCCTGCCCTATGGCAAGGACATCGATCAGGGCGGTGGCATCACCGCCGACGAGCGCATGACTACGGCGCCCGGGGTGGGCTTGCGGGTGGGTGTCCCGGTCAGCGCGACGCTGGGAGTCGAAGCCGAAGCCGCCTACATCTGGGCCGGCCGTCAGGCCAAGGTGAAGGGCAGCTCGACGACGGTCGGGTTCTTCCTCACCGGGAACGCCGCCATCTTCAGCGGCCGTCTGACCTACCATCCGCGGCGCAGCAACTTCAGGGCGATTATCGGAGCTGCCTTCGAGACCCTCGGCGGGGACGCCTGGGATTCCGATGTCACGGGTCCCGACGCCAAGAACACCAGCTTCGGCGGGCTCATCGGCTTCGGGGCACGGGCCAACGTCACCTCGCGGCTCGCGCTCGATCTGACCGTCACCTCGTTTCTCCATTCCTCGGACCCCGCCGGCTTCGACGAGAAACAGTTCCAGGCCGACGTGATGCTGGGCGTGGGCGTGCCGATTTCGCTGGGGCACTGAGGGTCGGACGGGCGGGCAGGCGGGCCGGTCATGAATGAACGAAGGGTGAGCTCCACTCGGAACTCACCCTTCATGCGTCTTACCGACCGTCTGCCCGCCTGACCGCCCGACCGCCTGACCCCTACGGCCCGCCCACCGCTACCGGGCTCGCCTGGGCTGCGGTCCCGCCGTCACCCAGCTGGCCCTTCTCGTTGCGACCCCAGCACATCGGGCCCTTGGCCCGGCTCATCCCGCAGGTCATCCCGTCGCCGGCGGTAATCGAGCTCCAGGCCTGGCCCCCGCTCACCGCCACCGGACGGTCGCGTCCGGCCCTGCTGCCGTCGCCCACCTGGCCGTTCTTGTTCTCGCCCCAGCAGTAGGCCTCGCCGGCGGCGGTGAGCGCACAGGTGTGGGCTTCGCCGGCACTGATCACCTCGAAGGCTCCCTTGCTGTCCACCGCCACCGGCCGGGTCCGGTCGCTCCTGGTCCCGTCGCCCAGCTGCCCGGCCGAGTTGGCGCCCCAGCACCAGGCCTTGCCGGCGGAGGTAAGGGCGCAGGTGTGCTCGCCGCCGCCGGCGATACGGGTGAACTTCGCGTTGCCGGAGACGTCGATCGGTTCGCTCTGCGATTCCTGGGGCCCGTAGCCCAGCTGGCCGGAGAAACCGTCACCCCAGCAGAAGGCCTGGCCCGACGAGGTGAGGCCGCAGGTGTGCTTGCCACCCGCCGCAAGCGCCACGAAGGTCCTGCCCCCCTTCACCGCTACCGGACGGCGCCGGTCGGTGCCGCTGCCGTCGCCCAACTGGCCATCCTTATTACGGCCCCAGCACCAGGCCCGGCCCCCGGCGAGACCGCAGGTGTGCGCCGCGCCGGTGGCGAGCTCGGAGAAGCTAAGGTCGCCGGCGACGCTCACCAGGCCTGGTTGAGCCGTGGCGGCGGTCCCGTCGCCCAGCTGACCGAAGCGGTTGTCCCCCCAGCAGACCGCCCGGCCGCCGGTGGACAACCCGCAGGCGTGTGTGCGCCCGAGCTGGAGTCCGGTGAGACCACCGGTCCCGGGGATGGCGGTGAGGCCGTCGTAACCGGTGCCCCAGCAGACGGCGCCTGAGGCGGTCAGGCCGCAGCTGAAGCCCGAGCCTCCGACCACCGCCTTCCGCGGCACCAGGGTGGCGGTTCCGCCGGCCCCTGGCGGGTTGTTAGGCGCCGACGGCGGCCCGCCGCCGGCGGCTACCGGCGCCGGCGCCGGGGGGGCCTCGACCCGGATCGACAAGGTGGAGGAATTGCCTTCGGAGCTGGCTTTGATGTCGCTGGTCCCCGGGGCGAGTCCGGTGATGACCCCGCCGGTGGAGACGGTGGCCACGGTGGGTGCACTGGAGCTCCACCCGATCGAGCGGTCGGGGAGCGTCTTCCCCTTCGCATCGCGGGCCACGGCGACCCAGGTGGTGGTTTCGCCCACCCGGATCGCCCGGGCGGCAGCCTCCAGGGTGACCATGGCGGCATGCACCGGGGCCTCGACCACCGTCACCTTGCTCCTGGCAACCTTGCCATCGACCCTGGCGGTGATGGTCGTGGTTCCCTTCGCGAGCGCGGAGACCGTCCCATCGGGTCCGACCCGGGCCACATCCTCATCGCTCGAAGCCCAGTTCACCGTTCGATCGGTCAGCCGGTTCCGCTGGGCATCCCGCGCCTCGATGAGGAATTGCACCGTCTGACCGGCGGTCACCACCGGGTCCGACGGCGACAACTCCACCGATGCGACGGCGGCAGGCGCCGGCGGCCTGGGCGGGTTCACCGCGATCGGGCTCTCGGCGCTCTTCCCCTCGCTGCTGGCAGTAATGACCGTCCGCCCGGCACCGATCGCGGTGACGCTGCCGCTCGAGGAGACCATGGCCACCTTGGGATCGGCGCTGGACCAGACGATGGTCCGATCGGTGAGGACCGCGCCCGTCGCGTCCTTGGCGGTGGCAGTCAACTCCACGGTCTGACCCACCTCGAGCGGCTTCCCGCCCCCGGTCAGCACGACCGAAGCGACCGCCGCGGGCTGGTCGACCGAGGCCTCCGCCTGCTCCACCACCAGGCCGAAGTCGTCCCGCTTGCCTTCACTCGCGGCGCTGATCGTGACGGTACCGGCCTTGCGGGCGGTCACGGCGCCGAGCGGCGAGACCTCCGCCACGGTCGGATCGCTGGTGGACCAGGTCACCGTGCGATCGGTGAGTTCGGTGCCGCCGGCATCCTTGAGCCGGACGGCGAGCTGGCGGGTGCGGCCGACGGACAGCGGGCCCGCTTCGCCGGAGATGGTCACCTCGGCCACCCCGGTGGGCGTAGCGACCGGTGGAGGCAGCGCCGGGGGACCGTCGGTCGCGGGTCCGGGCCTGAGCGCGAAGTAGCCGCCCACCGCGACCAGCAGCACCGTCGCCATGATCCCGACCAGCCTGCCCATCCCTCCCGGCGCCGGACTCGGCGCCGGAAGTTGGCGCTCGGCGGTATCGGGTATGGGCGCCGGCTCGAGCTTGGGGATCGACGCCGGCACGGGGGCGGGGGGGACGATCGCGGCCTTTACCGTCACAGCGACGGTGGCGCTCTTGCCCTCGGACTCTGCGGCAATCCGGGCGGTCCCGGCCGCGACCGCCTTCACCCGGCCGGCCGCCGACACGGTGGCGATCGCGGGCGACGAGGAGGTCCACGTCACCTCGCGCGCAGCCAGGGCCCGTCCCTTCGCGTCCTTGAGCACGATCTCGAGCTGCCGTTCCACGCCCGGCTCGAAGATGCCGGGATCGGCGATATGCACCGTCGCGACCGGCACCGGCTTCACCGTCACGAGGGCCCGGGCCTCCTGTCCTTCCGCCCGGGCGACGATGGCCGCGCCGCCCTCGGCGAGCCCGGTCACGATACCGCGGGGCGAGACCGCCACCACCTGGGGCGACTCCGAGGTCCAGGTCACGGTGCGGTCAACGATGGGCTTGCCGGCAGCATCGGTGAGCCGGGCGCTCAACGCGGCGGTATCGCCCACATGCACGGCGCGCTCGGCGGGGACGATCGTGATCCCGGCCACCGGCGGCGGCGTGACGGTCAGCCTGGCCACGCCGCGGACGGCTTCGCACTCGGCGCCGATCTCCACCGTCCCGGGCTTGAGCGCCGTCACCAGGCCGGTGGGGGAGACCTGGGCCACACCGCCCGGTCCGGCGCTCCACGTGACGAGGCGGTCGGTGAGCTCGCCCCCCTGCGCGCTCCGAACCAGGGCCCGGAGCTGGAGGGAGCCGTCGGCGACCAGCGAGGCCGACTCCGGGTCGATGACCACCGCGGCGACCGCGACCGGAATCACCTCGACGGCGGCGGTACCGCTTACCCCTTCGGACCTGGCGGTGATGATGGTCTTCCCGAGGCGCACGCCGGTCACCAGCCCATTCGGCTCCACCGTGGCGATCCGGGGGTCGGCCGACTCCCAGGTGACGCCGGTGCTCGCGGTGGTGCCGCTCGCCGCCTTGGGGGTCGCGATGAGCTGACGGGACTCGCCCAGGGTGAGCTGCGCCGTCGGCGGGGTAATGCCGACCGAGACGACCCGGCTCACCGGAATCGGGGTGGTGGCCGCGTCGGAGGTGGCCGGAGCCGACTTGCGCTTGACCGGGGGGACCGGGCTGGTGGGCACCGGCGTAAGGGTGTTGAGGATGGCGCGGTTGGACTTGGCGCGCACCGCGGTCACCAGTTCGATCCGGATCGGGTCGTCATGGGTCAGCGGTTCCGCACCCATGGCGCCCAGCGCTTCCTCGATGGAGGGCCAGCGCTTCTCGGGCGCCTTCTCCAGCATCCGCATGACCGTCTCGGCCACCTCCTCGGGGACGTCGGCCCGCAGCTCCTTGATCGGCTTGGGGGCCTCGTGGAAATGGGCGAACATGATCGCCATCGCCGAGTCGCCGTCGAAGGGCTGCTTGCCGGTGAGCATCTCGTAGGCCATCACGCCCAGCGAGTACTGGTCCGATTTGCCGGTGATGTCCTTGGCAGCGCACTGCTCGGGGCTCATGTACGACGGGGTGCCGACGGCGATGCCGGTCATCGTGAGGCCGCGGTTCTCGGCCACCTTCGCGATGCCGAAGTCCGTGACCACCGACCAGCCTTCCTCGTCGATCATGATGTTGGCCGGCTTCACGTCGCGATGGACGATGCCGTTGCGATGGGCGTAGCCCAGCGCGGTGCCGACCTGCTGCAGGAGGTCGCGCACCATCTCGATCGGCATCGGCCCCAGGTCCTTGATCAGCGACTCAAGCGACCGGCCGGCGATGAACTTCATCACGAAGAACAGGGTCTTCTGATGGCTCTTGACCGTGTAGATCGGGATGATGTTGGGGTGACTGAGACTGGCGGCGGTCCGGGCCTCCCGCTTGAAGCGCTCGGCCATCCCTTCGCCCATCAGGGCGAGGGCGGGGGACATCACCTTGAGGGCGACCTTCCGGTCGAGGGCGATGTCATGGGCGAGGTAGACCGTGGCCATGCCGCCGCGGCCCAGCTCCCGGAGGATCTCGTACTCGCCAATAGTGGCCTTGCGCAGGATTTCGAGCACTTCGTCGTGCTCGTCCCTGGTGGCGGGCAGCATGGCGGTGGGCACACTGCCCTGTTCGCCGGAAATGTCCGACCCGCACTTCATGCAGAAGCGCGCACCCGGGGTAATGGGCTCGCCGCAGCGGGCGCAGGTGGGTTTGGTCGGAGCGGTCATCCGGATCTGGCGAAGTGTGTGCCAGGCGGGAATTTAGCGTGCGCGTCAGCGGGGGGACAGGCGGGGTGCCAGACCCGGCCAACGGGGCTCGCTCCTACTCGCTTACCGGCGCGGCCAACCGAAACTGCCCCAGGTCCTGCACCACCAGCCCGCGAAGCTCCAGGCCGCCGAGCGCCGCCAACGCCTCGGCGGTCGACAGCCCCGACCGGTCGACCAGGCGGTCGGGGGCGGACCCGCCCGGGACCAGCAACTCGAGGATCCGGTGTTCCGCCGGTGACAGCCCCTCCGGACGGGCCGGTGCCGCGATCCGGGCCTGGACCAGCGCGGCGGCCGCCGGCGTGAGGGTGGCGCACTCGGGAAAGTGCGCCAGCAGGTCCTCCACCGCCAGCAGCGGCTCGGCGCCATCGCGAATCAGTCGGTTGCATCCCACCGAGGTCTGACTGTCGATGGGCCCCGGCACCGCCATGACATCCTTCCCCTGCGAAAGCGCGCTATTGACCGTGATCAGCGCCCCGGAGCCTTGGGCGGCTTCGACCACCACGGTGACCCGGGCCAGGGCGCTGATCAGTCGGTTCCTCCGGGGGAAGGACCCCGGACCCGGGCGTTCCCCGGGGGGAAACTCCGACACCAGCAGCCCCTGCTTTCCCACGCGATGGTAGAGCGCGCGGTTGGCGGCGGGATAGGTCACCCCCAGGCCGTTCCCCAGTACGCCGAGGGTGGGCCCGCCGACGTCGAGCGCGGCGGCGTGGGCGACCGCATCCAGTCCGCGGGCCATGCCGCTCACCACCGTGATCCCCCGCGCCGCCGACTCGGCCGCAAGGAGTCGGGCCACCCGTCCCCCATATGGGGAGTGATCCCGACTCCCAACAATGGCCACCGCGGGCCGGGAGAGGAGCGAGAGGTCGCCCTGAACGAAGAGGAGCGTGGGGGGATCGGGGATTTCGCGGCAGACCGCGGGAAACTCGGCGTCGCCGGGAAGGAGGCAGCGGGCGCTGAGCCGGTCCAGAGCATCGAGCACCGGGCTGATCCCCTGTGTGCGGGAGTCGCCGATGGCCGTGGCGGCGGCGGCGGAAATCCCCGGGACGGTGCGCAATAATGCAAACGGCGCCGAGAGGGCGCCGAGTGGGGAGTCGAAGTGCTGGAGGAGAGCGTGGAGTCGCGCGGAACCGATGCCGGGGGTGAGCGCGAGCGCCAGGTAGGCGGAGCGGTCGTCTAAGGCCATGAATCCTCGAACGGGACCACCTCACCGGCCTGCTCCGCCGCGGCCTCATCCCGCTTGACCCGGTCCACGACCTTCCAGAGGTATTCCTTGAGGTCCTCGACACCGGAGCCGGCGACCGAGGAGAAGGCGAGGGTGCCGATCGATCCGGGAGCCTCGATCGGGGGAAGCGGGTCGCCCTCGGGGAGGAGGTCCCGCTTGGAGAGCAGGACCACGTGGGGCTTTTCGAAGAGAGTCTCGCTGTAGGACCGGATCTCGTGGCGGAGCCGGTCATACACCGCCTGGGGATCGGTCTGATCGAGCGGCACCAGGAAGGCGAGTACCCGGGTGCGTTCGACGTGCTGCAGGAAGCGGAGCCCCAGGCCCTTGCCCACATGGGCCCCCTCGATGATGCCGGGGATGTCGGCCACGACGAAGGTGCGGTTCTCCGAGAGACCCACCACGCCGAGGTTGGGCTCGAGCGTGGTGAACGGGTAGTCGGCGATCTTGGGGCGAGCCGCCGAAATCACCGAGAGGAGGGTGCTCTTTCCGGCGTTGGGTTCGCCGACCAGGCCCACATCGGCGATGAGCTTGAGCACCAGGTCGATCTCGAGATCTTCGCCTTCTTCGCCCGGCTCCCATTCGCGCGGCGCCCGGTGGGTGGAGGTCGCGAAGCGGCTGTTGCCGCGTCCGCCCCGACCCCCTTTGGCGACCCGGAGCGTGTCGCCGGAGCGGAGCAGCTCCCCCAGGACCGTCTCGGTCCCCTTGACCCGCACCACGGTCCCGGGCGGCACGGGGAGGTAGAGATCCTCACCGGAGGCACCGGTCATGTTCTTGCCGAGCCCGTGCGCGCCCCGCTCCGCCTTCCAGGCGGTCCGGTAGCGGTAGTCGAGCAGGGTGGCGAGGTTGGCGTCGGCCTTGAGATACACCGAACCGCCGTGGCCGCCGTCGCCGCCATCGGGCCCGCCCTTGGGCTTGAACTTGAAGCGGGCAAAGGACGCAGCACCGCTCCCGCCGGTGCCGGCGGTGACGCGGATGGAGACGTGGTCGACGAACATCAGGCGGTCAGGCGGGCAGGCGGGCGGTGGCTCCGGGTGAGCCCCCGTCCCACTTGGGTATCCTGAACCCGACGCGAAAGCACAGGCCGCCCGACCGCCTGCCCGCCCGCTATTCCTCCGGCTCCCATCCATCCCTCACAGTCGTCCACAGTTCTTTGACCCGCTTCCATTGATCGTAGGACAGCAGAGGGTTGACCACCGAAAGTACCGCGTCCACCTGCCCGAAGGTGGCCCCGGCGTGGAGCGCGCCGCGCAGGTGCGAGTGCAGCTGACGGGGGACTTCCAGGACCGCGGTCTGGGCCACGGTGCAGAGCTCCCGCCGGAGCAGATCCAGCCCCGGGCGCGACATGGTGCGGCCGTAGCCCTCGGTGACCATCCAGAGATCGAGGGCCGGATGCAGCTCCCGCACGTTCTCCCGCAGACGCCGATAGTTGGGGCCGTAGACCACCTCGCAGGTGGCCTCTCCGCGCCGGGTCCATTCGGCGACGTTGGCGTACTCGGCTTCGGCATCGGTGGCGGCGGCGGCGAGGCGGCTGGCCTTTCGCCACAGGCCGAAGGCCACCAGGGCCCGGGGATACCCCACCATGAGCACCGACTGGAGGATCATCTCCTCCACCCAGGTGGGGGGCACCAGGCCGCTTCGGCAGGCTGCGGCCCGTTCCCGAAGTTCCGGCTCGTAACCCTGGGCGATCGCCGCGGCGAACCGGACCAGGTGGAGGGTGGTGACGTCCAGGTTGTCCTGCTTCGCCATGAGTCTAAGTCCCTTCCCTGCCGTCGCCCGGCACCGGACAACGCGGCCCTAGGCCAGAAATTGCGGCGTTCGGTCGAGCGCCGCGTCCTCGACCAGGGTCCCCGGGTCGGTTCGACCCGGGCTCCACATTCATGGCGCGCAAGATAACGCTACTCGTACTGCCAGGGGGCGAGCGAATGTCGGGTGGGGCGTCGGTTGCGAGCCGGTGGGATAGGCACGCCGAGAGGGAGGAAGACTTATAGCGCCTTGCGAAGCAGGATCAAGGCAGCCATGAGGATGGCCACGACCAGGGCCGCGGCACCCAGGAAGAGCGCCAGAGAGGTCAAGCCGGCCCACCAGTCCAGCGGCTTTGGAGGCGCACTCTCTTCAAGCCCAACCTCCGGGATGGTCCCACCCGTCTCGGGCGCGGCGGACTCCTCCGCATCGAGCCGCTGGATGGCGAGGGCGGCTTCCGCTGACTGGGTCCCCCGACCGAGAAACCGGACACTCGGCTTCAGGCGTTGCGTCTCCGGGAGGACCACCTCGCCGATGGCCCATCCTTTCGGAAGCGCGATTCCGACCCAGGTCAGCCCGTTGTGTTCGTAGGCGCCGCGCCGCTCGGATACCCCAGGCACGTAGGTGACCTCCCCGGGCCGGCGGCGGAAGAGGAACCGGACCGACACCCGATCACCGGGCAGGACGGGGGTAATCCCGTCGTGGTAGGTCACCGGCATTTCAATGAGTCAGGAGCATGGGAGTCGGTCCCGTCACGGCGATCGAGTAGCGCCAGCCGCGAACAGCGCCCGGATCTCGCCGGCCACCGCTTGCGGGCGCTCTTCCGGAACAAAGTGGCCGGTTCGCTCCAGAACTCGCAACCGGGATCCGGGAATGGCCGACTGGCAACGGTGGGCCACGGAGGTCGGGAAGAAGGGGTCGCCGTCACCCCACAGGAGCAGGGTCGGCACATCGATCGTGCCGAGGGACCGCTCGACTTCCCGGTAGTTCTCGGCCAGGTTCGCGAGGCTCCGCTGAAAGATCCGACGGGTCAGCGAAACTCCTCCAGGCGTGAGATGCCGTTGGAAGTCGCCCCAGGTGCAAGTCCCCTTCTGCACCGCGGCGGCCTGGTGCATCAGGCGCAGCCCGAGGCGATTCCCTGCCAACACCCAGAAGAGCGGTGTGGCCAGCAACGGCACTTTCGCGAGCCGAAGCGGCCAGGGGACGTGGGTGTCGGTGAACAGATTGGTGGCGGAGAGAATGAGCCGCGTCACCCGCACCTGGGGAAACAACCGGCGCAGTGTCACGGCCACCGGACCGCCGAAGTCGTGCCCCCCGAGAAGACATTCCCGGATCCCCAGGCAGTCAAGTAAGGCGGCGAGGCGCTCCGCCTGCGCCTGCATGTAGTACTCGCCTGCCGGTGGGTCCGAGGCGCCGAAGCCCAGCAGATCGGGAATCACCACGCGGAAATCGGCGGATAGCCACTCGCCGACAGCGGCCCAGGAGAAGGCCGAGCCCGGTATCCCATGCAACAGGACCAGGTCCGGCCCGCTCCCCATGTCGAGATAGCTGAGCCCGCAGGCCTTCCGACGGATCACCGCCACCTCCTGTCCCACCGGGCCAGCGGCCCCCTGACGCTCAAGGCCTGCTTCATGGTGTCACGGTCAGGGTCACCACCTGGGTGAAGAGCGGGCCGACATAGGCCCGGATCTCGGCCGTTCCAGGCTGGACGGCCTCGAAGGTCCCGCCGGACAGAATCCGGAGCACGGGACCGGTGGAACGCACCGTCCAGCCAACCGGTTGACCCAGTACGGTGGCGGTAGCGGTGGAGTCGTACTCCAGCGTCAACCTGACAGTGTCTCCCACCGAGGCCGAGACTGCCGGCGGTTGAAGGCTGATGTGTCCGAGGGATCCCGCCGGGACTACCTGGACAATGGCCGTATCGGCCGAACCGTCGGTGAATTGCGCGATAGCGAGGGCGGTCCCCGCCTGGGTTGCAGTCACAACGCCCCGCCCATCGACGGCGGCAACCGCGGGATCGGTGCTGCGCCAGACGACGGGGGGCGGCGCCTCCGGTCCGATCAACTGCAGCGTCCAGGCATCCCCCACCTGCAGGAGGATGGTGCCGGGGTAGATCTCATACAAACTGCCGAGCGGTAGGCTCACCGGGTAGATCTCGATCTCGGCGGAATCGGTGGTGACGCCATCGGAGGCGATCACGTACGCGACTCCGGGCCGGACCATGGTCGCCACCCCCGCGGGCGTGATGGTCAGCATGGTGGGGTCCGAGGTGGCCCAGGAAACCACCTGGCCTCCTCCCGAGACCGGGGTGCGAACCCCGAACGTCATCTCATGCCCGACAGGAGCAACCGCCGCGTCGGGGAAGACGCTGAATGGTCCTGGCGGCGGGGAGGTGGTTACGATGACCAGAGCCGAGTCGATCTGGCCCTGATACTCCGCCACCACCCAGGTCTGTCCGATCGCCAGCGCGGCGACCCCGCTGGAGTGAAGCGGTATCCGTGCGACCGCAGGATCGCGGGACTGCCAGGTCACCGAGGGATCCGGAAAGCTGTTGATCAGATGCGCCCCGTTGTCCACCAGCACCACGAATCCGCTCTGGGCATTCACCGGAACCAGCAGGGTGTCCGGAAGAATTCGTACCGCACCCGGGGGATCGCCCGAGGCCATCGCCGCGGTCGAGAAGGGGATCACGTCTCCCACCGCAAGGTGGTCCCCCTCGAGATCCCGGATGGCCGGGTCGATCTCGAGGTCGTAATCGGTCGACGGGATGAGCGGTGCATCGGGGCGAATTTCGAGTGTCGTTCCATCATTCCGCAGGGTCAGGGCCGTGCCCTGCGGGGCACCCCCGGTCAGGAGCCGCACGGCACGGGACGTCACCGAGGCCGGATCGATCGGCTCGCTGAACACCACGACCAGCAGGCTGTTGAGCGGGACGCTGGCGCGACGCTTGGCCGGATAGGTCCGCACGATCACCGGCGGGAGCCGTACCGCGGCCAGCAGGTGGGGCCTGGTCCCGGCCCCGACCACCTCGACACTGAGCACATCCCCGGGTCCCGCGGGCAGTTGGATCGGATCGAGCCCTCCGTCCGTCATCGCCGCCCGCACCGAGAGCCCGGCGGCGGTGTTGCGGACGATGACCTCGTTGGCGCCCTCACTCCAGTGGGGCGCGATCGAGACGAAGGCCGCCGGCGCGGGGTCCACCAGGCCCCTCGCCGCGGAGACGATCACTCCCGCGGGTACCCCGGTCGATGGAGGGTTGGGGGCCAGCGAGGGCTGCTGCTCGGCGCATCCAACGGCGAGGGCGATCGGAATGACCCGACTTCCCCGCGTCCATTTCACCGATAACCGCATGTGAACCTCCAGGTGTCGCAGATCATGGTTGCACGCAGGGTATCGGGTCGCCCTGCTTTCCGGTCCCACGGCGCCAACCCCGGCCAGTGCTCCGGCGTTCAGGCAATGCCGGTCAGAACCAGCCCCGCCCAGTCGAATGGCGTGCTTCCTGGGCGCCGAATTGATTCCCGCTTGGCCTCCGCCAGCGCGAGGGCGACGGGGACCCCTCTCGCCACCCGCCGGTGAAAGGCCGCGGCAAGATCGGCGGTGCTTTCATCGCTCACCGCCCAAAGCGTCGCCAGCACCTGACGGGCGCCAGCCTGAAGAAACGCCTGGACCAGCCCGATCCAGTCATCGCCACCGGGGACATCCGCCACCGATCCGGCGCCGAGCCCGCTCTCGCAGGCCGTCAGAACCAGCAGGTCGGTGGGTAAGTCCAGGCGCAGCACCTCGTGGACCTCTAACCGGCCATCGGAGGTCGGCCCCGGCCGGAGCAGGACGTGGGAGAACATCGGATTGCGACGGCTCAGGACCCCGCGGGTCGCGAGATGGACGATGCGGTAGCGGCCTTGCGCGGCGGCGAGAGTCTCCTCGGTCGCGCCAGGGCCGCGACGAAGATCGGCTGCCGGCCCCCAGGCCGCCCCGACGGCTTGAATCTCCTTCGAGGTACCGGGCAGTTCCCGATCGTAGGGCGCGAGCGCCAGCACCCCGTGGGCAACGCCGCGCGGCCGGCTCGTCCCCTGGAGCCAGAGTGAAGCTGACGGGAGGTAGACCACTTCGTGGGATTCCACCAGGTAGCGGTCCGAGCCACCCGCGGTATCGATCAGGGCCTCGAAAGGGAGGTAGTGCAGTTCCCGGTGGGGAACGATGAGGAGCCGGGAATAGCGGCCCAGGAGTCCGGCGTCTTGGACCGGGGACAGCAGGGTCTGGTGCAGGGCGCGAAGCGCACCGCGCCAGAGCGCGGGCCTCTCGTGCCGCCGGCCGATCGCCCAGCGGGCGAAGTCGATCTGGGTGCGGAGCGCCTCCTCCGACACTTCGGTCGTGAACTGAGTGACCCCGGCCCGGGAGACCGCCAGGATCAGCACCCGATCCGGACCGACGAGATACTCCAGCAGGAGATCCTCGGGCGAGAGCGCGTGCCGGACCTGCTCCGGGGAGGCCGGTTCGCCCCGCAGCCGCCCCAGGTGGGCCGACTCGCCCGCCCGGATACGGTCGAGCAGCTGACGGTAAGCCGTCTGGGCCGCGAGCAGCGCCTCCAGCGTCCGCGGCTCGGCCCGGTTTCCGACACTGCGGTGCACCGCCCCGGTCGCGGCGACGCGGGTGGCGAGGTAGTCCATGCGGGCGTGCAGCTCGCGCTCTTCGGCGCGCCATGCGGACGCCGCCGAGGCGGGCGAACGCCCCCGGGTCAGCAGGTCGAGAAGGTAGCGCGCCCGGAGCCGTTCACTGACCGCAAAGGCCGCCGAAGCATCGCCCCACCTGGCCCACAGCCCGGCTCGGGCGATGTACGGCGCCCACTTGTCCTCGAGGAACCTCGCGCGCCGGTCGTCGATCCGGATACCGGCTCCGAGGACCTCGACCGCAGTGATCGCGGAATCGTAGGCGGCTGCGGCAGCGCTGATGTCCCCCACCGCCTCGCGAGCCCGACCGGCCTCGAAGAGGAGCCACCATTGAATAGTCGGCAGCCCTCGGGCCCGCCGCCGGCCCATCTCGAAGAGCCGGCGGGCTCCCTCGGGTCGATGTTGCCTCGCGTGAGCCAGCCCCAGGGTGCCCAGAGTCAGGGAAGCGCCCAACCGGTCCCCGGTGCGGTCGAACTCGGTCACAGCCAGGTTGAGGAACGCCATTGCAGCCGCGCTGTCGCCGCTCGCCTCTGAGGCCGCGCCCAGCAGCAGCCGGCTCCAGGCCCGATCTCGGCCGGGCTGTTGGCTGCTCGCGATCGGTCCCAGGCGAGAGCGCACCTGGTCATAACGCCGGAGCCGCAGGTCGATCTGGGCCTGGCCTTGGGCCGCGGCCGCCACGCTCGCCGCATCGCCGGCCGCCCGGGCGGCCTGCTCCGCCTCCTCGAAGCTCGCGCGGGCGTCGGACGTCTGGTTGAGGCCCAGCTCCAAGTCTCCCCGGACGGTACTCACGGCGGCGAGCAGCGAACGGTCCGGCGGATCCAGGCGTCGGGCGAGGTCGGAAGCCCGAGCCACCTCGGCGAGGGCCTCATCGAACCGCCCCATCGCACCATGGAGCGAGGCCAGAAGGCGCAGCGCATCGGCTTCGCCACGAGGGTCTTCCCCCGCCACCAGCGCGATAGCGGCCCGGTACTCCGCCTCGGCGGCCTGGCTCTCTCCGGCGGCCGCTTCCGCACTTCCGAGGTTGCGGCGCACCAGCGCCTCGTTCAAGGTCTCGCCATCAGCGTGGAAGCGCCGAAGGGCGTCGCGGTAGTGGGTTCGCGCCTGGTCCAGTCTGCCGCGCTGGACAGCGAGGGCCCCGAGATTGACCTGGTAGTCCGCCATCCGGGCGCCGCCGGCACGCTCGCCGGTCGCGAGCGCCTGCCGGAAGTGGTCTTCCGCAGCCGCCCAGTCTCCCAGTGCCTCGGCCACCAGGCCGGCGTTGTTGTGGTCCCCCGCCGACCCAGCCCAATCACCCGCGGCGCGGTGCAGCGCCGCAGCGCGGAGGCTGGTTTCCATGGCGGTCCGCAGCTGCCCCCGCTGTCGAGCGATGTCGCCCAGGATCGTCAGGGCATTGGCGGCGGTGCGCCGGTCTCCCAGCCGTTCCCCCACGCGCAGGGCCCGGGTGAGAAAGACCTCGGCGCTATCCAGCAGCTCCTGCTCGAAGTAGCCGGCGCCCAGGTTGCCGAGGGTCTGGTTCGCGCCCACCGAATCACGCACGGCCCGGAAGAGTTCCCGGGCTCGACGCCAGAGCGCCAGGGCACGGGCGGGGCCGGCCCGGTACAGCTCCTCGTTACCCAGGCGTCGCAGGCTATCGGCCAGGAGCCAGGCTCGGCGGCCGTGGGAGTCGAGCAGGAAGAGCCAGCGCACCCGCTGAAGCAGGAAGTCGTCGCCCCAGGCGCGGGCATAGCGAGTGGCCCAAGCCACAGCGCGTCCTTCCGCGGTCGTCGCGACCCGATGCTCGGCACGGAGAGCCTGCCGCATCGCCGAGGCAATGCTGTCGCGGACCTGGTCCGGCGCGGTCCGTTCGAGTCCCTGCGCGGCGGCCGGGTGGGTCGCGCCACCGCAGAGCAGGAGCAGGCCCCAGAGCCGACGATGCCTCACGGTCCGACCCGGAGCGGCTGGAAGTCGGACGAAGCCCAACGCTCCACGTCCAGTCGAGCCCGGACCCGGGCATAGCTCGGCGTACCCGGCGGAAACCGGCCGTCAGGAATCCGGAGCGCCGTATCGGTGGTTTGCGCCAGGTAGATGACCTGGCCGGTGGCATTGGTGATTTCCACCTCATACCCTTCGGCTCCGGGGACGGGACGCCAAGCGAGCACCGTCGCAGCCCCGGGACCGTCCCGGTACTCCTGCACGCTCCAGCGCACGGACTCGGGAGCCCGGTGTTCCGGGCTGGCAGGGCGCGAGGTCTGCTGCAGGAGCACGACGAGGCCGATACCGGCCGCGGCCGCTACCCCGACCCATGGCGCCCGGAGCCGCTGGCTCTGGGCCGCGGCGGGCCAAGCGTGGCGCAGGCGCGCCACCATCGCCACGCGCCGGCGGAGAACCGGGTCGCGGTCGAGGTCGGCGAGATCCGCCGCCGCAGTGGCCGGGCTGTCGGCCCGGGCGATGGCCTCGTTGCTCCCGCGTCCCACCCCTCCCCCGGCGGCGGCCCGCAGGAGCGTGATGACCCCCAGCACGCCGGGCTCAACCGGCGTACGGCCGAGCCATCCGGCAAGAGTATCCTCAACTTCCACCGCAGGTTCAGGCTGATCCGGCATCGGAGCCCTCCGCGTCATGCGTTGACCGGCGCCACTCCGCCGGGGTGTATGGCGGAGTGGCACGGCCAACACCCCCGTCATTGCTCGCGCTCCGCGGCTCCAACTGCCCGCGCAGGGCCTGGAGCCCCCTCGATACCCGGTTGTAGACCGCCTTTCGCCCGGGCCAGCCCACGATCCGCGCCACCTCATCCGCCGGCACGTCGTCGACCACGAAGAGGAGGATGGCAAGCCGCAGATCGACCGGATAGGCGGCGAGCAAGACCAGCGCGCGCTCGCAGTCCAGCCGTGCGTCCGAGCCGGGGTGCGATTCCCGGGGCAGCTCACACTCCGGGGATCCACCGATCAGCTCGCGGCTGATCGGTCCCGCCCGGGCTGACACCGTCCGGTGGAGGTTCCTCACGATCCCCAGAAATTCCCCGAACCCGCCGGTATCCACGCCCCGGCTCGCGAGCGATTCGTAGGCTTCCACGTAGCTCAGCCCCTGGAGGGCGATGGCCTCGAAGACCGCCCGATGAACCGGGCTGAGTTCGTGGAGCAGCCGCCGGCGACGCCCATGGTTGCGGCGGTATTGGTCCACCAGGAGGTTCCGGACCACCACCACCAGCCAGGTCGAGAAGCGGGCTTTACCATCCAGTTTGAACCGCTGGAGGCGACGGAGCCCGTCGGCGCTCAGCGCGGCACAGACATGGGCGAACGACTCGACTCGTTCCTCAGGCTCGCGCACCAGCTTTCGGACGGTGGCGGTGATCAGGCCCCGGTATTCATCGAGGAACAGGTTCCAGGCCCCCTCGGGGTCGCCGGCGGCCAGTCGGCCACGCCAGCGTTGGTCGCGCGGATCGGGATGCGGGGAGGGTGGCATCTGAGAAGTGGCACGACCGTCGAGGGGGAATTCCTCCGACAAGAGCAGTGCCCAGAACCGTCGGCGCCGGGATGTCGCAGGGTGGCACAACGAGCCAGGCCCGCCGGGCCGACACCTACCCCGCAGCCCCCTGCCGCTCGTTGGCGGAAGGCCGTACGCCATCCACCCGGCCTCCGGTGTCACGGATGCCTCGCACCATGACCCTGATCGGTTCGGGCGGCAATCGGGGGATGTAGACCGGCACCCGTGTGTCACGCCGCGTCAGGATGAGACCCTCCGGGATCTGCTCGAGGGTTGCGAAAGCACCCCAGTCGGCGCGCCACTCCATGGTCCCGGTCACGATCAGGAGCCCATGCGCTGCGATCGTCACGCGCACCGGCTGACCGGCGTATGCCGCAATCAGCCGCCGGCTGTGCCGTACATCGTTCAAAAGGAAGACACAGTAGAGGAGTACGAGGCCCGTGGTGAGCCCGCTGATCCACTCCAACCCCGGGAACGTCACTACCGCAATGCCCGCGAGCAGGATGTTCGCCACCACGGCGCCCCCTTGTCGCCGCAGGACGTCACGCCGCAGCAGGCGACGCACCAACGGCCGGTCGTAGGTGTAGGTCGTGGTGTACGTCGTCTCAGCTGGTGGCACCTCCAGGGCCACCTCAGGATCCCCCGGCCAGCGTACCCGCCTGGGCACGGCGGGTACTCAGATACAGCAGGCTCAGAACCAGCAGAAACACGGCCGGCCGCAGCACCGCCACCTGGGGCGGGTGCAACAGATGGGTCACGGCCGCCCCCAGCATGATGACGCCCAGGAGCCCGATACCGTACCGCGTGGCGCGAGGAATCCACAGCAACACCAGGCCCGCCAGCTCAAGGGCACCCACCACCGGAACGAACCATGGGTCATAGCCCCATCCGGCGAACCGGCCGACCCAGGGCTCCGGGCTCAGGATCTTGGTGAGACCCGCGGGCAGGAATCCGAGGGTGAGCAGGACTCTCAGCGCCCAAGGCGCGAAGCGACGCATCATGGTTGTCACCGGGTGTCGGGGGGCTGATCTTGAGCCGGAACGGGTGTGCCCCACACAGGATCTCCGCGGCGCCAGGCGTCGAAGCGCGCCTGAATCACCGGCGCCAGCCGGTCGAAGTTCTCCCAGGAATCCTCAACGTGGTACAGGGTCGGCAGGGCGCTGCCGAGGACCCGATCGTAGTCCAGGAAGTACAGGGGCGGGTCGGACTCGTAGTACGCCTCCGCGAATCGGCTCCCGATCTCGTTGAGCATCTCCGAGGTGAGCTTTTCGTCGCAGAACTCGGCGAGGAAGCGCCGGCCGGTCATGCGGCGGCCTCGCACCGCCTCAAGCCCGGCGCCCGAGTCCCGCTGGTGCATCCCGCTCTCCAGCCCAGCCATGATCGCCCAGGCCAGAAACATTCCGATGTGGGTCCCGGCGTTCTCCGCGGGTAGTTGGGGCGGGAACTTGCCGCCGTAGTGCCACTCCGCCCGGTCAATGGCCATGGGTGGAAGATTCGAGTCCGCCAGCTCTGGGACTAGTCATCGGACGCGCCGCGGCGCTGGCGGGCTGGGTCACCCGCTGGGACTCGGCCTCGGCGCCAGACCGTTCGGGCCACCAGCAGCGCGACACCCGGGGGAATGGCGAAGAGCACCAGCACCAGGATCATCTGGACCGGCAGCGGAGCCAGCGAGCTGTGCGGGCCGGCGACCAGCAGCAGCCCCATCACGGTCGGTGGCCCGAGGAGGACCAGCGTCGCCACGCCGGCCAGCATCGACAGCCGCCGCCGTTTCCCGTCGTCGCCTACCGGCACTTGGCCTCCGCCGCGGCACCCCGGAGCAAGGAGTCGAGAGCGCCCCGGGCCAGGTACCTGCCGGCCAGGACCACTGCGCTGATCCGCTGGGAGTTGCGAATGTCCACGAGGGGATTGGCGTCGAGGAGCAGGAGGTCAGCCGCTCTTCCGGAGGCGACGGAACCGACGTCACCGTCGCGGCCCAGCACCCGGCTCGGAAGGACGGTGGCGGCCCGGAGCGCCTGCAGCGGTGTCAACCCGGCATCGACCAGCGCGGCCAGCTCGTCGTGGAGGGAAAACCCGGGCAGGCGTGGCCCGGCGATATCACTCCCGGCCAGCAGCGTGACCCCGGACTGGTTCATCCGGGCCACTGTGGCCCGGTAGGCATCGTAGTTTCGCCGGATCGCCGGGAGATCGGCGCTGGACACCGGCGGCGAGCGACGCGTGGCCTCCTTGAGCGCGCAGGGGACGTATCGCATGCGCGGGTCCGCAAGCCAGGTGGTATCGGGATGATCGATGATGTAGCGCCAAGCCCCGAGGGCGGGGGTCACCGGCGTGCCGTTCCGCACGAATCGGGCCAACAGCGCCGCGCCTCCCTCACCCGCGAGAAAGCGCTGGATCGAATCGGGGAGGGCTTCCGGCGAGAGACCCGCGGCGAAGGTCCCCTCCCAGATTGTCTCCGTGTGTTCGATCTGCTGACCGGCATCCGAGGCCTCGTCCGGCCGTATCGTCAGCGGAATGTGCCCCACCAGTCGCAGGCCCTGCTTGCGGGTCTCGTCCGCGATGGCGAAATAGGCATCGCGCTCTACCCGCCGGTGGACCTTGATCAGATCGACCCCCATCTGCTTGAGGGCCCGGACAATACCCCTCGCCTGGGACGAATCCCCGGTAGCAAGCTGGTAGCGATTGAAGCTGCGCCCGTTGAGCATCGGTCCGCTGGTGACGATGCGCGGTCCGATCAGGTCGCCGGCCGCGATGCGGGCTCGCCAGCCCAGCACTTCGGGGTAGTCGCTTCCCAGATCGCGCACCCCGGTGACCCCGTTCGCGACCAGGACCGCCAAGGCGGTTCCGGTAGTCCAGCTCAGGTGGACGTGCATGTCCCACAACCCCGGCAGCAGAAATCGCCCGCGGGCATCGACCCGCCGAGTCCGTGGGGGCAGGGGCAGGTTCTCGCCCAGCGCTGCGATCCGGCCATCCTGGACGAGCACCGTCTGGTTGGGACGAAGTGCGCCCGACTCCAGATCGATGATAGTGACGCCGGTGAGGGCCAGGGCGCGCGGCTCAGGGTCGCCGTGGGTAGGGGCACCAATCGCCAGCAGGGCGGTCGTGAAGGTCACAGCGAAGAGTTTCATTGATGACAGTTCTCGATGGGGAAACGGAATGGCGGCATCTCGACGATGGTGTCCCGCGCGACGCCGGAACCGAGGAAGGCACCGATCATCTGTTGGACCGCAGGGGACTGGATCAGGGTATCGTGGCCGGCGTTGCGGACGGTGACGAGGCTGGCATCTGTGAGCGTCTCCCGTATCTCGCGGGCATTCTCCGCCGGGGTCAGGCCGTCGAGGGTGCCCGCGACCAGCAGCACGGGTACGTCGCTCCGCACCGGGAGGCGGAATCCCTCATCGAGGGGCGGGATTCCCCACGCCTCACACCACTCCGGGAACGGAAAATCCACCAGGGTCCCGAGCAGGGTTCCTCCCGCCTCCCGGGCCACGACCCGACGGCGGGTTGCGGAGACGCTGGAGGCGCAGTCCATCGCGGCACTCATGGCCGATACCGTGGCCTCCCGGGTGACCGACAAGGTGGCGGCGGCCAAAGGCTGGAGATCGCCCCGCAGCGCCGGTCCAAACAGACCCGGGAAATCCCGGAGACCGGCGTGCCGGCCAAGGAGCGCAGCTGCCACAGCCAGGACATCGTACCCGGAAACGGACACGCGGGAGCGGTGACCGGTGGTGTCGCTAAGGACCACCCTCTGAGGAGAGCGAGTCAACCTGCTGGCGAGTGCCGACAGCCGGCGACGCAGGTCCAGCCAAGCGGTGCCGCACTGCTCCTCAAGCAGTCGGGCGACCTCCTCGAAGTGCGATTCGATCGCTGCGGGCAGCTTGAGGGTGTGGTCCGGGCCTTCCGGTCCGACCAGGACCGCCCGCTCCACCAGGCCGGGGTGCCGTCGGATCGTCGCCAGGGCGAGGTGCGTCCCGTAGCTACCACCGAGGAGCCGGACTTGGGAGACCCCGAGAGCGGCGGCGAGGTCCTGGAGGTCGTCGGCGCTCGCCTCGGTGGAATAGGCGGCCAGGTCAACGCCCCGCCCGCGCCAGTGGGCCGCGCACTCCCGGGCAAACCGGCTCATGGCGGCGGCCATGGCGGTTCGGGTCGCGGGACGCTCGGCGGGATAGCGGAAGCGCTCGGGACAGCCAAGCGTGGGCTCGGAGCGCCCGGTACCCCGCTGGTCGAGGAGAATGAGGTCGCCCAACTGCCGGAGCGCGAGGATCGGCGCGGCGCGTGGGCCGTAGACGGCGTCGATCGCGGACCCGCCCGGTCCTCCCGCGAGATAGACAATCGGGGAGCCGGACGTCTCGATCGTGCCTGGGACCCGAAGGAAGGTGAGGCGGATCGTCGGGCCACTCGCCCGGCTGCGCCGCTCGGGAACCTCGAGGCGACCCAGTTCACCCCAAAGCGAGTCGCCCGGCCGTGCCTGGATCAGGACCGAGTCACGAGTGATCGATGACGGGGACTGGGCGTCGACGCGAGGACCACTCAGGAGAAAGCCGAGCAGCACTCCCCCCACGCCACCGACCACTCGGGGCGCTGGCCGAACGCCCCTCCTGCCCTGGCCGGACCACCCAACCATGAAGAACCTCGCTCGTCAGGCTCAACCGGGATCGATGGACACCACGCTGACGATTCGCTGAGAGACCTGGCTACTCGATAGGTCAGGCCCGCACGCACGGCCGAGCCGCCCATGACCGTAGGGTAACGACTACCGAGCCGGGGCATAGGCACCCGAGCCGCCATTCGTTTGGCGGGTGCGGACCTCCTCGGGCCCGCAGTCATCCCTCATGATGTAGCCCGCCGGCGTCATGCCGGTCCAGCGCCGCATGGCGCGCGCGAAGGCCCGGTAGCTCGCAAAGCGCGACAACCGGCCGACCTCAGTCGGGCGCATTCCGTCCTGCAGCAGCGTGAGGACCGTGTCCCGGCGGGCGTCGTCCGCCAGCTCCCGGTAGCTGGTTCCCGCAGCAAGGAGACGTCTCTGCAACGAACGCGGGCTCATCGACAGCTTCCCGGCCAGCGCAACCATGGAGATCGAGTCGCCGGTCGGCTGCCCGACAAGCAGCCGCCGGCACTCCCTGACCAGGTAGGCATCGGCCTCGCGACCGTTCGCCCGCTCGCGGAGCTGCCCTTCGAGCAACGCCGCCAACTCCGGGTCAGGGAACCGATGACCCCGCTGAACGGTGGCGGCGTCCAGGATCAGGCGCGCCGTATCGGCAGCGAACTCGATCTGGGCCCCGAAGGCACTGGCCAGCTCCGCCCGATGGCGTGGGGGCGGTCCCGGCATGGTCGCAGCCCGCGGACGACAGCGGACGCCGGTGGCCACGCCGATCCGGTCGAGGAGAACAGCGAAGGTGTACTGCACCGACCGGTGAAGGTGACGCGGAGGCACGACCAGGGAATGAAGCTCGAGCGCGAGCCCGCCGCGGCACGGCACGAGTTCGAGACGCGCGCCGCCATTGGCCAGCGGAAAGTACCGCGCGGTGACGGCCAGAGCCGCTCGGACGTCGCGGCAGGACTGAAACAGGTAGTCCATGGCGGCGTAGGCCCCGAGCGGGGCATGGCCTGCCACATGAAGGCCGAGAATGTCGTCGGCCAGCAGGGCCTCCGCCTCGTCCCACATCGCCACCATCTGGTCGTACTCAAGCCGGGCGGCCATGGGGATACGTGAAATCGTAATCTGCCTGGACAGCGCCACCCCACGGTCGGCGCAGAGTCCGAGCAGGGCCTGGGTGCTCGCCACGTGCACCGTCGGGGCGGGGTACGCTCGCAGGGGTGGAACGGCGATCATGGGAACGGTTAGAATGGGTGGAAGAGATCCTACTCCCAATCGATGGCCTCAGTTTCAACTCGTGACGCCCGAGCCTACCCATCGGACGGGTGCCCCACCCCTCCACCAGAGGGAATCATGTCCAGCAGCCCCGACCGGATTGACTTGTCGCCGGACGCGTTCCTTCGCCAGACCGGGCAACTCTGGAAGCTCGTGGTCGGGGGCCTGGTGCTGCCTTTCCCTCTCGTCGGTATCGGCCTTTGGGCCCTCCGGCATCTCGGTCGGGACCAGCCGCCCTTCCAACTGTGGGGGTCGCTGGCGGTCCTGGCGGGAGGCGCGCTCCTGATGGTCGGTCTGCTGGCCTCGGTGAAGTGCCCTCGGTGTCGTGTGCGGTTGTTGAAGGCGCCGTTTCGCTCACCGGAGGGTCTGGTCGCGCTGACCAGACTGCTCAACGCCCGGTCCTGCCCAAACTGCGGTTTCCACCCCGCCCCACGATCTACTCCGAGACCTCCGGGCGCCCAACCGTGACCTCCTCGCCCGACGCCGGCGCGTCGGACGGGTGCTCCTCGTAGCGATCCTCGATCGCGGCCAGGAGACGCAGACGGTAGGGACCGACATCGATCCGATCCCCCGAGCGCCACGCGACCTCCACCGACCGGAACCGAGCGGCCAGCGGCTGGTCCTTGAGCTCCCCGGCCACCCAGCGGGAGAAATCTCCTTCGGCGAGATGATGCCCCAGGACCGCCGCCGGGGCACGCTCCAGCTCCTCATGCAGCTGGATGACATTGCCGATGGCCCCGCCGGTCGGGCCCTCCCGGGTCCGGAGGTAGAACTGGCGCTGGGGCGGCAACTCGACCGCGAGGTACTTGTGCCAGTGCCGCACATGACGGCAGCGGCGCGGGCCGATGCGAAAGCGTCCGACCGACCCGCGGTCGAGGTAATAGGCCTCACCCAGCACCAGCGGCTTGGACAACGCCGGGATCTGGGACATGAGGCCGGTGGCCCGCGCAAATTCCTCTCCGCCCGGCAGCACCAGCAGGATGTCGACCTGGCTCAGCACGCCCGGAGCAAGGTCTTCGGGCCGGTGGGTAACCAGGCAGAAGCGCTCGGGAGGCACCCCGGGACGGTCTTCGGGCAGGCTGTGGGTTCCCAGCAGCTGGGGCGCTTCATCCAGGACGATCCAATGGGGGATCCCCGATTGGCGGCGCAGGCGGCGCAATTCGGTCAGCAGCGCACCGGCGTAGCGGCGCCGCTCGTCCCGCTCCAGCCGCGACAGGTCGATCACCACACTCCCGAAGCGATGCGACAGGAGGGTCGAGATCCGGGCCGGTGGGGGAAGGCCCTCGGCCCCGCCGACGACCAGCACCCCCCGCAACTTCCCGAGGGTGACGTGATCGCCTTCCGGGTCGAGCACGCACACGGAATAGCCCTTGGCCAGCAGTTCCTCGACCAGCAGCCCCGCCAGGGTGGACTTGCCGCTGGTGCTGCCGCCCACGATCAGGACGTTCGCCTGGGAGGCCGGCACGATGGCCGGAACCCCATCCGGGTAACGCCCCAACTCCACCCCCCACCGCCGAGGGGAGACCCGGATATCGCCCCGCAGGACCGGACCCCGGAGGAAGGCGGCGACCCCCTCCCCGTCCGCTTCGGCCAGCACGATATCGGCACATGCCTGCAGCGAGGGCACGGCATTGGCCACCGCCACCCCCAGTTCGCAGGATTCCAGCAGGCTGTGATCGTTCTCGGCGTCGCCGATGCCCACCACGCTGTGGCGGGAGATGCCGAGGTCGCCCAGCGCCTCGTAAAGGCCATTCCCCTTGGACACCCCGGAGGGGAGCACCATCAGCGCTCCCCGGTTGTACACCAGACGGTCCTCGGTGTGCAGCCGGGCGATTTCCGCCTGGATCGCGCTGTCGTGCACCGCGTCGGCGGCCAGGATGACCCGACCCCGGCGGACCGGAATGCCGCGGCCGGCGATGGCCTGTTCGAGCGCGACCGACACCGGCTCGGCGATGAGGCGCTCCCCGTCGCGCGGGGTCCAGAGGACCGCCCCGTTCTCGCCCACGATGGCGTCGAACTCGCCGTCGACCTCGGGGAAATCGGCCCGCAATTCGGTCAGGATGCGACCGGTCAGGAGCACCACCTTCCGCCCCTCGGACCGGACCGTGCGCAGCGCGGCGAGGACGGTCGGATCGGGACGGGTGTTTCGGGTCAGCGTCCCGTCGTAGTCGACCGCGATCGCGCGAAAGAAATAGGGCATCGGCTGCCTCCTTCCGGCGGCCTCACCCGGACGAGCCCGGCACCCCGAGGCGCGACGCCAGATAGTCTACGCCGCCATCGAGTGTCGCCATCCGGCCATATTCCGATTCCGGCACATCGACACCCACGGTCTGGTCCAGGGTGGCGATGAAGTTGATGAAATCCATCGAGTCGATGTCGAGCTGCTCGCGGAGCGACGCCGTCGAATCGATCTCCGAGGCCCTGGCCTCGGGCACGACCGACAACAGCGCCGCGATCACCGCCTCCCTGATCCGCTCCCGGGTCATAGACCCTCCGGCGCCTGCAGCAGGCGGTCGATGGCCGCGAGGAACGCGGCGCCCCGGTGCCCGTCGCTCGCCCGATGATCGCCGGCGAGCGTCACGGTGACCACCGGCCGCGGGGCCACGCCGCCGCCCACCACCCAGGGCCGTTCCACCACCGAACCGAACCCGACGATGGCCGTCTGCGGCGGGTAGATCACGCCGAACACCGCGTCCGCGCCCCGCTCGCCCAGGCTGGTGACGGTCATCGTGCCATCGGTCAGGTCGGAGCTGCGGAGGGTGCCGGTGCGGGCCCGCTGCACCAGGTCGCGCAGCTCCGCCATGAGCGACGGCAACCGGCTGCGATCGACATGGTGGAGCGCCGGCACGACCAATCCTCCCCCCCGCAGTGACGTGGCCACTCCAAGATGAATGGCGTCGGCCGGGTCCACCCGATCGTCCTGCCAGCGTGCGTTCAGCTCCGGAAACTCGACCAGGGCCAGGGCGGTGGCCTTGAGCAGCAGCACCGCCGGCAGCAGCCGCTCGGCCGGCTTCCGCTCCCCATTGTACCGGGAGAGCCAGGCGCTGGCGACACCGAAGTCGAGCGTGCTCATCAGATAGAAGTGGGGGATCTCGCGTTTGGACCGGGCCATCGCGGCGGCGATGGCTCGCCGCATCCGGGCATTGCGGTCCGGCGGGGCCGCCACGGTAGAGGCCACGGCGGCAGCTTCGATGTCCTGCCGGAGGATGGTACCGCCTTCCCCCGAGCCCTGGATGGTCGCGAGATCGACGCCCTTCTCCGCCGCGAGGCGGCGTGCGAGGGGAGAGACCCGGCGCCGCGGTCCCCGGAGCGGGGATGGGAGGGGCGAAACCGGAGGCGCGGCGGGGGCGGCCGCGGCGGGCGGCGCCTGCACTTCGGGCGCCCCGGTCGGGGAGGGCCCGGCCGGCGCTCCGGCCTCGGACCGAATGATGGCGAGCAGGGTCCCAACCGGGACCTTCTGGCCCTCCGGGACCACCACCCGCTCCAGTACGCCGTCCTCGAAGGCCTCGACGTCGATCGAGCCCTTGTCGGTGTCGACCGCGGCGATGATGTCGCCGCGGTGGATCGGGTCTCCCGGGTGCTTGTACCACTCGGTCAGGGTTCCTGCCACCATGTCCGCGCCGAGCAGCGGCATTCGGAACTCGCCCATGGACTACCTCGTCATCCGGCGATCGCTCCGGCGCCCGGCCGGAGGACCCCCCGCACCGCGGCCACGATCCGGTCCACCTGTGGCAGGGCCGCGTCCTCAAGGTGTTTGGGATACGGAATGGGGACCTCGGCGCCGCACACCCGTGCCACCGGTGCGTCGAGATCGAAGAAAGCCGCCTCGGCGATCCGGCTGGCGATTTCGGCCGCGAGGCTTCCGCTGCGCCAGGCCTCGTCGATCACCACGGCGCGATGGCAGCGGCGCACCGAGTCGAGGATGGCCGCCTCGTCCAACGGACGCAGACTTCGGAGATCGAGCACTTCCGCCTCGACCTCTTCCCCGGCCAGCCGCTCCGCCGCGGCGAGTGCCTTGCCCACCGAGGCGCCGTGCGCGATCAGGGTGACATCCCGGCCGGGGCGGCGGACCGCCGCCTGGAAGAGCGAGAGCGGCCCGGCCACCTCGCCTACCTCACCTTCCTCGGTATAGAGCATCGCGTGCTCGAAGATGAACACCGGGTCCGGCTCCAGGAGTGCCGCGGGGAGCATCCAGCGGGCGTCGTGCGGCGTGGCCGGCGCCACCACGCTGATGCCGGGGATATGGGCGTACCATCCTTCGAGGCTGTGCGAGTGCTGGGCCGCCACCTGCCGGCCAGCCCCTGTGGCCATCCGCACCACCAGCGGCACCCCCAGCTGTCCACCGGACATGTGCCGCAGCGTGGCGGCGGTATTCACCACCTGGTCCAGCGCCAGCAGGCTGAAGTTGACGGTCATCACCTCCACGATCGGCCGCAGTCCACCCAGCGCCGCCCCGATGCCGGCCCCGACGAAGGCGGACTCCGACAGCGGCGTGTCGCGGACCCGGTCGGGCCCGAACTCCTCCAGCAGTCCCTTGCTGACGGCGTAGGCGCCGCCATAGCGGCCCACGTCTTCCCCCATCAGGAAGACGCGCGAGTCCGCCAGCAGCGCTTCCCGGAGGGCGGCGCGCATCGCCTCGCGATAGGTCAGGCGCATGGCGGCTTCTCCCCGTAAACGTCCTTGAGCAGGTCCTCGACCGGCTCCCATGCCCCCGCCTCGGCGAAGGCCACCGCCTGCGCGGTGGCGTCCTGGGCCTCGCGATCGAGCGCGTCTATTTCCGAGCGACTCAGGATCCCGGCCCCCTCCAGCCGGACGCGATAGAGCGCGATCGGATCGCGCCGCTTCCACTGCTCCACCTCTTCCTTGGACCGATAGAGCTCCGGGTCGTACATCGAGTGGGCCCGGAACCGGTAGGTGCGGCACTCCAGCAGCACCGGGCCGTCGCCGGTGCGCACCTCGTCCACCGCCTGGCGCACCACCGCGCGGCAGGCGGACAGGTCCATCCCGTCCACCGCGGTCGAGGGGATCCGGTAGGAGGCCCCCTTCCGACTGATGTCGGGCTCCGCCTGGTGCCGCTCCAGCGCGGTGCCCATGGCGTAGTAGTTGTTCTCGCACAGGAACAGCACCGGCAGGTGCCAGAGCGCGGCGAGGTTGAGCGACTCGTGGAACTCCCCCTCGGCGACGGCGCCGTCTCCGAAGAGGCACATCGTGATCGCTTCGCGGGCCCGCAGGCGGTCCGCCAGGGCCAGCCCCACGGCCAGCGGAAGCCCGCCCCCCACGATGGCGTTGCCGCCGTAGAAGCGGCGCTTGGCATCGAAGATGTGCATCGAGCCGCCCCGTCCCCGGCTGGCACCGTTGGCCTTGCCGAAGAGCTCCGCCATGACGGCACCGGGCGGCACTCCCCGCACCAGGGCATGCCCGTGCTCGCGGTAGGTGGAGACTACATTGTCGCGCTCGGTGAGCGCCCCGATCGCGGCGACCGAGACCGCCTCCTCACCGATGCTCAGGTGCAGGAAGCCGCGGATCTTGCCGGCGCGGTACAACTCGGCCGCCTGCTCCTCGAACCGCCGGATCAGGAGCATCTGACCCAGACTGGTCCGGGCCGTCGCCGCATCCTCCGTCACGCCGCCCGGCGCTCCCGCCAGGGCGAGGTCACCCGTCGTCATGGGCCGGCTCCTCGAGGGTGGAGGTGTCGCCTTCGGGCAGGCCGAGTTCCCGGGCCTTCAGCAGGCGGCGCATGATCTTGCCGCTGCGGGTGCGGGGGATCGCCGGCAGGAAGGCGATCGATTTGGGGGCCACCACGGCGCCCAGCCGGGTGCGGGCAAAGCCGAGGAGATCGCGGCGGAGCGCCTCGTCGGGCGGGTAGCCGCTCTTGAGGGCGACGAACGCCTTCACCAACTCCCCCGCGACCGGGTCCGGCGTGCCGATCACCGCCGCTTCGGCGACCGCGGGGTGTTCCAGCAACGCGCTTTCCACCTCGAAGGGCCCGATCAAGTGGCCCATAGTCTTGATGACGTCATCCGCCCGCCCGACGAACCAGTAGTACCCATCGGCATCGCGCCGGGCGAGGTCACCGGTCAGGTAGAATCCGCCGGCGAAGCACCTGGCGTAGCGCTCCGGCTCGCCCCAGTAGGTCCGGAACATGGAGGGCCAGCCGGGACGGAGCGCCAGCTCTCCAACGGTCTCGGGCGCGGTCAGCTCTTCGACCGACCCCTGGGCGGTGCGCCCCACGATCGCGGCCTCGATCCCGGGCAGGGGCCGGCCCATCGAGCCGGGCCGCACCTCGGTCGCGGCGAAGTTGGCGATCATGATTCCGCCGGTTTCCGTCTGCCACCAGTTGTCGTGGAAGGGCCGCCCGAACGCTTCCTGGCTCCAGACCACGGCCTCGGGATTGAGCGGCTCGCCCACGCTGGCCAGGAAGCGCAGCGCCGAGAGATCGTAGGCACGGGCCAGCTCCACTCCCGCCTTCATGAGCATCCGGATGGCGGTCGGCGCGGTGTACCATACGGTGACCCGCTCGCGCGCCAGGAGCTCATACCAGCGCCGGGCATCGAAGTCGGCCTCGTCCAGCACGCAGGTGACCCCGTTACTGAGCGGAGCGATCACACCGTACGAAATGCCGGTCACCCATCCGGGGTCGGCGGTGCACCAGAAGATGTCTTCGGGATGCAGGTCGAGAGCCAACCGGCCGGTGACGTGATGCGCCACGACCGCGCCGTGCACGTGCAAGGCGCCTTTGGGCATCCCGGTGGTACCACTGGTGAAGTGGATGAGCGCGGGGGTCTCGGGATCGGTCGCAGGGATGGTGTACGCGGGGCTGGCGCCGGCCAGGAGGCTCTCCCACTCCCGCACGCCGCTGCCAGGGAGCGGACCGGCGCCACCACCCACGAGGACGACCTGTTCCAGTGCCGGCAGGGCGTCCCTCAAAGGTGCGATCTTCTTCCGGTACAGGGCCGCGGTGGTGATCAGGACCCGGGCACCGCTCTTTTCCAGCCGGGTCCTGAGCGGCTCGGGTCCGAAGGCGGAGAAGAGGGGACAGAAGACGCCCCCGACCTTCCAGGTCCCGAGCGCGGCGAGGTGGAGCTCGGGAACCCGGCCCAGCACGCTGACCACCCGGTCGCCGGGGCGGAGACCCAGTCCGAGCAGGGCGTTGGCGACTCGATCGGACAACGCCTTGAGCTCGGCGTAGGTGAAATCGCGCCGACTGCCATCGCGCCCCAGCCAGCGGAGCGCGACCCGGTGGCCGTGCGGACCCGCCGCGTGACGGTCCACGGCTTCATGGGCGAGGTTGAGTCCTGCCCCTCCGGGGAGACCGTTCAGCTCGGCTCGGGCCGCCGACCAGCTGAAGTCGCGACGGGCCGCGTCGTAATCGGACAGGTTCGGGGAGACCGGCCCTGGCGGCGGGGGCGCAATCCACCCGGTCCAGGCGGGCGACTCGGTTCCAGTCGCCCCAGCACCAGCGGCTCTCTCCCCTGCGTACCCGCGCACCGGTCCCATTCTGTCACTCCCCGAGCCCTCGTGGCGGCCGTCGAGCTTCACGGCCCCGCGATGCTCCGCCCTCGGCTGACGCTCCAGACATACGCCGCCACCCGGCTGACTTCGGCCGAATCGAGCACCGTGGGCCCCCGCATCGCCTCGGGATCGCCGGCCCGCGAGCTGGCGCCCCAGCCCGCATGGCGGGTGATGTGGACCAGCCACTCGTAGGTCCCCGGGCCGAGTTTCCAACGACCCGTCACCAGCGACGGCCCATCCGCCGTGCCCACACCGAGATCGCCGTGGCAGCCGGCGCATGCCCCCTTGGTGTGATACAGGCGCAGTCCATCCGCCACCCGCTCGACGGTGACCCCACCGGGGAGCGCCGGCTGCTGCCCCGCGAGCGGGGTCGCGAGCAGGAGCGCCCCGCCCACGGCCAAGGTCCGATTCCACCAGCTACGCCGCCATCCGCACTTGGGGTACATGTGGCCTCCTCCCGGTTGCCGGGAACGACCTCCCGCACCAAGTCCAGTCTGGGGTGACGGAGCGCAAGTCAGAGTGAAGTCGGCGACAAGGGAAGCTCAGCCCCGCTGTGTTACCCCACCTTCCCGCTCCCTTCAGGTCCGGGGTGCTAAGTAGCTGGCGCCAGGCAGGTCAGCCGTGAGTTGTCCGGGAGCGCGCATGAACGCCGTGATGACCGCCAGCGTCATTCCCCTCGCCAGCGTTTCTCTGGCGGACGTTGATCGGGTCGGAGGGAAGAACGCCTCGCTGGGCGAGTTGCTTCGCGCCTTGGGCAGTCAGGGGGTGCGGGTGCCGCAGGGGTTTGTCCTGACGGCCGATGCCTTCCGGCTTCACCTGGGAGAGGCGGGGCTCACCGAGTGGATCGACCGCACCCTGGCCGGGGTGGACATCCGCGATGTCCGGGCCCTGGCCCAGGCGGGCCAGGCGATCCGGACCCGGATCGCCGAGGCCCCACTCCCCTCCGAACTGGTGCCCGCGGTTGCCGCCGCCTACGCCGACCTCTCCGGGCGGTATGGAGAGTCGGCCACCGATGTGGCAGTCCGCTCCAGCGCCACCGCCGAAGACCTTCCCGGGGCCTCCTTTGCCGGCCAGCATGAGACCTACCTGAACGTGCGGGGTCTCCCGGCGCTCGACGCCGCCGTCCGGAAGTGCTTTGCGTCGCTGTACACCGACCGGGCCATCGTCTACCGCAGCGAAAAGGGCTTCGTCCACAGCAAGGTCGCCCTGTCCGTTGGCGTCCAGAAAATGGTACGGAGCGACCTGGGCGCGGCCGGCGTGATCTTCACGCTGGACACCGAGAGCGGGTTCCGCGACGTGGTGCTCATCACCGGCGCGTGGGGCATCGCCGAGACCCTGGTCCAGGGGCGGGTGGCGCCGGACGAGTTCTGGATCCACAAGCCGACGCTTCGCGCCGGCTTTCGCTCCATTCTCCGACGCGAGCGGGGCACCAAGGCGATCAAGCTGGTCTACGCCGAAGGGAACCAGCGGGCGGTCAGGGAAGTCGAGGTGGCCGAGGCCGACCGGCGGCGCCTGGTGCTCGAGGACGACGAGCTCCTCACCCTGGCGCGCTGGGCCCTCGCCATCGAAGACCACTACTCCGAGGTGGCCGGTCACCCCACGCCGATGGACATCGAGTGGGCCCGCGACGGGCAGAGCGGCGCACTGTTCATCGTGCAGGCGCGGCCTGAAACCGTCCACGCCGGCAAGACCGGCACCCGACTCGAGCTGTTCCGCCGCAAAGGCGCGGGACGGGTATTGCTCCGCGGCAAGAGCGTAGGCCAGCGGGTCGGCGCCGGACCGGTCCGGCTGGTGCGCGCACGGGAGGAACTGCCCCAGGTACAGGCTGGGGAGGTCCTGGTGACCCGGATGACCGATCCGGACTGGGAGCCGGTGCTGCAGCGGGTGGCGGCGGTCGTGACCGACGAAGGTGGCCGCACCTGCCACGCGGCGATCGTCTCGCGCGAGCTGGGAATCCCCTGCGTGGTCGGCACCGCGTCGGCCACGGCGGTGCTGCGCGCCGGTCAGGCCGTCACCGTGTCCTGCGCCGAAGGCGACGAGGGCAAGGTGTACGACGGGACAGTCGAGTTCATCCGCGAGGTGGTCGACCCCGCCACCGCGCCGCGGTCGCCCATACCGCTGCTGCTCAATGTGGCCAACCCCGATCAGGCCTTTGCCCTGGCCCAGCTCCCCGCCGCCGGCGTGGGGCTGCTGCGCATCGAGTTCGTGATTTCCGGGTGGATCGGGGTGCATCCGATGGCGGCGGTGCACCCGGAGCGGGTCACCGACCTGACCGCCCGCGGCGCGATCGAGGAGCGTTGTCTAGGCTACGCCTCGCCAGCCGAGTTCTTCACCGAGCGGCTGGCGTCCGGGGTGGGACAGATCGCGGCGGCGTTCTACCCGCGGCCGGTGATCGTCCGATTCTCCGACTTCAAGACCAACGAGTATGCCCACCTGCTGGGCGGCGCCGGCTTCGAGCCGACCGAGTCCAATCCCATGATCGGCTTCCGGGGAGCGTCACGGTACTATGACGACCGGTACCGGGAGGGCTTCGCCCTGGAGTGCGCGGCGGTCCGGCGGGTGCGGGAGGTCATGGGCCTCACCAACCTCAAGCTGATGATCCCGTTCTGCCGCACCCTCGGCGAGGCCCGCCTGGTGCTGGCGGAGCTCCAGCGCAACGGGCTCACGCGGGGCGAGCACGGGCTCGAGGTCTACGTGATGTGCGAGATCCCCAACAACGTGATCCTGGCGGAGGAGTTCGCCCGGCTGTTCGACGGATTCTCGATCGGCTCGAACGATCTCACCCAGCTGGCGCTGGGCATCGACCGCGACTCCGAGCTGTTGAGCGGGTTGTTCGACGAGCGCGACCCCGGCGTCAAGCGCCTGATCGCCATGGTCGTGGACGCGGCCCACCGGGCCGGTCGGCCGGTCGGCATCTGCGGGCAGGCCCCCAGCGACTATCCCGATTTCGCCGCCTTCCTCGCGGAGCTGGGCATCGACAGCATCTCGCTCAACCCCGATGCCCTGCTGGGGGTCGCCACGCAGCTCAGCCGGGCCGGCGCGGCCCGGCCCGTCACACCGTCACGGTAAGCGCATCCTCCACGGCGGTGACCCCTGCCGCGTCCCACGCGGCGTTGAAGGCATCGTCGTGCTCCCGCCAGGAGTGGACCGTCCCCTTGAGCGTGACCCGGCCCCCGGTCACGTCCACCTTGATCTGGGTGGCATCCAGCTCGGCGCGGCGCCTGAGCGCCGCCTCGATCCGGTGCTTCACCAGCGCCTGGGACATGGGCGGCCGGATCTCGATGTTATTGTCGCACCCCCGCAGCCCCCGGAGATGGCGCACCGCCCGCTCGGCCGCGGTGCGCTGGAATTCGCGCTCCACCGCCCCCTCCAGCGTCAGCCAGCCGTGGGCCACCCGGACCGTGACCTCGGGCGGGACCGTCACGTCCCACTTCAGGGCCCGCAGGGCCGCCTCGGCCAGCTCGGTATCCCCCGGACGCAGCGTCCCGGGCAGATGGACCTCGAGGTCATTGGCGATTCCCCTCACCCCCTTCACCCGCTTGACCGCCCGCTCGGCGGCGATCTTCTCGGGATAGCTCGGCACACTCCCGGTGAGGGTCACGACACCGTCCACGGTGGCGACCCCTATCTTGCTGGCATCCACCCGGGGATCCCACTCCAGCTCGGCCAGCACCGACTTCTGCAACTGGGTATTGGCACGCATAACCCACCTCCCATACGACAAGTCTCGATTCCCGTGGCCCGCACCGGCCCACGGGGAGCGGTGCACTCCGGCACGACCGGCCACCCGTCGGCGGAACGCGGGGTGGAAAACCTCATGACCGTTGTCCGGCGGCGGCGCGAGCCGCCGCGCCCCGCATCAGGTGCCGGAGCGCATCGCCCTGGGTCACGATCCCGACGAGGATCGGCCGGCCCGACCGGCGATCCACCACCGGGAGGGCGTGGAGCCGGGTCTCGACGAACCGATCCACCGCCGTCACCAGCGGGTCGCTCGGTTCGACGGTGACCACCCCGCAGTGCATCACCTCGCGCACCGGGAGCCGGCTGATCTGCCCCGGCTCGAGCACCCGAAGCTCCCGGCTGGGCCGGAAGGCCCGCAGCAGGTCCACCCGGCTCACCATGCCCTGGAGCTCGCCCTGACTATCGGTCACCGGACAGGCGGCGATACCCGCGGACTCCAGCGTGTCGACCGCGGCATCCACGGTGGTCTCGGGCCGCACCGTCACCGGAGTGGCGGACATGATCATGGCCACCGTGTCGATTCCCGCATGCAAGACGCCCATACCGGCCTCCCTCCTAGGCTTCCTCTCCCGGGGCCCGTTCCGGCCTGGGCTCGGGCACTTCGGTAAGGGTGGCCTCGGTGAGCAACAGGACGCTCGCCACCGAGACCGCGTTCTCCAGTCCGAGCCGCACCACCTTGGTGGGATCCACGATCCCCGCCTCGATCAGGTCCCGGTAGCTGCCGGTCGCCGCATCGAAACCGAAGGCCCCCTTCCCGCTCCGCATCTTCTCGACCACCACCCCGCCATCGGCCCCCGAGTTCTCCGCCAGCTGCCGGGTCGGGGCCTCGAGGGCGCGTCGGAGAATCTGGATGCCGGTGCGCTCATCCCCCTCGACGTTCGCTTCTTCCGCCTGCACCGCCTCGACGGCGCGGAGCAGGGCCCACCCGGCGCCCGGCACGAGACCCTCGGCGGTCGCCGCGCGGGTGGCGCTGATGGCGTCCTCGAAAGCCTCCTTGCGGCTCTTGAGCTCGGTCTCCGACGGGGCCCCCACCCGGATGACCGCGACCCCGCCGCTCAGCTTGGCCAGCCGTTCCTCCAGCTTCTCCCGGTCGTAATCCGAGGTGGCGGTCCGGGCCTGCTGCCGGATGTCCTCGCAGCGACCGGCGATCGCGTCCCGCTTTCCCGCCCCACCGACGATGGTGGTATCGTCCCGGGTCACCACCGCGCGCCGGGCGCTGCCCAGGTCGGCCAGCGTCAGGTGCTCCAACCGTACGCCCAGCTCCTCGGCAATCACCCTCCCTCCCGTGAGCACCGCGATGTCCTCCAGCATCGCCTTACGCCGGTCTCCAAATCCGGGCGCTTTCACCGCCACCGAGGGAAGCGCCCCACGGACCCGGTTGACCACCAGGGTGGCGAGGGCCTCCCCCTCGACGTCTTCCGCGACGATGAGAAGCGGGCGCCCGGTCTTGGCCACCTGCTCCAGCACCGGCAGCAGGTCCTTCATGACCAGGATCCGCTTCTCGTGCAGGAGGATGTAGGGCTCCTCCAGCACCGCCCGCATCCTCTCGGTGTCGGTCACGAAGTAGGGGGAAATGAAGCCCCGGTCGAACTGCAGCCCTTCCACCACGTCGAGCGAAGTGTCGGTGGTCTTGGCCTCCTCCACCGTGATCACCCCGTCGGGGCCGACCTTCTCCACCGCGTCGGCCACCAGCTGCCCGATGGCGGGGTCGTTGTGGGCCGAGACCGTGGCCACCTGCATCCGCTCACGCGGCGTGGCGACCGGGCGCGAGCTCCGCCGGATCGATTCGACCGCCACCTTGAGGGCCCGATCCAGTCCCCGCTTGAGGTCCACCGCCGATGCGCCTGCCGCGACATTGCGGAGCCCCTCGCTGAAGATCGCGTGGGCCAGGATCGTGGCCGTGGTGGTTCCGTCGCCGACCGCGTCGCCGGTCTTTTCCGCCGCTTCCCTGAGTACCTGCACACCCATGTTTTCCTCGGGATCTTCCAGCGCCATTTCCCGGGCGATGGTGACCCCGTCGTTGCAGACCAGCGGCTTTCCCCATTTCCGCTCGATCAGGACCGACTTGGACCGGGGGCCGAGGGTGAGGCGCACCGCGTCGGTGAGCGCGGTCGCCCCGCGCAGGATCTTCTCGCGGGCGGCGGTGCGTACCAGGAGCTGCTTGGCGTTCATGAGGCCCTCCGCTGGTGGGAACTCCACCGTCCAAGCTGGCCGGCCGGACTTGAACCCAGGTTGAGCCGGCCGTGAAACCGGGTTCATCCCGGCGCGGCGGGGGCCGTCACGGGATTCCCATCAGCCCTTCAGGCCGCCGCGGTTCCTCGCCTCCCGGATCGCGCTATCTTGGTCCGATGCTTCGCACCTGCCTCCGCGCCGGATGGGCGCTCCTGGCCGCGGCCCCGCTGTCGGCGCAGGCCTCCCCCTACATCTCCCGCGACGACCCCCGGCTCCCGCTCTTCGAGCACCTGATCGCTCGCGGCGCGGTCGACGATCCCAGCCCGCTGCTCCGCCCTTTCCGCCGGGCGGACGCCGTGCGGGTCATCGATGCTGCCCTGGCCACCGGCACCGACCGCGACACCGCCCTCATGGCAACGTTGCGTGCCGCCTGGACCGAGGACTCGGCCGAGGCCCGGTGGGAAGTGGAAGGACGGGCGGGGGGACAGGGATACACCCAGGCGCGACGCGACCCGCTCCATCCCGCCGGCGCCGACCGGGTGCGGCCCTACCTCGAGCTCCGGCTCCAGGCTGGCTTCGGGCCGGTAGTGCTGGTGAGTCGCCCGGCCATCGAGCCCAGGGTCACCGACGATCCCGACTGGCCCGGTCGCAGGGATCTCAAGGTCGCCGGCCGCCACAGCGAGGCGTACCTCTCGGCCCAGTTCAAGTACTTCCGGCTCTTCTATGGCCAGATGGACCAGAACTGGGGGCCGGTTGCAGTGCCCGGAATCGGGCTCAGCGACTACGGCTATCCCCGCCCCGCGTTCGGACTCGAGGTCGGCACCCGCCGTTTCCGCCTCACCACCCAGGCCAGCACCCTCAACGATGTGACCGACAGTGCCGGGATCGTCACCCACCGGTACTTCTTTGCCCACCGCCTGGCGCTTCAGCTCAGCAGGACCTTCGATCTGGCGCTGTGGGAAACCGTGGTGCTCGCGGGGGTCGACCGCTCCTTCGATGGCCGCTACCGGAACCCGGTGAGTCTCCTCCTCCTGGCCAACCAGTACGGCCTCGGGGATGAAGGCAACGTCCTCCTCGGCCTCGACGCGCACTGGCGGATCGGGCCACGCACCACGCTTCAGGCCCAACTCGGTCTCGACGACATTCAGTATCAGCACCGGGGTTCGGCCACCCGGTATCCCGATCGTTACGCATTCACGCTCCAGGGTACCGGGCCCCTCGCCGGGGCGCTCGCCTGGCGAGCGCTCTACACCCAGGCCTCGAGCCTGGCGTTCCGCACCTTCCGCCCGACAGAGCGCTTCACCGAGCTGGGGGTCGGATTGGGACGTAGCTTCGCGGACAACGATCAGGTGAGTCTCAGCCTGACCGCCCCCGTCCGGCGGCGCTGGCTCCTCGCACCGGAGCTGACCCTGCTCCGGCAGGGCGAGGGCCGACTCGACCTTCCCGTCCCCCCGTCGGGGACCGCGGAGGCGGGCAACACCCCCCAGCTCTTCATCGGCACCGTCGAACGGACCTGGCGGGTGGCGCTTGGCCTCAGCGGCAGCGAGGGGCCGCTGGCGCTCCAGGCCAACGCGGGGCTGCACTACATCGACAACGCCGGCAACATCGGCGGCCGGAGCCGAACCCGGTTCATCGGACGGATCCAGGCCACGCTGGGGGTGGGCCGCGGGGGGCGCTTCTAGTGGAGGGTCTCTCGCGCGACCGTCTGACGGCGTTGCTCGAGCGGATGCAGGGTCGCCGGCTCGTGGTCGTGGGGGACGCGATGCTCGACCGCTATCTCCTGGGCGATACCGAGCGGATCTCGCCCGAGGCCCCGGTCCCCGTCGTCAAGGTGAGTGACCGTCACACCGCGCTGGGCGGCGCGGCCAATGTCGCCGCCAACGTCGCGGCGCTGGGAGGGATCTGTCGGTTGGTGGGGGTGACGGGGGAAGACCCGGACGGCGAGGCGCTCCGGGCCGCGATGGAACGCGCCGGACTCGAGGGCCGCTGGCTTCTGAGCGTGCCCGGGCGGCCCACCACGTCCAAGACCCGGGTGGTGGCGCGGGGCCAGCAGGTGGTGCGAATCGACGAGGAGGACGATGCTCCTTTGGCGGCGGCCACGGTGGACCGGCTCACCCCCCTGGCACTGGACGCCCTCGCCGACGCCGACGCCCTGCTGCTTGAGGATTACGACAAGGGTGTTCTGACCCCGCCCCTGATCCGCGCGGCGATGGACGCCGCCAGGCTCCGGAAGATCCCCACGGTGGTGGACCCCAAGTTCCGCGAATTCTTCCATTATCAGGGGGCGACCCTGTTCAAGCCCAACCGCCGGGAGCTCGCCGCGGCCCTTCCCGGCATCGATCCCGGCTCCGCCCACGATCTGATCGCCGCGGCGGAACGGCTTGGGGTTGAGCACCTGCTTCTTACGCTGGGCGCCGAGGGGATGGTCCTCGTCACCCGCGGCGGCCAGCCGGCACCGGTCCGGGTGGAGAGCATCGCGCGGGAGGTGTACGATGTTTCGGGGGCCGGAGACACGGTCACCGCGTGGGCCGGCGCGGTGCTCGCGGCCGGGGGCACGCCCGCCGAAGCCGCCCGGGTCGCAAACCTCGCGGCCAGTGTCGAAGTCGCCAAGGCCGGCGTCGCGACGGTCTCACCGGTCGAGCTCCTCGAGGCGTATGAGGCGGCGCTCGAGTCGGGGCCGGCGGCGCGGCCGGGAGGGTTGCCTTAACCGGCTGGGGCATGGTAGGTTATCCGCCCCTCCGGGCGATTAGCTCAGCTGGTTAGAGCGCGCGCCTCACATGCGCGAGGTCGGGG
>CAZXRC010000013.1:61450-112573 GCA_964642475.1 uncultured Gemmatimonadaceae bacterium | reverse complement strand
AACCGCCGGTTTACAAAACCGGTGCTCTGCCAGTTGAGCTACGTCAGCGGGTAGCTAAAACGGACAGAACGGTATGATACTTGAGGACTTAGGACTATGTCAACCGGCGGGGATCGCGGAAGGGGCGTTCCGGATGGTCAGGTGGGGGGGCCCGCCTCGCCCCGCAAGTCCTCCAACAGTCGGGCCGCCGCGGTCCCGAGCAGGGCGCTGTCGATCCCCGCCGCCAGCAGGGTGAACCCCTCTGCCGGGCGAGTGGAGAGTCCCGCAGCGGTGAGGGCGAAGATCCCGGTCCGAACTCCCGCCGCCCGGCAAGCCCCGGCCACGCGGCCGATGCCAGCCGTGACCTCCGGGTGTTGGACCTCCCCCGGCCGACCCAGGCTGGCGGACAAGTCGTATGGACCCACGAAGACAGCATCGATGTCGGGCACCCGGGCGATCGAGTCAATATTCCGGACCGCGTCGGTCGTCTCGGCCTGGATGACGACCACTACCCCCTCCCGCGCCCGTTCCAGCTGACCGGCCAGACCCAGCCCATAGCGGTTGGCCCGCGCGGTTCCCAGCCCCCGGCTACCCCTCGGGGGATAGTGCGCGTACCGCACCGCCCGCTCGGCCTGCTCCGCCGTCGACACCTGGGGGACGATGATCCCGTCCGCCCCCGCATCCAGCACCCGTTTGATCCAGGCCTCCTCGAGCGACGGAACTCGGACCAGGCAGGGGGTCCGACCCGCCACCACCTGGAGAATCACCAGGACATCGCGCGGATCGAGCGCCCCGTGCTCCGCGTCCACGAAAAGCCAGTCGAACCCGGCCCCGGCGAGCAGGTCCGCAACCTCGGTGCCGCCGAACGTGAGGAGGGTTCCGAACAGGCGCTCGCCCCGCGCCAACCGGACCTTGAACGGGACGGTCATACCCGGCGCACCTCGATCGAACCGTCCTTGTTGTCCCGCACCTCCCAGCCGGCAGCCTTGAGGAGGTCGCGGATTCGATCGGCTTCCTTGTAGTCGCGGCGCACCTTGGCCGACTTCCGCTCGTTCGCCAAGGCGAGCGCCCAACCTTCGGAGCCGACCACTGCCGGCGTGCCCGTTTCAGCGGCGACCTCGGACCCCACGGGGGTCAGGATCAGGTCACGTTTCTCCGGCAGGACATCCAGAACCCCCAGCAGCCGCGACCAGACTGCGCGGACCGGCTCAGGCGGCTGGCCGCCCTCGTCGAGCATCCGGTTGCCCTCCCGCACCGCGAGGAACAGTGCCGCGACCGCTTCGGGCGCGTTCAGGTCGTCGTTGAGCGCCTCGGTGAATGCCTTCTCCAGCTGGCTGGCCCATGCCTCCCAACCTGCCGAGGGCCCCCCGGTCCGTCGATCGGCCTTCCTGAGCCGTGAGTCGAAATCGCCGAGTCGGTGTGACGCTTCTCTCGCCTTGGCGAATGCGTCGTCGGTCAGGTTGAGCTTCTGCCGGTAATGGACCTGGAACATCGCCAGCCGGATCGCGCCGGGATCCGCCCCATCCTCCCGCAAGTCCCTGGGGGTGGTCACATTGCCGTAGCGCTTGGACATCTTGGCGCCGCGGATGTTCAGGAACTCGCCATGCATCCACACCCGGGCGAACAGCGCCTGCCCGGTATGAGCGCAGGACTGGGCGATCTCATCCTCGTGGTGCGGGAAGATCAGGTCCACCCCGCCGGCATGGATATCGAGCACCTGAACGCCCAACTTCCGGCCGATGAGGTCCAGCGCCATGGCCGAGCACTCGATATGCCACCCGGGCCTGCCACGGCCGAACGGTGCGTCCCAGGCCGCGCCCACCTTCTCGTCCTCCTCCCGGGCCGCCTTCCAAAGCACGAAGTCCTGGGCATTCTCCTTTTCGTACTCGTCGGTCGAGACCCGGCCGCTCGCGCCGGTCTTGAGCTCGCGCCTATCGAGCTGGGAGAGCCGGCCGTAGGCCGGGAACTTCGCGATCGAGTAGTAGACTGACCCATCGTCGCCGCGGTAGGCCACGCCCTTGTCGAGCAGCGACTGGATCAGCGCGATCATCGCCGGGATGAACCGGGTCGCGCGGGGATACTCGTGGGCCGGCCGGATCCGGAGCCAGCCGCAGTCCTGGAAGAATGCCTGGGCAAACTGCTCGGTATGGGCGCCGAGCTGGCGGCCCGCCGCGAGGGCACCGCGGATGGTCTTGTCGTCCACATCGGTGAGATTCATGATGTGGAACACCGCCAGCCCACTGGCTTCGAGCCAGCGCCGCAACAGGTCCTCGAACAGGAAGGTCCTGAAGTTCCCGATGTGGGCGTAGTTGTAGACCGTCGGGCCGCAGGTATACATGGTAACCCGCCCCGGCTGCAGCGGGACGAGAGCCTCGACCTGGCGGGTCAGGGTGTTGTAGAGGCGAAGGGGCACGCTCAACTCCCGGCGTCGAGTTCGCCGGTTATCGTCCTGCGCGCCCGTGGCCCGGGCGCTCCCCCGCTCAGCAGGTTCCTGGCCTCATCCGGGTCGCTGTCCCCCGAGACCCGGATGTGCATCGTGCGCTGGGGGAAAGGAATCTCGATCCCCTCGTGGTCGAGCCGGTTCTTGATTCGCCGGCGGAACTCCCGGCCCACCGCCCACTGCCGGCCGGGCTGGGTACGGAGCAGAGTCCGGATCGTCACCTGGCTGTCACCCAGATCGTTGACACCGACGACTTCCGGCAGGCCGTCCAGGTCCTCCTTCCACGTCGAGTCGGTGGCCAGGCCTTCGGCTTCGTCGCGGAAGATGGCAAGCGCCCGGTCGACGTCGGTCCCGTAGGCCACGCCCACGTCCACCACCGCCCGGGACCAGCCGCGGGTCAGGTTGCTCACGGTAGAGATCTGGCCGTTGGGAACCATGTGCAGGGCGCCATTGGTGTCGCGCAGCATGACCACCCGGAGCGTCATCCGTTCCACCACCCCGGATTTCCCGGCGATCTCGATCACGTCTCCCACGGCGAACTGCCCCTCCACCAGGAAGAAGAAGCCGGAAATCACGTCCTTCACCAGGCTTTGGGCGCCAAAGGAGACGGCCAGGCCCAGGATGCCGGCGCCGGCCAGGAGTGGCCTGATGTCGACGAAGACGTTCAGCGTGAGTAGCAGCGCGAGCGCCAGCAGGACGACCTTTCCCACGCTCCGCAGCAGCTGGGAGATGGTCTGTCCCCGCTGTTCCCGCTCGCTCAGGTGGGAGTCATCCCCGTCGTCCACCACCTTCTCGATGCGGCGGGCCACCTGGTTGACGATCCTGAGGCCGATCCAGGTCATCACCCAGATGACCCCGACCTTGAGCAGGTCGCGGATCAGCTCGGCGGCATCGACCTTGAGCACCTCCGCCAGATCGCGGAGGAACTGGGGAATGACGTAGAGGGCCAGGAGCACAGGAAACCTCGGCAGGGCGGAGCAGGACCGGGGCAGGAACTTAGGAAGCTGTCGCCGGGCCATCAACCCGGCGGGCTCGGCTCAGAAGCGGAGCTCGACCCCGCCGAGGACTCCGAGGTACTGCTGGCTGTTGATGCGAGGGAGCTTGTCGAAGGTCGAATGGAACCGCACCTCGGCCATGAAGGCGAGCGGCGTGCTGGGCAGCCCGAGGCTCACCCCCGGGCCGATCGATCCGCCGGCGGTGCTGCTGCTCTTGGCGTTCGACGGGCTGAACTGGTAGACCCCGAGCCCGACCGTCAGATAGAGCTGGATGGTGGATTCGCCGAGGTTGGTGGGAAATCGGGCGAAGCCGCCGAAGACCTTCGTCTTGGCGCCGCGGCCGGTGCGATAGGTGGCGTATTCCCCGCCCAGGCTGAGGTGCGCCAGCCGGAGCCCTGCCTGAGCCAGCCAGGCGAATCCCCCGCCGGTGCCCTCCGGCGTGTTCTCATCGGTATTGAAGGCACCGCCGGCGGTGCCGGTGACGAAGATCGGCAGCTGCGCCGCCAATCCCATCGGAGCGAGGAGCAGCAGGGCAAGCACCAGGTACCACATACGCCGTCCGGACATCCGCCCTCCCTGAAGCCTTGGTGAGGAAGAGGCTGCAACGTAAGGAGGACGCCGGCGCAAACGCGAGCGGCACACCGCGGGAGAACCGCGGTGTGCCGTCGGGGAAGAAGCCGGGTCAGGCGCGCGCCGGCCGGACGACCAGGACCGGCACCACCGAGCCGCGAATGACCCGATCGGCGACCGAGCCGACCACCAGGCGCTCCAGGCCCCCGGCGCCGTGGGTCGCCAGGGCGATCATGCTCGCGCCCCGGCGTTCGGCCTCACTCAGAATGGTGGTGGCCGGATTGATGCCGTCGACCGCGAAGTACTCGACCTTGAGCCCGTCAGCCCCGAGCCGGCGCCCCACGCGCTCGAGGTAGGCCGCCGCGCTCCGGCGCAGATTCTGCTCGGCCTCGGGGGTCGGCGGGATCATCATCATGCCGGAGGGATCGGCGATCGGTGGAGGCGGCTCGACCACGAACAGCAGTTCCAGCAGCGCGTCGAAGATCCGGGCGAACGAGGCGGCGACGTCAAGCGCCTGTTCGGCGAAGGGCGAGCCGTCGAGAGCAACGGTGATCCGGGTGAGCACCCCAGAGCCCTGCACCGCGGCCGGCTCCTGGGGGCGGATGAAGACCACCGGCACCTTCAGGTGGCGCATCAGCTGGTCGGCCACGCTACCGAGCCAGAGCCGGCTCAGCTGACCGCGCCCGTGGGTGGTGCTGATCACCAGGTCCACCCCGGTGGCGTCGACATGCTGGCAGAGCGCGTCCGCGACGACGCCGTCCAGCACCACCCCGCTCACCGGGAGATTGTACTCGGTATGGAGCCGCCGGGCGGTCTCTGTCACGTAACTCTGTTCGCGCTCACGGCTGTCGTGATCGAGTGTGGCCTCGATGTCCGGAACCTCGACCGCCATCGCGAGCGCGGGCACCGGATGGTGCACCAGGGCCACCTGGAGAATGGCGTTGGTGCGCCGTGCGACCTCGACGGCCAGCGGCAGAGCCTGTTCGGCGAACGCCGAGCCATCGAGCGGCACGAGAATGGAGCGGGAAGGAGCGATCGACATGGGTCACCTCAGGCCAGGAGCCGTCCTCAAGATGGAGGTTCCCTCATGAAGGGGTGCTGAATGCCCGGGGAATGTTCTCGGCACCAAGCAGCATCTCTTCGACCGATCGGCGGGGAGTGGGCCGCACGCTGCGCCCCTTCCCCAGCCGCAGCACCAGCTGGGGGAACCCGGCCCGCCCCAGGAGGCTCCGCACCCGGTCGCGGAGCTCCGGGATCTCGACCGGCTGATTCAGGTACGACGCACTGATTCCGTCGGCCTCGAGGCTGAGCAGTGCGCCGCCGAGCCCCTGTCCCGCCTGGAGCCAGGCGTGGGGGGAGTCCTCCTCGGTCCAGAGTACCGCCAGAGCCGGCGAGCCCAAGGCCAGCTGGCGATCCCGGGCCGCCCTGCCGCCACCGATATCGAAGGTCCGAATGACCAGGGGCCCGACCTCCGACACGAGGTCGCCCACCCCCTGGGAGAATCCCGGCATCCCGTCGCGGCTGCTGGACCGGTTGCTATGCACCCAGGATGCGAGTTCCCGGCGGAAGCGACGGTCGCTCAACTGGATGCGGTCGCCCTCGGCGATAAGGTTGGCCAACGCGGCTCGATCGGATTCGTCGGTCAGCGTCTGCAGCCAGACCTGCTCCTTCTCGGCCCGGGCCCGGGCATGCCCCAAGGCCACCTCGGAAAGCGGGTCGGGTGCGAAGGGGAGCCGGTTGGTCCGACGGGTCGGGATGGAGGCGAACAGGGTGTGGTCGAGGTTGGTCGGCGTCATCCGACCGCTGAGCTCCACCCGCGCCACCAGGTCGGGATCCGAAGCCTCAGGGAGCAGGGCCACCTTTACTCCCTCACCGAAATGGGCCAGGACTACCCGGAGGAACTTGAGCACCGTACCACAACTCATGGTCATTTCCCGGTCGTCGGGATCGACCACCGGCAGGGCGCGGGTCCGGTCGGCCAGCAGCTCGAGGGTGTCGCCCTCCAGCCGGAAATGCCAAGGCTGCGAGTTATGGCTTGAGGGGGCGAGGATCGCGAAGCGGAGGGCGGCGCGGAATTTCTCCGCCGCGGTGCCGGTGAGCGGGAACTCATCGAGAGCCAGGGCCCACGGGTCAAGTGAAGTATCCGTCATGAAACAAGCCTAGGCGCGAGCCGGTGAGCCGCGCCTGAGGGGTCCATGAAGAGACCTTTACCGAGCCGTCGCCCCTGTAGCCGTCTAGAGAGGGATGGTCAGGACTGCGCAGTGACAGGTGTGCATCAACCGCCGACTGATGCTACCTGCCTCGAGTGTCCCGGCGGGGCCTCCGCGGTGGCACCCGATGGCGAGCACGTCGGCCTTCGAATGGCGGATCTCCTTGAGCACCTCGTCCACGATCCGGCCGCGATGAATGGCCAGCGCCGGGGTGACATCGCCCGGGAGGGTCTCCCACTCAGGATTGTGGTGCCCCGCCTTCTGGCTGTACGCCTGAAGGGTCTCGGCGAGCCGGCGGGTCCGGGGCGCGTGATCCCAATCGGCGTCGAGCTCCGTTTCCGCAACCGGCTCCACCGTGACGAACCGCACGCGGCTTCCGGCGGCGTGAGCGAAGTCGAGCGCGATCGGCAGGACCGAGGTCCCCCGTTCGGTGCCATCGAGGCCCACCAGCAGCCGGTCGAATCGACCATCCACATTGGACACGAAGAGGCAGGGCATTCGGCTGCGGCGGGCCACGGAGTCGGCGGTGTCGCCCACCATCAGGCGCTGCACCGACGTGCGGCGCTTGCGGCCCACCACGATGAGATCGGCCCGCACCGTTTCGGCGGTGCGGGCGATTTCGATTCCCGGGAGCCCGGTCTCGAGCTGGTAGTCAATGCGGGGTTTGAGCTGGTGGCCCTTGAGGAGACTCTCGACCCCATCCCGCAGACCGGCGAGCACTCGCCCATTGCGAGCCGCCTCGTCATTAGAATCTGCCACCGTAAGAACCACGACTCTGGCGCCGGCCCGCAGACCCAGCCGGGCCGCGGCGACCACCGCCGCGCGCCCCTCCTCCGAATCGTCAGTCGCGGCCAGAATGGTTCGCAGCATCCCCGGTCCAAAGCTGAGGTGCAGCACGATGCCACAACCGCCGTGAAGCCGGGATGAAAGTGCACACAATCGGACGGGTCGCCTCAACCGCTTGTCCGCACTACAATTACAATCCCATGCCAGAGAACTTCATAACGCCCCTGCCGGTTACCGCCACTCTGGCGACCAGATTGGAACGGCTGGTCACAGCGAGCCTGGAGCTGACGACCGAGCTCTCGCTCGAGGGGGTGCTCCAGCAGGTCGCCGACATCGCGGCCGAGATCATCGGAGCCCGCTACAGTGCGGTGGGCATGCTGGCTCCCGATGGGCGCATGCTCGAGGCGTTTACGACCTACGGGATGAGCCCGGCCGAGCGAGCCAGCATGGGCGACCCACCCCGGGGCCACGGCATCCTCGGCCTGGTGATCCACGAAGGCCGCAGCATCCGGCTCAAGGATCTGACCAGTCACCCCGCCCGTTACGGATTCCCCCAGAACCACCCGCCCATGAAGTCGTTCATGGGGGTCCCGATTGTGGGCAAGCGCGGGGTGCTGGGGGACCTCTATCTCACCGAAAAGATCGGCGGACCGGAGGCCGAGTTCAGTGCCGAGGATGAGCACCTGGCCAACCTGCTTGCTTCGAAGGCGGCGGCATCGATCGAGAACGCGCGACTACACGAGCAGAGCGCCCGGTTGCTGGAAGAGGTTCAGCAGCTGCACCGTTCCCGGGAGCGCTTCTTCGCGATGGTGAATCACGAACTCCGCAATTCGCTGGCGGCGGTATACGGGTGGGCCGAAATGCTGGTGCGACGGAAGGACCCGCAGTCGGTTCCCCGTGCCGCGTACGAGGTGCTGGATTCGGCGGAGGGCGCGATCAGCCTCATCAACGACCTGCTGGACCTCAGCCGGCTGGATGAAGACCGGCTCCGGCCCAACCTCGCCCAGATCGACTGTGGACGGATCGTCCGCCACGCGGTCAACCGGGTGACGCCCGCCGGCGACGGAAAGGGGATCCGACTCCTGACCCAACTCCCCGACACCGGGCCCATCTGTCGCACCGATCCCAACCGGGTGGAGCAGATCCTGGTGAATCTGCTGGGCAACGCCATCAAGCACTCCCCTTCCGGGAGCAATGTGCGCCTGACCCTGGAGACCCAGGACGAGCAGGTCCGGTTCACCATTGAGGATCAGGGCCCCGGCATCGGGCCGGCGGACGTAGAGCGGATCTTCGACATCTACCAGACCAAGGCGGTTGAGGAGGGTCAGGGAACCGGGTTGGGGCTGCCGCTCTCCCGGCGGCTGGCGCGACTTCTCGGGGGTGAGCTCAAGGCGATCTCGCGGCCAGGCGGGGGTGGCGGATGCTTCGCGCTGGAACTCCCGCTATCTTCAGAGTGATTATTTCTTCACAATTAGTTTGAGGGTGTCTTCATCCCCCGAGGCTAGGTTGGGTTCCATGAAAGTTCTCATCGTGGAGGACGACCGGAAGGTCGCCGGGTTCATCGAGCAGGGGCTGAAGGAAGAAGGCTACGTGGTCGATATCGCAGCCGACGGCGATGAAGCCACCACCCTGGCTCACGTGTACGAGTACGACGTCATTCTGCTTGACGTGGTACTGCCTAAGAAGAACGGCTTCCAGATCGCGATGGAGCTGCGGCGCGAAGGCCGGAACACGCCGATCATGATGCTCACCTCGCGGGACGGGGTGGAAGATATCGTGCGGGGCCTGGATGCCGGGGCGGACGATTATCTCGCGAAGCCGTTCCGCTTTGACGAGCTGCTCGCCCGCATCCGGGCGCTGGCCCGGCGGGGTGGGGCGGAGCGGCTGGAGGTGCTGCGGTACGGGCCGCTGACGCTGGACCGGCTGCGTCACGTGGTGCTGATCGACGAAAAGCCGCTGGAGCTGACGCCCAAGGAATTCCAGATCGTGGAGTTCTTCCTGCTCCACCCGGAGCAGGTGGTGCGCCGGACCACCCTTCTGGAGAAGGTGTGGGACATGCATTTCGACCCCGAAAGCAATGTGGTCGACGTCCATGTGGGGAATGTCCGCCGCAAGCTGCAGCGCGCCGCTGGTGAGAACCTGATCCAGACGGTGCGCGGCGTCGGGTTCTGCCTCCGGAAATCGAAGGTGGAGGACCAGGTCGCCGACATGCAGGCCTCATGAACACCCGGTGGGGCGCTCCGGTCGGGGCGCTCCTGCTGATCCTCTGCGGCCTCGCCCTCCAGGCGGGGCCGCACGCCGTCTGGGGCACGCGGATCTGGTACGCTGGCCTCATCGGACTGGGAGCTCCGGTGGCTTGGCGCACCCTGGCCGGCCTGCTCCAGGGACGCTTTGCCGCCGACGTGGTCGCGATGCTCGCGATCCTCACCGCTGTGCTCCTGGGGCAGCCGCTGCCGGGCCTCCTGGTGGTACTGATGCAGACCGGGGGTGAGGCCCTCGAGCGCTACGCCGCGGGGCGGGCCTCTCGCGCGGTCGAAGAGCTGGAAGCGGCCGCCCCCCGCCGGGCAACCCGGATACTGGACCATGGGAGCGAGGAGATCGCCGCCGAGCTGGTTCGGCCGGGAGACCTGCTGCTGGTCCGACCGGGCGACATGGTCCCCTGCGATTCCGAGGTGGTGGAAGGTCGCTCCCACGTCGATGCCTCCCGACTGACCGGCGAGCCGATCCCGGTGTCGGCGATTCCCGGCGTGCGCCTCATGAGCGGCAGCCTCAATGGGGAGGGCCCGCTCCGGGTCCGGGCCGTCAGCGCCGCCGGCGAGAGCCAATACGCCCGCATCGTCCAGCTGGTCCGAAGCGCGGCGGCGAGCAAATCACCCCTGCAGCGGCTGGCCGACCGCTATGCGGTCTGGTTCACGCCCCTGACCCTCCTGGTCTGTCTCGGGGCGTGGCTCGCCTCAGGAGAAGTAATCCGGGTGCTGGCGGTGCTGGTGGTGGCCACCCCCTGTCCCCTGATCCTTGCCGCCCCGGTCGCGATGATCGGCGGACTCAACCGGGCGGCGCGACGGGGCATCATCGTCCGCCATGGCGAAGCGCTCGAGCGCCTGGGCCAGGTAACCGCCGCTCTGCTCGACAAGACCGGCACCCTCACCATCGGGCGACCCGAGGTGGGGCGCGTTCTGCCGGAGCCTCCCCATTCGGAAACCGAGGTGCTGGCCCTGGCCGCCGGGATCGACTCGGGCTCCAGTCACGTCCTGGCCCGGCCCATCGTGGCGGAGGCGAAGGCCAGGGGCCTCGCCATCGCGGTGCCCGCGATAGCGCAGGAGGCCCCGGGCCTGGGGATCCGTGGGCGGATCGGCGACCACGACGTGGCGATCGGGGCGCCTCGCTTCCTCCGTGCCGCCTACCCCGATCTCCCGGCCGGCTGGCCCGGCAGCGATGCCCCCGGGCTTCGGGCGTGGCTCGCGATCGACGGGGCGCCGGGCGGCGCTATCGAATTCGCCGATCGGGTTCGGCCGGAGGCCCGGGAGCTGATCCGCGGTCTCCGGCGTCTGGGACTGCGCCGAATCATGATGGTTACGGGGGACACGCCCCAGCACGCCGCGGCAATCGGACGCGATCTCGGCCTCAAGGAGGTCCGGGCCGGGATGCTGGCCGCGGACAAGGTGCGGGCGGTGGAGGAACTGGAGGGCCAGGGCGAGCGGGTCATGATGGTGGGCGACGGGACCAACGACGCACCCGCTCTGAGCCGCGCAAGCGTGGGTGTCGCAATGGCGTCGCACGGCGGCGGGATCACGGCGGAGGCGGCCGATGCGGTGATCCTGGCGGACAACCCGGCGCTGGTGGTGGACGCGGTGCTCCTCAGCCGCCGCACGATGACGATTGCGCGGCAAAGCGTGTGGGCCGGCCTGGGCCTCTCGGCGGTGGCGATGGTGATTGCTGCGACAGGCCACATTTCTCCCACGCTGGGCGCCATCCTCCAGGAGGGTATCGACGTGGCGGTGATCCTGAACGCGCTGCGGTCCAGCGGCGAGAGGGTCTTGCCATGACGGCCAGCGACCGGCCCTCCCTGCCGATCGTGCCCCAGAAGCGCACCATGTTCGCCCGCGCCCTCCGCCGGCGCTGTCCGGTGTGCAACGGCGGCCCGCTCTTCCAGGGCTGGTTCCGGATGAAGGATCACTGCCCCGGTTGCGGCATCAGGACCCGACGCGGCGAGGATGGCTACACCCTGGGCGCCCTCTGGTTCAACCTCTTCCTGGCGGAGTCGATCACGACCATCATCTTCGTGACGACGCTGATCCGCACCTGGCCGAACCCGCCATGGGAGTGGCTCCAGATCGCGGGGCCGGTGGAGGCCATCGCCATCCCCCTCCTGGTATGGCCCTTTGCCCGGACCCTCTTCCTGGCTTTCGACCTCTGCTTTCGACCCCTGGAGCCGAAAGACCTGGCCTGATCCCGCCAGCCCAGGTCACCGCCAACCCCATGCTGCTCCCCAAGCTCTTCACGACCCTCCGGGGCTACACTCGCGAGCAGTTCCTGGGCGACCTCGGCGCCGGCCTGGTCGTCGGCATCGTGGCCCTTCCGCTGGCGATCGCTTTCGGCATTGCCAGCGGCGCCACGCCGGAGGCCGGTCTCTTTACCGCCATCATCGCCGGCTTCCTGATTTCCGGGCTGGGCGGGTCGCGAGTGCAAATCGGCGGCCCGACCGGGGCGTTCGTCGTCATCGTCTACGGCGTGATCCAGCGCTACGGCATGGAGGGGCTGGCGGCCGCGACCATCATGGCCGGCGTGATCCTGGTAGCCCTCGGCCTGGCCCGGCTGGGCGGTGCGATCAAGTTCATCCCCTACCCCGTGACGACCGGTTTCACCTCCGGCATCGCGGTCATCATCTTCTCCAGCCAGATCAAGGACCTCCTGGGCCTCCGCATGGCGAGCGTGCCGGCGGAGTTCGTGGCGAAATGGGGTGCGTACGGCGCGGCACTCGACAGCGTCAACTGGAGCGCGGTGCTGGTCGCGACGGGAGCGCTGGGCGTGCTGATTCTCTGGCCCCGGGTAAGCCGCCGGGTCCCAGCCCCGTTCGTGGCGCTGGTGTTGGCGACCGTCGCCGTGCAACTCTTCCGCCTCCCGGTCGAGACGATCGGCGACCGCTTCGGCGAGATCCACGCCCGACTGCCGGCGCCCCATCTGCCGCGGGTTACCCTGGGGGAGTTGAGGGGTCTGGTCGCCTCCGGATTCACGATCGCACTCCTGGCGGGGATCGAATCGCTGCTCTCGGCGGTCGTTGCCGATGGCATGATCGGTTCGAAACACCGGTCCAACATGGAGCTGGTGGCCCAGGGCGTCGCCAACATCGTCACGCCGTTGTTTGGCGGCATCCCGGCCACCGGCGCGATCGCCCGGACCGCCACGAACGTGAAAAACGGAGGCAGAACGCCGGTCGCGGGGATGGTGCACGCCGCCGTTCTCCTTCTCATTACTCTGTTTCTGGGACGCTGGGCCGCCCTGATCCCCATGGCCGTACTGGGGGCGATCCTGGTGGTCGTGAGCTACAACATGAGCGAGTGGCGCCGGTTCCTGGCCGAACTGCGAGCCCCGGCCAGCGATGTCGTGGTCCTGCTGGTGACGTTCTCGCTCACCGTGCTGGTCGACCTGACGGTCGCGGTCGAGGTAGGCATGGTGCTGGCGGCGTTCCTGTTCATGAAGCGGATGGCCGAGGTCACCAACGTCAAGCTGATCAGCCGGGAGTTCCAGGACGCCAATGAAGAGGAAATGACGGGACCCAATTCGATCGGGCGTCGACAGGTGCCGGCCGGGGTCGATGTCTACGAGGTCGACGGGCCGTTCTTCTTCGGCGCAGCGGAGTCGTTCAAGGAGGCGGTGCGGTCGGTGGCTCAACGGCCCAAGGTCCTCATCATCCGGATGCGGCGGGTGCCGGTGATCGACTCCACCGGGCTGGCCGCGCTCCGGGACGTGGCCCGGCAGAGCCGAGCCGAAAAGACCGCCCTGATCCTCTCCGACGTGCACAGCCAGCCGGTGACGGCGCTGACCGAATCGCGCCTCTACGACGAGATCGGGGAAGAGAACGTCTGCGGCAACATTGACGACGCCTTGAACCGGGCAAGGCTTCTGCTTGGAATTCCGACAGAGGAACGTCCAATTTTTGCCCAGCCGACTGTGGCCCGAGAGACGGGACACGGGGAGCGGCGAAAAGAGGGTCGTCTCTGAGGGTTACCCCGGTTCATGAACGCGACTTCATGCTACCAAGCACCATACTTCACAAGGCAGCGCCTACTCTTGCCCTTCTTGAACTGGTGATTCGGCAGGGGGCTGTCCCGGGTGGTGGTGCCCGCCCCCGGCTGATGCGTTTGCCCGGGTCCAGATGGCCCACAGACCGGTGCCAAGGACCAGGGCCGCAAACAGCCGCCGGCGGGAGAGAGTAGCGAGCGCAAAGCGGTGGATGCCCAGGGCGGCGAGGGAGAGAGCGGGAACAGTGCCCAGGCCAAAGGCGATCATAGCCAACGATCCCCCGATCGGCTCCGCCAAGGCCACCGGAACTCCGAGGGCGGAGTAGACCAGTCCGCATGGCAGGAAGCCGTTGACGGCGCCGAAGAGATACTGGGCGGCGAGCGAGTGCGATTGGATTGCCCGTGTGCCGGCAGTCGCCAGCCCGGGCAGGGGCAGCCGGGGTTCCGGCGCCAGCCCGGCGAGGCCCAGGGCGAACCAGAGGAGCAGGGCCGCGGCCGCGGCTGCGGGGAGCCAGGCGGGGCCGGGGAGCCAGCGGCCGAGGGTCCCTGCGAGCGCGCCGAGCAGAGCGTAGGTGGTCAGACGGCCGAGATGCCAGGCGGGGAGCCCCAGGCGAGCGCGGGTGCAGGACGCGGCGAAGGCGCCGCACATCCCCACACAGTGCAGCGACCCGAGCAGTCCCGCCACGAAGGCCGCAGTCAGCAACGCGAAGGTCATGGACCCACAGAGGAGGAGGCCAGGTCGTGGAATATACCGCGAGGAGTCCGGTCAACGAGACGCCGTACGATGACGCCATTGTCAAGCAGTTCCTGCTGGCGACTGTCGTCTGGGCGGTGGTGGGGATGCTGGTGGGCGTGTGGATCGCCCTCGAGATCGCCTACTGGCCCGCCAATCTGGGGTTGCCCTGGACCACGTTCGGGCGGATCCGCCCGCTCCACACCAATGCGGTGATCTTCGCCTTCGGCGGCAACATCTGCTTCACCGGCATCTACTACTCGATGCAGCGACTGCTCAAGACCCGGATGTGGAGCGACACGCTGTCGCGGCTGCACTTCTGGGGCTGGCAGCTGATCATCGTCTGCGCCGCGGTATCCCTGCCGCTGGGCCTGACTCAGTCCAAGGAATACGCCGAGCTGATCTGGCCGATCGACATCCTGATCACGCTGATCTGGGTGGTGTTCGCGGTCAACTTCTTCGGCACCATCGCGACCCGGAAGGTGAAGCACCTGTATGTCGCGCTCTGGTTCTACATGTCGTTCGTGATCACGATTGCGGTGCTGCACATCGTGAACAGCCTCGCGGTGCCGGCCACCGCCCTGCGCTCCTACCCGATCTACGCCGGCCTGACCGACGCGCTGGTGCAGTGGTGGTACGGGCACAACGCTGTGGGCTTCTTCCTGACGACACCGTTCCTGGGCCTGATGTACTACTTCCTGCCCCGCATCGCGGAGCGGCCGGTGTACAGCTACCGGCTGTCGATCATCCACTTCTGGGCCCTGATCTTCCTCTACATCTGGGCCGGGCCGCACCACCTGCTCTATTCGTCGCTGCCGGAGTGGGCCCAGACGCTGGGCATGACGTTCAGCGTCGTGCTGATCGCCCCGTCGTGGGGTGGCATGCTCAACGGTCTGTTGACGCTGCGGGGCGCCTGGGACCGGGTCCGCACCGACCCGGTGCTCAAGTTCCTGGTGGTGGCGGTGAGCTTCTACGGGATGAGCACCTTCGAAGGCCCGATGATGTCGATCCGGGCGGTGAACAGCCTCTCGCACTACACCAACTGGACCATCGGCCACGTGCACTCCGGGGCGCTCGGCTGGAACGGCATGATCACCTTCGGCATCCTCTACTGGCTGGTGCCGAAACTGTGGAACCGGCCGCTGGCGCACCCGACCTGGCCCACCCTGCACTTCTGGCTGGCGACCATCGGCATCGTGCTCTACACCGTGTCGATGTGGGCCGCGGGCCTCACCGAAGGATTGCAGTGGCGGGCGTTCGACGCCGCCGGTCAGCTCAAGTACCCCAACTTCGTGGACATCGTGCAGCAGCTGCAGCCGTTCTACCTGCTGCGGCTCCTGGGTGGCCTCCTGTACTTCACCGGCGCCGTCATGATGGCGGTGAACATCATCACGACCGTGGCGAAGGCCGCGCCCGCCCCGGCCGCCGCTCCCGCGACCGCGCGCTGAGGAGACGAGACCATGAGCAACGCTGAAGAGCGCGGCTACACCGCCGCCCACCGCACGCTCGAAGGCAAGAGCGCCCTGTTCGCCGTGTTCACCACCGTGGCGATCCTGATTGGCGGGATCGTCGAGATCGTCCCGCTGTTCTCCGCCAGGACCGGACCCCAGATGCTCCCGGGGGTCCATCCCTACACCGCGCTGGAAGTGGCGGGCCGGGACATCTACATCCGGGAAGGCTGCTACACCTGCCATTCCCAGATGATCCGGCCGATGCGGGCCGAGGTCATGCGGTATGGCGAGTGGAGCCGCGCCGGCGAGTACGCTTTCGATCATCCCTTCCTGCTGGGATCCCGCCGGCTGGGGCCGGATCTCCAGCGGGTGGGCGGCAAGTACCCCGATGCCTGGCACTACGAGCACATGCGCGACCCCCGCAGCACCTCGCCCGGGAGCGTGATGCCGCCGTACACCTGGCTCCTCGGGCAGTCGTACGATCCGGCCGACATCCAGGCCTCGTTGCGGGCCCTGGGCAAAGTGGGCGTACCCTACACCCCGGAGGACATCGCCAACGCCCCCGCCGCGATGCAGGCCCAGGCCCAGGAGATCGTGGCCCGGCTCAAGCAGGCGGGGCTCGATGCCCAGCCGGACCGCGAGATCATCGCCCTCATCGCCTACCTCCAGCGCCTGGGGAAGGACGGGAAGGCCGCGATCGCGGCGGGGGAGACCGCCCGGACCGGCGCGGGCGCGTCGACCCCATGAACACCGTCATCCGGGAAGCGTCGCAGCAGGTGACGATGGGCTGGCTGCTCGGCTTCACCACGATCGGGTTCTTGGGAGCCTTCCTGTTCTGGGTCTGGTGGGCCTGGAGCAGCAAGAACAAGGCACGCTGGGAGAGGGACAGCCGCCTGCCATTCACTGACGGAGGAGAGTCGTGAGCAAGAGAGAACTGAACCAGGTGCTGGGCCACGCCGCCGAAGCGGACGGGATCGAGGAATACGACAACCCGCTGCCGAACTGGTGGCTCGGTCTCTTCTACTTTACGATCGTCTGGGCCCTCTTCTACGGGGTCCACTACCATTTTGTGGCGCACCGGTCCGAGGTCAAGGCGCTGGCGGCGGAGATCGAAGCCGCCAACCGGCGCTGGCCCCGGGAGGCCGCGGCGGCCGCTTCGGCCACGGTCGATCTCAGCCCGGCGAGCATCGAGGCGGGCGAGGCCATCTTCAAGGCCAACTGCGTCGCCTGCCATGGCGCCGACCTCAAGGGCGGGATCGGACCCAATCTGCTGGACACGACCTGGATCCACGGCGGCACGCCGGAAGAGATCCAGCACACCATCAGCGTGGGCGTGCCCGACAAGGGGATGCTCACCTGGGGGCCCATCCTCGGTCCGTCGAAGGTGGCGCAGGTCGCGGCCTACGTCGTGGCGCGCAACCGCGCGTCGACCGGAGGCACCGATGCGGCGCCCGCCGGGGAGGCGAAGGACTCGAGCGGCACCCCGGGACATTCCTGAGCGCGGCGGAAGGGACGAGGCAACCATGCTGGGCTTCAAGACCAGGCGGCAGTGGATCTACGAACAGAAGGTGACCGGGCGGTGGCAACGGCTGCGCAAGGCCACGTTCGCCCTGCTCCACCTCATCCTGTTCGTGACGCCCTGGATCACGATCAACGGCAGCCCGGCCCTGCTGCTCGATCTGCCCAACCGGCGGCTCTACGTCCTTGGGGCGATTTTTACGGCGGCGGACACCATCTTTCTGCTGCTGCTGCTCCTCTTCCTGGCCTTCTCGTTGTTCTTCTTCACTTCCCTGTTCGGCCGGCTGTGGTGCGGGTTCGCCTGCCCCCAGACGGTGTTCCTCGACTCCTGGATCCGCCCGCTGGAGCAGTGGGTCGAGGGCGATTGGGTCCGCCGGCGGAAGCGGGACGAGGGCCCGTGGACCCTCGACCGCGGCTGGCGCAAGGCGGTCAAGTGGAGCGCGTACCTCGTGATCGCTCTGGTCATCTCGATGACCTTCGGGAGCTACTTCGCCGGTGCCCGCCCGCTGTGGTCCGGCCAGGGCAGCACCCTGGAGTACGCCATCGTGGCGATCTTCGCCGCCTTCTGGTTTCTGGACCTGGCCTGGTTCCGGGAGCAGGCCTGCAACTACCTCTGCCCCTATGCCCGCTTCCAGAGCGCGTTGACCGACGAGGACACGCTGCTGGTCCAGTACAATACCCGGCGGGGCGAGCCGCGCGGCGGCGCCGGAGCGAAGGAGGCCGGACGCTGTATCGAGTGCAACAAGTGCGTCTTCGTCTGCCCCCAGGGGATCGACATCCGCGACGGGTTTCAGCTCGAATGCGTGGCCTGCGCCCGCTGCATCGATGCGTGCGGCATCGTCATGGGCAAGCTGGGACACCCCTCCCTGATCGAGTGGGGCACCACCAGCACCGTCACCGCCACGAAGCGTCGCTGGCTCCGGCCCCGGACCGTGGTGTACGCCGGTCTCCTCTCCGGCCTGGCCGTGGCCGCGGCCGTGCTGCTCTCCCGGCGGGCGCCGTTCGACGCCGCGGTGCAGCGGGCCCCGGGCTCGCTCTTCGTGATGGACCAGGACGGCTACGTCCGGAACACGTATCTCCTGCGGGTGACCAACAAAACGGCCGCCGCAACGCCGGTGGCGTTCCATGTGCGGGTCGAAGGCCTGCCCGCCGAGGACGTGATCGTGCAGGACGTCGAGCTCGCGACCACCGAGAGCCGGACCTTCCCCATGGTGATCCGGATGAAAGCCAGTCCCGATCTCCCTCGCACCATCCCGATCGAGGTCCACGTCAGCTCGCCCTCCCACGACGTCGAGCTGGACGCCACCTTCAAGACGGAGGGGCACCTTGGAACCGAGTAGCGCCGCGGCCCGACGCTGGCCCTGGGGCATCGCGATCGGCCTGCTGGTGGTGATCGTGGTCAACGTGGTGTTCGCCTATGTGGCGATTCGCGGGGGTGACCAGGTTGTCCGCTCCTACACGACCGAGCCACGGTAACCCGGAGGATCCCCGCGGTCCCGGCACCAGGGCCGAGGCACGCCTCGGCCCTGCGCCGTCGGTATGCCCCCACTGCGGCACCGCCGTCGAGGGGCCGGTGGACAGCTACTGCTGTCACGGCTGCGAGGTCGCCGCCGCCATCATCCGTGGCGCCGGCCTGGAGCGCTATTACACGGAGCGGGAGCGCTTCGCCCCCCGGCCGGAGTCTCTCGCCAGCGGCTGGGCCGAGGTCCCGGTCGCGACCACGCCCGACGGATTCGCCGAGGTGCAGCTGGCGATCGATGGACTGCGTTGCGCCTCCTGCGTCTGGGTCACCGAGAAGGTGCTGCAGCGTACCCCGGGTGTCGACGCGGTCATGGTAAGCTACGCCTCCGGCCGCTGCAGCCTCCGCTGGGATCCGGCCCAGGTGGATCTCCCAGCCCTGGCCCGTCGTATCGCGGCGCTGGGTTACCGCCCCCGCCCCCTGGCCCGACCGTCCGCCCCCGACCGGGGCCTGTTGCTGCGCATGGGTGTCGCCTCGATGGCGATGCTGGCGATCATGGGGCTCTACGAGGGGCTCTATGCCGGCTGGTGGTACGGCGGCATGGACCCCCGCTACGCCGCGCTGTTCCGCTGGGTCAGTCTGGCACTCGCGACCCCGGTGGCACTCTGGTGCGCCGAACCCTTCTACGCCGGGGCCTGGAGCGGACTCAGGAACCGGGTCCTCCACATGGACCTGCCGATCGCGCTGGGCGTGATCATCCTCTACGCCCACGGGGTGGCCACGACCCTACGGGCCGAGGACGGATACCTCGACTCGCTGGCGATGCTGGTCGCCTTGCTCCTCGCGGGCCGGGTGCTCGAATCGCGGGGCCGCCGCCGCGCCTCGGAGGCGGCCTCCGCCCTCGCGGGCACGGTGCCACGAACCGCCCGGCGGGTGGTCCACGACGCCGGACCTGATCCGCAGGAAGGGCGGGACCGCATCGAGACGGTGAGCGTGGCCGAGCTTCGGCCGGGCGATCTGATCGACGCCGGCGCCGGGGAGGAGCTTGCCGCCGATGGCACCGTGGTGCAGGGCTCGGGACAGGTGCGCATGGCGCTGGTAACCGGCGAGGCGGCCCCGGTGCTGGTCGGCCCGGGCGACCGGGTGGTCGCGGGGGCCCTGCTCCTCGATGGCGCCCTGACAATCGTGGTCGAGGCGGTCGGCGACGAGACCGTGGTACACCGGATGGCGCGGGAGCTCCAGTCGTCTCAGGATCGGGGCATGGCGCCCAGCTCCACCGACCGGCTCGCTCCCTGGTTTACCGCGGGAACCCTGACGGTGGCACTCCTGACCTTCGCCGGGTGGTGGCTCGCCCGCGGCGGCGATGCCGCCATCGCCCGGACGGTGGCGGTGCTGGTGGTGGCCTGTCCCTGTGCACTCGCCCTGGCCCAACCGCTGGCCGCCGCGGCCGGCCTGGGTGCCGCTGCCCGGCGCGGGCTCCTGCTCCGCTCCGGCGACGCCCTGCTGGCGCTTGGCCGGGTACGGCAGGCGGGGCTCGACAAGACCGGCACCGCCACCCTGGGCGCTATCGAAGTGACCGGGGCCGAAGACGATGCCCTCCGAATCGCGGCCGGCCTGGAGCGCTACAGCACCCATCCGATCGCGCGGGCGATCACCGCCGAAGCGGCCCGACGCCGGATTCCCCTGCCCGTGGCCGCCGACGTGCGGGAAACCGCCGGCGCCGGGATCAGCGGCCGGGTCGATGGCGATCTCTGGGAGCTCCAGAGTGGCGGGCCCGGCGTGGTTGAGCTGCTGCGGGGCCCGGCGCGATCGCGCTACGCCCGGATCGAACTGGGGGACGCCATCCGCCCCGACACCGCCCAGGCGGTGGCCGAACTCGAGCGCCTGGGCGTCGTCCCGACCCTGCTGACCGGGGATCATGCCGCGGTGGGCCAACGGATCGCATGTGAGGCCGGGATCCGCATCGTGGCCGCCCGTCTGACCCCGCAGGAGAAGTCGGACTGGATCCGGGCTCGGCAGCAACCGGGCGACGGGGTGCTGTTTCTGGGGGACGGGCTCAACGACGGTCCGGCCCTCGCGGCCGCGGATGTCGGCATTGCCATGGCGAGCGGGGCGGCCAGCAGCCTCCTGGTGGCCGACGGAATCGTGTCCACCGGCTCGCTGCGTCCGGTGGTGGCGGGCATCCGCGCCGCCCGGGCGGCCGAGCGGGCGATCCACAGGAGCCAGGTGCAGTCGATCGTCTACAATGTGGTGTCCGTGATGGCCGCGGCAGCGGGATGGGTCAATCCGCTGGTGGCCGCGGTGCTGATGCCCCTGTCGAGCATCAGCGTCATCTGGAATGCCGCCCGGGTGGAACGGGCCGTGAGGAAGGAGGAAGCATGGACGCAGTCGTCTTTCTGATTCCCATTGTGCTGGGGCTGGGCCTGATTTTCGCTTGGCTGTTCGTGCTGGCGGCGCGCAGCGGGCAGTTCGATGACCTGGATGACCCGCCGCGCCGGATGCTGATGGACGACTGACGGAGGTCTCAATGCGTACGATCCCGCTGGCGGCACTCCTCTGGACCCTGGCGCTCCCCGCCCAGGCGCAGGTCGCCGATACCACCCCTCCGAAACTGAAGCGGCCGACTCCGGTTACCGACTCCGCCATCGCGCGGGGACGGGCCCTCTTCCATGGAGCCGCCAACTGCTCGGCCTGCCACGGGATCGAGGGCGTCGGCACCGACAGCGGGGCCCCGCTGGCGCAGGGCATCTGGCTCCATGGCGAGGACAGCTACGACGCCATCGTCTCCCGCGTGGTACACGGCATCCCGCGCTCGGTCTCCACCCGTGGCACCGCCATGCCGATGCGGGGATGGAACCCCCTGAGCGACCAGGAGGTACGCGACGTGGCGGCCTATGTCTGGACCATCAGTCACGCCTGGCTCAAGCCCGAGCGGCGCCGCTGAGCGGAGTTTCGAGCCGGCTTCAGCCTGATTTCACCCCCTCGGTGGTAGGTTGATGTCGCCTGAAATGGACGTCGGTTCAGGTCAGCTCACCGGAGGGCTTTATGAAACTCACCAGACAGCAGGCTGGCACCCCCACCATCACCCGCGATTTCGACGAGGTGTTCGATCGCTTCTTCAACGCACCGCTCGCGTTCCCGGCCCTGACCTTCGAGCCGCTCCGCAAGGCGATGGAAGGCACCTGGATGCCGGCGATCGACCTTACCGAAACCGAGAAGGAGTTCATCCTGCGCGCGGAGGTACCGGGGGTCCCGAAGGAGAATCTCGATGTGCACCTCGAGGGTGGCGTCCTGACCCTCACTGGACACCGGGAGACGAAGATCACCGAAAAGGAAGAGAACATGCTCTGGGAGGAGCGGGAGGCCGGGAAGTTCGTCCGCACCATTCGGCTGCCCAAACCCGTGGAGCCGGGCAAGGTCGACGCCGTGTACAATGACGGCATTCTGACCGTCCGGATCCCCAAGGCGGAAGTCGCGGTGAAGAACAAGATCCTCATCAAGGGCTGAGACCCCTCCGCCGGTCCCAAGCAAGGCCGCCCCGGCCAGCAGTGGCCGGGGCGGTTGCTTTCCTGTTCCCGCGTCGGAATCCTCGCGGGGGTGCCCGCCAAACCCTAGATTGACGCAACCGGGAGGCTGGGCGTGCTCTTGCGATTGCGGCTCACCAGCGCATGAATGTCGAACTCGGTCGTGTGCGAGAAGCGCGGGTCGCGGACCTGGGTCCCGAAGCCCGGTTCCTCGAGCAGGACCTCGGTGTCGGTCAGGGTCTCCAACGCCCGGGCCAACTCCGGCCCCACCTGGGGCGCGGCGAAGATCAGCCGCGCCACCCCGGCACGCCGGAGCGCGGTGGCGGCCCCGATGGCGAGGGTGGCCTCGGTGGAGCCATCGTCCACGAGGATAACGGTCCGGCCCGCCAGCGGCATCGGCGCCTCGCTGCCCCGCCGGGCGTGGGTGACCCGCTCGGCTTCACTCCGGGCCTGTGCCACCAGGAAGTCGACATAGTCGGAAGGCAACCCGAGGTCGCGCACGCGCTCGGGCGTCAGGACCACGGCGCCATCGGCGACCGCGCCGAAGGTGGAGTGGCTGCGACCGGGAACTTCCAGCCGCAGGACCGTCAGGATGTCCAGCGGGGCGGTGAGCGCGGCGGCCAGTTCCGCCCCGACGGCCGCTCCACCGGGCGTAATGGCGATGACGAGCGGAGTATCGCGGACCAGTGGTGCGAGGCGCGTTGCGAGACACTGCCCGGCTTCGAGCTGGGAGAGCACTTTCATGGCAGCCTCCTGCGGATGTTCAATCTCGTCCCGGACGCGTGAGCCCAATATGAAGGGCGGGTGACAAGGGTGCCAGAGATTCATCCGATCTTCGTGTTCGAAGTGGCGCTGGCCATCGACCTGGATGCCGCCGAGCGGAGTCTGGCGGGGGCCGAGCGACAGATCTTCCGCCACCGTGGTCGGGCCACGTCCTTCCTTCAGTACCGGCCGGCCCCGCTCCGCGTCTCCCAGGAAGGGGTGACTCTGGCCCACGGTCCCTGGAAGAACGAACCCCTGGTCGACCTGGTCCTGTACGACTTCGGCGCGGCATCGGTGGCCTACCACTACAACGTGCCGGGCGGACTGGACGACGTCCGAGCCGCGAGCGTGGCACTTCGCCGGTCCGACATGCTCCGGAACGATGCCCGGCAGAGGGTGGAGGCGCTGCTCCAGTCCGTCGGCGCCGCCGCCCAGAAGCCCCGGGTGGCCGACTATACCGAGGACTACACTATCGTCGGGCTGCGCGAGCCCTTGGGCGAGGAGACGGCCCAGGCCTTTTGCGATACCCACGTCGAGCGGATTGCCCAGATCCTCCGGCCCGACGCCGCCGGACTCTCGGCGGAGGAGGTGCGGGCCGCGACCGACATCCGGATCTCCTTCGGCCCCCGGGACGTGACCCTGGTCGACTGGGATGCGGCCTTCGTGGTCGACCCCGACCCGGAGGACGTCCGGGCGGTGCTGGAGTTCGCCAACGTTCAGCTACTCGAGATGCGGTGGCTCGACCTTCAGCTGGACCATGCGATCGAACGCTCCTACCACCTGCTGGCCCCGGCACGGGGGTGGCGCCGGTTCATCGCCCGGGGCGTGACCGGTGACGTCCGGCGGGTGGCGGAGCTGCAGCTGGAAAGCGCGGTGCTGCTGGAGCGCGTGACCAATGCGCTCAAGGTGTTCGGGGAGGAATACCTGGCCCGGATCTACCGGCTGGCGGCGAAGCGATTCCAGCTGGACGAACTCGACAGGTCCATCAGCCAGAAGCTCGCCACCATCGAGAGCATCTACCAGAAGCTCTCGGACCGGGCCGCCGCGATCCGGATGGAAATGCTCGAATGGGTCGTGATTATCCTGATCGCCCTGGAGATCGTGCTGGGGATCCTGGGAGGTCATTGACCGAGCCCCACAATGCCCTTGCTCTCCCGCTGGCTCATCAAGTGCGGATTCGCGTCCCTCGCGCTGGCGCTCCTGCTGGAGCTGTTCCAGCAACGGCCGCCGGACCTCTTCCCCGCCCTGCCCGCGGCCCCGCTCCACCTCGCGGCCATTCACCTGCTGACAGTGGGCTGGCTGCTCCAGCTCATCACCGGTGTGGCTTTCTGGATGTTCCCCCGCCACCCCACCCGGCCACCGCGGGGTAACGAGCGGCTCGGCTGGGCGGCGCTGTTCCTGCTCAATCTCGGCCTCCTGCTCCGGCTGGTGGGCGAGTCCTGGCGGCTCGGTTTCAACGGACCGGCCTGGCCCCTGGCGCTGTCGAGCCTGCTGCAGCTTGCCGCCCTGGCGCTGACGCTCGTCCTGCTCTGGCCCAGGGTCCGGGCCACCTGATGCCCCGCCTTTCGGTCTGGCTGCTTCGGGGATCGCTGCTCAACCTGCTCGCGGGGGGCGCGCTGGGCGGGTGGCTGCTGAGCGTGGAACCCGCGGCCTTCCTGTGGACCGTGCGGCTCCGCGCGGCCCACGTGCATCTCCTGCTCTTCGGCTGGCTGCTGCCGTTCGTGCTGGGCACCGCCTACTGGATCCTGCCGAAGCACGCGCGGGGAGACCCCCGCGGATCAAATTTCTGGGGATGGAGTGGCGGCCTGCTGGTAATCGGCGGGGGAGTGCTCGGGACCGGTGGGACCTTGCTGGGGTGGGCTCTCGTGCAGCGGCTGGGGACGCTGGCAGTGGTGGCCGGTACCGCGACGCTTGTCGCACTCCTGTGGCCCCGGGTCAAGGCCTTCGGCCGGGGCCGGACCCTCGGTCCGCCCTCGCTCACTTCGTTGTCAGATCCGCCACCGAGGTCTCGCTGAAAAACCGGGCGTTCCGCTCGGAGACCACCTTCCACTTGCTGTGCGCCGCACAGGCGGCGTGGTCGCTGCAGACCGGGCGGCCGAGCAGACAGACCCGTTTCCCCGAAATGTCGTCGAACGGCTGGACCACCTCGAGCAGGGTGATCCGCTCGGCTCCGCGCGCCAGCCGAAATCCCCCGGCCTTGCCGCGGGAGGAATCCAGCACACCTACCCGCGCCAGCTGATGCAGGGTCTTGGACAGGTAGTTACGCGGGACGCCGAGGCGCTCGGCCAACTGGGCGGCCCCGAGCTGGCCGCCAGGCTCGATGGCCAGGGCGAGGACAGCGCGGAGCGCGTATTCCGCAGTCTGGGAGAGCATGAAGAGGAGGGCCTGAAGGAGTTTTAACCGTCTTAATATCATCTGTTCATGGGAATATCGCGATACTTCGGTGCCGGGCCAAGTGGCGGCCTTCGAGCAGGTCCGAGTCCCGGCAGGATGAAGATCAGTTCACGCTGGGTTCAACGTTGCCGAGTGAAGGAACCCATAGGTTCCCCGCGGCACATTCGACCCCCCGGCCGGACGGTCATCGCGCCGCCGACCCAGGCCTCTTCAGTCCGCAAGGAGCAGTTATGTCGCGCTCGACCTCCGTCCTGACCGTCCTCTCCTGCCTGATCGCGGCCTGTGGCGGCGGCAAACCGGATTCCGGCGCCGCGGCCCCAGCTCCGGGTGCCGCCGCGACTGCCGATGCTGGGCTGACGCCCTTCCAGCAGGAGAATGGCATCGGTCCGGTCACGGAGGCGATCGCCCTGGGTGAGCTGGATCACGAGAAAGTCGAGGCCGGCAAGAAGACCTTCGAGGGAAAGTGCATGGCCTGCCACAAGATGACCGAGCGCTACGTGGGCCCGGCGCTGGGCGGCATCGTCGGAAGGCGCACACCCGCCTACATCATGAACATGATCCTCAATCCCGAGGAGATGTACACCAAGCATCCCGCCGCCCGCCAGCTCCTTGCCGAACATATGACGCAGATGCCCAACCTGGGCCTGACGCAGGAGCAGGCCCGGGAGGTTGTCGAGTACCTCCGGACCCAATCGTCCGCCACCGGAAGCTGACCCGCTTCAGGAGAAACCCAACCATGCTTCGCTCCTCCCGTTCGTTCCGCCGGCTGTCCCAGGGTGGCCTGTGCGCCGCCCTGGCGGCCGCCGCGGCCTGTGCCAAGCCCGCCACCCCCGTCGGAGGAACCGGCGACGCGGCCTCCCGCGTCTACGTGGCCCCGGGCACGTACGACGAGTTCTACATGTTCGCGTCCGGCGGATTCTCGGGTCAGGTGAGCGTCTATGGGCTCCCCTCCGGTCGGCTCTTCCGGGTGATCCCGGTCTTCTCGCAGGATCCGGAGAAGTCGTACGGCTACAGCGAGCAGTCCAAGCCGATGCTCAACACCAGTTACGGCTTCGTGCCGTGGGACGATGCCCACCACCCCTCGCTCTCCAAGACCGACGGGATGAACGACGGTCGCTGGCTGTTCATCAACGGCAACAACACCCCGCGGGTGGCCCGGATTGACCTGGCCGAGATGAACACCAAGGAGATTCTCGAGATCCCCAACGCCGCGGGCAACCATGCCTCGCCGTTCGTGACGCAGGGGACGGAGTACGTGGTGACGGCCACGCGCTTCAGCGTGCCGACCCCGCAGAAGGACGTGTCGATCTCCACCTACAAGGAGACCTTCGGCGGGCAGATCGGGTTCGTGTCGGTCGATCCCAAGACCGGCAAGATGGCGATGGCCTTCCAGATCCACATGCCGGGCTTCGACTACGATCTGGCGCGTCCGGGCAAGGGCCCGTCGCATGGGTGGGCCTTCTTCACGAACTACAACACCGAGCAGGCCAACACGCTGAAGGAACGGAATGCCTCCCAGTTCGACAAGGACTACATCACCGCGGTGAACTGGAAACAGGCGGAGCAGTGCGTGGCGGCCGGGAAGGCCAAGACCTGGCCCACCAAGTACGCCCACAACTGGGTGGACGACGCCGACGTGGCCCACTCCGAGATGCTGACCAGCGAGAAGGTGCTGGAGCCGGCCGACTGTCCCGGCATGCTCTACTTCATTCCGACCCCGAAGTCACCCCACGGGGTGGACGTGGACCCGACCGGGGAGTTCATCGTCGGTGGTGGCAAGCTGGCGACCGTGATCCCGGTCCATTCCTTCACCAAGCTCCAGAAGGCGATCGCCGACAAGGCCATCGAGAAGGAGATCGGGGGAATCCCGGTGCTCAAGTACGAGGCGGTCAACGCCTGTGAGGTGCCCCAGCCCGGCCTCGGTCCCCTGCACACCGAGTTCGATGATCGGGGGAACGCCTATACCTCGATGTTCGTCTCGTCCGAGATCGTGAAGTGGAGCGTCAAGGACTGCAAGGTGCTGGACCGGATCCCGACCTACTATGCCATCGGGCATCTGCTGGTCCCGGGGGGCGACACCCGCAAGCCGGACGGGAAGTATGTGATCGCGCTGAACAAGATCACCAAGGATCGCTACCTGCCGACCGGACCCGAGCTCACCCAGTCGGCCCAGCTGATCGACATCACCGGCGACAAGATGAAGCTGCTGCTCGACTTCCCGACGATCGGGGAGCCGCACTATGCCCAGGCGCTCGCGGCTTCGCTGATCAAGGAGAAGCAGATCAAGACCTTCGCCCTGACCGACAACAAGGATCCGTACGGGGTCAAGTCGGAAAAGGAAGCGCGGGTCGAGCGGAAGGGCCGCACAGTCCACATCTACATGACCGCGATCCGCAGCCACTTCATGCCCGATAACATCGAAGGCGTGGAGGTGGGTGACAGCGTGTACTACCACGTGACCAACGTGGAGCAAGACTGGGATGTGCCGCATGGCTTCGCCATCACCGGCCTCAACAACTCCGAGCTGCTGGTCATGCCGGGCCAGACCCGCACGATCCTCTGGATCCCCGAACGGCCCGGCGTCTTCCCCTTCTATTGCACCGACTTCTGCTCGGCGCTGCACCAGGAGATGCAGGGATATGTCCGGGTGTCCCCGAAGGGCGCCGGAATCCAGTTGACGTCCAACGCCGGCAAGTAACCGACCGGGGTGGGCGGGAGCACGTCGCTCCCGTCCACCCCTTCGCACCAGGGAACGTCATGAAGCGCTCAACCCGAATCCTCCTCGCGGCCGCCTCGCTCAGCCTCGCCCTGGTTTACATTCTCCCCCTGTGGCATATCAGTCTGGAGGCCCCCCAGTACCCCGAAGGGCTGGGGCTCTACATCGGCGTCAGCCGGATCGCGGGGGAAAAGCCCCAGGACCTGAGCAGCATCAACAACCTGAATCACTACATCGGGATGAAGGTCATCACGCCGGAGGACATCCCGGAGCTCCGCTTCATGCCCTGGGTAGTCGCCGGGTTGATCATCGGGGGCCTGGCGGCGGCCGCCAGCGGCAGGCGGGGCCTCCTGACGGCCTGGGTGGTGGTGTTCGCCGCCGGGGCGGCCGGCGGCCTGGTCGACTTCTACCGCTGGGGGTACGACTACGGCCACAACCTCGCCGAGGACGCCATCATCAAGATCCCGGGGATGAGCTACCAGCCCCCCCTCATCGGTGGCAAGCAGCTGCTCAATTTCCACGCGACCTCCTGGCCAGCCGCCGGCGGCTGGGTGGCGATCGGGGCCCTCCTCCTGGGCGTCGTCCTGGTGATCCGAGAGCGACGGAGCGCCCGGCTGCTGCCGGTCGCGGTGCTGGCCGCCAGCGCCTGCGCCCCTCCCGGTCCCCGGCCGCTCGCCTTCAACGAGGAGCCCTGCGCCCACTGTCACATGACCATCGCCGACCCGCGCTTTGGCGCCGAGCTCGCCACCCGGACCGGCCGGGTGTTCGCCTTCGACGACGTGGGCTGCATGGCCGCGTGGCTGCGTGAGCATCCGACCGAGGTGGCGGGAGCCTGGGTGATGAACTTCGTCGACCATCGCTGGATGGCGGCCGACTCGGCGATGTACCTCGAGAGCGACAGCCTCCGCACCCCGATGGCGAGCGGGCTCGCCGCGCTCCGTCCCGGCGTCGAATCGGACAGCGTCCTCGCCCGCCTGGGGGGCCAGCTCCTGACCTGGGACGGGGTGCGGGCCCGGCCCCACACCAGCGCGACCGCTGACCTCCATTCCTGATGCTGGGGCTCCTGCTCCTCCTGGGGACCCTGGCACCGCCCCGTACCTGGACCGTGCGCCCCGGGTCGGCGCTCCCGACCCTCACCGCCGCACTCGCGCGAGCCGAAGACGGTGACACGGTCCTGGTGGCCGATGGGGACTACCGGGAGCCGGAGATTACCGTGCGGCGCCGGGTGGTGATCCGGGGACTCGGCGCCCCGGTCTTCCACGGTGGCGACCACCAGGTGCTCACCGTCCTGGCGGACAGCGTCACGATCACGGGCCTGATCATCCGCGACATCGCGCCCAGCGCCACCGAGGACCGTGCCGGGATCCGGGTCACCGGCGCGCGCGGCTGCCGGATCGAGGGGAACACGCTGCTCGGGACCTTCTTCGGGATCTACCTCTCCCGGACCACCGGCTGCGCGGTGATCGGCAACCGGGTGGTCGGCAGCGGCACCACCGAGGCGCTCTCGGGCAACGCCATCCATTCATGGACCTCGGACAGCCTGCTCATCCGGGACAACCTGGTGAGCGGCCATCGGGACGGGATCTACTTCGAATTCACCAGCCACGCCCGGGTGTACGACAATCGCAGTGACCGCCAGCTGCGCTACGGTCTGCACTTCATGTTCTCCGACGACTGCGAGTACCGGGGCAACAGCTTCACGGCCAATGGGGCGGGCGTGGCGGTGATGTACAGTCGCCGGGTGACGATGACCGGCAACCGCTTCGTGCGGAGTTCGGGGAGTTCGGCCTATGGGCTTCTCCTCAAGGAAATCAGCGATGGGCGGCTCGACGCCAACCGCTTCGAGCGGAATACGGTCGGCGTCTATGCGGAAGGAACCACCCGGGTCGAGGTCGAGGGCAACGAGTTCGTGGAGAACGGCTGGGCCGTGCAGGTGCTGGCCAATGCCCAGGAGACCCGGTTCCGGCGCAATCGTTTCGAGGGAAATTCCTTCGATGTGAGCACCAACAGCATCAACGCGGCGAGCGTGTTCGACGAGAACTACTGGGATCGCTACAACGGCTACGACCTGGAACAGGACGGCCGGGGCGACGTGCCCTTCGCGCCGGTCCGGTTGTTCGCGCTGATCGTCCAGCAGAACCCGCCGACTCTGATCCTCCTCCGGAGCTTCTTCGTTTCGGTGCTGGACGCCGCCGAGCGGGTCGCGCCGGTGCTGACGCCGGCCACGATGATCGACCGCCATCCGCTGATGCGGTGGGACCGCGGCGAGGGAGCCGGCCGATGAGTGCCGCGGTCGAAGCCCGGGCGCTGACCAAGCGGTTCGGGCGCCTCGAGGTGCTCCGGGGGCTCGATCTCGAGGTACCGCGTGCGAGGATCACCGGGCTGGTCGGTCCCAATGCCTCGGGGAAGACCACCTTCATCAAGTCGATCCTGGGTCTGGTGCACCCCGACGGAGGGGACCTTTCCGTGTTCGGGCACCGGGTCAACGGCGACGAGCGCTACCGCCGGCAGATCGGGTACATGCCGCAGGCCGCGAGCTTCCCCGGCAACCTCACCGGGTTGGAAGTGCTCCGGATGGTCCGGGACCTCCGCCACCACCCGGTGGATGCGGGCCAGGCCCTGCTGGACCGGTTCCGCCTCGACAGTGAGCTCGCCAAGCCGGTCCGGACCCTGTCCGGCGGAACCCGCCAGAAGCTCTCGGCGGTGGTGGCGTTTCTCTTCGACCCGGCCCTCCTGATCCTGGACGAGCCCACCGCCGGCCTCGACCCCATCGCGAGCGGGGTGCTCAAGGACCTGCTGGCGGAGGCCCGCGCCAGGGGTGCCACCGTGCTCCTGGCATCCCACACCCTGGCGGAGCTGGAGGAAGTGGCCGACGACATCGTGTTCCTGCTGGAGGGCAAAGTGCGATTCCATGGCAGTGTCGCGGCGCTCCGAGAGCAGACCGGCTGTGATCGGCTGGAGCGGGCGGTGGCGCTGCTGATGCAGGGAGAGCGCGGGGTATGACCACCGCCCGCAAGATCCTGGGCTACCAGCTTCGGGACATCACTCGAAATCGGTGGGTGATCGCGTACGCGGTCACGCTCCTGCTTCTGACCGAGGGGCTCTTCCGTCTCGGCGGTGATGGCGCCCGGGTGATCCTGAGCCTCCTCAATGTGGTCCTGATCCTGGTCCCTCTGGTCTCGCTCATGTTCGGCACGCTCTACCTGTATAACGCCCGGGAGTTCATCGAGCTGCTGCTGGCCCAGCCGGTGGGGCGGCGCGCGATGTTCGCCGGGCTGTGGGGGGGGCTGTGCCTGCCACTCGCCGGGGCGCTCGTCACCGGGCTGGGGGTGCCGTTTCTGCTGCATGCCCGGGCGGCCCAGCTGTCCCTCGCCGCGGCAGGGCTGCTGCTGGCGACCGGGACTCTGCTCACCGCGGTGTTCACCGCCATCGCCTTCGTGATCGCGCTCCGGCTGGACGACCGTGCCCGGGGGTTCGGGGCGGCGCTCCTGGTCTGGCTGGCCGCGGCGGTGCTGTATGATGGGGTGGTCCTGCTGGTGGCGACGCTTCTGGCCAACTACCCGCTCGAAATCCCGCTGTTGACCCTCACGCTGCTCAACCCGCTGGACCTCGGACGGGTGGTGCTGCTTCTGGTCCTCGACGCCTCGGCGCTGCTGGGCTATACCGGCGCGGTCTTTCAGCGTTTTCTGGGCACCGCGCTCGGGCTGGGGCTGGCGCTGCTGGCCCTGGTCGCGTGGACCGCCATCCCGCTGGCGGCCGGCGCGAGGCGGTTCAGCCGGCGGGACTTCTAGGGCCTCAGCTCAGGAGCGGACGCTGTCGGGACCGCGATAGATCCGGAACGAGAAGCGCTGCCGCACCAGCTGGCGGACTTTCCGCAGGTTGCGCCAGGCGGGCCGGAACATGGCCCCGGCCAGGGCGGTCTTGACCGAAGCGCTGAAGTCGTCGTGAGTGCTGTTGAGTACCGTCACGGTCGAGAGATCCACCCGCCCCGTCGTATCCACCACGAACTCCGCTTCCACGCTGCCTTCGATCCCGCCCTCGAGCAGGGGCTGCGGATAGATGGGTGCCGCGCTGGGGTAGCGCACCACCTCCGAATCCACGGCGATGGCACTGAAGACCGAATCCAGCCGCATGGTGGTGCGCCCCGGGGGTGCCAGGCCCAGGGGCTGGGGCTCCCGAGGCGCAGGGGCCTCGTTGCCGGCGGTCTCGTGGAGGCTGGGGGGAGTCACCACCCCGTCCGGCGCTCCCGGGGGAGCCGGGATCGGCAGGCGCATCTCCCGGGGTTCCGCCGGCCGGCGGTCGGGGGCATACAGGTAGAGCGCCGGTAGGATATCGCTCAGCTCCCGGATCACGGCCGGCCCCGTCTGCCAGACGAGCAGGAAGACGAGGACCGCGTGGGTCACGCTGCTGACGACGGTGGCGGTCAGGCCCGCCTGAGCCCGTTGCCGCGGGGACGCGCTCGCGAGGGTGTCCATTGCCCAGTGTGACGCCGGCCGGCCCCCGGGGTGCACATGCACTGGACCGTGAACCGGGGGAATGCCATACTCTCCATTCCCATTTCGTTCCGACGACCGCACCTCGACCCTCGGGTCACTTCCTGGAGGTTGCATGGGCTCCACCCTGACCGGCCGCGACAAGACCCTCACCTGGGCCGACTTCGGTACGCCGGTGCCCGCGAAGCCACCGGCGGCGGGCCAGACAGCCGTCGCGGCTCATACCGAGGTCAAATACCCGGTCACCTACGGCTGGACCAGTAAGGGCAAATCGTTCAATCTGGCCGACACCGTTACGGTGGCGATTCAGCTCGACAAGAGCAAGACCTGGGTGGCCAGCTGGGTGTTCCAGCAGAGCAAGCAGTTCCAGGACGACCTGCTCAAGCACGAACAAGGGCACTACGACATCGCCGCCCTGCTGGCGCGGGATATGTTCATCGAGCTGATGCAGCTCAAGGGCCAGACCTTCGCCAGCCAGGCCGCCCTCGACACCGCGGTGAACGCCATCGTGAATGCCCATCGCTCCCAGAAAGTGCACGACAAGTACGACCTGGCCAGCGAGACCAATCACGGCCTCAACCCCACCCAGCAGAAAGCGTGGGACGGCTACTTCCAGAAGGCCAAGACCACCCAGCGGAGTCCGGCGGTGCAGGCTCCCGATGGCGCGTTCTACAAGGTGCCGCTGTTGGAGGTGCTCAAGGCCGCGGGCAAGGCGCCCTAGCCTGTCGCTCAGGAGATGGTGCGCCGGACGAACGCGCGCACCCCGATGGTCCCGAGCAGCAGCGTGGCGGTGGCGAGCGCCCCGAGGAAGGCCCACGCCGGCATGTGCGGCAGGTCGGGGGTGAGTGCCGCCCGCAGGCCTTCGCTCATGAAGACCAGCGGGTTGGCCAGCACCAGCACCTGGAGCCAGCGCACCGGGTGCAGCATGGCCCAGGGATAGTAGACGCAGCCCAGGAAGGTGATGGGCACGACGACGAGGGCGAACATGAGCCCGATCTGCTGGGGGCGCACGATGGTGCCGAGCGCCAGCCCCAGCGCCCCGGAGGTGAGACTGGCCAGCAGGACCACCGCGATCAGCAGCGGCCAACTAGCCACCCGTACGGTCACCTCCGTGGCAGGGATCAGGTAGACCACCGGAAAGACCACCGCGCCCGCGAGAATCCCCTGGGCGGCACCGAAGACCAGCTTCTCGATGGCCACCAGCTCGACGGGGAGGGGCGCCAGCACCCGGTCCTCGATTTCCCGAGTCGCGCCCAGTTCCAGGGAGAGCGGCAACGCCACGGCCGAAATCCCCTGGAAGACCATGCCCACCGCGACCAGGCCCGGGACGATGATCGTCGCATAGGTCACGCCGGCCGCGCCCGTCTGCACCCCCTGTCCGATCCGTGGCAACACATAAGAGAAGATGAACACGAAGAGGAGCGGGTTCATCACCGTGCGGGTGATGAACGGGGCCAGGTTGCGCCGCAGGACCGTGACGTCGCGGAGCACCATGCCCCACAGGGCCGCGGCGTATCCCCCCAATCGTCCCTCACTCACGCAGGTCCCTCCCCGTCAGCTTGATGAACACCGTCTCCAGCGACGGCTCCGCGATGGCCAGGTCCCGCAGGCCGAAGGGCATCACCTGTTCGACCAGCGACGAGATGAGGCCTTCGCGCCCCTGGGCCAGCACCCGGAGTCCGTCCGGCACCGCGTCGACCTCCAGCACACCGGGAAGGGCCCGAAGCGCCTGGCACAGCCCCTCGTCGGAGCGCTCGAGCTGAATCCGGACCACCGTTCCCACACCCACCGCCCGCTTGAGCTCGGCCGGCGTGCCGGTGACCAGCACCTTGCCGTGGTCGATGATGGCGACCCGGTCACTCAACCGGTCGGCCTCTTCCATATAGTGGGTGGTCAGCAGGACGGTGAGGCCGTCCTCACGCAGGCCGGCGACCAGGTCCCAGAGGGCCAGGCGACTCTGCGGGTCGAGCCCGGCGGTGGGCTCGTCGAGGAAGAGGATCCGGGGCCGGTGGGCGATGGCTCGGGCGATCTGCACCCGCTGGGCCAGCCCGCCGGAGAGGGTGAGCGGGAGCGCCCGGGCGCGATCGGTGAGGCGGAACCGCTCCAGCAGCTCGTCGGCGCGGCCCCAGGCGTCCGCGCCCGACACGCCGAAGTAGCGGCAATGGTAGTAGAGATTTTCCCGAAGGGTGCAGGAGCGGTCGAGGGTGTTCTGCTGGGTAACCACCCCGATCCGGCGCTTCACCGCCCCGGGATCGACGCGGACATCGAGGCCCTGCACCAGCACGCGGCCGCTGGTGGCCCGGACCCGGGTGGTGCACACCCCGACGGTGGTGGTCTTGCCGGCCCCGTTCGGCCCGAGCAGGCCGAAGATCTCACCATCCGCCACTTCGAGATCGACCCCCGCGAGCGCGGTCACCTCGGGCGGTCCGGGGTAGCGTTTGGCGAGGCGCTCGACGCTGAGGGCGGGGGCCACGGCGGGTCAGCGCCGGGCGCGCCCCGCGACGTAGGCGGCCCGGGCGGTCACCACCGCCTGGACCAGCGGCGAGGGATCGAACCGGACCGGATCCGTGCAGGGCAGACCGGTGTCCCGGGCCGCGGCATCGCAGGCCCGGCGGGCCGCGGCCTCGTCGAGATCGTAGGTGTTGAGCGCAATCGCGATGGTCTTCGTGGGGTGTACGAACCCGGCCACCATCTCGTACAGCTTCACGTAGTCCGCCAGCGGCGGGATCCTGAGCCAGGCGGCCTTGCGGTAGTCGCCGATGTACTCGCGGGTGGCCTGGTGGCAGAGAATCAGGGCGTCGGGACAGCTGCCATGCAGCAGGCCGCAGGTGACGCCGGAATAGCCGGGGTGATTGAGGCTTCCCTGCCCTTCCACCAGGACGATGTCGGCGTCGCCGCTGCCTTCGAGCACCAGCCGTTCGGCCGCCCCGGCGATGAAGTCGGCCACCACGGCATCCACCGCGATTCCCCACCCCTCGATCATGATGCCGGTCTGGCCGGTGGCCACGAAGCGGGTGCGCAGACCCTGCTGATTGAGCAGCTTCGTGATCTGGAGCTGGCTGGTCATCTTACCGACGTTGCAGTCGGTACCGACCGTCAGGATCACGAACGGTTCGACCGTCTTGGCCTTGCCCGATGCGACCGGCAAATCGATGGGTGGACGCCGGAGGTCGTGAATCTCCACCCCCCGACGCTCGGCCCGGTCGCGCAGCAGCGGGTCATCGCTCAGAAAGGTGTGGAGCCCGCTCCAGATGGTGCAGCCCTGGTCGATCGCCTCCACCAGCCACTGGCGCCATTCCTCCGGCAGCTTTCCGCCGACCGGCGCGATCCCCACCAGAATCGCGTCGGGCTTGCCGGCCAACCCCTCCTTCATGCTGCCGAGGATCGGGATCGCGCCCCCGAACCCCAGCACGTCCTGGACGGTCCGTCCGGCGGTCACGCGGTCCACCACCCCGACGACGCGATCGGGGAGGTAACGAATCACCGAGTTGGCGGTCTTGGAGGTGAGGGGGCCGAATTCACCGTCGGCGAGGATGAGAAAGCGCTGTCCGTGCATTGGCCTTTAGCCTTTGGCCGTTGGCCGTTGGTGTCTTGGGAAGGTGGCGGCGTCAGAAAACGCGGGTGAAGGTAATTCAGATCGGGGTTTCCGCCAAGCAAACAGGGGCCGGCTGTCGCCGACCCCCGAACTCCCGCCAAGGGCCAACGGCCCTCAGCCCTTCTTCTCGTCCTCGTGCTCCTCCACCAGCTCGGCTTCCACCGTCTCGCCCTTGCCGAGCTGCTTGGCGGCGCCGCCGCTGCCGGCGCCGAGCATGCCCATGCGGGCCTTGAGCTCGAGCAGCTGCTGGTCGGGGGCGCCCTTGTACTCGAGCGCCTGGAACTGCTGCATCAGGGTGTCGCCCTCGAACTCGTTGTGGAGCTCGGCCGCCGCGATGGCCTTCCGCTCCTGCTGCTCGATCTTCTCGGTCATCCGCTCGAAGGACTCGAAGGCCGACTTGTCGGACATGCCCGACATGGTCTCCTGAATCCGCTGCTGGGCCTCGGCCCGGCGCGCCCGTGCGACCAGGATGTTCTTCTTCCGCTTGGCTTCTTCGATCTTGTCGTTGAGCTGCCGGAGCGAGCCCTTGAGCGACTCGGTCTCGGCCTTGTGCTTCACCCAGGTCTCGTGCAGCTGCTGGGCCCCCTGCATGGCTTCGTTGTATCGCAGGAGGGCCTGCTTGGCCAGATCGTCGCGGTTCTCCTGCACGGCCAGCATGGCGCGGCGCTCCCAGTCCTCGGCCTGCTTCTTCATCGCCTCGGCATCGGCCTGGAGCTTCTTCTCGTCCGCGATCGCGGAGGCCACCTGCTGCTTGGCCTTGGCCAGCTGGCCCTTCATGTCCCCGATCAGCTGGTTCAACATCTTCTCGGGGTTTTCGGCCCGGGAGATGAGGTCGTTGATGTTCGACCGGATCAGCGTCGAGAGACGGTCAAAGATGCCCATGCGGCCTCACTCCCGGTACGGCGCCAGTGCGCCCAGATGCGTAGCGAGTGCGAGCGTCAGCGAGTCGAAGCTCGCCTCGAACTCGGAGAAATCGAGGTTCTCCAGCTCCAGCGTGTCCACCAGCACGACCCGGTCCCCCTCGAGCCCGTAGGCGCCGTGCACCAGGTCCCGGGCGTTGTACTCAAGCAGCTGGCGGCAGAGCTCCGCCTGGCGGGCCGCCCCGCCGGGCAGCGACATGACCACCACCCGAAGGATCACCACCGGTGGCATGAAGTGTACCAGCACCTCGGCGCCGGCCGCGGTCCGGATCAGCCAGACACCCGGCTCGAGCTCCTCCGTCTCCGCGGTTCCCGCATCGAGCCGGTCGAGGAACGACTCGATATCCTCTTTGCTGAGCATGGTCTCTCCGCTGGGGCGGCCCCAGGCAGGGCCTGCCGCCCAATTTAATCGGTCTCGTCGCGGGGCCAACGCCGGCTCCGGACGGGCACGGCCTTCCGAATCACCTGCTCCAGCCGGGTCACACGGGACTCAACCTCGGCCAGGTCGGCCATGAGCTGCCCATGCGCGTTGGGGGTCCGGGCCTCGATCCACCGGGCGATCGCCCGCCCGATGGGTCCCATGAGCAGGGCCCAGGCGCTGATGGCCAGCACCGCCGTGATCGAGACGATCAGGATCAGCCCCACGACCACCTCGCTATCCACGGACCCGGTCCCCCGCCTCGGGCGAGAGCCCCGCCGTCAGCCTGAGCCCACCGCGCCAGACGCGCATCCCGGCGGGGATCATCCCGGCCTCGTCAGGAGGACGATCCACGTTCACCCGGCAGCACCCGGGCATCGTTCTGCTCCCGCACCTGCACCAGGAGACGCTCGGTGAACTCCAGCCGCTCCTCCAGCTCGAAGATCCGGGACTGCCCCTGCTCCAGCTCCGCGACCCGGTCTTCCAGCGTCGTGATCCGCTCCGCCTGGTAATCGCCGGTCGTCTCTGGGGGACGCTGCTTCAGGGCCCGGGACCGGCGCCAGGCCAGCACGCCCAGCGAGCAGGCCACCACCGCGGCAAGAGCCCCTTCGGAATCCGGGCTGTGCGAGGCGGTGTCCACGATGATCATGATCATCCCCGTGATACCGACCTGGACGAGCAGGTCGAACCCGTCGATCCCGATCCATCGCTTGATCATCGGGCTTCCTCGGGCAACCGAGCCGTCTCCCGCTGCTGCACCAGCATCCGTTCGGCGAAATCGACCCGTTCCTCCAGCTCAGCCATGCGGCCCTGCATCCCTTCCAGCTCCCGCACCCGCGTCCGTAAAGCGTCGAGGTCGGCCCCGGCGCCGGCTCCCGGCGCCGGGTGCGACCGCCCCCAGATGCTCCGGGTCGCCACAATGGCGGCATAGGCCGCCACGGGGATGGCGACCGACACTGCCACCACGACCAAAACCTTCAGTATCGCCTCGAAGTCCATCGCTCACCCCCCGGACAGCCGTTCCGACTCCCGGCGTTGGGTCGCCAGCAGCCGTTCCGCGAAATCCACCCGCTCTTCAAGCTCCAGAATCCGATGTTGCACCTCTTCGACCGCCTCCACCCGCTGCCGAAGCTGCTCCACCTCGGCGCGAAGTGCCGGGTCGGCCGCCTGGCGTCCCTCGATCCGCCTGGCAACGGCACTCATCAACGGGCGCAGCACCACCGCGCAGGCGGCGAAGAAGCCCAGGGTGATGAGCAGGGTAATGGCCGGTGGCAGTGCCACCCAGGGCGGTATCACCGGCGGACTGGGGATGGTCTGCACGATCACCGCGTCCCCGGGGCTCGGGGTAGGCGGCGTCGGAGGCACCGGCAGCGTCTGGCCTTCGCCCTGTCCCTGGATCATCGGGCCTCCCTCAGGGCCTATCCGTTCCCCAGTTGGCCAGCCTCGCGCTTCGAAGCCAGCAGGCGCTCCGCGAACTCCATCCGCTCCTGCAGCTCGGCTACGTCGTGCCGAAGCCGATCCACCTCGTCGAGCAGCGCCGGATCGGCGTGGGATTCGGGCGTCACGCCCCGGATCCGGTCGGAAATGGCCCGGCCGATCTCGGTCTTGGAGAGGATGACCAGCATCCCGCCACCGAAGACGATCAGAATGAAGAGGACCCCTTCCATGTCTACTCTCCCTCGGACAGCTGGGCCTGCTCCCGGGAGCGGGCCAGGAGGCGCTCGGTGAAATCCACCCGCTCATGCAGCTCGGACATCTCGCCCCGTATTCGCTCCAGTTCCTCGTACACCGCCGGGTCGGGGCCGGGATCGAGGCTGCGTCCGCGAATCCGGTCGGCGATGGCCTTCCCCACGGGGCTGAACGAGATGGCGATGGCGGTGCCCCCGCCGAAAATCATGATGAGCGCGACGATGTCTTCCATCTCAGCCGACCTCGCGCGGCTCGTTGCGCCCCTTGGTCAGGAGCCGCTCGGTGAAATCGAGCCGCTCCTGGGTTTCCATCAGCTGCACCCGCAGGTCATCGACCTGCTCCCGCAGGGCGGCGACTTCGCCCATCAGCTCGCCGCCGCCCTGACGCGCGTCGGCGCGGAGCTTGGCGAACTGGATCACGCCCCGGACCACCAGGCCGGTGATCATGACGAGTCCCCCCATGACCGCGACGCCGAGGATAGCGCTGCCGGGATCCATATCAGCTCCGGGGCAAGGACTCGGGGACACGGCCCTGCGACAGGAGCCGCTCCGTGAAATCGACCCGTTCCTGGGTTTCGACCAGCTGCTGCTGCAGCGCGTCGACCTGGTCCCGCAGGTGATGCATCTCCGCCATCATTTCGGAATCGTTCTCGCCATAGCGGCCCAGGATCCGCCGGGCCAGGGCCTGTCCCACCGGACTCCGCGACACCTGCACCACGCCCCAGAAGAACAATCCGGTCGTGAGGACCCCCGTCACCATGCCGAACACCGGAATCAGCGACTCGATGCCCATCGCGTACTCCTAGCGCCGGGGCAGCTGGTCGGGGGTCCGAGACTGGGCCAGCATCCGCTCGGCAAAATCCAGCCGCTCATGGGTCTCCGAGAGCTCGGCCTGCACGCCGAGGAGGGCGGACCGCACGTCCTCGAGGAGTTGGTCCCGCGACTCTTCATCCGGGCCAAGCAGCCGCCGCGCGATGGCCCGACCGACCGGGCCCAGCACCAGGGCCCCGTAGGCCGCACAGGCCCCGATTCCCAGCGCCACCAGCGGCCCGGCCTGCGGCTGGTAGGTCATGTCGCCCCGCATCACCCTCGCGAGGTTGTAGAGGAAGATCAGCAGGGCGACTCCCAGGCCGCCGAGGCCGAGGATCATGGTCCCTTCGCGCGTTCGAGCCATCGCCACTCCGCTCAGGTCGAGGGGCCGCGGCGAAGCTGCTCAGGGGTGCGCTCCTGAGCCAGCAGCCGCTCGGTAAAGTCGAGCCGCTCATGGGTCTCGGCCAACTGGTGCTTCACCTCATCCAGCTCTGCAGCCAGGGCTTCAACCCGCTGCTCCAGAAACCCCGCCTCTGTGCCACCGGCAATTCGTCTGCTGAGTGCCTGCCCGATCGGCCCCAGGATCTTGACCGCGGTCCACCCCATGATGCCCACAATGGGAATGCTCGCAATGACGGCGAGGATGAGGACCCCAGTGGGTGGTCCGGAACTGACTTGCATTGGCGAATCCGGGTAGGGTCCGTTCGCAGGGGGCAGAGGCGCTGGATCGATAAGCCCTGTCTACGGGGGGACGTTTCAGTTTGTTTCATACACACGGGCCGGCCCTTGGGCCGCTCACGCGCGACGTGGCTTGATCTGGACCAGGCGTTCCTTGGCGAGCCGGCGACCGGTGGGGGTGGCAGCCAGCCCGCCGCCAGCGGTCTCGCGATAGCGAACGTCCATGGTCCGTCCGATCTCCCCCATGGTGTCGATCACCTCATCGACCGGGATGGGGAAGCGGACACCGGCAAGGGCCATTTCGATGCCCGCGAGGGCAAGGGCCCCGCCGGTGGCGTTGCGGTAGACGCAGGGCACCTCCACCAGCCCGCCCAGCGGGTCGCAGACCAGGCCGAGCGTACCCTGCATGGTCAGGGCGACGGCATGGACTGCCTCGGTGGGAGTACCGCCCAGCAACTCCACTCCGGCTGCGGCCGCCATGCCGGCGGCGGCACCGGTCTCGGCCTGGCACCCCCCCTCGGCACCGCTCAAGGACGCCCGGACCGCAACGACCGCACCCACCAGGCCGGCTGTGGCCAGCGCCCTGACCAACTGGTCATCCGTGACCGCATGGTGTCGAGCCAGGCCCAGGAGGACCCCGGGAAGCACCCCAGCCCCACCCGCCGTGGGGGCTGCGACGATCACCCCCATGGCGGCGTTGACCTCCTGGACCGCGAGCGCGCTGGCGAGCACGTCGGTGAAGACGCTTCCAGCGAGGGGACCCCGGGCGTGCGCGAGCCGGGCGGCATCGCCGCCGACGAGGCCGCTGACGCTCATCAGGTCGCCGGGGAGTCCTCGCGCAACCGCCGCGCGCATGACATCGAGCGCCCGCTTGAGGGCGTGCTCGATGTCGGCCCGGGATCGGAGACCGGACTCTGCCTCGGCCCGCAGGGCAACTTCGCCGAGGGAGATCTTGTCGGTCTCGGCCCGGAGGACGGCCTCATCGAGCGACTGGAACATCAGGCGATCCTCGGGATAGAGCGGATCATCCGGATGGCCGGGATGGCCCGGAGCACGGTCAGGGCTTCGGCCGAGGCGGGGCTGTCGAGCTCGTAGATGTGGATCGCGTCGCCACCCTTGCGGCGACGGGAGACCCGCATGGTGGCGATATTCTCGCCGGCCCGGGCCAGAGCCGAGGTGACCATGGCCACGATCCCCGGGACATCCTGGGCGACGCAGACCAGGGCGGGAAGCGCTCCGGTGGCCTCCACCGCGAAACCGTCCACATCGGTGATGAGGATCCGGCCCGCGCCCAGCGAGGAGCCGGTCACCACGGCCTGCTGGTCGCCGCGGCGCAGGGTGATGCGGGTGGTGTTGGGGTGATGCTCGCCCCGCAGCCTGGTGTTGGCGAAGGTGAGTGCCAGGCCGGCCTTCTCCGCCAGCTCGAGGCTCTCCCTCAGGCGCTCGTCATCGGGGTAGAAGCCGAGCAGCCCGCCGGCGATGGCGCGGTCGGTGCCGTGACCGGTGCCGGTCCGGGCGAAGGAGCCGTGCAGTTCCACCCTGGCCGAATCGGGTTGGCCCTCGACCAGACCCCGCGCAAAGAGCCCAATACGACAAGCCCCCGCCGTATGGGACGACGAGGGACCGACCATGACCGGACCGATGATGTCGAGGAGGCTGACCATGCCGGAACTTAGGGATAGAAGGTACCCCGGGAAAGTAGTTCCGACTTCCAGGTTCGGGTTGACTACAGCAGCTCCACGTCGGTGATGGCGCCGAGGCTCATGCTGATCTCGAGCGAATCATCCCCGACCGGGTGGAGATAGACCTCGTGGGCCGTGACGTGGGTGTCGACGCTGGTGGGAACTCCGGTGACTTCCCGCCGATCGGTGGTGACAATGCGGACCGCGCGCTCGTGGCTGCCGGCGTAGCCCAGGGTGGCGACGATCTGCTCGTAGGTCATGGAAACCTCCGGAAGGGCCTTGTTTCTAATGTAGAACCGGGAGCCGGGACCGCAATCTTGGTGGGGATCGAGCCCTCCCCGGGCGCTGGCGGGGCGAGGGTCGCTTGCCCTGATACCTCGGTGCCCATAGCTTCCTCCCCCATGCCCGAGAAGCCCGTCGCGGACCGCTCGCTGCTCCGCGGAGCCGCCACCACCCTGGTCATGCTGATCCTGGGGGACACCCCCTGCTACGGGTACCAGCTGGTCCAGGAGATCCGGCGCCGCTCCGCCAGCATGTTCGCCTTTGGCGAGGGGACCATCTACCCGCTGCTCTATACGCTGGAGGATGCCGGGTGCATCGCGGGCCGGTGGGAGGCGGGGACCGGGGGGCGGCCGCGCAAGGTCTACAGCCTCACGCCCAAGGGGCGGAAGCGGCTGGCCGCGGCCACCGCCGAGTGGACCCGCTTCGAAAAGGGCATGCGGCTGGCGTTCAGGAGCCGGTGATTCCATGGCCACGGGGCTGACACCGAGCGGGAACATGGCGCCGGAGGCGGTAGAGTGGATCCGCACGGTTGTGGCCGCCTCCGGTTTCGCCGGGGCCCGCGCCGGGGAGCTGTCGGCTGAGCTCCAGGATCACCTGGAAAGTGCCCTGACCGACCACCCCGTGGGCGACCGGGTCGGGGCCGCAACCCAGGATACCCTCCGTGCCATGGGAGATCCCGCCAGGCTGGGGCGGCGTCTGGCCCGCCAGCGGCTGGGACGGGAGCTGCGCAACGCCATGCATCTCCCATCCTGGGCTCGGGCCCTCCTGGCCGTGGACCTGGCGGTGCTGGGTCCCTGGTTTGTCGCGAGCCTCCCACCCGGCTACGACGATCTGCCGGGCCGCCTCGCGCTGGTGGTCCTCGAGGGGGTCGCGGCCACGCTGGTGAGCTGGGCCCTCCTGGGCCTGGGGGGGTTCGGTGTCCGCCTCCTGCGCGCCGGTCCCCGGCGGGCTTCCGCGATCCTTCTCGGGGCGGGAACGTTACTCTCGGCGATCGCGGCGTGGTTCATCGTCTGCCTGAGTGCCGTCGCGAACGCGGTGGCGCAGCTGCTGGAACGCTGGCCGGTGCGCCATCGGGTGGAAAGCGGGCTCTTTCTGGCCGGGGTGGCGCTGACAGTGGTGGCCCTGGGCCTGATGTGGTGGCCGATGACCGAGCCACGCGCACGCACCTCGACGGCGTCGACGGCCTGAGGCGCGACCGTTGGCGGATGCCGACGGGTTCAACCAGCTTCTTCGTCGGGTCTTTTTTTTGACCCGTATACTATTGCCACAAAGGTATTCTCCGGAGGGTCCCATGTCCGCATCCACACGGGCGCTCGTCGCCGCCACCCTGTTCCTCCTGCCGGCCCTCGATCTGCGGGGGCAGACCGCCGCGGCCCCACCCCCGCCTCATCCGGAGATCCGCCGGCTGGCGCGAATGGTCCGCGACGCGGACCTCCGGGGGCAGTGGGCCGAGCTGGGCCGGGCCCACGATGCGCTGGCCGCGCTCGAAGTGGACGCGGCCCAGGGACCCTGGGTGGCCTACTACCTGGCCTACGCCGACTGGCGACGTTCCTCGCTGGCATGGATGGGCGAAGGACCGGGGGGCACCGCGGCGCTGCAGCGGCAGTGCGCCGGTCATCTCGACCGGGCGCTGGCGCAGACCCCGGGCTTCACCGACGCGCTGGCCCTGCTGGTCATGTGCGAAGCGACCATGGCGTCGGGGATGCCCGATAGCATCCCCGCCATCATGGCCCGGGTCGGGGCGAACCTGCAGCGCCTCGCGGCCGTGGCGCCGGACCATCCCAGGGCGCGTCTGATCCGGTACCTCCTCACCTCCTTCTCGCCCCGCACGCCGAACGAGCAGCGGGAGGCGACCCTGCGCGATTGGCGGACCCTGGCGCGCGACTTTCCCACGCCGGGACCGGGAGAGCCGGAGTGGGGCGACGCGGAAAGCTGGGGCTGGCTTGGCATGGTCCTGCTGGCCCGGGGTCAGCCGGCGGCCGCGGAGGAGGCGATGACCCAGGCGCTGGCGAAGCGGCCCGACTTCTGGTGGATCCGGGAGATCGCGCTGCCGCAGGCGCGCTCGAGCCGGTTGCCCCATCGGGGGGAGTGACACCCGGGGGGCCGTGAGGGCGACCGGCCGGTCCCGGGTAGGCGCTATGGCAGGATCCGTCGCAGAAAGTGGCCGGTGTGGCTCTCGGTCACCCGGGCCACGTCCTCCGGGGTCCCCTGGGCCACGACCCGCCCGCCACTGTCGCCGCCGCCGGGGCCGAGGTCGATGATCCAGTCGGCAGTCTTGATGACGTCGAGGTTGTGCTCGATCACCAGGACGCTGTTGCCCTTGTCCACCAGCCGGTGCAGCACCTCCAGGAGGAGGCGGACGTCCTCGAAGTGGAGCCCGGTGGTGGGCTCGTCGAGGATGTAGAGGGTGCGACCGGTGTCGCGCTTGGCCAGCTCGGTGGCGAGCTTGACCCGTTGGGCCTCGCCCCCGGAGAGAGTGGTCGCGGCCTGGCCCAGGTGGATGTAGCCCAGACCGACGTCGTTGAGCAGGTCCAGCTTTTCGGCGATGCGTCGCTGGGCATCGAAGAAGTCGAGACCGTCCGACACGGTGAGGTCGAGGACGTCGGCGATGCTCCTGCCCTTGTAGCGGACATCCAGCGTCTCGCGGTTGTACCGGCGTCCCTTGCACACCTCGCAGGGCACATAGACGTCGGGCAGGAAATGCATCTCGATCTTCACCAGCCCGTCGCCTTCGCAGGCTTCGCAGCGGCCTCCCTTCACGTTGAACGAGAAGCGACCCGGCCCGTAGCCGCGAAGCTTGGCCTCGGGCAGCTGGGTAAAGAGCTCGCGGATCGGGGTGAAGAGTCCGGTGTAGGTGGCCGGATTGCTCCGCGGGGTCCGGCCGATGGGGCTCTGGTCGATGTCGATGACCTTGTCGATCAGGTCGAGGCCGTCGATCCGGGTGTGGGCCCCCGGGATGACCTTGGCGCGATAGAAATGCCGGGCCAGTGCCTGATAGAGGATGTCGGTCACCAGCGAGGACTTCCCCGAGCCACTCACCCCGGTGACGGCGATGAACAGGCCGAGGGGGAAATCGACGTTGAGACCCTTGAGGTTGTTGGCCCGGGCCCCCACCAGCCGGAGACGCTTGCCCGGTTGGGCCAATCGCCGGCCGCCAGGCAGGGGTATCCGGAGCTCGTTCCGCAGGTAGCGGGCGGTGAGCGAGGTCGGGTGGGCCAGCACCTCCGCCACCGATCCCTCGACCACCACCTCGCCGCCGAAGCGTCCGGCGCGGGGCCCCAGATCCACCACGTGATCGGCGGCCCGGATGGTGTCCTCGTCGTGCTCCACCACCAGGACCGTGTTGCCCAGGTCGCGGAGATCGCGCAGGGTGGCGAGCAGCCGCTCGTTGTCGCGCTGATGGAGCCCGATACTGGGCTCGTCCAGCACGTACAGGACCCCGGTGAGGCGGGATCCGATCTGGGTGGCCAGCCGGATCCGCTGAGCCTCGCCGCCGGAGAGCGTGCCGGCGGAGCGCCCCAGGGTCAGATAGTCGAGCCCGACGTCGCGCAGGAACCGGAGCCGGTCGCACACTTCCTTGAGAATGGGCCCGGCGACCTCGGCGTCGAGGCCGGCATTCCGGCCGTTGCCCTTGATCGGCAGCGCGGCGAAGAAATCGTAGGCCTTGCTGACCGGGACGTCGACCACCTCACCGATCCCCTTCCCGCCCACCCGCACCGCCAGGCTCTCCGGCTTGAGCCGGTGACCGCCACAGGCCCGGCAGGGCTCCTCGACCATGAACTGTTCCAGCCCGACCCGGACCGCGTCGCTGCTGCTCTCGCGGTAGCGCCGGGCCACGTTGGCGAGAATGCCTTCCCACTCGCTCTCGTAATCGTCCCGGCTCCGGCCCCCGTCGACCTGAAACTTGAGCTTCTTGCCTGGCAGGCCATGGAGCAGCGCGTGCTTCGCGGCGGCGCTGTGCTCCTTCCAGGGCGCGTTCAGCTCGAACTTGAGCGCCTTCGCCAGGGTGGGGAGCACGACCTTGCGGAGATAGCCGGTCGGCTCGCTCCACGGCAGCACCACGCCCTCGAGAATCGAGATACTGTGATCGCCGAGGATGAGGTCGGCGTTGACCTCGCGTCGGACGCCCACGCCATGACACTCGGGACAGGCCCCGAAGGGTGAGTTGAAGGAGAACTGCCGCGGCTCGAGCTCGGGAAAGGAGAGGCCGCAAACGGGACAGGCGAACTTCTCGCTGAAGATGACGGACCGTTCGGTGGCCCGTCCGCCGCGATCGCCGTCCCCCTCGTGCCGGACCACCTCGACCAGTCCCTCGGAGACCTTGAGCGCGGTCTCGACCGAATCGGCCAGGCGTCCCCGGTCGGCCGGGCGGACCACCAGGCGGTCGACCACCACCGCCACGTCGTGATTCTGGCGCTTATTGAGGCTCGGCACCTGGCTCAGGTCGTGGGTCGCGCCGTCGACCCGGACCCGGACGAAGCCGCGCTTGCGGATGTCGTCGAACAGCTCGCGGAACTCGCCCTTTCGCCCCCGGACCATCGGGGCCAGCACTTCGATCCGGGCGCCCTCGGGCCAGCCCAGAATGGCATCGGTGATCTGGGTGGCGCTGGAGCGCTCGATGGCGGACCCGTCGTTGGGACAGTGCGGCACGCCGACGCGGGCCCAGAGGAGCCGGAGATAGTCGTAGATCTCGGTGACGGTACCGACCGTGGATCGGGGATTGTGCCCGGCGGTCTTCTGTTCGATGGCGATCGCCGGCGAGAGGCCCTCGATGGCGTCGACATCGGGTTTTTCCATGAGCCCGAGGAACTGGCGGGCGTAGGCCGACAGGGACTCGACGTAGCGGCGCTGGCCTTCGGCGTAGATCGTATCGAATGCGAGGGAGGACTTGCCCGATCCGGAGAGACCGGTAATGACGGTGAGCCGGTCGCGGGGGATCGCGACCGACACATTCTTGAGGTTGTGCTCACGGGCGCCACGAACGACGAGGTACTCTTGGGCCATAGCACCGGAACGTACGGGGGGGGACGGGTCGGATTCAATGGGCGGGTCACGGCCCGGGCCGGCCTCGGACCGACCGACGCCGGTCCCGCCACCTTTCCCCCGGCGCCCGACCTTGTGATCATTCATTCACGCGCGCCATGGGCAGGCGCATCACCCTGGACCGACCGCATGTTCCACAACTCCCGGACAACCGGGCTCGACGCGCTGGTGACCGAGCTGTTCGGCACCACCGGCCTGGAGGGCGACCCCCTGCCCGACCTGCCGGACGTGGGCTTTCCCCAGCGCCCCTTCGCCGCCCAGGTCCCGCAGGACGACCTGGTCGCGACCGAGCCGCGGACCGACGAGTCGCCGGCCGAGCGGTTGTACCGGCGGGCGGTGGAAGCGAGCGGGCGGGGGCGGGTGAGCGAGTCGATCCAGCGCTACCGGGAGCTCCTGGCGCTGGACCCCAACCACGTCGCCGCCCGCAACAACCTCTCCGCCCTGCTCGAGACCACGGGGGACCCGGGCGAGGCGCTGGAGCAGCTTACGGCCGCCCTGCGGACCTCCACCGACGACGTGAACCTGCTGGTGTCCCGGGGCGCGATCCACGGCCGGCTCAAGCAGTATGCCGAAGCCGAAGCCGACCTGCGCCGGGCCCTCAAGCTCTCGCCCCACCACGTGCAGGCCCATCTGACGCTGGGCCTGGTGCTGTGGCGGAAGGGGGTGGCGGGGCAGGCCGCCGACGCGCTCCGCAAGGCGATCGGCCTCGAGCCCCACAATCCCGCGGCGTACTACTACCTGGGCGAAGCGCTCAACCAGGGGGGCGATCTCAAAGGCGCGCAGAGCGCGCTGGAGAAGGCGATCGAGCTTGGGCCTCCCAGCGGGCGGACCTTCCGGCTGCTGGGCCGGGTGCTCGACCGGATGGGCCGGGTCGAGGAGGCTCGCGAGATGTACCGCCGAGCCCGCGAGGCGGGCGACGCGTGATTCGCCTGACCGACATCGACCTGGCCCGCCTGGAAGTGGATGCGGTGGTCCGGGCGGCGGACGATCTGCTCGAACCGGTGGGCCCCGCGAGTGAGGCGCTGGACCGCGATGGCGGCGACGCGCTGCGCGCGCTCCGCCGGGTGCAGGCCCCGCTCGACGTGGGGTCGGCCGTCATCACCGGCGCCGGTAACCTCGCCGCCGAATTTGTGCTCCACATCGTGATTCAAGGGGAAGCCCGGACCGCCTCGCGCGATACCGTGCGGCGAGCCCTGACCTCGGCGTGGCACCGGGCGGAGGGGTGGCAACTGACCCATGTGGCGGCCCCGCTGGCGGGTCTGGGGGGTCTGGTGCTCTCTCCCGAAGAGGCGGCGGTGACGCTGGTCGAGACCTTCCGGGACCGCCCGTTCACGACCGGGTTTCCAGCCGAGCTCAGCATCGTGGTAGCCTCCGAGGCGGAGCGGGGCGCGGTCGAACCCTACCTCCGCCGCCACCCATGATCGATCGGACGACGGCGCGGGACGCCTCCCGGGGCGCGATGGGGCGGCGCACCCTGGGGTCGCTGATCCTTCTCGCCTGGGTGGGGGCCCTCGGCTGGCTGGCGGTGCGTCACTACCTGGGCACGCCGGGTCAGTCGGGCCCGCGGTGGCCGGTTCCGCCGGGCTCGACTTTCATGTCGATTCGGCTGGGTGCGCGCCAGGTGGGGCTCCGCACCTTCGTGGTCGACACCGTAGAAGACGGCCTGCGGGCCGTCGAACTGGTAACCGTCGATATGCCGGCGGTGCGGGTCGGGATGCCACGACGCACCAGTATCCAGAGCGAAGCGATCTACTCCCGCGGGCTCCAGCTGCAGCGTTTCCGGCAGCAGATCCTGACCGAGGCCGGCCGCGAGCTCCGCAGCGGAGAGGTGGTGGGCGATACCCTCCTCCGCTTCGTGAGCCACGCGGACGGCGAGCCCCCCGAGACCCTCGCGGTGCCGCTCCGCCGGCCGGTCATCCTTCCCAGCGGAATCCCGCTGGTGGTGGCCACCCGCGGCCTGCCGCGGGTGGGGGACCGGCTCAACACCGATGTGTTCGACCCCCTCAACAAGGTACTCCGACTGGAGCGGATCACGGTCGGGGCGGAATCGCTCTTCGTGGTGGCGGACAGCGCCGAGTACAATGAAGATCTCAAACGCTGGGCGGTGGTCCACACCGACACGGTTCGGGCCTGGCGACTGGATGGAGCGCCGGATGGGCTCCCTGAGTCGCGCTGGGTCGACGGCGCCGGCATGCTGGTGCGGACCCGATACCCGCTGGGCGCGGTGATCGACCGGTCGGCCTTCGAGATGGTCCAGACCAACTTCCGGGCGCTGCCGGCCCCGATGTGGGACACCGCCGGGTCAGCGCCCCAGTTCCTGCCCGACAGTACGCCCCCGCGGGCCCGTTCGCGGCTTTCGGCGGTGATCCGCCTGGCCATGCCGGACGACTCCGTCCGTGCCGGCATCGAGTCGCTCGAGGGCGGGTGGCAGACGCGGGAGGGAGACACCCTTCGCGTCGGGCGGCCCGGCAGCGAGGCGCAGGCCGACTCCGCGCCGGACAGCAAGACCGCACCGTTGTGGGGGCTCTTCCAGGCCGATTCGAGTCTCCGGGAGGTCGCGCTCAAGGCGGCGGGCCGGGACTCGCGACCGGAGGCGATTGCCGCGGATATTCAGGCCTGGGTGGTCCGGCACATCGCGCTCCGACCTGCCCCCGGGATGGCCTCGCCCCGCCGGGTGCTGGCCACCGGACGGGGCAACGAACTGGAGCGGGCGGTGCTGCTGGCCGCGCTGGCGCAGGCCGCCGGCCTGGGCGCCCGGCCGGTCTGGGGCCTGGTCCTCATCAACGGGAAGTGGCAGCTCCGGAACTGGACCGAGGTATGGACCGGACATTGGGCCCCGTATGATCCCTCGGTCCCCGACCGCGGTGGCGATGCCGGCAGGGTCCGGCTCGGGATCCATGCGGCGGGACGGTTGATGGACCTGGCGCTCCATGCCGGCCGGGTCCGACTCGAGGTGCTGGAGGAGGGGCGATGATCCGCTTGACCGACCTGACCAAACGCTACGGCAAGTTCACCGCGGTGGACGGGATCAATCTCGAGATCCGCCGGGGCGAACTCTTCGGCTTCCTGGGCCCGAACGGCGCCGGCAAGACGACCACGATGCGGATGATCGCCGGCATCCTCCAGCCAACCTCGGGCCGGATCGAGATCGCGGGAGACGACCTCGCCGCCGACCCGCTCCGGGCGAAGAGCCGCCTGGGGTTCATTCCCGACCGGCCATTCGTGTACGACAAGCTCACCGGGGCCGAGTTCCTGCGTTTCGTGGCGGCGCTGTACGGCCAGGATGGCGACCCGATCGAGCGGCGGATGGAGGAGCTGCTGGACCTGTTCGAGCTGATGCCCTGGAAGGACGAGCTGGTCGAGAGTTACAGCCACGGCATGCGGCAGAAACTCATCATTTCGAGCGCTTTGCTCCACCGGCCGGAGGTGATCGTGGTCGACGAGCCGATGGTGGGCCTGGATCCCAAGGGGCAGAAGTTCCTCAAGGACCTCTTCCGGGCGTTCGTGGACCGGGGCGGAACGGTGCTGATGAGCACCCATACCCTGGACACGGTCGAAGAGATGTGTGACCGGATCGGGATCATCAGCGGCGGGAAGATCCTGGCCTGCGGTTCGATGGCCGAAGTGCGCCAGCAGACCGCCGGTGGTGACGCCAGGCTGGAGGAGCTGTTCCTCAAGCTGACGGGCGGAATCATCGAGCGGGAGATGGATGCGATTCTGGACTAGGCGGGGCGC
>CAZXRC010000013.1:0-61350 GCA_964642475.1 uncultured Gemmatimonadaceae bacterium | reverse complement strand
GACGGGCGGAATCATCGAGCGGGAGATGGATGCGATTCTGGACTAGGCGGGGCGCAGGAAGCCGTAGGCCGTAAGCCGTAAGCCGTAAGCCATTAGCCGTGAGCCACAAGCCGAGAGGCGTCGGTCAGGAGTTGCCGCTGTGACGATTGCGGGCGAAGGGGTGTCGGAGGCGATGAACCTGCCGGGGCACGCCGGGGTCGGGATGCCGAGCGGGCTTCCGCAGCCGTCGCTGAGCACCATCCTCACTCCCAAATGGCGATCGGCCCTCAACCGCCTGCGGCAGGAGCGCTCGGCGGGAAGTGGGAAGTTCTTCCTGCTGGCGCTGTTGGCGCTTGGTTTCTGGGCCGCGGTGTTCGGGATCTTCTTCAAGGTGCTCCGGTACATCCAGTCGACGTCGGAGGTCGGCGGGCCGCTCGCGGCCAAGCTCCTCGGCATCGTGCTGCTGGCATTCGCCTCGCTCCTGCTTCTCTCCAACCTCATCACGGCGCTCTCCGCCTTCTTCCTGGCCAAGGACCTGGACCTCCTGGTCTCCTCGCCGGTCGACTGGCTCCGGATTTATCTCGCCAAACTGGCGGAGACGGTGCTGCACTCCTCCTGGATGGTGGCGTTGATCGCGGTTCCGATTCTCACCGCCTACGGCATGGTCTTCCAGGGCGGGCCGCTCTTCCTCCTGGTATCGATCGGGGCGCTACTGCCGTATTTCGTGCTCCCGGCGGTGATCGGGTCGGCCTTGACGCTGATCCTGGTGAATGTGTTCCCCGCCCGGCGGACCCGCGATCTCCTGAGCCTGGTGGCCATCGGCGCGTTCGGGGGGCTGGTTCTGCTCTTCCGGGTGATACGCCCGGAGCAGCTGGCACGGCCGGAAGGGGTGCGGAGCCTGCTCGACTATCTCTCCGCGCTGCGGACCCCGACCAGCCCGTTCCTGCCGAGCGAATGGGCCACGTCGATGCTGATGAACTGGCTCAACCAGGTGGCGGATCCCCTGCCCATCGTGCTCCTGTGGACCACCGCCGCCGCGTTCGTGGTCCTGGGCGCCGGGCTCCACGCCCGGCTCTATCACGCCGGTTTTTCCAAGGCGCAGGAGGGGGCGGAGCGGTTCGTACGCGGGCGGGGCTGGTCGGGAGCGATGACCCGGCTTTTCGGCCGGATGCCGGCGGCCCGGCGGGAGTTCGTGCTCAAGGACCTCCGGGTCTTCTTCCGCGACACGACCCAATGGAGCCAGCTGATTCTGCTGGCGGTGCTCCTGGTGGTCTACCTCTTCAACATCAAGTCGCTGCCGCTCTTCTCGGGTGAGCGGATCTCGGCGTTCGTGGTTTCGCTCGTGGTCTTCCTGAATCTGGGCCTGGCGGGGTTCGTACTCGCCGCCGTGGCGGCCCGCTTCGTATTCCCGGCGGTATCGCTCGAGGGAAAGCAGATGTGGCTCCTCCGCTCGAGCCCGCTCGACCTGCAGGCGCTGCTCTGGAGCAAGTACTGGACGGGCACCATCCCCCTCGTGGTGCTCGCGGTCGCCATCACCTTCAGTACCAGCGTCCTGCTTCAGGCCACTCCGTTCATGATGTGGATCAGCCTGGGCACCATCGTATTTCTCACCTTCGCGATCAGCGGACTGGCCCTGGGCTTCGGGGCGCTCTATCCCCGGTTCGACACCGAGAACGCGGCCCAGATCCCGACCAGCTTCGGCGGGCTGGTGTTCATGATGTCGGCCATCGTCCTGCTGGCCCTGGTGATGATGGTGGAGGCCCGGACCGTGCTGGCCTACCTGCGAGCCCAGATTTCCGGCCAGGACCCGGCGATCTCCTTTCGGCTGGTGGCCTCCCTGGTGGCGGTGGCGGCCATCTGCCTGACCGCGACGATCGTCCCGATCCGGTTGGCGCTCAAAAAGCTGCAGGCAATGGAGTTCTAGGAAAGAGAGCGGGAGGGCGGGAACCGACGAGCGCACCCATCTCCCCCGATTCCCGCTTTAGGCTCCGTCTTCCTCCGCCAGAATGCCGGCGTACACCTCCCGATCCACGTTCCCGCCGCTCAGTACCAGTCCCACTTTCTTGCCCCGTACCAGGTCGGGATAACACTCGGCGGCCGCCAGCGGTGCCGCGGCCGCGCCTTCGGCCACCTGGTGTAGGTCGGTGAAATAGTGCCGCATCGCCCGGCGAATCGCTCGTTCCGGAACCGTAACCACCTGCTCAGCCCCCGCGAGGATCACGGCCAGGGCCTCGGGGTCGGGGCTCCGGGTGGCGATCCCATCGGCGAAGGTGTCGGCCCGTTCGGTCGCCACGATCGTGCGCCGAGCGAAGGACAGGGCCCAGGCCGGCGCCTGCTCCGCCACCACTCCCACGATCCGGGCCCGATGCCCCAGTGCATCCCGGGCCGCGATCATGGCACAGAGCCCCGAGCCCATCCCGACCGGCACAAAGATCACCTCGAGATCCGGCACGGCCCGGAGGAACTCGAGGCTGGCCGTCGCGACACCGGCCACCAGCCAGGGATGGTAGGAGGGAACCAGGTGGAGCCCTTCCTCCCGGGCCCGAGTGCCGGCCCATTCCCGCGCCGACTGGAAATCGTGCCCCACCTCGATGAGCTCGGCCCCGAGCGCGCGGGTGGCGGCGTTCTTCTCGCGTCCATTGCCTTCCGGCACCACGATGACGGCCCGGATCCCGGAACGCCGGGCCGCGAAGGCGATGCTCTGTCCGTGATTGCCACGGGTGGCGGCGACGACCCCGGCGAGTCCGGGCCGGGTTCGCGCCAGGTGCTCCAGGTACACCAGGCCCCCTCGCACCTTGAAAGCGCCGGTGGGAAGGTGGTTTTCGTGTTTGACCCAGGTCTCGGTGCCGAGCCGGCGCGACAGCAGCGGCCACGCCATTTGTGGGGTCTCGGGGAGGACCCCCCGGACGATCTTGGCAGCGGCCTCGAGGTCTGCAAGCGACAGCACGAAGGACTCCTTCGAAAACGGGGGTAGAGTCGGCGGAGAATCTAGCGTGCTCCGGCCCAAGAGCCCACATGCAGGTCGCCTGTCAGAAGCGCTGAGGCATCCTGCGCCGCTGCCAACCGGGGCGCGGCGCCCGGTCAGGCTCGAGTCGTCCAGCCCCACCCTCCTTCGAGTCCCGTCCCACGTTATTCCGCGCCGGCCCGCGTTTTCCCGCGACCGGCGATCAGTTGACACCACCCCATGTTGGGTCCGTCGCACCACCCTGGTGCGGCGACCGGAGCCGGAGCCAATCCGGTCCGGCCAACCGACCCACTCTGACAGGAGTATGTCCATGAGGTTCATCCGAAAGACCCTGGTCCTCGGCGGCCTGAGCTTCGCCCTGGGGGCGGGCCTCGCGCTGGTCCGTCCCACCCCCGCCGACGCGCAGAAGCTGCCGGTCGACTGCTCGGGGCGGAAGAGTTCCTGTACCACCATCCGGAACTGCACCCAGTGGCTGGATCACGTGTGCTACGAGTACACCACCTCGTTCTGGTACTGGTACGTCTGACCGCGGCCCGGAGTTGACGCTCCGTTGAGCCATGCATTCACCTTTCACCTGGAGCAACCCATGACCCCCGGACTCCTCCGTGCATTCCGCACAGCCACCGTCGGCGCTCTGGCCACCCTGGGCCTGCTGGCCATCGCGACCCGGCCCGCCAAGGCCGCGAAGCTGAACCCGGATTGCTACAACACCAACCCCGCCCTGTGCGAACAGGTCGAGAAGTGTTCCGGCGGATTCGAGCCCAACGGCACCTGTAAGTGGATCTACACGGTCAGCCGTTATTACTGGAGGAACTGACCATGCCTGGACGCCGTGACGCTGGCGCAGCCATGTTGAGCCTGGCGGCCGGGACGCTCATCGCCCTGCTCGGCTGGGCGGGCGGGCGCCAGCTCACGGCGACCTCGCTTGAGCGCCTGGTCCTCGGAAAGGGCAAGCCCGCGGCCGAGTGGACTGTCGCGGTGCTCTTCCGGGTCAAGGAATGCCCCAGCCGGATGGCTCTGATCGACGAGCTCAATGACCTCACGCGGAGCCGGATCCGGGTTCAAGGCCTGCTGGTGGTGGACCAGGCCGAGTTCCGTAACTGGCGGGACCTGGTTCGCGCCTATGGGATCACCTTCCCCGTCCGCCCCGTTACACCCCGGCAGGCCGGTACCGCTCTGGGCAGCGCTACGACCCCCGCGCTGGTGGTCTACGACCCCGCCGGCCGGCTTCGCCTGTTGACCGATCTCACCGATCAGGGCCTGGCGCGTACCCTCCTGGCCCGGATCCTCAGCCTCTCCACCCGCTCACCCACAGGTGCCTGACCCATGCCGACCGCCCTCCCTGCCCGCTGGCTCGGGCTCATTCCGTTCCTGCTGATGGGCTGTGGCAGTAGTGAGCGCGGGGAAGTCGTCTTCCCTCCCGGCGGCCTGGCGATCGACTCCACCGGGCGGCAGGCGCGGAGCTTTACCCACGACAGCCTGGTCCTCCTCAGGACGGTCGGGGGCGCCTCCGACGAGGATACGACCCTGGTCAATCCCTACCTGATGGCCTCGGACGCCGACCAGGTCTACCTCTTCGAGATGGACAATCGCATCCTCTGCTACGATACGCTGGGCAAGCTCCGATGGGTACAGGGAAAGGAGGGGAGCGGACCGGGGGAGTACCGGGGACCGCGCGACCTCAAGATCGGCGCCGACGGCCGACTCTGGGTGGTCGACCCTCCATCGGGGCGCATCACGATCCTGAACCGCACCACCGGGAAGGTGGACACCATGATGGCGCTCGGGGTTGGACATACCGAGGCCATTACCCCGCTCCGGCACCGGTTCGCGGTCTATCCGCCGGACGGAAACCCTGACATCCAGTATTTCACCCCCACCGGTATCTCGCTCGAGGCCGATTCGTTTCCCTGGAGCGGCTACCGCCAACTGGACTTTCTGTCACGGCAATTCCGGACGGCGGTGGACCGGGTGACCGGGCATTCGGTCGTCGGCTTTACCTATGGGAACGGTTGGTTCGCCTTCGACACGAGCGGCGGGGCCGGCCCGCGGCGCTATTACGTGGAGCCCACCGGGTTCCCGCCCGTCATCCGGCAGCGTGAAGGAGACAAGATCAAGACCTCGCTGGTCCGCACCCCCGGGGCCGCAATCGACCTGCAGATGCGCTCGGATACCGTCTTTGTCCTGTTCGACGGCAAGGACCCGGGTCGGCACCGCAAGGTGGACATGTATGCCTGGGAGGGGGGAGCGTACTACGGGTCGTTCCTGCTTCCGGAAGGCGCCGACAACATCGGGGTGACGGGGAGCCTGGTCATCGCCTTCGCGACGAACCCGGTCCCGAGGCTCTCCTATTACCGCAGACTCGCAGCACCGCGGCCCTGAGGCGGGCGAGAGGGCAGCCGGCCGTGGAGCCGGGGATTCTCGTCCGGAAACGAGGTCGGCCATCCCGATGGCCGCGGTGCCGCCGATCAACGACAGGGTGGTTCTCCAGCGTGCGAACCGCGCGGGTCAGGGCGTTCGCAGAGGGTGGTTCTCCAGCGTGCGAACCGCGCGGGTCAGGGCGTTCGCAGAGTGACAACCGCCACGTCCGCCTCGTCGTCCACGACCGTGAAGAACAGGTGCCTGCCGTCGGTGTCGAACTCGGGGCGACGAGTTCGGCGTCCCGGTTCAGCCAGCCGGAGCAGGCGGCGCGGCGAACCACCCCCGGTTCCCACGACCCAGAAGCTGAAGACTCCCGCGGAGTCCCGGGTCTGGAAGTACACCCGGAACGGATCGCGCCCCCAGCTGACGAACGTGATGGTTTCGCGGAGACTCCGGCCATCGACGAGGGTCCTGATCCTGCCATCGCCCACCGACAGGAGCCCGAGGGTGGAGTCCGTGACGAGGGCGATGACCTGCCCGTCGGGGGACCACCGTACGTCGACGGCGGGCGTCGCCGGCGCATCAAGCCGGCGGGGAGCGGTCCAGGTCGCGTCCGCGCCGCGGGTGATAACGAGCACGTCCCAGGCGAAGGAAACCTGGGAGCTGAAGGCAATCCGGCTCCCGTCGGGCGCCCAGTCCGGGTAGTACTCGTTGCCGGGCAGACTGGTCAGGCGGCGCTCGTCGCGACCGTCCGCGTCCACCAGAAACAGATCCTTGGTGCCGTAGCGGCGGGAATAGAAGACCAGCTCGCTATCGCTGGGCGACCACCGCGGTTCGTAGTCGGGCGCCGAATCGGTGGTGAGGGCTATCGGGTCACCGATGGCGCCGGTGCCGTCGAAGGCCACCTTGAAGATGTTCAGGTTACCGTTGCGATTGGAGTCATAAGCCAGCCACCTGCCATCGTGGGAAAGCGCGATCCCTTCGATGGACTGCTTTTCGGTGGTCACCGGACGGGCGGCGGAGGACGGGGTGGTGCCATCGGGGCGAATGGGCGCCATCCAGATATTCGACCGGAGCCGGAGCGTGCTGTATGCCATCTCCCCGCCATCGCCCGAGAGCGTGAAGGTGAAGGCATCGAGTCCGCTGGTAATCCGCTCGGGCGCTCCCCGCGGCCGCCCGCGGTTAGTCACCGGTTGGCGATAGACGTCGCGGGGGCCGTTCCGGTCGGACACGAACAGCAGGCTCCGGCCGTCGGGCCACCAGATGGGGGCCGTATTGAGGTACAGTGCCGGGACCACGAGCGCGGAATCGCCGCCGGCGACGTTCGCGGTCCAGATCGCGCTTGGAGCGGCATTACCGTACCCCGCCGACGCGGCGAAGACCATATTCTCGACCGCGTAGGCGATCCGCCGCCCGTCCGGTGACCAGGCTGGAGAATGGGCCTCGAGGGTGCGAACCACCCGGCGCGGGGTTCCACCACCCAGCGCGATCACCGAGATCCCACCCGAGTCGGTGTAGGCCAGCTCGGTGCCGTCGGGGGACCAGGCCGGCTGGTCACCGGGCGCGACCACCCGTTGTGGAACCCCACCCAGGACCGGGACGAGGTAGATGGCGCGGTTGGCGACGAACGCGAGCCGAGAGCCATCGGGAGACCAGCGGGGCCAACGGTGGTCGCCGGCGAGCCCGGTCGCGATAGCCACGGGGGCCGATCCGGAGACCTGGCGCACGAACAGCCGCATGCCGCCGACGGCGCCCGCAGCGTAGGCGACGAACCGGCCGTCCGGGGAGATGGCGGCATCGAAATTGAGCGTGTCGGTGGAGCGCGTCACCTGAGTCACCGCCCCCATGACCAGCGGGTCGGGGTCTGGGCGGAGCATCGTGGACCCCGCCGCGGCAATCACCGCGAGGACCCCGGCACCGGCCCCGAGGAGTGCGAGCGTTCGCCCCGGCCGCTGCCGCCCGACGGCCGGCCGGGCACCCGACGAGGTGGTGGCGGCTTCGGCGAGAGCGCGGGCGAAGTCACCAGCCTCGGTGAATCGATCGGCCGGCAGCTTGGCCAAGGCGGTCAGCACCGCCGACTCCACTCCTTCGGGCACGGTGTCACGGACGGTGCGGGGGGCGACCGGGCGCTCATGCATCACCTTGGCGACAATGGCCTGCAAGGTGGAGCCGGTGAACGGCGGATCGCCGGTGAGCATCTCGTAAGCGACCACACCGAGGGCGTAGATGTCGGCCCGCCGATCGATGCGTGCGGAAGCGGACGCCTGCTCCGGCGCCATGTACTCGGGTGTGCCCAGGGACAGACCCGCCCGGGTGAGACGCTCACCACCGGCGCTCTGCACCGCGAGCGCGATCCCGAAGTCGGCCACCAGCGCGTGGCCGCCCTGGAGCAGGATGTTCTCCGGCTTGATGTCGCGGTGAACGATGCCCTGCTGGTGCGCGTAGCCGAGCGCATCCGCAATTTCCCGGGTGAGGCGGACCGCCTCGTCGATGGGGAGCTGCTTCTCCCGGGTAAGCCGGTCGCGGAGCGACTCGCCTTGCACGTAGGGCATGACGTAGAAGAGGAGCCCGCCAGGGTCATTCGGGCTCCCGACGCGACGCGAGTCCAGCAGCGGCAGGATGTGCGGGTGCTGCAGCCTGGCCGTGGTCTTGATCTCGGCCAGGAAGCGCTCCGAGCCGACCGAAGCGCCGAGGCCCTCGTGCAGGATCTTGATAGCGACCTGGCGATCGTGCCGGAGATCCTGCGCCAGATACACCGTGGCCATCCCGCCGGCGCCAATCTCCCGCTCGACCGTGTAGCCCGCCAACCTGAGCCCTTCCTGGACGGCGCTCAATCGCCGGCGCGCCGACGGAGGCGATGCTGCTGGTCCCGGGGCCTCTGCCTCGCCCGCGGGGACCGAGCTCCGCGAGGTGCGACGCCGCTTCATCGCGGTCGCCACCACCTCCGCCGTGGAGAGCTGCTCGGCCAAGGCCCGTCTGGGCGGGGCGGGCAGCGGCGCCGCCTGAGGTCGCCGGAGTTCCTCGACCAGCGCGGCTACCGCGGGATCGCCCGGGCCACCGAATTCCTCCTCGACCAATGCCTGGTAAACCTGCGCCTGGCGCATGGCGCCGGCCCGGTCACCGGCGTCGGCCAGGGCCCGGATCAGTCCCAGGGTCAGAGTCCCATTGAGGGGATCGATGACCACGAGCTTGCGCCACCACTTCACGGCCGCGGCGGCGTCCCGGCTGGCCTCCGCCTTCGCGGCCAGTTGCTGCACCGCCGCGACGTAGTCATGGGCCAGCGAGGCCCGCTCGGTCTCGACCCACCGCTCGAACTCGGGGGCCTCCGCGAGATAGAACCCGTCCAGAAACGGACCGGCGTATCGCCCGACTGCCCCCTCGCGGTCCCCCCGTGCCAGGTCGCTTAGAAAGGCGGCGCGATCGCTGCTCAGCCGCTCCGGGTTCAACCGAATCTCGTTGGTGCCGCCGAACAGGTCGTCATGGCCCAGGCCCTTGCGGAGCGCATAAAGCGCCTGGGCCAAAGCCCCTCTCGCCTTGTCAGGATCCGATTCGGGCCAGAGGTATCCGAGCAGCTTGTCGCGCGAGAGTCCCCGCCCGCCGGCCGCGTCCAGCAACGCCAGGAGCGCCAAGCGGCGCTTCTGGCCCCCGGCACCTTCGGCGGCGCGGCCATCCGGCTGGAGCGCGGCCAGACCACCGAACGTGCGGAGGAGGAATGGGGAAGGGGTGGTCAGTCGAACGCTCGCGGCTGGGATTGGGGACTAAGCTATCATCGTCCCATCCCCGCCGCGAGCGCGTACCACGCCCATACATCGAGCACACACCGCAGGAGCATCACCGGGCCCGACGAAGGCCGGTGCCTGGATCCCAGCGATAGAACGGGCTCTCCTCACCGGTGGGCCAGCGCAGGAACAGCGCCTCGGTGCCCCACTCATCCTGACCAAACCGCCAGCTCAGTTGCTCGGGGCGCTTGTCAATGGGCCTTTCGTAGTTCCACTCCGGCCGACAGTTGTCCTGGCTGTTGAGCAGCGCCACCCGGGGCAGCACGGTGACCGTTACCGTCACCGGATCGGTGCTGACCACCCCGGACTTGTACCACATGACCGTGTTAGTGCACCCGTAGGCGCCCGCCACCACCCGGTAACCGAATTCGAAGGTCCCGTTCGCCTCGAAGGTGTAGAACATCCCCTCCCCATAGGCGTTGCTCCACTGCCCCGACCCCGGATCGTAGTAGTTGGTGGGCGACACGCTCCCGTAGTACCACGACCCCACCAGCTCGGCCGGCACGGTGCCGCCTCCCCCGACGCTACCGCCGGGCTCGGTCGTCGCACATGCCACCAGCCCCACCACGACCCCGATCAGCCCGCCGACTCCCGATCGCCCCACCGCCAAGGTCTTCATGGGATAGCTCCCCGTCTTGAGTTTCATCGGTGACTCCGGCCCTCCCCTGCGTGCCGCCAACCCCGGCCCGGCGGGTGTGGCTCGCGGGCCCGTGGGCCGTGGCGAGCCCCACACCCGGGTACTCGGGCTCAGCGGTTGCGACGGATCTGGGCGGACGTGACGGTCATCGCGCCGGTGGCCTGGTCGGCGGTGAAGGTGCCGGTCACGGTGATCGCGAGGGTGTTTCCCGGGTTCGCGAAGAGGGCGCCGGTGGCCTGGAACGTGAACCTCCCGGCCATCCGGGTCCCGGAGCTGCTCGTCACCTTGAGGGTGCCGCCGCTCCCCACGAATACTGCGGTCATCTGGTTCCCGTCCGAGTCGGTCAGGACGACCACCACATCACCATCCGCGGGCCCGCCAGTCGTGCCATCGGCGATCGCATAGGTGGCGGCGCTGAACCCCTGGGGCCCCTTCCGGGCAAACCGGATCAACCCGCCCGAAGTAGTCCCACTTTCGCTCAACTGGATCAGGTGCAGGGTATTCCCGTTGTCGTCGGTGCCGGAACCGAAGGAGGCGGTGCCCCCGATCCTGGTCTGCATGTCACCCGTCACATCGGCGCTGAACGCCGCGCCGCTACCACCGGGGCCGCCGTTGCCCGGGCCGGTGCCATCGTTGCCACCACAACCGGCCAGCACCAGGGCCGCGGCTACCATCGTCCAGCGGGTCATCGTCTGCATCGGGCTACCCTCCATCAAGTGTGAGTGGTTCAGGCACCAGCCGGCCTGTCGGACGGTGGCACGATAGGTCCCCGTCCTCACCTCCTGATGAGTTGGCCATAGCCCGCCCATCACCTCCCCATGACTTCGCCGCAACCCGTTGACTGGAGGCCACTTCCACCGGCACAAGAAAACCCGCCCCCCGTTGAAGGGAGGCGGGTCAGGGGACGAACTCAACCGGGAGGCGTTCGCCTCAGCCCGCCACGGCCACGCCGCAGTTCTCGCAGAACCGACTGCCGGGGAGGAGCGGCGCCCCGCATTCCCCGCAGCCGCCGACGGTCAGCGACCGGCCGCAGCTGGAGCAGAAGAGGGCATCGCCCTCGGGGCGCGGACCGCAGCTCGGGCAGCGGGACGCGCCGGCCTGCAGCATCCGGAGCCGGTCGGCCACCAGCGACTCCACCGGGTCATCGGCGGCACCCGCGGGCCGGGGGGGGGGCATCGGAGCCGCCCCGCTCCCCCCCGCGCCCGTCCCCTCCTCGTTCCGCAGCACCGCCAGCGCCTCGGCGGTGTACCGGGTCTTGAGGGTGCGGTAGTCGTCATCGGAGAGCTTGCCGGTCGCGCGGTCGAACTCGATCTCCCGCAGGGCGGAGAGCGCGATGCCCTTGGGGGTCTCGTCCAGGTCTTCGGGGTCGTCCACCGTGGTAACCACCGGCCTTTGCCGCCCGACCAGCGGACTGATAATCAGCGCTATCACCGACAGGCCCACGAGCGTCGCCGCCACCGCTTCGAGCAGGATCATCCTTCGAAGTCCTTGAGCTCTCGGTTGAGCCGCTCCAGCTCGGCGGCCGTAGGGGCCCCGGCGCCGACCGCCGGCTCGGCGTTGCCATGCGCCACGCTGTCCGGCGCTCCGGCGGACGCGCCGGCCGGCGCGAGCGCCGCGCGCAGCCGGGTGCGCCGCTTGAGCAGCAGGAACATGAGGCTGCCCACCACCAGGATGGCAGTGCCCGGTACCACGTAGCCCGCCAGGTTGAAGCCCTCGGGCTTCGGCGCCATCAGGATCTTCTCGCCGTACTTGGCCACGAAGGCCGCGACGATTTCGTCCGCGGTCTTGCCCTGGTCCTGAAGGGCCAGCACTTCCTTGTGGAGCTCGGGCGAGTAGGTGCAGGTGAAGTCGGTGGTCCGGCAGGTGTAGATGTCGAGCGTGCAGCCGCAGGTGCACTGCAGCCGGTGCTCCACCGCGGTGACGAACGCGTCGTTGTCCCGCGCAGTCTTGCGTTCCTGGGGCCGGCCGGCGGAGGCGGGGTCGCGGAGCGCCCCGGTTTCGCCCTGCCCCGCCAGGTCGCCCTGTTGCCCCGAGGCCCGCCCCGCCAGCAGCAACGCGCCCCCGCTGGTGAGACCACCCAGGCGGCGCAGGAACTCGCGACGGCCGGTCATCCCTGACTCCCGCTGCCGGTGAGCTGCACTTCGTATCCGGCCTGCGCCCGCCGGGTCACCCCGGTGCTGACGGTTCCGCTGGGCCACATGGTGATGAGCCCGCCCACCACCAGGACCACACCGCCGATCCAGACCCAGAGCACGAGGGGGTTGATGGTAAAGCGGTAGACCGCTTCCTCGCTGCCATCCACCGACCCGGCAAAGACCACGTAGAGATCCTCCTGCAGGTTGCTCCGGATCCCGACCTCGGTGCTGGGCTCGAACGACTTCTGCTTGACCCCCGGGGCCGGCTCCGAGAAGTGCTGCCGCTTCTCCGAGTTGATGACCCCCATGCTCTTCCCGTCCTTGCTGACCTGGACCGACGCCTGGGTGACCACGCGGTTGAGCTGCTCGAATTGGCTCACGCCGACGTGGGTGAAGGTATAGGTGTGGCCGAAGGGGCTCTTGAGGGTCGCCGAATCCCCCGGCTTGAGGGTGGCTTCCATCTCGGTCTTGAACGCGTATCCCGCGAAAGCCACGAAGTAGATCAGCATGCCCAGGTGCACGATATATCCGCCGTAGCGCCGGCGATTCCGCGCCACCAGGCGCCCGAAGGCCAGGGGCAGCGACTCGCCGTACATCCGGTGCCGGGCAGTGGTGCCCCTGGCAAACTCCTGGAACAGCGTCCCGCCGGTGAACCCGGCCAGGGTCAGCGCCATGACCGAGTAGAAGTTGCTCATCCGGGTGAGGAGGCAGAGCGCCAGGGTCACCAGCCCGGCGGCTACCGGCCAGGTAAACTGCCGCTTGAGGTTGGCGGTGGACGCCTTGCGCCAGGCGATGAGCGGTCCGATGCCGGTCAGCGCCAGCAGCAGGAGGCCCAGCGGCACATTCACCTTGTTGAAGAACGGGGGGCCCACCGAAATCTTGGTGCCCCGCACGGCCTCGGAGAGAATCGGGAAAAGCGTCCCCCACAACACCGAGAAGGCAATCCCCACCAGCAGCAGATTGTTGAACAGGAAGGCGGCCTCGCGGCTTACCATGCTCTCGAGCTGCACATCCGCCTCGAGCCGTTCCCACCGGGTGTAGAGCAACGTGAAGGCCAGGACCGCGGTACCCACCAGGAAGGCCAGGAAGAAGTAGCCGACGTTCGACTGGGTGAAGCTGTGTACGCTGGCGATGACGCCCGACCGGGTGATGAAGGTGCCGAAAATGCTGAGCAGGAACGACCCGATGATGAGGGTCATGTTCCAGCGCTTGAGCATCCCCCGCTTCTCCTGGATCATCACCGAGTGGAGGAAGGCCGACATGGTGAGCCAGGGCAGCAGGCTGGCGTTCTCGACCGGATCCCAGGCCCAGTAGCCGCCCCACCCGAGCTCCACGTAGGCCCACCACATCCCCAGCGTGATGCCGATGCTGAGGAAGAGCCAGCTCATGATGGTCCACTTGCGGATCGCCACGATCCAGCCGGCATCGACCCGACGGGCCATCAGCGCCGCGATCGCGAACGCGAACGGGATGGTGATGCTGATGTAGCCGAGATAGAGCATCGGCGGGTGGATCACCATGCCGATGTTCTGGAGCTGGGGATTGAGCCCGTTGCCGTCGGGCGGGGTGAACGGCAGCCGGAAGAAAGGATTGGCCGCGAAGAGCATCACCGTCACGAAGAAGACCACCACCGTGCTGGTGACGGCCGCGACGTACGGCATCAGGGCCCGGTACCGGGCCGGGGTAAGCCACTGCGCCAGCGAGGCGAAAGTGGAGAGCACCACCGCCCAGAAGAGCAGCGACCCCTTCTGCCCGGCCCAGAAGGCCGAGACGATGTAGTAGCTCGGCAGGTTGCGGGAGGTGTAGCTGGCGACATACTCGATGTTGAAGTCATGGGTGATCAGGCCCTGCCAGAGGCAGGCCGCCGCCACCAGCATCACGCCCCACAGGGCGTAGACCGAACGGGTGACGGTAAGCGCCAGCTCCGGGCGGCCATGCCAGCGGCCGGAGAAGCCCACGACCGCGGCCCAGCCGCCCACCAGCATCGCGGTCCACAGTGCAAACTGGCCGAGCAGCGTCATAGTCAGGCGCCTCCCTTGGCGGCCCGGGCCTGGGTCGTGAAATCCTGCAGCGCGCGGGCGTGGGACTCGTACTCCGGCCGCTTGGCGGCGGTTTCCTTGTCCAGGTGACTCAGGTAGTCGACGTAGGCCCGGGCGAGCAGCTTGTCGTCCTTCTGGAAGCGGGCAATCGTCCCCTTGATGATGTAGCCGAACAGGTGGCCGGGCTGGGTCTTGAGAATGCTGTCGCCCTGGGCCCGCGCCCCCTCGACGTCGCCGGTGTGCAGCTGGATCAGCGCCAGGTGATAGCGGGCATCGGAGTCCACGGTGTCGAGCATCCCGTAGGCCTGGACCGCCATCGGCGCGAACGTGGTGACGGTGTTGGCATCCCCCGACTCCGCCGCCCGCATGATGCGGTCGAAGAGCTTATCGAACCGCTCCCGGGGCGAGAGGTTGGAGATGTCGGGAACCGCGCCGCCGGCCGAGCCGGCTGCGAAGGGCGCGTCGGCCGAGGCCGCCGCCACCGGCGCCGCCGCATTCCCCTTGGAGAGGGCCAGCACCATGCCGCCGAGGGCCGCCACCACGAGGCCGCCCGCCACGAACCAGACCACCCGCTCGTTCCGGCTCGAGCCCGACGCCGCGCCAGCGGCGGTGCCGCACTGCGGGCAGAACCGGGCTCCCGCGGCCAGGGACCCGCCGCAGCGGGTGCAATGATCGGCGCCGCTGCTCGCGGCGCCACAATGCCGGCAGAACTTCCCGCCGGAGGGCTTCCCACATGAAGGACAGAGGTTGGTTGGGGCGGACATTCGGGCTCGCGCTGACGTCAGGTAGTGAAAGGGGATCGTTTGGCAGGAAAAGTAGTCTCACGCCGGGGAAATGCGAGGAAATGTCCCGGAATCGCGTTGCAAGCTTTCCTTATAGTAGTGGCCGGCCACGGCGACGCTGGAACGACTCAGCAGATCCGCGGAAGTTGGTCCCCCGGAAGGAGATCCACGATTCGGGTGCCCCCGAGCCCGGTGCGGAGAATGACAAATCCGCGGTGGTCGGCGGTCGCGGTTCCGATCACCGCCGCCTCGGCCCCCAGCGGGTGACCTCGGAGGAGTTCGAGGGCCTCGTCGGCCCGGTCGGGGGCCACGAAGGCGGTAAAGACCCCCTCGTTGGCCACGTACATCGGATCGAGCCCGAGCATTTCGCAGGCGGCCGCCACCGGACCCGGCACCGGCATCCGGCCGTCGTCCAGCGCCACGCCCACCTGCGATGATGCCGCGATTTCGTTGAGGGCGCTCGCCACCCCGCCGCGGGTCGGATCGCGCAGGGCATGCACCGCCGATCCCAGGTTGTCGAGCAGGAGTTTGACGAGGGGCCAGAGCGTAGCCGAGTCGCTCTGGATCTGCGACACGAACCCGAGGCCCTCGCGCTCCGCCATGATGGCCATGCCGTGGCACCCGATCGGGCCGCTCACCAGAATCTTGTCTCCCACCCGTGCTTTGTCTGGGCCGACGGTCACATCCGGCCGGCGCAGCCCCAGTCCGGTGGTGTTAATGAACATCTGATCGGCCTTGCCCCGTTCCACCACTTTGGTGTCGCCGGTGACGACCGACACACCCGCCGCCCGGGCCGCCGCGCCCATCGCCGCGACGATCCGATCCAGCACCTCCAACGGCAGTCCTTCCTCCAGGATGAACCCGGCAGTCAGTCCGATGGGCTCGGCGCCCATCATGGCGAGATCGTTCAGGCTCCCGTGGACCGCGAGCGAACCGATGTTGCCGCCGGGGAATTCGATGGGACTGACGACGAAGCTGTCGGTGGAGACCGCGAGCTCCCCGCCCCGCACCGTGAGGAGGGCGGCGTCCCCCAGGGGCGCCAGCACCGGGTTACCGAGGTGGGGAAGGAAATGATCGCGGAGGAGCGCCGCGCTGAGTTTTCCTCCCGAGCCGTGCCCCAGGAGCACCCGCTCGGTCTCGCCGAGGGGGATGGGGCACGCCAGACCCTGGGCGATCGACGAGCCGGTCATGACGTCACTCCCGTCGCGGCGTGAGATTCGCGGAACCGGCCGTAATTGTAGTACGCGGCGCAGGCGCCCTCGGACGAGACCATCGGGGCCCCGAGGGGGTGCTCGGGGGTGCAGCTCTTGCCGAACGCGGGGCACTGGAAGGGCTTGATCTGTCCCCGCAGCACGTCGCCCGCGCGGCACTCCCCGGACTCCTCCCGGGTAAGCTCCGAGAGCCCGAAACGGAGCTCGGCGTCGAAATCGGCGTATTCGGCCCGGAGACCCAGCCCGCTCCGGGGGATCTCACCGATGCCCCGCCACTTGCGGTCGACCAGCTGGAACACCTCTTCCACCAGCGAGCGAGCCGGCACGGTGCCTTCGCGCCGGACCGCCCGGACATACTGGTTCTCCACCTCGTGGCGACCCGCCTCCAGCTGTGCCACCGTCATGGCGATCCCTTCGAGAATGTCGAGAGGCTCGAAGCCGGTGACCACGATCGGCACCCGGTAGCGGGCCGCGATCGGCTCGTACTCGGTCCAGCCCATGACGGTGCACACGTGGCCCGCGGCAAGGAAGCCCTGCACCCGGTTGTCGGGCGCTTCCAGGATCGCGCGCATGGCCGGCGGCACGGTCACGTGGGAGACCAGGATGCTGAAGTTCTTCACGCCGAGCTGTCTGGCGCGATACACCGCCATGGCGTTGGCGGGGGCCGTGGTCTCGAAACCGACGGCGAAGAAGACTACCTGCCGGTCGGGGTGCTTCCGGGCCAGCTCCACCGCATCGAGCGGGGAGTAGACCACCCGCACCTGTCCGCCCCGGGCGCGGACCTGCAGCAGGTCGCACTCGCTGCCCGGGACCCGGAGCATGTCGCCGAAGGAAGTGAAGACGACGTCTGGTCGGGCGGCGATCGCGAGCGCCTTGTCGATCTGCTCCAGCGGGGTGACGCACACCGGGCAGCCGGGGCCGTGAATCATTTCGACCGCGCCGGCGAGCAGCTCGTCGAGGCCCTGCTTGACGATGGTGTGTGTCTGCCCGCCGCACACCTCCATCAGCACCCACTTGCGGGTGGCGGTGGTCCGGATCCGGTGCAGCAGCGCCTTGGCCAGCGCGGGGTCGCGGTACTCGGTGAGGTATTTCACGCCGGGGCCCCTCCCAGGGGATCGAGACTCTTCTCCGCCACCTCCCGCATCCACTCGAGCTCGTCGAGCTGGCTCATCTCCTGGAGTACCTCGAAGGTGCGCTTGGCCTCGGCCTCATCGACCCGCGAGATGGCGAACCCGACATGCACCACGACGTAGTCGTCGGGCTTGACCTCGTGCGCGACGTAGGCCAGGCAGACCTCGCGCCGAATGCCCCCGAAGTCGACCGTGCCCATGGCCAGGCCGTTGTCGTCATGAACGTCCACCACCCGTCCTGGAATCCCGAGACACATGATGCCTCCTAGTGCGCCAGTCGCGCCGCCGCCACCGCCGCCTGTCCGTAGCTGATTGCTCCATCGCCCGGCGGCAACTCCCGCGGCACCAGCACCCGCAGGCCCCGCTCCTCCATCCGCCGGCGAAGGGAGAGGAGCAGCCTGGCGTTCTGGAAGGTCCCCCCCGACAGCACGATCGTGCCGATGCCGGTGGCCGCCACCGCCCGCCGCAGTACCTCACCGGTGACCCAGGCGATGCTGGCATGGAAGTCGGCCGCGAGATCGGCGACATCGTAGCCCTTGAGCCGGCCTCGGGCCAGGCGGGTGAGCACCGGCAGCGGATCGATCTCCCACCCGCCGGCTCCGTCGTCATGAATGGCCGCGGGGTACTCGGCCGCGGGCCGGAAGCCGGCGAGCGCCTCGAGTTCCATCGCCGCCTGGCCCTCGTATTCTGCCACCAGGCGGACCCCGAGAATGGCGGCGGCCGCATCGAACAGTCGCCCCATGGACGAAGCGCCCGGGGCGTTCACCCCAGCTTGCACCTGGCGCTCGGCCACCGCCAGTTCGGCGGGGGGCACCTGGTCGAACACATGCTCGAAATACGGCCGGGCCGCGGGTTGAAGCACGGCATAGCCCAGCACCACGCGCCAGAGCTTGCGGGCGGCGAGGTCCCCGCCGGGGAGCGGCACGTAGCGGTAATGGGCCAGCCGGCGGTAGCCGGTGAGATCGGCCAGCAGAAGCTCCGCGCCCCAGACGGCGCCGTCGTCGCCATAGCCGGTCCCGTCATAGGCCACGCCCAACACCGGAGCGGTCACGCCGTGCTCCGCCAGCACCGCGGCCACATGGGCGTGATGATGCTGGACCGCGATCCGGCGCGGAATCCCCGACTCCTGGGCGATGCGGGTGCTCAGGTAGCCGGGGTGGAGGTCATGGACCACCACGGCGGGGTCGACGTGGAAGAGCCGGGTATAGACTTCCCGCATGTGGCCGAAGTGCTCCAGCGACTCCAGCGACTCCAGGTCCCCCAGGTGGGGGCTCACCCAGGCCCGGTCGTCCTCGACCAGCGTGAAGGTGTTCTTGAGATGGGGCCCCACCGCCAGGAGGGGCACCGGGCTCGCCACCGGCAGCGGGAGCGGCACCGGGGCATAGCCGCGGGCCCGACGGATCATCACGGTGCCGCTGGGGGTGGATCGAAGCACCGAATCGTCGGCCCGGGAGAGGATGTCGCGGTCGTGAAGGAGAAACCCATCGGCGATGCCTCCGAGGCGGTCCCGGGCCTCCTCGTTGCCGATGGCGATCGGCTCCTCGCTCAGGTTGCCGCTGGTCATCACCACTGGCCGGCCCAGGTCGTCGAGCAGGAGCTGGTGCAGCGGGGTGGCCGGCAGCATGAGGCCGATCACCGCCAGCCCCGGCGCGACGTTCGGCGCCGCCGGGCTTGGATCCCGTCGCGGCAGCAGGACGACGGGCCGCTCCCGGCTCACGAGAAGGGCCGCCGATTCCTCGCCGAACTCGGCCAGCTCCCGCGCCGCCGCCTCGTTCCCCACCATCACGGCAAAGGGCTTGGCCTCCCGGCGCTTGCGGCGACGCAGCTCGGCCACGGCTACCGGGTTGGTCGCGTCGCAGGCGAGATGGAACCCGCCGAAGCCGCGGATGGCGACGATACCGCCCGTCAGCAGCAGGCTGGTGGCGCGGGCGAGGGCCTCGGCGCCGAGCACGCGGTCCCGCCGGTCACCCGCCGGCTCGAACCAGAGGGTCGGGCCGCAGGCGGGGCAGCTGTTGGTTTCGGAGTGATGCCGGCGATCGCCCGGGGTGCGGTACTCCGTCTCACAGCTCGGGCACTGGCGGAAGACCCGCATGGTGGTCCGCTCCCGATCGTACGGGAGCCCCTGGATCACGGTGAAGCGCGGGCCGCAGTCGGTGCAGGTAATGAACGGGTAGCGATAGCGCCGGTTGCCCGGATCACGCAGGTCCCGCTCGCAGGCGGGGCACATCGCCACGTCGGGCGGCACCGGCAGCCGGCCGGCATCGCTGTCCCGACTGGCGAGGATGACGAACCCGGTGAGCCCGGCCGGCTGGGCCGATTCCTGCTCGACCGACTCGATCCGCGCGAGCGGGGGCGCGCCGATCCGGAGCCGGGCAATGAACGCCTCGAGATCCTCCGGAGCGCCCTCCAGTCCGATCTCCACCGCGCCCGAGGCGTTGCGGACCCAGCCCGCGAGACGATGTTCCAGGGCGAGCCGATACGCGAACGGCCGGAAGCCCACCCCCTGCACGACTCCGGTCACCCGAAGCCGGGCGGCGTGGAGAGCCACGTCCGGTGCGCTCATAGGGTGACCGGGACCCTCGCCTGCCGCCGGAGGAAGTCGAACCACCCCTCCAGGCCCAGCCCGGTGTGGGCCGAGACGAAGAAGAACTCCAGCTCCGGGTTGACTTGGCGGGCGCATCTCACGGCCAGGTCGAGATCGAATGGCACGTGGGGCAGGAGGTCCATCTTGTTGAAGACGGCGTAGCGGGCCTGCTGGAACATCCGGGGATACTTGAGGGGCTTATCCTCCCCCTCGGTCACCGAGAGCACCACGATCTTGGCCAGCTCACCCAGGTCCCAGCTCGCGGGGCAGACCAGGTTGCCGACGTTCTCCACGAAGGCGAGCCGGGTGTCGGCCAGGTCGATCGCCTCCAGGGCGGTCAGCACCTGGCGGGCATCGAGGTGGCAGGCCCCACCGGTCACCACCGCCTGCACCAGCCGCCGGGTGTGCCGGGCCAGTCGGTCGGCGTCGTTCTGGGTCTGGACGTCCCCGGTGACCACCGCGATCCCGAGCTCCTCACCCAGCAGGTCGAGGGTCTTCTCCAGCAGGGTGGTTTTCCCCGACCCCGGCGACGAGACCAGGTTGAACATCGGCACGCCCAGCGCCTGGAGCCGCTGCCGGACCTCGGCGGCCAGCTCGTCGTTCCTGGCCATCAGCTTCTCGCGGACTTCAATGGTCCGGACGGTCATCGTCGATCTCCAGGTATTCCAGGCGGAGCGCGTCGCCGGGGACGCGGGTGAGCACCGCGCGGGCGCCCCCGAACGGCGGGTGAGCCAGGACCGCTTCCAGACAGAACGAAAGGCTCTCGGGTTCGAAGCCGGCGTCGTCTCCCAGCATCACGCCCACCGAGAGAAGCCGGCCCGGGTGGCGGGCCAGCTCCACTTCCAGCAGCCGCCCGACTTCGAGGGCGACGCTCATCTCATGCATAGAGCGCCGCCGTCCGGCGGGTGCAGGGGTGGCCCCAGGCCGCGAGCTGCCGCACCGCGGCGTGGACCGCCTCGTCGATCCGGTCGGCCACGCAGGGGGTGAGGCGGTCCCGCATTTCCACCACGGCGGGCTCGATGCCGATCACCGCGAGCCGGGGAGGCAGGTGCCCGCGAAGATCGGCCACGGCGAGCACTTCCCGGAGGTCGATCTGGTGCGGCGAGATCTTGTGGCTGAAAAAGAGCGGGAGCTGGTCCCGTCCCAGCTGGCTGAGGGTACCGGGAGGACTGCCGGTGCGGACGGCGTCGAGGAGCAGCAGTTCCTCCGCGTCCTCGATCGAGGGGAGCAGCATCATTCCCCAGGTCCCGCCGTCCGTGAGGGCGACGCTGGGCGGCAGGTCGTACAGCTCCCGCAGCCGCTCGAGCATCGTCAGGCCCACGCCATCGTCGGCCATGAGCGGGTTGCCCAGGCCGACGACGAGGGTGCGGGGCGCGTCACATGTCATCGGCGTCGATGTAGTGCTCGTCGGCCGGGACGAACCGGCCGCCGGTGACGATCGATGAGATGACGCCGCTGCGTTCCAGGTTGTCGGCCCGCAGCGCCAGGTAGATGTGCACCGGGATGAAGATCAGGAACAGCCAGGTGGCGGCATGATGGATGAACCGCACCACCGGCATCCCGCCCAAGACGATCCCCACCCAGTTGAACGCCTGATAGAAAATGCCGCCCGGATTGGACTGGCCGTACATGGCGAAGCCGCTCACCACCATCACCAGCGCCACCAGGTACATCCCGGTGTAGCTCATCTGCTGCATCGGGTTGTGGCCGAGATAGTGGGGTGGACGGTCCTCCAGCAGCAGGTAGTACTTGATCTGCTTCACCATGTTGGCCCAGTCGCGGGGCCGCACCGGAAAGAGCGCCGGGAGCCGGGTGAACTTGTTCCCCGCGAAGAGCCAGTAGGCCCGGACGATGGCGGTCATCACCAGCACCGCGCCGGCGGCAAAGTGCACGAAGCGGAACCAGCCCATCACGAACGGATCGGCGGCCTCGGCCCCGCCGGTCACGAAATACGGCCCCCCGATATAGAGCCCGGTCACCGCCAGAGTCACGATGGAGAGCGCGGCTACCCAGTGCATCACCCGGATCGGGGCGTCCCACAGGTACACCCACTGGTACTTCCCAGTCGGCGGCGGGACCCGGTGCCCCAGGGAAAATCCCTTGGGGGCTGGCTTGGAGGGGATCGCCGTCATTGCACTTTGACCTCCGTCACCGTGTTGCCGGTGGCATCGAGGACGTGGACCCCGCAGGCCATGCAGGGATCGAACGAGTGAATGGTCCGGAGGATCTCGAGGGGCTGCTCCGGGCGGATGAGCGGGTGGTTATCGACCAACGAGGCCTCGTACGGCCCCTGCTGGCCCTTGCCGTCACGGGGCGAGCAGTTCCAGGTGCTCGGCACCACGCACTGATACTTGGTGATCTTCCCGTCCTTGATCCGGACCCAGTGGCCCAGCGCGCCGCGGGGGGCATCGAGCCAGCCGAACCCCTTCACTTCCTCCTTGGGCCAGGTGGAAGGGTCCCAACGCTCCTTGGTGAACGTCCGGGTGTCGCCGGCCTTCACCCGGTCGGTCAACATGCCGAACCACTTCTCCATCCGTCGGGCGAGAAGCACGGTCTCCATCCCGCGGGCGGCGGTGCGGCCGAGGGTCGAAAAGAGCGCGGCGGGTCCGACCTGCAGGGTATCGAGGACCGCCTTCACCATCTCCCGCACTTCCTCGTGGCCGGAGCCGTACGCGACCAGCATCCGGGACAGCGGTCCCACCTGCATCGGACGGCCCTCGTACCGGGGCGACTTCATCCAGGTGTACTTGGGTTCCCCCTGGAGGTATTCCCACGGGGCCGGCGGGCCAGTGTACTTGGCCTTGGTCTCGCCCTCCCAGGGGTGCAGCCCCTTGTCGTCACCCACTGAGTACTCGTACCACGAGCTGTTGATGAACTCCTCGACCTTGGCGGGATCGAACGGATGGACCTTCGAGAGGTCGCCTTCGAGGATGATCCCCCGCGGGAAGTAGAGCTTGTTGGCGTCGGTCGGGTCTCCCTCGGGGAACTCGCCATAGCAGAGGTGGTTCTTCACCCCGCCGCCGATCGCGGCCCAGTCCTTGTAGAACCCCGCGATCGCCACCAGGTCGGGCCAGTAGACCTGTTCCACGAACCGGCGGGCCCGCACGATCATGTCCTTGACGTCGGTCAGGCGCTCGGCGTTGATCGTGCCGGTGTCGTTCAGGTTGATGGCGCAGGCCATCCCGCCCACCAGGAAGTTGGGGTGGGGATTCTTGCCCCCGAAGACGGTATGGAGCCGGATCACGTCCCGCTGCCAGTCGAGCGCCTCGAGGTAATGCGCCACGGCGAGCAGGTTCACCTCGGGCGGGAGCTTGTAGGCGGGGTGGCCCCAGTAGCCGTTGGTGAAGATGCCGAGTTGCCCGCTGCCGACGAACTTCTTCACCCGGTTCTGCACCTCGGCGAAGTAGGTCGCCGAGTTGTTGGGCCAGGGGGAGATCGACCGGGCGATGCGGGCGGTGCCTTCCGGGTCGGCCTTGAGGGCGCTGACGACGTCGACCCAGTCGAGCGCGTGGAGATGATAGAAGTGGATGACATGGTCCTGGATGAACTGCATCCCGTGGACCAGGTTGCGGATGATGTTGGCGTTGGGCGGAATGGTGATGCCGAGGGCGTCTTCCACCGCCCGGCAGCTCGCCACCGCGTGCACCACGGTGCACACCCCGCAGATCCGCTGGGTGAACGCCCAGGCATCCCGGGGGTCCCGCCCCTCCATGATGACTTCGATCCCGCGGAACTGGGTCGAGGAAGCCCAGGAGTTGGTGATCCTGCCGTTCTCCGCCTGCACCTCGATCCGCAGGTGTCCCTCGATCCGGGTAATGGGATCGACGACGACTTTGGTCGCAGCCATGGGTCAGTCTCCGCTCAGCCGTTGGGGTTGCCGCTCCGGGGGTCCTTCGGCGCATCCATCACGGGAAGCTGGCGTTTCCGTTCCCGCATCTGGTGGAGGCCGGTGGCCGCGGCATGCGCCAGGACGCCCGCGGTTGCGCCAATCGCGAGGGAGGCGCCGATCATGTCCACCCGCCGTTCGATGCCGAACCCGCCGACATCGGGGAGCCGCCCGTAGAACGGCGTCATGGTGTCCCAGAAGTGCGGCTCGGTGCAGCCGATGCACGGATGGCCCGCGCCGATGGGCCAGCTGGTGCGGGTGTTCCACTGGAAGATCGGGCAGGGCGAGAAGGTCGCCGGGCCCTTGCAGCCAACTTCATACAGGCACCAGCCCTTGCGGGCGCCCTCATCGTCGAACACCTCCACGAACTGCCCGGCGTCGAAGTTGGCGCGACGGGGACACTGGTCGTGAATCCGGGCCCCGTATGCGAAGAGCGGGCGGCCTTCGGGATCGAGGTCGGGGAGCTTCCCGAAGGTGAGGAAGTGGACCACCGTGGCGGTCACCACGTCGGCGATCGGCGGGCAGCCCGCGATGTTGACGATCGGCTTGTCCTTGATCACGTCCTGGACGCCCACCGCGCCGGTCGGATTGGGCCGGGCCGCCTGGACGCTGCCCCAGTGGGCGCAGGCCCCGACCGCCAGAATCGCCGCCGCCCCCTTGGCCGCCTCTTCCAGCAGGTCCTTCGCCGTCCGCCCCCCGACCATCGTGTAGATACCCCCCTCGTTGAGCGGGATCGACCCGGTGACGAGCAGGATGTACTGGCCGAAGTTGGCCTTCATCGCCTCCTGCTTGGCCGCCTCGACCGCGTGGCCCGCCCCCGCCATCAGCGCATGGCTGTAGTCGAGCGAGACCACGTCCAGGACCAGGTCGCCGATCGTCGGCTCGGCCGTCCGGAGCACACTCTCCACGCACCCGGTGCATTCCTGGAGCTGCAGCCAGATCACCGACGGTCGCTTGACCGCCTGGAGCGCCGCGGCCACCCGCGGCACCGCCATCTCGCCCAGTCCGAGCACGGCGGAGATCTGGGCGCAGAAGGCGAGAAAGTCGCGGCGCGACACCCCTCGAGACTCGAGGTGCTCGCCGAGATCCTGCTCATCCGTCCAAGGATGTGATGTCGGGTAGTACATTGTGAATCCGCCTTCCAGGGGTGAGGGGAAGCGCGGCGACGCCAGGCGGCGCCGTCTGTGCTACGGCCCAACCACGGCTCCGTACCAGGGATGCAACCTGCGGTCCGACAGGTGAAGGTCCGCTTAGGACTTCATTAAGAGATTCCTGAAGGATCGTGAACGACTTCTCAGCCCTCCGCTAGCGAGTTCTTGCCCCGACGCACGCCAGATTGCCCGCCGACACGCATCCGTCCGGCGCCCACGCCCTGGACGGCGCGGCCTTCGGACCCGGAGGCCCGGATCATGGCGCGGCCGTCACCAAGGCGAGCCACATGTCCCGTAGTGAGCCGGCCCATCCGGTCGCCAGCGCCCCCGCGGGCGACCTGGCCCAGCTGGTCGCCATGGAACAGGACCTGGAGCAGCGGCTCGCTCGGGCCCGGGAGGAGGCGCACGCCCTGGTCGACCGCGCCCGCCGCGAATCCGAGGAGCAGGCCCTGACGAGCGACATGGAGCTGACGGCCCTCCGGGCCGATCGCCTCGCCCGGCTGGAGCTGGAGAAGAAGGAGGAAGAAGGCCGGATCCGGGATGCGGGCCGGACCCGGGCGGCCTGGTACGATCGGCTCCCCGAAGCCGTCGAGGAGACACTCGCCGCCTTTGTCATCGACCGGCTCCTGGCCCGGGAGCGACCATGATCCTGGCCATGGCCAAGGTCCGGGTCCTCGGCCCGCGGAGCAGTCTCCCCGCGGTCCTCCGCTCCCTGCAGGGGCTGGGAGTGCTGCACCTCACCCCCCCGGCGTATCACCCGCCGATGGCCCCGGCCGCGCTGACTCCCCGGCAGGAGCGGGAACGGCGGCACCTGCTGGCCGCTGCCGATGATGTCGACGTGGCGCTGACGGAACTCGCCGCCTGGCTTCCGCCCCCCGCCCGGACCGGCCCGCCTCCCGCCGGGATCACCGAATTCGCCCGTTGGGCCCGGTTGGCGTGGCGCACCCGCCGGGCCACCGACCGACTCAAGACCCGGGCCACTCTGCTGGAGGAAGAACGGGCGCTGATCCTCAAGTACCAGGGGTTCTTCTCCGCCTTCCGGCCCTTGCTGGAGAACGAGGCCCGCTGGCGGAATACCACCGTCTACCACGTGCTCCTCAAGCGAACCGAGCAGGACGTTATCCCCCGGCTCCGATCCAGCCTCGCGAGCCTGATCGGGGATTCGTTCGAGCTGTACAGCCGGGAGTTGGCCGGGGGCGATACCGCCCTGCTGGTCGTGGTGTCGGCGGCGGTCGGCAACCGGGTGGAACGGCTGCTGGCGGAGGCGAGGGTGCAGGAGATCCCGGTCCCGGATGCGTACGGCGGTTCGTCCCTGGCGGAAGCGATTCCCAAGATGCTGGTGCGCCTGGGGGAACTGCCGGGGGAGATCGACAAGGTCGACCGGGAACGGCGAGAGCTGGCCCGGACCCGCGGCCCCGAACTGCGCCAGGCCCGGCTCGGCATCGCCCATCGATTGCAGGCGCTGAATGCGCTGCCGCTCTCGAGCGTCACCGCCCATGCCTTCGTGCTGGAAGGGTGGCTGCCGGCCGACAGCCGGGTGCGTCTGGGCGAGCGACTCCGGGACGAAGTGGGCGAAAGCGTGGTGGTCACGGAGGTCTCGCGGGAGGAGTGGCGGTCGGAGGAGGCGCCCGTGGTCCTCCGAAACCCCCGTCTCTTCCGTCCGTTCGAGGCGGTGATCTCGCTCCTCCCCCTCCCCCGCTACGGCAGCATCGATCCCACGCCCTTCGTCGCGGTCTTCTTCCCGGTCTTCTTCGGACTGATGCTGGGCGACATCGGCTACGGCCTGGTGCTCGCGATCGGGGGCCTGGTCCTGCACCGCCGGGCCAAGCCCGGCACCCTGCCCCGCGCGGTATCCGAGATCATCGGGCCTTGTGCCCTGTTCGCGATCCTCGCGGGAATCCTCTTCGGGGAGTTCTTCGGCGACCTCGGCCGCCGCTGGTTCGGACTGCGGCCGCTCGCCTTCGACCGGGAAGAAGCGTTGATCCCGTTCCTGCTCCTCGCCGTAGCCATCGGCGGGGTGCACATCCTCCTGGGGATGGTCCTCGCGGTGGTGAGTGCCCGGCGGCATCCGCGCGAAGCGCTGGGCAAGGGAGCGGCGGTGGTCGCCCTCGTGTGCATCGCCGGGGCCCTGCTGGCCGCGGCCGGGGTGCTCCCCCGGCCGTTCTTCACCCCATCGGTGATCGGGCTCCTGGTCAGTTTTCCGGTCCTGGTGGTCATCGAAGGGGTAGTGGCGCCGATCGAGTTTCTGTCGACGCTGGGCAATATCCTCTCCTACGCCCGCATCATGGCGTTGGGAGTGGCCTCCGTGATGCTCGCGGTGGTGGCCAACCGGATGGTGGGAATGCTGGGTAGTGCCGTCGTCGGCGTGATGTTCGCCCTGCTGTTTCACCTGGTGAACTTCGCCATCGGGCTGTTCAGCCCCACGATCCACGCCCTGCGACTGCACTATGTCGAGTTCTTCGGGAAGTTCTACAGCCCCGGTGGGGTGCGCTACGAGCCGTTCGGCGCGTGGAGCCGCGACACCGGGCTCACCCGCACGTAGGAGACCGCATGGAAGCCGCCCTCACAATGCTCGCGGCCGCCGCCGCCATCGCGATTCCCGCCCTGGCCACCGCCTGGGCCCAGTCGCGCATCGGCCCGGCCATCGCCGCCAGCATGGCCGAGAAGCCGGAGCTGAGCACCACGGCGATCCTGATGATCGCGATCCCCGAGACGATGGTGATCCTCGGCTTCGTGGTCGCCGCCCTCATTCTCTTCCGCGGCGGGGCCTGAGCCAGGGACGGATCCATGGCCCTCGACCAGCTGCTCTCCGTCCTCCTGCGGGAGGCCGAGACCGAGGCGACCACCGTCCAGGCGGCCGCTCAGGCGGAGGCGCAGGCGCTTCGCGACCGGGCGGCGGCCGATCTGGCGGCCCGCCGGGCCGTGGACAGCCGTGCCTGGGAGTCCGAGCGGCAGCACGCGATGGCGGTGACCCTCGCGAGTGCCCGGCGGGCCGCCCGGGAGGAGGAGCTGCTGGCACGCGACCGGCTGCTGGCGCGGGTGCTGGCGCGGGCGCGACGGCTGCTGCCCGGCGCCCTGACCCGGAGCGACTTCGGGGCCGCGCTCCCGGTCCAGCTGGCCGAGGCCCTCGAGTGCCTCGGCTCCCGGAGCGGCACCATCCGCTGCTCGCCCCAGCTGGGTGAGCGGATCCACGAACTGTGCCGCCAGACACCAGGCCTCGAGCTCGCTTTCGACCCCGGCATCGGGAGCGGCTTTGTCCTCCACAGTGGCGACGGCGCCCTGGTGATCGACGCCACCCTCGAGCAGCAGCTGGCCCAGCTGGGCCCCCGCCTGCGGCAGGAGATCCTCGCCCGGCTCGAGGGCAAGCCGTGACCGTCTGGGACGATCTCAACGCCCGCAGCCGCGGCCTGGGGCGGCATCTGCTGGGCCGAAGCGTGCTCGAGCGCCTGGCCCACAGCGCCGATGTCGCGGCGCTGGGCGAGAGCCTGCGGCAGTTGGGCTATCCCCTCCCGGTCGAGGGGAAGGTGGACGGTGTCACGATCGAGCTGGCCGCACGACGCCGGATGGCGGGCCACCTCGCGACCCTGCGGCGCTGGGCCAGGGAACGGCGTCCGGCCCTCAGCGTGATTCTCGAGGACGAGGACCGCCGGAGCATCATCGCCCTCCTTCGGGGCGCGGTGCAGCACGCCCCGCCCGCGCTACGGCTCTCCGGCCTGATGCCCACGCCGAGCCTGCCGGAGCGGGCCCTGGAGGAGCTGTCGCGCCAGCCGACCCCGGCGGCGGTGGCCTCCCTCCTGCTGGCGTGGGACCATCCCCTCGCGGCCGCCCTCCTCCCCCAGGCCGGCCATCCCGAGCCCGATCTCATGCACCTTGAGATCCTGCTCCATCGCCGCTTCGCCGAACGGGCTCTGCTCGAAGCGCGGCACGGGACCCGTCGCGGTCCGCTGCTCGATCACGTCCGGCGCCTGATCGACCTGGAGAACGCCTTTACCGTGCTGGTGCTGGCGGAGGAGAAGGAGGCCCGGGTCGCCGAGTATTGGCTGGAGGGTGGCGCAGCGCTGACCGCCGAACTGGCCCAGCAGGCCGTCGCAATGGGGAGCCCCCCCGCCGCCGGGCGGGTCCTGGCCCGCGCCTTCCCCGATTCCCCTCTGGCCACGGCATTGGCCGACCGGGAGCAGCACGAGGCCGGCATCGAGTTGGCGGTATTGCGGGCCCAGATCCGTGAACTGCGGACCGCGGCCCGGACCGACCCGCTCTCGCCCGCCCCCCTACTCGGCTATGCCCTCCGGCTCCGGGCCGAGTTGCTGGACCTCTGCCGCATCCTCTGGGGCCTGGCCCTGGGAGCACCGGCCACCGTGCTGACCGCCAACCTGGTGACGGTGGCATGAGTCACGCCGTCGTAGCCGTGTGCCGCCCCGAGGTGGCCGCCGGGCCGGGCCTGGCCGGCCTCAAGGTGCTGGAGGCAAGCACCACCGCCGAGACCACCGCCCAGTTACGGGAGCTGCGGGCCCGTCCCGAGGTGGGCGTCATCCTGATCGAGGACACCCTGTACCGGGGCCTGCCCGAGGACCTCCAGCGCGACATCGGCCGCAAGCCGCTTCCCATGCTGGTTCCCTTCCCTGGCCCGATGTGGAAGTCGGAGGCGGAAAGCGCCGAGGCCTACATCGTGGAGCTACTGCGCCAGGTGGTGGGGTACCGGGTGAGGCTCAGATGAGCGACGGACGTATCACCCGCATCAGCGGGGCTCTGATCGAAGCCACCGGCCTGACCGCCGCGTCGCTGTACGAGCTGGTGCACGCCGGCGGCAAGGGTCTGCTGGGCGAAGTCATCCGGCTCGAGGGCGACCACGGGGTGATTCAGGTCTACGAGGACACGACCGGTCTGCGGGTCGGCGAGCCGGTGCGGCTGACCGGCAGCGCGTTGGCGGTTCAGCTGGGGCCCGGGCTCCTCGGCAGCATACTCGATGGCGTCGGACGGCCGCTGGGCCTGCTGGCGGACCGGTCGGGCGACTGGATCGAGCCGGGGATCGCCGCCGACACTCTCGACGCGACGCGCCGCTGGCGCTTCACCCCCACCTGCGCCCCGGGCATCGAGCTGACGGGTGGCGAGGTCCTCGGTACGGTCGAGGAACGGCCCGGCCTGCTCCACCGCATCCTGGTTCCGCCGGCCCTGGGGGGACGGCTCGCCCGGCTCGCGCCCGGCGACTACTGCATCACCGACCCGATCGGGGAGCTCGCCGACGGCACCCCGCTCCACCTGGCGCAGGCCTGGCCGGTGCGCCAGCCCCGGCCCACCGCCGAACGGCTGGGAGCCGATCGTCCCTTCGTGACCGGGCAGCGGGTCTTCGACTTCCTCTTCCCGGTCTCGGAGGGCGGGAGCGTGGCGGTGCCGGGCGGATTCGGCACCGGCAAGACGGTGATCGAGCAGTCGCTGGCGAAGTACGCCGAGGCCGACATCGTGGTCTACATCGGCTGCGGCGAACGGGGGAACGAGATGGCCGAGGTGCTGACCGAGTTTCCCCGGCTGGTCGACCCCCGCACCGGCCGATCGATCATGGACCGGTCGGTGCTGGTGGTGAACACCTCCAACATGCCGGTCGCCGCGCGCGAATCCTCGGTCTACCTCGGCATCACCATCGCCGAGTACTATCGCGACATGGGGTACCGGGTGGCGGTCATGGCCGACAGCCTCTCGCGCTGGGGCGAAGCGCTGCGGGAGATCGCCGCCCGACTCCAGGAAATGCCGGGGGAGGAGGGGTATCCCACCTACCTGGGCAACCGGCTCGGCAAGTTCTACGAGCGGGCCGGGCGGGCCCGGGCCCTGGGAGCGCCACCCCGCGAAGGGGTGCTGACGATCATCAGCGCCGTCTCGCCCCCCGGGGGCGACTTCTCCGAACCGGTGACCCAGGCCTCCCTCCGGGTGGCGGGCGCCCTCTGGGCGCTCGACCCCGCCCTGGCCCATCAGCGCCAGTTCCCCGCGGTCGACTGGGAGACCAGCTACTCCCTCCATGCGGGGCACACCGATCCCTGGTTTGCGGAACATGCCGGACCGGAGTGGCCGGCGCTCAGGCGGGAGACCCTGGAGCTGTTGCAGCGGGAACGGGAGCTGCGCGAGATCGCGGGACTGATCGGACCTGAGGCGCTGCAGGACAAGGATCGCCTGCTGCTCGAAGCGGCCCGGCTGGTCCGGGAGACGGTGCTGGGCCAGAGCGCTTTCGATCCGAACGATGCCCTCTCGCCGATCGACAAGACCTACCAGCTCGCCCTGCTGGCCCGTCAGGCGTACCAGGCGGGACTGGCGGCGCTGGAGCGTGGGGCGGTCTTCGACCACCTCAACCTGGCCCCGCTGGGCCGGGCGATCGCGGCGGTCCGCTGGTCACCCCTCGCGGAGCTGGCGACCCGGGTGGCCGACGCCACCCGGGCGATTCAGCAGATCGGAGTGGCCGCATGACGACGCTCGCCCGCACCTACCTCGGCGCCCAGTCGGCGGGCGGCCCTCTTATCTATCTCCGAGCCACCCCCCGGGTGGCCCAGGGCGAGTGGGTCAGCATCACCTCCCCCGGCCAGCCGGCCCGCCGGGGCCAGGTGATCGACGCCGGCGAGGCGGTGACGGTGGTCCAGGTGCTCGAGGAGACCATCGGCCTCACCCCCTCGCGGGCCGAGATCACCCTCACGGGCGACGTCGCCACCGCCATCGTGGGGCGGGAACTGCTGGGTCGTACCCTCAACGGCATGGGCGCGCCGCTCGACGGGATGCCCGCGCCGGTGGGCGAGGGGGTGCGTCCCATCTGGGCCGCGCCGCTTAACCCCGCCCGGCGCGCCCGCCCGGCCGACTTCATCGAGACCGGGATCTCGGCCATCGACGGGATGAACACCCTGGTGCGGGGCCAGAAGTTGCCGGTCTTCTCCGGTCCCGGATTGCCAGCGCTGGAACTGGCCGCGGAGATCGTCGAAGGGGCCCGGGCCCCCCGGGGCGAACCGTTCGCGGTGGTGTTCGTGGGCATCGGTATCACCGCCCGCGAGCGGCACGGGTTCGTGGCACGGTTCGCCCGAAGCGGCGCCGCCGAACGGAGCGTGCTCTACTTCAACGAGACCCGGGATCCCACCATCGAGCGATTGCTGGCCCCCCGGGTGGCCCTGGCCCAGGCGGAGTTTCTCGCCTTCGAAGCCGGGCTCCACGTCCTGGTGGTGATCGCCGACATGACTCCCTACTGCGAGGCGCTGCGGGAGATCGCCACCGCCCGGGAGGAGATCCCCGGCCGCCGGGGCTACCCCGGCTACATGTATACCGACCTCGCCAGCATCTACGAGCGAGCCGGCTTGATCGTGGGACGGCCCGGGTCGGTCACCCAGATCCCGATCGTCACCATGCCGGACGACGACATCACCCACCCGATCCCCGATCTCACCGGTTACATCACCGAAGGCCAGGTGGTGCTGTCCCGCGAGCTGCATCGCAGGGGGATCTTTCCCCCGATCGACGTCCTGCCGTCGCTCTCCCGGCTCATGAACGCCGGGATCGGCAAAGGCCGGACGGTCCCGGAGCACCGGGAATGGGCCGACCAGCTCTACGCGGTCTATACCCGGGGACGGGAAGCCCGGCTCATGGCGGCCATCGTGGGAGAGGCGGGCCTGGCGGAGTCGGATCGGAGGGCCCTGACCTTTGCCCAACGGTTCGAGGACGAGTTCGTCCGGCAGGGCGGCCAGCGGCGGAGTCTCAGCGAAACCCTCGCCGCCGGCTGGCAGCTGCTCGAGACCCTGCCGCGTGAAGACCTGACCAGGATCTCGGACACGACCTGGTCCGGGCGACACCCGGAGCCGGCGCCGTGAGCGGCATCCGCCTCCCGCCCACGCGCCTCAACCTCATCCGGGCCGAGCGGCGGCTGGAGCGGGTGGAGAAAGGCGCCGCGCTGCTGCGGCGCAAGCGGGAAGCGCTGGTGACGGAACTGTTCCGGCTGGCCCGACCCGCCGCCGGCGCCCGCAAGCAGATCGAGGAGGGCGCCCGGCGGGGCTACGCCCGGCTGTTGACTGCCCTCGCCGCCCGGGGACGGGCGGGGCTGCGCCCCCTCGCCTGGCCCGAGCGGGACCTCCAGATCGAGATCCGGGCCGCCCAGATCTGGGGTGTGCCGGTCGCCACCATCACCAGTCGCCCGACCCTGGTCCGGAGCGTCGCGGCCCGCACGGTCGCGCCCCCGAGCGCCGGCCCGGCGGTGGCGGCGGCAGCGGGCGAATTCGAGCGGCTGACGGAAATGCTGCTCGATGCCGCCACCAGGGAGATGCTGATCCGCCGTCTGGGCGAGGCGCTGGCCCGGGCCTCCCGCCAGGTTCATACCCTGGAACGGCGACTGACCCCGGAGCTGGAGTTGCAGATGGCCACGGTGCGGCGGACCCTGGAGGAGCGGGAGCGGGAGGAGCACCTGCGTCTCAAGCACCTGGGTCGCCGACATGCGGCCGGGCCGACCCATGGGTGAGCGCGGGGGGAGCCCGTCAGGTGCATGTGGCTCGAAAACCGGGCACCCTGTATGGTACGGAGTCTGTCGAGCTGCTGCCGATCAGCGGCCCGGGAGACCGGAAAGAAAGCATGAAGGCCGGCAACGGTCGCCGGCCCCAATGGTCCTTATTCGCAGACGAAACGACCAGGGCCGTCAGCTCTTGAAGACATTCTCACCCGAAATAGTCTTGCTCATTAAATCGGGAGCGATACTGTAGGTACACTACCGTACTTCCACGGGGCGACCATGCGCAGAATCTCGTTCGGTACTCATCTTCGTCTGGCGGCGGGGCTCGTAGCCCTCATAGCCGCCTCAGCCTGTACGGACACGGTCTACCGCGACCGCGCCCCGTTCAATCCTCCTCCTGACGCCGCCAGCGGTTTCCTGGGCTATTACAAGGCGGCCGACCAGCAGACCACCTGCGGCAATTGCCACGTGGACCACCAGGGCGACTGGACCAAGCATGGCCATTCCGAAGCCTGGGCCACCCTGCAGGCCTCCGGGCATGCCGCCACGTATTGCTATGGGTGCCACGCGGTGAGCCAGAACGGCAACGCGGTTGACACCGCCGCCGGCATCAACAAGGTGGTCGACAACGCGTACTACGATGTGCAGTGCGAGAACTGCCACGGCCCGGGCGAGACTCACGTGACCACGCCTGATGCCAACACCTCGCCGCTGGCCAAGGCCCAGGTCGACACCCTGGGCGATCCGGCGAATCCGAATCCCCGCGCGGCCGGGACCTGCGCCGAGTGCCATACCGGCGTGCATGAGCCGTATGTCGATCAGTGGCGGCTCTCGCGCCACGGGCTCACTCGGGACGCCGAAGTCACCAACGTGTCCTGCCAACCCTGCCACGAAGGCCGGGGCGCGATGCGGGCCTGGAACGTCCAGGGCAACTACAAGGAAAAGAACGACGTCGTTACCACCCAGAACGCGATGGCCGCGACCTGCGTCGTCTGCCACGATCCGCACGGCAACGATAACGCCGGCGAGCTGCGCTTCCCGATCGATGTCCCGACGCTCGAGGGCAACCTCTGCATGAAGTGCCACTCCCGCCGGTTCGAGCCGATCACAACCGATAACAGCCGCGGCCCGCATGGCCCACAGGGCCCGGTGCTTCTGGGCACCGCCGGCTGGTGGCCGTCGGGCGCCGACACCACCCCGCAGGCCACGTCGCACGGCGATCCGACGGCCAATCCGCGGCTGTGCGCCGGCTGCCACGTGAACAAGTTCACCGTGACTGACGCCGGGGGGAACTTCCAGATGACCTCGGTCGGCCACCTGTTCCGCCCGATTCCCTGCCTCGATGCCCAGGGCAACCCGGAGCCGGGTGAAGAGAACGGCTGCGCCTACGATGCGGTCTCCCGTAACTGGAGCTCCTGCACCGGGTGTCACCAGACCGTCACCGCCGCGGTGGCTGCCATCAACGCCAGCGCCGCGGTCATCCAGACTCTCGTCGACCAGGTCTGGGTGGACGTGGACCACGACCGGGTAGTTGACTCCGCCACCGACGGTGGGTACCTCTCCAAGGTCCCCAAGGCCGCCTTCAACACGACGGACAACGCCATCAGCGTCGCCGAGGGGGCGCTCTACAACGCCCAGCTGTGGGGCACCGGGCTGGCCAACCACCCGGACAACTCGAAGGGCGCCCACAACCCCTTCCTGGCCCAACGGCAGCTGGCCGCGACGATCAACGCCCTGAAGACGACGTACGGCCTCCCCGCTCCGCCGGTTGCCATCCAGCAGCTAATGGATCAGGGAACGGCGAAAGCCAAAGCACGGGGAGCGGCGGTCCCACTCAGCCTCCACTAGCGCGATGACCGGAACTCACCGCAGGACCACCCACCCCGGCAAGGTCGCCCTTGCCGGGGTTGGTGTTGTGTGGCCGGCGCAGGATTCGCTCGTCACGCCCCACCCGGCCGACTCGACCGTCGATGTGAAGCTCTTTGGCGATCGGGTGACCAACATCATTCAGTTCCTGTTCCAGCAGCCTCCCTGGGTCATGTGGGGCGGCGTGGTGCTGGCCGGGATCATCGCCTTCTTCCTGCTCCGCTTCCTCTGGCCCAGGCGGCGGGCGGTCCTCACCTGGTTCAAGACCCGCAGCCGCCCGGTGACGTTCGCCATGATCGCCGGCAGCGTGGTGGTGGTGGCCGCGGCGGGCATTGCCGGATACCAGGCGAATCACTTCGTGGAGACCGACAAGCGGTTCTGCACCGGCTGCCACATCTTCGTGCCGAGCGGCCAGGCGATGCCGGAGCCGCCGGACAGCGGGAGCTACACCGTGGTTCCGCTGCTCGAGGGCAAGCATGACACCCTGAGCTGCCACGCCTGTCACCCGCTCAAGCCGGTCAAGGAAGCGGTGAAACTGGTCTTCTGGATGTCGGGGGTGCGCGACAAGGAAATTCCGGAACACGCCAAGGTGCCCCGCACGATCTGCGAGCAGTGCCACGTCCAGGGCGCGGCCAAGAAGACCTGGCAGGCCATCGCCGCGACCTCGGGGCACCGGACTCACCTCGAGTCCGACTCCTCCGCCATGAAGGACAAGAAGGAGTGCCTGACCTGTCACGCCCGCACGGCCCACCGGTTCGTGCCGGTGAATCAGACCTGCGGACAGTCGGGCTGCCACGAAGAAAAGGACACCAAGATCGTGCTGGGGAAGATGGCCTCACAGGGCGACTTCCATTGCGCCGCCTGCCACGTCTTCACCGCCACCGTGCCGCTCCTCGCCACCCGCGACTCGGCGGCCGGCACGCTCCGCCCGGCGCTGCAGCAGTGCTTCAAGTGCCACGAGATGAAGGAAAGGCTGCCGGACTTCGACGCCGCCAAGGACCCGCACAACGGCACCTGCGGCATGTGCCACGACCCACACACCCAGAAGTCGCCAGCCGCGGCGAAGCAGACCTGCGCCACCGCCGCCTGCCATGCCGACTGGCGCAAGGAGCTGTTCCACGTCGGCGCCCAGCACAAACGGGTGGGGGAGAAGTGCCTCACCTGCCACCAGCCGCACGCCGCCCGGGTGGACGCCAGCGACTGCCAGGGCTGCCACGCCCGGGCCAAGGTCAGCGACGGGAAGCGCCCGCCCCTGCCATTCGATACCACCAAGGCGCTGCGCCAGTCGCTGGCTCCGGTGCCGTTCGAACGCCCCAGCAAGGTGAAGGGCGACGCTCCCCCCCTCGAGGATACTCCCGCGGTGGCCCATCCACCGCCGCGGGAGGCCCGTGCCGTTCCGGCGCAGCCGGCGGACTCCTTCGAGCATGCCCGCCACAAGAAGCTCGCCTGTCTCACCTGCCACGAAACCGCCGCCCCGAAAAGCAAGATCACCTTTCAGGCGCCCCGGGGCTGCCAGATCTGTCATCACCAGAAACCGTCCGACAGTGACTGCGTCTCCTGTCACACCCGGGAAGAGCTGACGCCTGGCCGGCATGTGACCGTCACGGTGGCCGCCGCCGGCAAGCCAGCCCGCGCCCGGCCGGTCGATTTCGCGCACGAGAAGCATGACACGGTCGCCTGCCTCGCGTGCCACACCGTCCCGGTGTATCTGACCGCCACGGACTCCGTGAAGACCTGCAGCGCCTGCCACGCCGATCACCACGAGGCCGGCCGCGACTGCGCCACCTGTCATCGCACCAGCGCGATCACCGAGCCGCATGCCCGGCCGGTTGTCGCCCACGTGAAGTGCGATGCCTGTCATACCCGGGCCAAGGTGGCGTCGCTCGAGCCCAAGCGCTCGTTCTGTCTCGCCTGCCACGCGCCGGAGCAGGATCACTACGCCCCGGCCGAGTGCACCAGCTGCCACTTCCTGACCAGCCCGGCCGGTTATCAGGCCCGCCTGGTGAAAGGCGGCCGCAGCCGATGAATCGCCCCCTCGTCTGGGCCACTGCCGCCCTCGCGCTCCTCCCGACCGCCGCCTGGCCCCAGGGCTACCTGCTCCGCCTCGATTCCCGGGTGCAGCACGTCGCCTACCGCGGAGTGCGGCTCGACAGCATTCCGCTTTCCGGCACCGTGGTCGGCTCGAACGGTGGCCGGGAGACCCCCGATGGCTTCGCCGTCGACTGCCCCAACGGCTCGGCGGTCTGCACCTTCTATCGCCCCGGCGCTGAGCGCCGCGGTGGACCGATGGTCACGTCGGCCGACCTGACCGCCTGGGGACTCGGCGTCCCCCGACTCAGTCTGCACGCGAGCGCCCGCCTTGGCGTCGACCTGGGCACCAGCGATGTCTGGCCCGGCACCGATCCCGCGCTGCAACTCCTTGAAGCGTATCTCGACTACGCCGACGACTGGTACGATGTCCGCGCGGGGCGCCAGATCGAATCGGGCCGCCTGGGGTACACCGGGTACGATGGCGGCGCCTTCAGCGCCCGCAGCCTTTCGACCGGGCTCAGCGGCCGGGTGTACGGCGGCTGGGGCCTGGCCCGCGCCACCGCCCTGCCGGTGACCGCCGGCGCCCTCAACCCGCTCGACGAATTCCAGCCCCGCCAGCGGCAGTGGGTGGCGGGCGTCGCCGGCGAATGGCAGCACGCACGGGCCAGCGCCCGGGTCGACTACCAGCGCGAGGTCGACCGCGACACCAGGAACCTGGTGTCCGAGCGCGTGGCCCTGAGCGCCAGCGCCCGACCTCTCGACACCCACTGGCAGCTGAGCGGGGGCGCCGAGTACGACCTCGCCCGGGACCAGTGGGGCACCTCGGACCTGACCGTGCGCTACACCCGGAGCCGCTGGAGCGCGTCCGCGGGGGCGCGGTACTACCGGCCCTACTTCGACCTTTGGACCATCTGGGGGGTGTTCAGTCCGGTAGGCCACACCTCGGTCAACGGGACCGTGTCCATCCAGCCCGCCAAGGGCCTGGAACTGACCGGCTCAGGCGAGCGCTACTGGTACGCCGAGACTTTCGCGACAACGCCCCTCGAGCCGGTGGAGGATCGCGGCTGGCGCTGGTCCACCGGGGTGGGCTACGCCTTCCGTCCCGGTTGGCATGCGGGCGGCACCTATCACGCCGAGTACGGACCCGGAGCCTCATCTAAAGGATGGGACGCGCACTTGGGCTGGCAGCCGTCCCAGGTCATCAGCCTCTCCGCCGATGGCGGTCACATGGTCCGGCCGCTGGAGTTCCGCTTCGGCGAGAGCGCGCTCGATTGGATCGGGGGCCAGGCCGACCTCAAGCCGACCGCCCGCCTGCGCCTGGGGCTGAGCGCGACCCGTTATATGGAAGACCGCCGCCGCCCCGATGCGGCCGCCTTCGACTGGGATCAGACCCGCATCGTGGCGAGCGTGTCATGGTTGATCGGCTCGGGGGGGGACCGCCTGTCCCTCCCACCGGCAGTGCGTCGGAGAGGTGACCGGTGAACTTCTTCCGCATTGCCGGTCTGGCCGGCCTGACGCTGGTACTGGGGGCCTTTGGCGGCCGGGCGTTGGACCGGGATGAAGGCTTCGACCACTGGAAGCACCGCAAGCTCTTCCCCTCCTGCGAGACTTGCCACGCCGGGGCGGTGGACGCCGCTCAGCCGCTCTACCCCGATGCCAGGGGCTGCGCCAGCTGCCATGATGGGAAGGTCCAGGTTGACGGCAAGGCGCTCGAGGAGGTGAAGTATCAGCGACCCGCCGCGCCCCGGCTGGTGGGCAACCTGCGCTTCACCCACGAAGACCACATCCGCGGAGTCGCGAAGACCCGAGGCGCCGACTCGACCGTGACCTGCCTCGAATGTCATGGGGAGACCGGCGCCGGGTGGATGCAGGTCGCCGAACGGCCGGTGCAGGAGAACTGCATGGCCTGCCACGGGATCCGGGTGGCGCACTACTCCGCGCCGGACACCGCCTGCGCCACCTGCCATGTTACCCTGGCGGAGGCGACGAACCTAACCCGGGAGCGGATCGCCAGGTTCGCCGAGCCCGAGTCGCACAAGGCACCCGGGTTCCTGCTCTCGAAGGGGCACGGCACCGAGGCCAAGCCGGCCAGGATGAGCGGGCGGAACTTCGAGGTGGCCCAGAGCTGCGCCACCTGCCACGCCCGCGAGTTCTGCACCCAGTGCCACGTGAACGCGCCGGAGGTCCGCCTGATCCAGGCGCTCCCCTCGGATCCACGGTCACTCGCCATCGAGGCGAAACTGGAGGAGACGCGGGACCACAAGGATCCGGCATTCGAGGGCCGCCACGGCGCCGCCAGCCGCAAGGGGAATGCGACCTGCGTGAACTGCCACACCCAGCAGAGCTGCCTGTCGTGTCATCGCGCCACGCCGGCGGTGGCAGCGGCGCTCAAGCCGGCGAGTGCGGCTCGGGGCCAGGGGGCCCAGATCGAGCGGAAACGGCCGGCGACCCATACCGCGAGTTTCGCCGACCGGCATGGACCGCTGGCCAATGCGTCGCCCAGGACCTGCTCCGCCTGTCATGCGCGGGCCGAGTGCCTCGATTGCCACCGGCCCAATCCGGGGAGCGCCGACACATACCACCCGGCCGGTTTCCTGACCCGGCACCCCTCGGCTGCGTACAACCGGCAGACCGACTGCGCCGAGTGCCATAACCAGCAGGCCTTCTGCACCAGCTGTCATAACCAGGCCGGGTTCACCTCGACCAACGGGATCCTCACCGGCAAGTTCCACGACAGCAAGGGATCGTTCCTCCTGGGACACGGTCAGGCGGCGAGGCAGAATATCGAGAGTTGCATCACCTGCCACTCCGAGAAGGACTGCCTGGCGTGTCACTCGGCCCAGACCCGCCGGTTCAATCCGCACGGGCCGGACTTCGACGCCGACCGGTTGCGGAAGAAGAACCCGCAGACCTGCGCGGCGTGCCATGGACGAGCGATACCGCGGTAGGGGGGTCGGGCGGTCAGGCGGTCGGGCGGTCTGAGGGTCGGATGGGAATGCGAAAGGGTGGGCTCCGAGAGAAGCCCACCCCATCTGACCTTCTGACCGTCCGACCCCTGCTACGCGGCCTTTCCCTCTTCGTACTTCTTCTCGTACCGTGAACCGCACTTGGCGAGGAGCGTGGTGGCCCGGAACACCCCGTCCTTACCGAGCCGTCCCTCCACCACCACCTCGATGTCCTGGGCGTCGGTAAAGGTGTCGGGCGCAAGCCCCCGGTAGGTCACAGGGTAGACCTGGGAGCCGTCGGTCACCTGGAACTCGATGGTCTGACTGGCGGCGTCCCGCTTGACCGACCCGGGCACCACCTTGGCCTCCATCTTGAGGCCGGTTTCATAGAGGCTGGGGTCCCGGGAGACCCGCTGGGCCAGCTCGCTGGGCTTAAGCGAATACTGTCCGAATTGCTTCACTCCCTGGGCCATCAACAACGCGACACTCCCCACGATAACGGTAGCGCCGATCAGGAACTTGTGTCCGGCCTTCATGGCTTCTCCGAGCAGAGACGTGAGATCAATCTAATCGTCTACGCGACTTCCCGCGCCTCCCGCACCGCCTCCGCCGTCAGGTCCTGGCTCCCCATCCGGACACCGATCTTCTCGAGGAAGGCGTTCGGCGGAGTCCCCCCGGCAAAGACGAAGACGTAGTCATTGGGGACCTCCCGTCGGCCCCCGGGCACCTCCAGCACCACGGATCGCTCCTGGATTTCGACTGGCCGGGAGTTGAACACCACCTGGAGCTTCCCCTTCCTCATGTACTCCCGGACCAGCCGGTCGTTTCGCTCCTTGAGCCGGCTGAACACATCCTTCCGATAGGACAGGGTCACCCGGTTGCTGCCGGTGTGGGCCAGGCCCATCGCGGCCTCGATCGCGCTGTCACCACCCCCGACTACCAGGATCCGCTGATCGGCATAGGCCTCGGCGTCGATCAGGCTGTACATGACCTTGGGCAGGTCCTCGCCGGGGATCTCGAGTTTCCGGGGGGTTCCCCGGCGCCCGATGGCCAGTACCACCGACAGAGCGCGGTACCGGGCTCGGCCGGTCTCGATCGTGAACGCACCATCCGGCTCGAGTCGAATGTCGAGTACCGGCTCCCGGGTATGCACCTTCAGGCCGGCCTTCCGCGCCGCGGTCTGCCAGAACGCCAGAAGCTCCTCCTTGCCGATGGCGAGCTTGTTGAACTTCCCGTGCATCGGGAACTCGACCGGGCTCGTCATCACGAGCTTCTGACGGGGATACTTGGCCACCGTGCCCCCGAACTCCTCGGAGTCGAGGGTGACATAACTCAGCTTCCGCTCCACCGCCCTGAGCGAGGCACTGAGTCCCGCCGGCCCGGCGCCGACGATGCACACGTCGACCACGCTCCCGACCCGGGTCCGCCGCAGGCTCGGGACCCGGCCGGCGATGACGTCGATGCACTCCCGCCCCTGATTGACCGCGTTCTTGATCAGCGCCAGCCCGCCCAGCTCCCCGGCGACGAAGAGGTTTGGGACGCTGGTCTCCTGCTGCTCGGTGAGGGCCGGGAGGTCGGCCGTCATGCTGGGCGGCGCCATGACGATCTCGATCGCCCCGACCGGACAGGCATCGGCACAGAGACCATGGCCGATGCACTTGGCGGGATTCACCAGCGCCGCCTTGCCGCCCAGGACCGCGAGCACGTCGTATTCGGGGCAGGCGGTCACGCAGGCCCCGCAGCCGATGCACCAGCTGATGTCGATATGGGGATGCTGGGCCCGGGGGCCGGGGCTCACCGCGGCGTGCTCGGCCGACTTCCGCGCGGCCCGCTCCTTCTTCTCCGTCCGCCAGAGGTGTTTGCCGATCGCGAGGCATAAGACCAGGCCCAGTGCGAAGTCCATCAGCAGGTTGTCCATGCGTCGATCCCGGTGGAGCCGTTGTCACGATACGTTGCCGCCGCAACGAGGCGTGGCAGGAGATTCATGAAGTGATGATGCTCACCCGCGAGGCCTTCGACGTTTCTTCGTAACGCCTTAGGCGTCTGCGATCCGTAGAACTACTGGCTGCGCGGATCTTGCTGGCTGCAGAGGATGTGCCGGCCCCGGAAGTACCGCGAGGCTCCGTTCCGACCTTCCTCTCACGCGTGATCAGCAAGAAATGTCTCGTCCCAGCGGGACGGCTATCCGGCCGTCAGCTCCCACCCTTCGCTCTTCCGGCGCCGTCAACGCCCCGCGGCCGACGCCGGCCGCAGGTACCGCCGCGCCCCAGAAACCGGAGCATCGCGGCGTGCCGTTCCGCGCGGTGTTCACCTGCATTGGCATCCTGGTAGCGAGTTCGGTGGTGGGCGGCGGCTATTACTTCGCCCCGCTCGAGGCGCGGGCCCGCTCGCCGCTGCATGCCTGGCTCCGTCCGTCGGGGTACATCGGCCAGACCGCGGGAATCGTGTCGCTTCTGATCTTCTTCTTCCTCTGGCTATACCCCCTCCGCAAGAAGTACCGCTGGCTCGGCTTCACCGGGACCATGGCCCGATGGCTCGACGGCCACGTGGGACTGGCCCTGATCCTCCCCTTCCTCGCCGCGGTGCACGCCTCCTGGCGGTTCGAGGGGGTGATCGGGCTGGGGTATCTGTCGATGCTGGTGGTGGCCCTGAGCGGCATCGCGGGCCGGTATCTCTACGTCCACATCCCCCGTTCCGCGACCGGACTGGAGCTCACCGCCGAGGAAATCGCGGCCGAGCGGCAGGGGCTGATCGGGGAAATCGCCAAGGCGACCGGCCTCCCCGCTCCCCAGGTGGAATCGGTGCTCCGCTCCGATCCTTCGCCCTGTGAAGGCCTCGGCGTCCTCGGAACCCTCCGGCGGATGGCAACCGACGACCTCTCCCGCTGGCGCGCCGCGAGGGCGCTCCGGCGGGCGTGCGAGTCGACCTACGGGGCGATCCGGCCCAACCGCAAGACTGTCCGCCGGGTGCTCAAGCTGGCCCACAAAGAAATGGCCTTGACGCAGCAGGCGCGGATGCTGGCCGCCACCCAGCGGCTGTTCCGCTACTGGCACGTGGCCCATCGGCCGTTCGCGATTACCGCGCTGGTGGCCGTGCTGGTGCACGTGGGCGTGGTGGTGGCGATGGGTGCGACCTGGTTCTGGTGAGTCCGTGCGGCGCCTGAGAACTCTCGCCCTGGTGATCCTGATGCTCGAACTCGGCTGGAGCGGCTGGAGCCATCGTCTGGCGGGCCAGATCTCCCCTGGTCCGCTGGCGAAGCCTCACGCCCAGCTCGAGGGCACGCTCAAGTGCACCACCTGTCATGCCGGGCGGAAGGAGGCGATGTCCGCCAACTGCCTGGCGTGCCACAAGGACATCGGCTGGCTGACGGAGCGGAACCGGGGATACCACGCGACCGCGGAAGTGAAGGGGCAGAGTTGCGCCACCTGTCACCCCGACCATGCGGGGAGCGGGTTCGACCTGATCAAGTGGCCCGACGGGAGCCGCGATCGCTTCGACCACCGCCGCGCCGGCTGGCCCCTCCGCCAGAGCCACGCGCAAGAGCAGTGCTCCGGGTGTCACACCCCGAAGTTCCAGGTCTCGCCTGCGGCGCGGCTCGCGCCGCCGGGCGGCGGCAACGGCCTCGTCGGCTTGGAGACCAGCTGCGTCAGCTGTCACAGCGACGTGCACAAGGGCAGCCTCGGCAGCGACTGCACCAAATGCCACGACGCCGGGAAGTGGCGGGTCACCCCCGGGTTCGATCACGACAGCACCCGCTATCCCCTGACGCGCAAGCACATCCCGGTGGCCTGCGAGAAGTGCCACCTGACCCCGGCCCTCGCCACCCGACGGGACGCCACCGGCCGGCCGATCCCGGTCTTCAGCCCGGTACCCCATCAGTCCTGTGCCGATTGTCACAAGGATCCACACCTCGGCAGGCTCGGCCCTACCTGCACCGGATGCCATAGCACCGCCGGCTTTACCCAGATCGACCGGGCAAACTTCGATCACGGCCGCACCCGCTATCCCCTCAAAGGCGATCACGCGCGGGTGCGCTGCGCCGGGTGTCACCAGGACTTTGCCACCCCGGCGCTCAAGAAGCCCGCGTTTCAGACCTGTGCCGGCTGCCACACGGACGCCCACAACGGCACCGCGACGCTGGCCGGCCGCGCCGTGGATTGCGCCGAGTGTCATTCGGTGAACGGCTTTGCAGAAGGAACCTGGACGGCCGAGCGACACCGGCAGACACGCTACGCCCTGGTCGGCGGCCATCGGACGGTGAGCTGCGGCGCCTGCCACCGGAAGGAGACCACCCCGGCCCTGGCGGCGAAGTACGGGGCCTCGAAGGTCATCATCCGCCCGGCATCGGGGCGGTGTATGGACTGCCACGCCGACGACCATGGGGGGCAGCTGGCCGCCCGGGCCGACAAGGGTGAGTGCGCCCCCTGCCACACCGAGACAGGGTGGAGGCCGAGCCGGTTCGACGTGACCCGGCACGCCGGCCTCAAGCTCCCGCTGGAGGGTAAGCACCGCGACCTGGACTGCCGCGATTGCCACGGCGCCACCCGCGGCGGCCTGCCGGCGATGACCCGGTCCGCGAGTATCGGCAAGGCCGGTTTTCTCTTCAAGGTGGCGGAGACCGACTGCGCCGCCTGTCACACCGATCCGCACCAGGGCCGCTTTGCCCGGCGGACGCCGAAGGCGCTCGGCTGTACCGCCTGTCACGACGCCCGGGGATTCCGTCCCAGCACCATCGACGTGGCCCTGCACCGGGAGTATCGCTTCCCGCTCGAAGGGGCTCATCGCGCCACGCCGTGTCTCGGCTGCCATGGCGAGCTCAAGGCGGCGCACACCGTCCGGAGCTCGCTGATCGGCGGGAAGAGCGCCTTCCCCGCCCTCGCCTTCTCGGCGCCAGCTACCTGCGGCGACTGCCACCGCACGCCCCATGGCGAACAGTTCGCCGGCCGTCGGGATGGCGGGGCCTGCGAAAGCTGCCACGGCACCGACGGCTTTCAGCCCGCGTCCCGATTCGATCACAACAGGGATGCGGCCTTCTCGCTCAAGGGGGCGCACCAGGACGTGCCCTGCAATCGTTGTCACCCGACCGACACGCGTTCAGGCGACGCAGCGCGGCTGATCTACCGGCCGGTGTCCGGGAAGTGCGAGAACTGTCACGCCGGAAAGGAGTCCCGATGAAGATCGTGCTCCGACTCATCCTGTGGGCCGTGGCGCTGAGCCTGCTCCCGGTCGGCGCCCAGGCGCAGGACCGGAGTCAGTCGCCCCACGGCGCCCTCAAGCAGGAATGCGCCACCTGCCACCGCTCCGACGGCTGGACCCCGGTGAGGATCAGCAAGGCGTTCAATCACGGCAAGCTGGGCTTCCCGCTCGCCGGTGCCCACGGCTCGGCGACCTGCCGAGCCTGCCACCAGTCGCTCGACTTCAAGGGCGCCACCAGCACCTGTGCCTCCTGTCATACCGACGTGCACCGGGGCGAGCTGGGCGCCGACTGCTCGAAGTGCCACACGCCTCGGAGCTTCCTCGACCGCACCGCGATGACCCGGGCCCACCAGCTGACCCGCTTTCCCCTCGAGGGGGCGCACCTGGCCGCCGACTGCACTACCTGTCACGCCCCGGCGGCCCAGGGAGGACAGCAGTTCGTCTCGCGCCAGACCACCTGCGTGTCCTGTCACCTGGCCGACTTCGCGTCGGCCAAGAATCCCGACCACGGTGCCGGCGGTTTCCCCCGGGAGTGCGCCTCCTGTCACGCCGTGACGACCTGGACCCGGGCCCGCTTCGACCACAGTGCCAGCCGCTTTGCCCTGACCGGGGCGCACCGCGCCGTGACCTGTGCCCAGTGTCACGTCAACAACCAGTTCACCGGAGTGCGGACCGACTGTGTCGGCTGCCACCAGCAGGACTACACCGCCGCGGCCCAGCCGAGCCACACCCAGGCCCAGTTGCCCACCGACTGCGTGCTGTGCCATTCCACAACGTCGTGGAATGCCAACTACGACCACTCCCGAACCCGGTTCGCGCTGACCGGCGCCCACCGGGCGGTGCCCTGCATGGACTGCCACAGCGACAACGTCTACCGCGGCAAACCGGTCGACTGCGTCAGTTGTCACCAGCCTGACTACAACGGCGCCGCCGATCCGGATCACAAGACCGCCCAGTTCCCCACGACCTGCACCCCCTGCCACACCACCACCGCGTGGCAGCCGGCCACATTCGACCACAATGCGAGCTCGTTCCCCCTGACCGGCTCGCACAAGACGGTGCCCTGCGCCGACTGTCACGCCGATGGGGTCTACAACGGCAAGCCCACCGCCTGCCAGTCGTGCCACCTGGGCGACTTCACCCGTGCCACCTCGCCCAACCACGCGCAGTTGGGCTGGCCGCAGACCTGTACCACCTGCCACAGCGGCTCCACCAACACCGTCTCGTGGGATTCGGGGGTCACGTTGCCTTCGCAGTACCACACGATGTTCAGCGCCAATCACCAAGGCGCCCGGGGCGACTGCACCCAGTGCCACCTCACCACCAACTACAGCCAGTCGACCTGCAGCACGCACCACCATCCGCCGACCTGCACCTACCTCAACCGGAGCGGTTGCGGTGACTGACCAACCCAGCATGAGACCCGGGTTCCCGATGGCGTGGAGCGCAGTCGCGCTGGCGCTCTGCCTGCACCCCGCGATCCTGACCGGCCAGGATTCCACGGCGGCGCGACCCGCGGGAGCCACGCCCGCGGACACGGCGCCCCGCACCGCGCCGGTCACCTACGTCGCCGGCAACACCATCTATGTCGCGGCCGGACGGGCCGATGGCCTGGTGGAGGGGCAGCCGCTCGTCATCCGGCGACAGAACGGCACCACCGTGACGCTCAAGGTGGCGTTCCTCTCCTCCCGTCAGGCGTCGTGTGAGGTGGTCGGCGACGCCGCCAGTGTCGTGGTGGGGGAGCTGGTCAGCTTCATCCCCAAGGTCGCCACCACCGCGGTCAGCGGCGCCGCCGCGGTGGCCGTGCGCCGACCTTCGCGCCACCGCCTGACCGGCCCGGGGCTCCACGGCCGGGTGGGGGCCCGCTATCTCGTGGCTCGGGAAGAGACGCTCGACGGCGGGTTCAGCCAGCCCTCGTTCGACCTCCGGCTCGACGGCAGCCAGCTGGGGGGCTCACCGCTGGGTCTGAGCGCCGACCTCCGTACCCGGCGCACCACCAGCACCAGCAGCGACGGGAGCACCACGGTGGACGGCCGGACCCGGGTATACCAGGCGGCCCTGCTCTGGAATGCGCCGGGCGCCGGGTTCCGCATGGCGCTGGGGCGGCAGTACCTGACGGCGGTTACCTCGGTCACCCTGTTCGACGGTGCCCTGGTCGAGCTCAACAGCTCGCACCTCGGCTTCGGGGGCTTCGCGGGCGTGGAACCTGAACCGGCCACGCTGGGTTTCTCACGCGATATTCAGGATTATGGTGGATATTTCCAGTTGCACAACAAGCCCGGGAGCGTCGGGATCTGGTCGTTTTCGCTGGGCGGGGTGGGGTCGTACAGCAGCGTGGGCACCAACCGGGAGTTTGCCTTCGCCCAGGCTACGGTCAGTTCGCCGGTGGTCTCGCTCTTCGCGCTCCAGGAGTTGGACTACTATCGTCCGTGGAAGGTGCGGCAAGGTGAGGACAAGTTCTCTCTGACCAGCACCTATCTGAACGGCTCGCTCCGGCCGGCACGCTGGCTGGCGTTCAACGGGGGATACGACAGTCGCCGAAGCGTGCGGCTCTTCCGCGACGCGGTCGACCCGGCCACCCAGTTCGACGATACCTACCGGCGGGGCGTCAACGGTGGTATCTCGCTGATGGGCAACCGGGTGCGGGCCTCAGGCGACTGGCGCCGCTCGGACGGGGGCGGTAACGGAACCGCGACCGCCTGGACCGCGACCGCCGGCCTCGACCGGTTCACGCCGCTCCACCTGAGCCTCACCGGGCGGGCGACCTGGTACTCCAACCCGGCGCTGGACGGGCGGCTCTACTCCGGGCGGGTGGGGTTCGATCCCCTGACCCCGCTGCACCTTGAGTTCAATGGGGGCGTCCGAAAGGAGGCCCTGGCCCCGACCGAGCTCCAGCCGGCCACGACCCACCGGAAGGTCACCTGGATCGGGGCCGACCTGGATTGGAGCGTGTCCCGGGGATGGTTCCTTTCCCTTTCCGCCACCCGGGAGAAGGGTGAAGCGGCCACGACCCAATTCTACGGCAGCATGACCTGGCGGTTCTGACAAGGAGGTCGAAGTGAGCGACGAAGGCACTCGGCGGTCCCGCATGGGATGGATCGCCTCCGTGTTTCACCCCGAACGGATGATTGCCGCCCCGACGATCGCGGCCATCAAGGCGGTGCTGACCGGCCGCCGATCCAGTCCGGCGGTCACCGCGGTCCCGAACGCCGGCGACGCCATGGCCATCACCCTGGCGGAGGTCCCCGAGCTCGGCGAAGTCGGGGGCATCGCGCGGGTGACGGTCGAGTCGGGCGAAGAGGTGGGGATCGCGCGGGTGGGTCGGACCAGCTTCGTGGGCTACCGACTGGAAGCGGACGTGCTCAAGGAAGTGGATCTCGAGCTGGACGAGGCGTCCGGCAAGCTCAGGATCGTGGGCGCCGAGGCCTAGTCTAGCGCTCCCGGGCCCAGGCCAGCGTCGCGCCCACGGCCCGCCGCCAGCCGGCCCAGTGCCGCTCCCGCTCTCCCGGCGCCATCCGGGGATCGAAGCGGCGGAACGTCCGCGACGCCAGGAATGCCTCCGCCGAAGGCCAGAGGCCGAGGGCGATCCCCGCCAGTCCACCGGCCCCAAGGGCGGTGGTCTCCACGTTGTCAGGGCGCTCGACCGGCACTCCCAGCACATCGGCCTGGAACTGCATCAGCCAGTCGTTGGCGGTCGCCCCCCCGTCCACCCGCAGGGTCGCAAGGTGGAGCGACGCGTCCGCCACCATCCCCCCCAGCAGATCGGCACTGGAGTAGGCCATCGCTTCCAGCGCCGCTCGCGCCAGGTGGGCCCGCGAGGTGCCGCGGGTGATCCCCACGATGGTCCCCCGCGCCTCCGCCTCCCAATGGGGCGATCCCAGTCCGACGAACGCCGGCACGAAGTAGACTCCCCCCGTGTCGGACACACTGCGCGCCATGGCCTCCGTCTCGTCGGCCCGTGCCACCACCCCGAGGCCGTCCCGGAGCCACTGCACCGCCGCCCCCGCGATGAACACACTCCCCTCCAGCGCGTAGGCCGGTTCGCCGGTGGGCCCGCATGCGGCGGTGAGCAGGAGCCCATTGCGGGAGGCGGGCCGTTCCTGCCCGGTACAGGCGAGGAGAAAGGCGCCGGTGCCATAGGTGTTCTTGGCCAGCCCCGGGGTGACGCACCCCTGGCCGAAGAGCGCCGCCTGCTGGTCGCCCGCGATGCCGGCAATGGGAATCGGCTTCCCGAAAAGCGCGGAGTCGGTTTCGCCGATCACCCCGGCGGAGCGGACGATGGCCGGCAGCATAGATCGGGGCACGTCGAAGAGTTGGAGCAGCGAGTCGCTCCAGTCGCGGCTGCCAAGGTCGTAGAGGAGGGTCCGGGAGGCGTTGGTGTGATCGGTGACGTGGCACCGTCCGCCGGTGAGACGGGCCACCAGCCAGCTGTCCACCGTGCCGAAGGCGATGTCGCCCCGCTCCGCCCGGCGGCGCAGGTCGGCGTCCCGCAACAGCCATTCGATCTTGGTGGCCGAGAAGTAGGGATCGAGGACCAGCCCGGTTTGGGCCCGGATGGCCGCCTCACAGCCATCGGCCTTAAGCTGACGGCACCGCTCCGCGGTGCGCCGGTCCTGCCAGACGATCGCCCGGCCGACCGGCGCCAGGGTCCGCCGGTCCCACAGCACCACCGTCTCCCGCTGATTGGTGATCCCGAGCCCGACCGGCGTCACACCGGCGGCCGCGATCGCCTGACGGGCGGCCTCCAGCGTCACCCGGTAGATCTCTTCGGCGTCGTGCTCCACCCAGCCGGGCTCGGGGAAGTGTTGGGTGAACTCCCGATAGCCGCGACCGCGGATGCTGCCGTCCTGATGGATCATCAGGGCGGTCGATCCGGTGGTCCCCTGGTCCAGGGCGAGAATGCAGGTCATTCGGGGTCGGCTCGGCTCCACTATATGGAAAGAGCGTCAGGGGCTGGTGCCGAACGCCCCAAGGGGGCGGAGCGCTTCGTCGAAGACGAGGGTGCGCCGGTCTCCCGGCAACCGGACCAGTAGCCGGTCTCCGGCCCGCACTACCGCGACCGGAAACGGCGCCGGGACCCGCGTCTTCCCTGGCGCTTCCCGGGCGTAGGCACCCGAGGCGGCCAGGCAGGTGCTGTCGTCAACCACCAGCCCGACCTCGTCCGGGGCCACCGGCACCAGGCCCACCTCGCGCTGCCGGGCTCGGCTGGCCGAATCCACCCCGGCGACCCGAAACCGGACCTGGTCGACAAAGGCGTTGGCGGCGCTGTCGGCGCTGCAGAAGGGGATGTGGCTCAGCGCCTGCTGGGCCGCGACCCCGGTGGGTCCGAGCAGGAAGCCGGCCAGCAGCAGGCGCCCGATTCGAGAGTGGATCATGAGAGAGCGAAATCTACGGGGTTCCGGCTAGAGAACCACTCGCTGATGGAGGAGGCGGGAGACCGACGCCCCGACCGCACCCGCCAGCACCGCCCGGGCGAGGAGGAGCAGTTCGCTGCCGGCGGGAAGTCCGGCCGCGTAGTGGCCCAGCAGCACCCGAAGCCCGCCGACCACCAGACCGGCAGTCGCGCCGGCCAGCAGCTCCATCCGCCAGGAACGGCCTATGCGGCCCCGGACCGCCCAGACGCCCGCCAGGCCGGGACAGAGCAGGTCGAAGGGCTCGCGCAGCGGCACCAGGGCCGCATACTGTACCGTGAGCAGGAACATCAGCGCGTTCAGGACCGCGCCGGCGAGGGCGGGAAGCGACAGGCGACGAAGAAAGCGGAGCGGAGCCCACATCGGATGCAACCGGTAGCGCGTAGAATGCAGTCGAGCTGGAGCGAGGCGTGAGAGTAGGGGTCTCCCCGAGGTGTCGTCTATGACCTGGATCACCCATGGCCTTCCACGATCACTTCTCTGACCGCGCGAGCGCGTACGCGCGCTTCCGTCCCACCTATCCCCCGGCGCTGTTCGCCTGGCTGGCCGGGTTGAGCCCCAACCGGGCGCTGGCGTGGGATGCCGGTACCGGCTCGGGCCAGGCGGCGGTGGGCCTGGCGGAGCACTTCGCCAGGGTGATTGCGACCGATCCGAGCAGCGCCCAACTGGCCGAGGCCCGTCCGCATGCCGCGGTCGAGTACCGGATCGGAGTGGAAGGAAGGTCCGGGTTGGAAGCGGCGACCGCCGACCTGGTCACCGCGGCGCAGGCGCTTCACTGGTTCGACCTGGAGGCATTCTATCGGGAAGTGGCCCGGGTGATCCGCCCGGGAGGATTGCTGGCGGTCTGGTGCTATGGCCTGCACCGGGTCACCCCGGAAATCGATCGGGTGTTCGACCGATTCTACGGCCAAACCCTGGGCCCCTGGTGGCCGGCGGAGCGGGCCGAGGTCGAGAGCGGCTACCGCAGGCTCCCCTTTCCTTTTCCCGAGATCGCCGCGCCACCCTTCGACATGGTAGCCCCCCTCGACCTGGCGGGCCTGTTGGCCTACGTCGGCACCTGGTCGGCAGTTCGGCGTAAGATCGCCGCGACCGGAGTGGACCCGATCGGTGAGCTGACCCATGAGCTGCCGCTCACCTGGGGCGACCCCGCCACCGTCCGTGAGGTTCGCTGGCCCCTCTCGGTCAGAGCCGGGTATTCGGCCTGAGTTGCCCGAGATCCGCGGCCCCGAGGAGCCCGGCGTCGGTGATGTAGCCGGTCACCAGATTCGCCGGGGTCACGTCGAAGGCGGGGTTCCAGACCTGGGCGGCCGGCGCGGCGATGACGGCGCCACCCGCCTGACGCACCTCGGTGTGCACCCGCTCTTCGATGGGGATGGCAGCGCCGTCGGGGGTCTCGAAGTCGAAGGTCGAACGAGGCGCCGCCACGTAGAAGGGGACTCCATGCGCCCGGGCGGCGAGGGCCACCGAGTAGGTCCCGATCTTGTTGGCCACGTCGCCATTCCGGGCGATGCGGTCGGCCCCGACGATGACGCAGGAAATGCCGCCCTTGCGCAGTCGACTGGCCGCCATGTTGTCGGCAATGATCGTGGTCGGCACCCCGGCACGGGTCAGCTCCCAGGCGGTAAGGCGGCTTCCCTGGAGCAGCGGACGGGTCTCGTCCGCCACCACGCTCACCCGCTTCCCCGCGCGGTGGGCCCAGTAGATCGGCGCCAGCGCCGTCCCGATTCCGCCGGTGGCGAGGACCCCCGCATTACAGTGGGTCAGCACCGTGCCACCGTCGGGAATGAGCGGCATGCCCGCCTCCCCGATCCGGTCGCACATCGCGCGGTCCTCCTCCCAGATGGCGGCGGCCTCCTCCCGGAGCGCCTGGTAGAGGTCGCCGCCGGCCGAGGCTCGGGCCCGAGCCCGCATGCGGTCGAGGGCCCAGAAGAGGTTTACCGCGGTGGGCCGGGTCGACTGCAGCAGATCGCAGGCGGCCAGCGCCCGCTCCAGTGCCTCGGCCCCTCGGCCGCTCCCGTTCGGGAGCGCGAGCGTCACGCCCATTGCCGCCGCGATCCCGATGAGCGGGGCGCCGCGCACCCGGAGGAGCCGGATCGCCTCGGCCATGGCATCCACGGTCGAGAGATCGAGGTACCGCTCTTCGGTGGGAAGGAGCGTCTGATCGAGGATGCGGACGGCGGAGCCTGGCCCCCAGGCGATGGGTGATGGCAGCATGGCACGAAGATACCAGCGGCCTGCCGGTTTCGCCCACCGAGCCGGCCCACTACGCCAGGTTGGACGGGCGCTCCTGGTCCTTCCATCGGGCGACGTCGACCCCGCGGATGAGGAGCCAGAGTGTCAGCACTCCCTCGCCGACCATTCCCGGGATCATCACGTAGGGATACAGCGACTTCGCAACGGCGGGAAACAGATAGGTGAGCCAGCCCACCCCGGCAAAGGCCAACAGCCACGCCAGGAATCTCGGCAGGAAGGTCGACCGGTAGATGAGATAGCCGATCAGGAGGCAGTAGACCCCGAAAAAGACCAGCGGATTGACGACTTTCACCCCCAGGGGCCCGATCAGAATCCCGGCGAAGCTGACGCAGGCCGCGAGCAGCGAAAGCGGCCGGCTCACCGGTCTGAACAGGCGGTAGAAGAGCCAGGTCACCGCCACGTAGCTGAGCCCGGCGATGGCACCCGCCATGGCAGCCGCTCGGCCGTGCAGGACCAGGGCGAGGCTGCCTGCCACGAACGTGACCACATAGATGGCCCCGGCGACGCGCGCCAGCTGCCATCGTGAGCCCGGCCGGTGCGTCATCGCGGCTCTCCCTGTGTGAGGCGGGTCCGGTCAACGCGGGCGGTGCCTGCCGAGTAGCGGCTCATCCGGCCTCCTACTCCGCCCGCAGGGCAATCGCGGGATCGACCCGAGCCGCCCGCGCGGCGGGGAGCCAACAGGCACCGGCGCCAACCAGGGCGAGCCCGAGCGCCACGGCCACGAGAGTGGCGGGATCCGACGGGGTAACCCCGTAGAGCAGCCCGCCCATCAACCGCGCGGCGAGCAGCGCCCCGCACAGACCGATGCCCAGGCCGATGAGGAGCAGGTACCCCCCCTGACCGAGCACCATGCGGCGGACACGCCCCGCGTCGGCGCCCAGGCTCATGCGGATCCCGATCTCCGCGGTCCGGGCGCTGACCGAGAAGCCGAGGACGCCCGCGATGCCCACCATGGCGATCACCAGGGCCAGCGCGCTGAAGCTCGCGATGAACAGGGCATTGAGTCGTCGGGTGGCGACCCCCTCGTCCCGGATCTGCTCCAGTGTCAGCACCCGCCCGATCAGCTGGCGTGGAGAGACCTCGCGGATCGCCCGCACGATGGCCGGCTGCAGCTGCGCCGGATCGGCGACCGTGCGAATAACCAGATCGCCGTTGATGATGACCTCCTGGGCAAAGGGGAGGAACATCGTGGCCGTGGGCCCGGCCTGGAGTCCCTGGTCACGGGTGTCTCCCACCACACCGACCACCGTACGCCATTCGCCCGAGAGGGGGGTGAACTTGAGCACTTCGCCGGTCCAGGCGACCTGGCGGCCGATCGGGTCCTGCTCCCCGAAGAGCTGCCTCGCAAAGGAGCGGTTGAGGACCACCACCCGCGGAGCGTCACGCCGGTCGGTGATCGCGAACCCCCGGCCGGCGATCACCGGGATCCCCGCGGCGGTGAAGTAGTCGGGGTCCACGGTCCGGAATTCCGCTCGCGGGTTTGGCTCGCCTGCGGGCGTCGTCCGGCCTTCGGCCTTCACCTCCAGGCCGAAGTTCGTGCTGCGGAGCGGCACCTGGGAGGTCAGGGCCACCGCTTCCACCCCGGGGAGCTGGGCGACCCGATCGCGCATCCGTTCGTAGGTCGCCAGCCGTGCGGCGTGTTCCCGGAAGATGGACTCGATCGAGGCATCGATCGGGGTTTCGATGGTCAGCACCCGTTCGGTCCGCACGCCGCTGTCCACCGACTGCAGATTGGCGAGGGTTCGAACCAGGAGCCCGGCGCCGGTGAGGAGGATCATGCAGACGGCGACCTGCATCACCACGAGGACCTGCTGCAGCCGCCGCTGGCTCGGGTTGGGGGTCGAGCGGCGACCGGTGGGGGCCAGGCGGGCGGCGAAGGTGGACTGGTGCCCCACCGGCGCGATGAAGGACAACCCCACCGCCGCGGCGAGGCTGGTGGCGAGGCCCACCGCCAGCACCAGCCCGTCGACCCGGATCGCGTACGCCATGGGTGTGAGCTGGTTCCCGAAGGCGACCAGCAGCCGAAGCCCGGCCACCGCGACCAGGATACCCAGGGCACCTCCCACCAGCGCCAGCAGGAGATTCTCGGCAACCAGGAGGCGCCGTAACCGCCCTCGCCCGGCGCCAAGGGCCGAGCGAACCAGCATCTCCCGCTCGCGCCCGACCCCGCGCATCAGGGTGAGGTTGGCGACGTTGGCGCAGGCGATGAGCAGTACGAAGGCGGCCGCGCCCATCAGCAGCCAGAGGGTCAGCGTCGCCCGCTCGTTCAGCGCCCGCCGCAGCGGCAGGACCGAGACGGCAAACCGCGCGCCGGGCGGATACGCCTCGGGATGGTCACGAAACATGTTGGACGAGACCCGGCCGATCTCGACCCGGGCCTGCTCAGCCGTGATCCCCGGCGCGAGACGCCCGAACAGCTGGGTCATGCGGTGGGTGCGCTCGGTGACCATCGTGGCGCTGAGATGATGGGGACTGGTCACCGTGTTGACGTAGACGTCGGTGCGGTCCGGATACTGGGGAGTCCGCTGGACAACGCCAACGACAGACGAGAGCTGCTCGTTGATGCGGACCGTCCGGCCTACGACGGCGGGATCACCCCCGAACTGCTGCATCCAGAAGTCATGGGACAACACCACCACCGATGCCGCCGCGGCCCCGTCATCCCGGGGCGTGAGGAGGCGGCCCAGCTCCGGGTCGAGGCCCATCACCTCGAAATAGTTGCCGCTGACGATGCCGGTCCGGATCCGCACCGGCGGGTCGTCCGCCGCCGCGAGCGTGAAGGTCATGGCGGAGTACTCCGTCAGGGCCCCGATCCCAGCGGCCCCGGTCCGGTACTGCTCCACCTCCGGCACGGAGAACAGGAGGTTCCCCTGCCCCGGCTGTTCCGCGGACTGCCGCAGGTAGATCAATCGGTCGCCGTCGCGATTGGGCAGGGCCCTCAGCAGAGTGCCCCGGAGCAGGGTGAACATGGCGGTGTTGGCGCCGATGCCGAGCGCGAGTGTCAGCACCACCACCGCCGTGAACCCCGGCGTCCGGGAGAGCCCGCGCAGTGCGGAGCGGAAATCCACCGCGAGGTTCTCGAGCCATGGTACCCCGCGCTGCTCGCGGATCGCTTCGGCCGCCTGGGCCATGCCACCGGTCGCCAACAGCGCCTGACGGCGAGCCTCCGCCGGCGCCATGCCCCGGCGCAGGTACTCGGCGATCTCCATCTCCAGGTGCGACCGCAGTTCGGCATCCAGCTCCTCCTCCGCCCGCCGACCGGCGAAGAGGCCCACCAGACGGGCAAGCCCGGCGCGAAGGCGGCTCACGATGCCTCCGGACGGGGCCCGAGAAAAGCGGCGATCAGATCGGCGGTGCGGAGCCAGTCCCGGGCCTCGCGAGCCAGCTGCCTGCGACCCGCGGGCGTGAGGGCATAGTACTTCGCGCGGCGGTTGTTCTCGGACAGGCCCCACTCGGCAACGATAAAGCCCTCCTGCTCCAGCTTGAGGAGGGCCGGATAGAGGGTCCCGTAGTTGAGCTGGAGGCGGTGCTGACTGATCTCCTCGATGCGCCGGGCCACCCCGTAACCATGGAGCGGCCCCAGGACCTCCAGTGTCCGGAGGATCATGAGGGCGAGGGTCCCCTGCTGCACCTCCTGCTTGTCGGGCATACCCAGTCCTATTGTTTGCCAATAGGACGATAAGGGCCGGACCCTGTTTCCCGCAAGCCAGCCGCGGTGGCCGACGCGTGACGAAGGGTCAGGGGGTGCGGCGGCGGAACTCCTCCACCAGCTCGCGGAAGGCAACCGAGGCGGGTCGGTCGGGATTGGGCCGAACGGCCTGGGCCAGCTCCAGTATCGCCAGCGCCTTGGTCGAGTCGCCCCGGGCGAGGTAATCCTGCGGCTCGTAGAAGGCGGTGGCGGCCTGGACGTGCGAGAGCAGGCGGCCGGCGGCGAGACCAGCGACGGTGTCGGCCGGGTCGGATTGAATCCGTTTGAGGCGAACGATGTCGAGGGCCTTGAGACTGCTCTCGATCGAGGGCGGCCGGTTGGACGACCGGAACCGCGCCAGAAAGGCCTGGAGCTTGAGGAGGTACTGGTGGTTGCGCTCGATCATGGCAGCTTCGGCCTTGAGCCCCCCCTTCACCGCCCGGGTCCGCCCCAGGCGCTGGGCGATCGCCGCCGGTTCGGTCGTGTCCTTCAACCCGGCGAAGTCGGCTGCGACGGCCCGGTACTGCCGGAATGCGGCCAGGCTGTCCCCCGACTGCGCCAGGTGGCCACCCAGCTCGAGGCCCGCGGCGAACAGTGAATCGACCCAGGGACGGTCCACCGGGGCGACGCCCCGAGCCATGGCTCGGAGCTGCATCCAGTTCATGCCATCCTCGATCACCGCCTGCGGCGGCCAGGAGTGAGGCCCGTCAAAGAGGCGAACCCGGTGGGGAACGCCGACCCGGGACAGCTCGTCATCCAGTTGCAGGAGCTCCTCGTAGTTGAAATCCCGGGTCCCCACGCTGCCGAAGTAGTCCACCTGCAGCGGCGCCGACGAGCCCGGGGGCGTGAATTTGAATTCGGGTGGGACCCCGGCACCGAAGCCGAGGAGACCGGCGACGTTGCCCCGGAGTCCGAGCGCGACCTCCCACGCGAAGCGGGCGGTTCCCGAGAACCCGGCGAGGTAAATGCGGCCGCGGTCGACCGAAAAGAGCCGCTGCACATCGGTGAGCATGGCCGACATCGCATCGATGTTCGGCTGATTGTCCCAGTCGCTCAGGGTATTCCATGAGCTGAGCACCAGGTAGCCGTGGCGTTCGGCGGCGGCCTGGAAGAGCCGCATCGGAAGGAGTCCCCGGCCGCGGGGATCGAGCAGGAGCAGCACCGGCCAGGTGCGGCCGGCGTGGTAGGTCGTGGGAAGGTAGACCGCGTACTGCTGGGCCCGATTGAGGGAGCTCGCGACTCGGGGCGTCAGGGTGCCCGGGAGGAACGACACCGAGGTGGCCAGCGGGGGTGGGGCGGAGTCCCGCTGAGCGGCGACGGGAGCGGCGGGAGCACAACAGAGAACGGCGACGAGACCGCAGGCGCGCATGATGGGACCGTTGGGGGAGGAAGCAACTGCATGGGTATGCTCTAGACGAGCACTCAGCCGGTCAGCTGCACGGGGCGGGTCGAGTCCGACAGGTCGGCCTCGGCAGCTATCCGATGATTCTCGACACCTAACCTCAGCGCGTCACGCGTAAACGATTGCAAGGTAGGCACTTCGGCAACGAAACTAAACCAACAGATCTAATACACTGAACCCGGTGATCCGCGCCAGATTGCAACGCCGGGGCATCCGGTTCTCACCCCGGGACCGGCTGTACGGCCTGAGCTCCGTGTGACCGAAGGCGGACGAGGGGTAACCCGGCTAGCTTTCTCCGCGGCCAGTTTTCCGGTTTTCTCACGCCTCCGCACCCCACTCATGCCCTACGCCACCCTCCTCACGGATCTCAGGGACGGTATCCTCACCGTCACCGTCAACCGGGCCGACAAGCTCAATGCCCTTAACGACCAGGTGATCGCCGACCTGGGCCAGGTGGCCCTCGAGGCGGCCGCCAACGATGCGGCCCGGGGCATCATTCTGACGGGGGCCGGAAGCAAGGCCTTCGTGGCCGGCGCCGACATCAGCGAGTTGGTGAGCCAGGACCCCCTTCGAGGCAAGGAGCGCTCGCTCGCCGGTCAGGCGGTCTTCCGCCGGTTCGAGGCGCTCCGCAAGCCGGTCATCGCGGCGGTGAACGGGTTCTGTCTGGGCGGCGGCTGTGAGCTGGCCATGGCCTGTCATCTCCGGATCGCGAGCGAATCGGCCCGGTTCGGCCAGCCCGAGGTCAAGCTGGGCATCGGCCCGGGCTACGGCGGCACCATGCGTCTTCCCCGACTCGTCGGCCGGGGCCGGGCGCTGGAACTGCTCCTCACCGGTTCCATGATCGATGCCCAGGAGGCCTGGCGGATCGGACTGGTGAACCGGGTGGTGCCGGCTGACCGGCTCCTGGCCGAGACCGAGGCCCTCCTCCGGAGCATGCTGGCTCAGGGCCCGCTGGCGTTGGCGTGCGTCCTCGAGGCAGTGGACGCCGGAGCCGAAATGGCGCGAGATGAGGCCCTCCTGCTCGAGGCCAACCACTTTGGCCTCCTCTCGAGCACCGCCGACATGCGGGAGGGGATGCAGGCCTTCCTCGAGAAGCGGCCGCCCATCTTCAAAGGGTAGTTTTCCTCTGCAATTCGGCTCTCGATCCGGCTAAATTTCGGAATGTTTTTCAGCCCTTCCCCGGGCCGGCGTTCGGCCCTGATGGCGCTGGGGCTGGTCCTCGCCGGCTGCGCCACCCGGGATCGCCCCACGTTCCCCACGGACGGGGGCAGTGGTGACTCCGTGGGTCCGGTGACCCGCATCGACCTGCCGTCGCAGGACACCACGGTCACGGCCGGCCCGGCGGTGTTCGTGAACGGCACCTCCAGCGATGACGACGGGCTCGACACCGTATATGTCATCACCCAGGGGGGGGTGACGGCGTTCTCCCCCTTCGTGCGGCCGCGGTCGCCGTTCCGCTTCGGGCTGCCGATTACGACCAACCGCCTTGGCGGCGCCACTATCACGGTGCGGGTCTTCGGGACCGACCGCGCCGGCAACCGGGGCGACACGGCGACTCGGCAGATCACGGTTCAGTAGTGCGGCTGACCCGGCTCTTGACCCGGGGGTTCCGCAACCTCGCGGATCTCGACCTCCCGATTCCTCCTGCCGGTGTGGTGGTGCTCGGGGCGAACGGCCAGGGAAAGACCAGCCTCCTCGAGGCCATCGCCTACCCGGTGCTGTTCCGCTCCTTCCGGACCGCGGTGGACCCGGAGCTGGTCCGATTCGGAGACGCGGGCTTCCGGATCGGCCTCGAGTACGAACGGGGGGCGCGGCCGCGCACGGTGGTGGCGGAGTTCCGGGTGGCGGGCCGGCGCCGGAGACAGGAGCTGGACGGCGCGCCCGCCGAGCGGTTGGTGGATGCCGCGGGAGCGTGGCTGGCGGTGGTGTTCGCTCCGGACGACGTGCTGCTCGCCTCGGGCCCCTCCAGCGGGCGCCGGCTCTTTCTCGACCGGACCCTGGCGTTGTCGGATCGGGCCTACCTCCGGGCCCTGACCCGGTACCGGTCGGCGCTGGCGCAGCGCAATGCGGCCCTCAAGCAGGGACGGAGCGACCTCGCGGCGGCCTTCGACGGGCCACTGGCCGCGGCCGGCGCCCCGGTCGTGTCCCGGCGGGTGGCCTGGATTTCCGAGGTGGGGTCGGCACTCACCGCCACGCTGAGCGCGCTGGGCGAGCACCCGGCCGAGGCCGAGCTCCGCTATCGCGGGGCGCCGGAGCTGGCCGATCCCGCGGCCTGGCCCGAATGGCTGGCGCGGGCGGCGGCGAGCGACGCGGCTCGACGGACCACCACGGTCGGGCCGCATCGCGACGATCTGGAGCTCCGGCTGGGGGGACGGCCGCTGCGGGCGTTCGGCTCCACCGGTCAGCATCGAAGCGCGGCTATCGCGCTCAAGCTGCTGGAACTCGAGACCATCGGCCGCTCGGCGGGGGCCGCGCCCGCCCTGCTCCTCGACGACGTCTTCGCCGAACTGGACGGCGAGCGCCAGGAGCGGTTGGCGGCCCGGCTCCTCGCGGGCCCGGCGGCGCAGGTCTTCATCTCCGCCCCGCGTCCGGACGAGCTGCCGCGGGGACTGGCCCTGCCGGTCTGGCGGGTGACCCAGGGACGGATTGAGGTCGGAGAACGATGAGACAAGACTCCAAGCCAACCCGCTTGGGCGAGGTCATCCAGGCGTATCTGAAAAAGGCCGGTCTGGTGCGGCGGATCGGGCAGGTGCGGGTGCTGGAGGACTGGGCCGAGCTGGTCGGACCGCAGATCGCTAAGGTCACCCAGCCGGAGTCCGTCGGCGCCGATGGCCAGCTGCGGGTGCGGGTGGCGACGGCGGCGTGGGCCTCGGAGCTGCAGCTGATGACCCCGCAGATCCTGGCGCGGATCAACCAGGGCCGGGCGGGGCGGATTACCGGGATACGGTGGATGGCGGGGTAGGGCAATTGGCCGTTGGCCGTTGGGCCATTGGCCATTAGCCGTTAGGCGCTCCACTCAGGGCCGACGACGACGCGATAGAGACGGAACGCGGGAACAATACGAAAGAGCCAACGGCCAACGGCTAACGGCCGACCGCCCAGCACTTCTCACACGAAACCAACAGGCACCATGACGAAGGAAACTCCGGGCAACGGCGGGCAGCAGTACGATGCCGGATCGATTCAGGTCCTCAAGGGGCTCGAGGCGGTCCGCAAGCGGCCGGGCATGTACATCGGCTCCACCGCCGAGAACGGGCTGCACCACCTGGTCTACGAGGTGGTGGACAACTCGATCGACGAGGCCCTGGGCGGCTACTGCGACGACATCAAGGTCACCATCCACAAGGACAACTCGATCTCGGTGGAGGACAACGGGCGCGGCATCCCGGTGGAGATGCATCCCACCGAGAAGCTGCCCGCGGTCGAGGTGGCCCTGACGGTGCTCCACGCTGGCGGCAAGT
>CAZXRC010000012.1:0-115073 GCA_964642475.1 uncultured Gemmatimonadaceae bacterium | reverse complement strand
CCCCGCCCAGATGAACAGACCGAAGGCGATGGCGGCGGCTCCCAGGGCCAGGAGGAGGCTTCCCCGGATCCCGACGATGAGAGCCAGGGTCCGGTCGCCGCGGCGGCGGTCCTCCTCGTATTGGTAGAGCTGCGTCAGGGGATAGAGACTGGCGAAGAGGGGCAGGAATGCCAGCAGGACCAGAGTGTGCGCCGGCGTGATCGGCTGGCCGGTGGCGGCGTAGCCGGCGAATGGAGTCAGGGTGCCAAACCCGACCATGTTGATCACCCAATCGAGCCCGGCCACGGCCTTAAGCCGTACCGGAGGGACCGAATACAGAACCGACATGATGAAGCATGCCCCATACGCCATGGCGTAGGCGCGGGGGAGGAGCAACGCCAGCCCCTGCCCCGCCAACAGGAGTCCCATGGCGAACCCGGCCAGGTGCTTCGGCGGGCGGGGAGGCGCCTTCAGGTAGCCGATGTCCCCCTCGTCCTGATCGAAAGCCGAGTTGATGGCCAGCGTCCCCCCGTTCAGGAGCAGCACCCAGACCACGAGACCGGCAAGGGCCGCCCCCAGGTGCTCGCCCCGGAGGGCCCCGGGCAGGCCCACCGCGAGGAAATACCCCAGCGCGGTGTGAGCCGCCATGATCGGCCACTCGGCGGGGCGGAGGTGGAGGATGTAATCGAAGGCTGGGCCGAAGAGACGGTAGCCGAGGCGCCGGAGGGGTGTGGCGCCAGCGGACGCAGGGATCACCAGGCGATACCGAGGTGACGCGCCGCGAGGCGGAGCCCGTGCAGCGTGAGGTCCGGGTCCACCAGCTCGATGGTCTTCGAGAGCGGCACGATGATGCCGGCAAGCCCGCCGGTGGCCACGACCCGAGGGGTGCGACCGGTGGGCCATTCGGCCAGGATCCGGCGGACAATGCCGTCGACCGCGTCGGCGGTGCCGAAGAGCACGCCGGCGCGGATGCATTCCTCGGTGCGCCGGCCGATGACGCGTGACGGCGGCTGCAGCTCGGTGGCCGGCAGCTTGGCAGCCCGCCGGGTGAGCTGATCGGCCGAGGTGCGGAGTCCTGGCATGATCACGCCGCCGATGAAGCGGCCATCGGCGGTGATGCAGTCGAAGGTGGTGGCGGTGCCGAAGTCGACCACGATGGTATCGGCGCGGAAGCGGTCGACCGCGGCGAGGGTGTTGATGATCCGGTCGGCCCCGACGGTCCGGGGCTCGTCGACGTCGAGCTGGATTGGGAGGGGCGAGCCGGCATCGACCACCCGTACCTCGCCGCCGGTCAGGCCGCGAATGCCGTCGGCCAGGCTCTGGGTCACCCCGGGAGCGACCGAAGCGATGACGCTGGCGCGGACGGCGTTGGGGGAATGGCCGGCGTGAAGGAGAAAGGCGCCCAGCGCTACGCCCCATTCGTCCGGGGTGCGGTCCGGGCTGGTGGTGAGCCGCCAGTGCCCCTCGAGCCGGTCTCCGGTGAAGAGACCGACGGTGATTTCGGTGTTGCCGATGTCGAGGGTGAGGAGCATTGGTCGGGGATGGGGCCGTAAGCCGCTGGTTGTTGGCCGGTGGTCGGTGTGACTCGGTGGAGCCGAAGGAAGCTGAAGCAAACCGTGGTCGGGCGCAACCGCCACGGCCACCAGCCAGCGGCCACCGCCCTACGACAGCACCACGGTCCCGCTGCGCACCGTCGCGATGGTACCGTCCTTCCGCCTCACCCGGAGCTGGCCGTCGGCGGTGATGCCCTCGGCGAGACCGCCCACCGGCTCGATCAGTTGTCGGCCGGCCAGAAAATCCCGGTCGGTGAAGTCCCGCACTTCCCGGGGGGAGAGCCGGCGATCGACCGCGCTGGCCGCTACGATGGACGTCACGAGCTCCGGCGCCAGCATGGCCGGCGTCACATCCGGTGTATGCGAGGCGAGCGACACCGCCTGGCGCTCAAGGTCGTGGGGGATCGGATTCGTCAGATTGATCCCGATCCCCACCGAGACCCAGGAGGCGGTCTCGCCCTGCCAATGCGCTTCGCAGAGGATACCGCCGAGCTTCTTCCCATCGAGCATCAGGTCGTTGGGCCACTTGATCTCGAGCGCCACCTCGGGGGCGTGACGCTCGACGACCTCGACGGCTCGCAGTGCTACTCGAAGGCTCAGGACCTCGAAGGCGGGCTCGCTCGCTGGCCGGCAGAGGACGCTGAGCCAGAGGCCGCCCCGGGGCGCATGCCAGGCACGACCCCGCCGGCCCCGTCCGGCGGTCTGCTCCGCGGCCATGACGGCGGTCCCGGCCGGCGCGCCCTGCTCCGCCAGCTCCTCGAGCCGGTCCTGGGTCGAAGTTACCGAATCCAGGCGATACAGGGTCGCCGACATGACTCAGGGGGAAGTCAGGGTGCCCCGTGCGGCCAGCCAGAGGAGCAGCCCACCCAGTGCGATGCGGTACCAGGCGAACACCGCGAAGGTGTGGTGGGCCACGTAGCGCAGGAAGGCCTTCACGACAATGAAAGCGGAGACGAAGGCAACCACGAACCCGAGGGCGAAGATCGGGACATCGGCGGTGGAGAGGTCGGGCAGGCTCTTGAGAAGGTCGTAGCCGGCCGCGGCCGCCAGGGTCGGGACGGCGAGGAAGAAGGAGAACTCGGTCGCGGCGGTGCGCGAGAGCCCCAGCACATACCCGCCAAGAATGGTAGCGGCCGAGCGGGAAACACCGGGGAAGAGCGCCAGTGTCTGCGCCACGCCGATGCCGAAGGCCGTCCCCGGTGGGAGGTCGCGGGCGTCGGGCACCCGGTCCTGGCGGTGCCACCGCTCCAGCAGGAGGATCGCCACCCCGCCGACGAGGAGGGCCCACGCCACCGCGATCGGGGTGAACAGATGGGCCTTGATCCAGTGACGGAGGAGCAGCCCCAGCACCCCGGCGGGCAGGAATCCCAGGACCAGGTTGGTGACGAACCGCCGGCTGGCCGGCTCGCGCGAAATGGTCCGCGCCACCTCCAGGAACCGGACCCGGTAGATCCAGACGATGGCGAGGATGGCGCCAAGCTGGATGAAGATGTCGAACGTCTTGGCCCGTTCGTCGTCGAACCCGAGCAGGTGGCCGCTCAGGATGAGATGACCGGTGGAGGAGATGGGGAGGAACTCGGTGACACCTTCGACCAGGCCCTGGACCAGGGCGGCGAGATAGTCCGGAACGATCACGCCAAGGCCTCGTGGTACACCGCTTCGTACTGGGGCACGACCGTCTCGGCCGAGAACTCGCGGGCCTTGGCCACGGCGGCCTCTCGCATCGCCCGGTAGCGGTTGGGGTCGAGCAGGAGGTCGATCGACCGGCGGCCCATCGCCTCGACCGAGCCGGCCGGCTCCAGGATACCGCTCACCCCATCGTCGATCACTTCCGGCAGGCCGCCGGTGCGGCTGGCGACAGCCGGCGCGCCGCAGGCCATCGCCTCGAGCGCCGCCAGCCCGAACGACTCGGTCTGGGAGGGCAGCAGGAAGAGATCGCTCGACTGGAGAATCGAGGCGACCCGATCGAGCCGGCCCAGGAACCGTACGCTCTCGGAGACGCCCAGCTGTTCGGCCTCGCGCTCGGCGTCGCCCCGCTCGGGACCATCTCCCACCATGACGAGGGTGGCCGGCATGGCCTTCCGGATCCGGGCAAAGACCCGCACCACGTCCCGCACCCGCTTCACTTCGCGGAAGTTGGAGATGTGGGTGACGATCTTCCCCGCCGGCGCGAGCCCTTCCCGGGGGGCGGCGGGATCGGGCCGATACTCGTCGAGGTTCACGAAGTTGGGGATCACCCGGACGTTGCAGTTGACGCAGCCGAAGGTGCGATAGGTCTCATCCCGCAGGAAGGCCGAGACCGCGGTGACCTCGTCGGACTTCTCGATCGAGAACTTGGTGATCTGGTAAAAGCTGCTTTCCTGGCCCACCAGGGTGATGTCGGTTCCGTGCAGCGTGGTGATCACCTTGATGCTCCGCTGCTGGCCGAGCATCTCGCGGGCCAGCCAGGCGGTGGTGGCGTGCGGGATGGCGTAGTGCACGTGCAGCACGTCCAGCTCTTCCCGCAGGGCCACCTCGTACTGCTTGGCCGCCAGCGCGAGGGTGTACGGGAAGTGATCGAACAGCGGGTAGCGCGAGATGGTGGTGTCGACCTCGTGGAAGAACACCCGTTCGGCGAAGCCCCGCAGGCGGAAGGGCGAGGCGTAGCTGATGAAGTGGACTTCGTGGCCCCGCCGGGCGAGCGCGAGCCCGAGTTCGGTCGCGATGGCGCCGGAGCCGCCGTAGGTGGGATAGCAGGTGATGCCGATGCGCATAGGCTACTGGCCCTTGGCCGTTGGCCGTGGGCCATTGGCGGTGGATCTCATGACAAGGCCTCGACACAGGGGGCGTGACCGCGTTCGGCCGCGAGGTCCTTGGGGGTAGCGCCGGCGGCACTCCTACGGGCCGGGTCGGCACCTTGTGCCAGCAGCATGCGCACGATCTCCTCATGACCGGCCGCGGCCGCCGAATGGAGCGGGGTCCACTGCCCCGTCTGCTCGGCGTTGGGATCGGCCCCGGCATCGAGCAGCAGAGCGGCGACCTGCCGGCTGCCGCTCGAGGCGGCGGCGTGGAGCGGCAGGCTCCGCAGCGGGTCGAGCGAGATGGCGCCCAGGTCGGCGCCGATGGAGAGGAGGTAGCTGGCCGCGTGGTGGTGCCCGAAGTAGGCGGCGTAGTGGAGCGGGGTGTACCCCTGTTCGTCGGGCATCGAGACGAACGAGCGGTTGTGATCGAGCAGCGCCTTGAGCCGATCGGTATCGCCCGACTGGGCCGCGTTGGAAAGCTCGGTGCGAAGGTCGGTCATGGGCCGGGAAGGTAGAACCGGACCGGGGCCAGCGGCTAGGGGCCGGGGGTCCTGGCGTGCGGTTGATCGGTCGCGGCCCCCGAACTTCCACCCCCTAGCCGCTGACCCTCCGCCATTGTTCCGCGATCACCGCGGCGACCTCCACCGCCGGTCGGGTGGCGTCGAGCGTCAGGACTTCGCCCTCGAGCTGATGCCGGAACCAGGTCTCCTGCCGTTTGGCGTACTGGCGACTGGCCACCGCCACCGCTTCGGCCACGCTCTCGCGGGTTCTCTGCCCGTGCAGGTACTCCACCGCCTCGCGGGGGCCGATGGCATCCAGCCCGGGAGCGCCGGCCGGGACGCCATCGGCCAGCAGCGCCGCGACCTCCTCGATCATCCCCTGACGAACCATCTCCTCAGCCCGGACCAGGATCCGCTGGTGCAGCACCGGGCGGGGGGCGGTGAGCACCACGTACCAGGGCTCGATGGCCCCCTGGCTTCGGGCGGCGGCCTGCCAGTAGCTGAGGGGTTTGCCGGTCAGGAGGGCGACTTCGACCGCGCGGGCGGCGCGCTGGCGTCCCCCGCCCTTGAATCCGGGGTCCAGCCGCGCGGCCCAGCGTACCAGGTCGACCGGTTCCAGCGTGGCGGTCCACCGTTCGAGCTCGGTGCGGCGCCCGGGATCGAGCGGCGGCTCGGCGAAGAGGCCGTCGGTCAACGTCTTCACGTACAGTCCGGTGCCGCCCACCACCACCGGCAGCTTCCCCCGGCTCCTGACCTCGTCGATCCACCCCGGTGCCTGCCGGCCGAACCGCCCGGCACTGTAGCGCTCCCCCGGGCGGATCAGATCGAGGCCGTGATGCGGCACGGCGGCCAGCCAGCGCCGGGGCGGCTTGGCGGTGCCGACGTCGAGCCGCTGGTAGATCTGGCGGGAGTCGGCCGAGATGACTTCGAGGGGCCACCAGGCCGCGAGGGCGTGGGCGACGGCGGTCTTGCCGATCCCGGTGGGACCGACGATGACCGGGGTCCTAACGCCGGCCAAACCGACGCTCCAGCTCCTCACGCGGCAGTTGCACGATCGTGCTGCGCCCGTGCACGTCGTGGGGTGGCAGCGTGCAGGCAAAGAGCCGGCTCAGGAGCACCTGTCGTTCGGTCTCGGCCAGAGGCTCGCCCGCTTTGACCGCGGCCCGACAGGCGTACGTGGCGGCGAAGCGCTCCAGTCGATTGGCCCAGCCGCCGAAGCGGCCGCGGGCGAGGTCGGCCACCATCTCGCGGAAGCAGCGATCGGCGTCGAATCGGGGGTGCGGGGAGGGGACCGAGTGGAGCGCCACCGTGCGCCCGCCGAAAGGCGCCACCTCGAAGCCGATTCGGAGCAGCACGTCCCGGTGGGCTTCGACCGCGTCCAGTTCCTCGTCGGTCAACTCGATGGTCGAAGGCAGCAGCAGCCGCTGGCCCTGCGGCTCCCCGCCCTCGAGCTGCCGCATCACGGTCTCGTAGAGCACCCGCTCGTGCGCCGAGTGCTGGTCGACGAAGACCAGACCCTCCGGGCCTTCGTAGACCAGGTAGGTGTCGTAGGCCTGGAGGATGGGGGGGAAGGCGGTTCCGAGGTCCGAGTTCCGGGTTCCGGGTGGATCGGCATCGGCCTGCGGCTCTTCCGCAGGAGCGAAGAGCAGCATGCCGGGATCGAGGGTCCCGGCAGGGAAACCCGGAACTCGGAACTCGGAACCCGGCGCGCCCGTCTCCGGCGCGGACACCACCGCTCCGGCGCCGATCTTCGCCAGCGCCTCCCGCACCGCTTCCTCGACCGCCCGCTCGGCACCGAGCCGGTCCCGGAAGCGCACTTCCAGTTTGGCGGGATGGACGTTGACGTCGACATCCTCGTTGGCGGTCTCGAGCTGCAGGAAGAGCGAGGGGCGGTCGCCGGGGTGAATCGCCGAGCGATACCCCGCCTCGGCGGCGCGGACCAGGAAGGGGTCGCGGAAGGGGCGGCCGTTGACGAAGAGCTGCGTCCGCCGGCCGGTCGGCTGGGCGTTCGAGGGGCGCTGGATGAACCCCAGGACCTGGAACCCGCCCACGGCATGCCGCACCGGCACCAGGGTCCGCGCGAGATCGGCGCCCCAGACCGCCTCGAGCCGATCGCCCAGCGACTGCCCGGCAGTGGTCACCAGCCGCGACCGACCATCGAGGCTCAATTCGAAGCCGACCGCCGGATGGGCCAGCGCCAGGGTGGCGACGGCTTCGTAGGTGGCGCGCGCTTCGGACGAGGCGGAGCGGAGGAACTTGCGACGGGCCGGCGTATTGAAGAAGAGACTGCGGACCGTGACCGTGGTGCCGCGCTGGCGGGCCACCGTTGCCACCCGCTCCACCCGCCCCCCGTTCACCTCCACTTCGGTGCCTTCCGCATCGCCTTCGGAGGTGGAGATCAGCAGCCGCGACACCGAAGCGATCGCGGGCAGGGCCTCGCCCCGGAAGCCGAAACTCTTCACCCCCACGAGGTCGGCGGCACTGCGGATCTTGCTGGTGGCGTGACGGTCGAGGGCCAGGACCGCATCCTCCCGGCCCATGCCAGAGCCGTCGTCGCTCACCTCGATGAGGGTCTTGCCGCCCTGCTCCACCGCGATCCGGACCCGGGTGGCCCCGGCATCGATGGCGTTCTCCACCAGTTCCTTCACCGCCGACGCCGGACGCTCGACCACTTCGCCGGCGGCGATCTGGTCGGCCACTACATCGGGAAGGATGGCGATGCGCCGGGGCATGGCGCCAAAGATAGTCTCAGGGAAGGGTCAGCCGTTCGAGATCGTCGGAGCGCATCCACCCCTCCTGCCCCCCGGTGCCGGCAACGCGGTACCACGTGCCGCGGACCAGCTCCACCCGCACCGCGCCGAGCGCGGGCACTTCGCCCACTGCCGGAGCGAGTTCATGGGGCGACCGGCGGAGCGAGGCATTGGTCGCGGCCACGGCCACCGGCTGCCGATACCAGTGCGTGAGCCCAGCGCTCAAGCCGAACAGGACCACCGCCCCGGCCAGGAGCACCGTCCAGCGGCCCCGGAACTGGCGACCCCAGAGGACGCCGGCCCAGCCCGCCAGCCAGACCACCGCCCCGACCAGCCACAGCTCCTCTGGGGTGAAAGGTGCGACCCAGAGCCACCGGGCAGCCGCAGCGTCGGCCGGCGGCAGGAGGAGCAGGGCCCGCTGAATCCCCGGATCGCGCGGCGCCAGGCGCGCAGCCCGGGTCCAGGCTGCCAGGGCCTGGGCATCGAGGCCGGCCCGATAGGCCGCATCGCCCAGGTTGAGCCAGCGGGAGGGAACCTCGGATTCCAGTTCGGCCAGCCGCCGGAAGGCCACTGCCGCGGCGCGATAGGCCCCCGCTTCATACAACTGTTCGGCCGGCGCCTGGGTCTGGCTTGGCAGCGGCGAGGAGGCGAGCAGCAGGACCACGCCCAAGCCCACCCGGCGGCGCCAGCGACGCTGGCCCGGGTTCCCCGACCCGCCCAGGCCGCTCACCGCGGTATCGACTTCCCGGATCAGCGCCTGGGTGGCGGTGCTGCCGTCGGGCGCGAAGCGGGCGGCCCGGAGCTTGTCCCGCAGTCGCGCCAGCTCCTCGGCGGTGGCCGGCTCCAGTCCGGCGCGCCGGAGGGCCCGGGCCAGATTGCCGTCGTCCCGCTCCGCCAGCGAGGGGACCAGCACCCGGAGCGCCGCGTCGAGCCGCCGCTCAGCGCCCGCAAGCGAGCCCCCCGGATCGCTCCGCACCGCCGCCGGAGGCGCGGCCCGCTTGGGCCGCCGTTGGATGGCGAGCCCCGCCACCGGTACGAGCAGCAACGCCCACCAGGCCCATTCGGGTAGCCTGTCGCGCAGCGACCGGGCCAGCGGCCGACGGGTATCGAGCCGAATCGGCGGCGGCTCGGCCCGTGACCCCCCGCCCTCGCCCCGCGGGGCCACGACGAAGCTCACGCCCGGTGCGGTGGCGCTTTCGTAGGTGCCGCTGGTGGGGTCGTAGTAGGAGTAGCGGAGCGGCGGCAGGCCCAGCGTCCCGGCCGAATCGGCCAGGACCAGGAAGCGGAAGGTCTTGGCCCCGCCGAGCCGACCCTCTTTCAGCTCCACCTTCTCGTCGGCCGCCTCGGGGTAGACCCGGAGCCCCCGGGGCCAGGGCAGGTCGGGCTTGGGCCACAGCGCCACGTTGCCCTCACCCCGCACCACCAGCTCGGCGCTGAAGGCCTCGCCCTGGCGACCGCTGCCTGGGGTGATCGTCTGCTGGACGGTGATACCCCGGCCCACCGCGCCGGCAAAGTCGGGTTGTCGACCCGCATCGGGCAGGGCCCGCACCGTGAAGCTGGTGGGCTCGGTCTCCAACTTGTACCGCTCCTCCTGACTGAAGAACTGGAAAGCGAGCGGCACGCTGTACTGGAGCCGGGCCGGTGAGACCGCGACCCTGCCCGGGGTCAGGGGAAACGCCACCTGGTGCAAGACGAAGAGGTCGTACCAGCGGCCGCCCACCTGCCGGCTCGCCGCAATCCCCCCCGGGACCGGCTGGGGGTAGCTCCAGACCCCTTCCAGTCGGGGAGACTCGACGGTGGGCGCGCGCCGGAGCTGCTGGCGCACCTCCCGGTCGAACCAGGCGATGGTCACGACATCCACCTGTTCGCCGACGACCACGGTGGCGTCGCTGAGCGCCACGGTGATCCCCGCCTGCCCCAGCACATCGGGAGGGGGAGCCCGCTGCACCAGTCGGGCGAGGCGGGGACTGAGACTGGCCGTGACCGGCGCCGGGGCCCCGCCTTCGATGCGCACCGTCACCGGATCGGAGCGATCGCTGGCAATGCCCTGCCGCACCGTGACCGGACCCAGCCGCCACTCCCCCGGGGTATTGGCCCGGAGGTGGAACTCGATCACCGTGGTCCGTCCCCCCCGCGCCCCGGCGGTCACGTCGGTGCGCTCGGAGCGCGACTCCAGCTCGAAGCCGCCCAGCGAGGGCAGCTCCACCCGGATGGGATCGGGATTGTCGCTGGTTACCCGTACGGTGAACACGATCACCTCGCCCGGCGCCACCCGGTCGCGGTCGACCGCGACCATCAGCGATGGCCCCCGGCCCTGTTGCAGCAGCGCCAGGCCCAGCAGCGCGGCGGCGATCACCAGTCCTTCACTCCGCTCATGGTCGCGCGCTGCTTGCCGAGCCGGCGGTTGCGGGTATCGCGCTCCTCCCGGTCGACCGAATTGAGAATCTGCTCGGCCTGCGCCTGGCTCAGGTTGGGCCTCCCCTCACGCGGCGGCGTCTGCGCGCGACCGGGATCGGGCGGAGGCTGTCGGCCGGAGGGGGGCGGTGGCTGCTGGTTCTTGTTGCCACCGCCGGTCGGCGGCGGCTTCCGCCGCTCGGCCAGCTCGAGATTCCACTTCGCGCGAGCGCTCGAGGGCGCCAGGCTCAGGGCGTCGCGCAGATTGAGCGAGGCTTCGGTCAGCAGCGAGTCGCGCCCGGCGGTGTCAGCCGCGATCTGCTTGAGCGCGGCGACCCCGGCGTTGTAGAGTGCCCGATACCGGAGGTCAGGATCGAGCGACTGCGCGGCGCGGGCCAGACTGGCCCGGGCCCGGGCGTAGTCGCCGGCGGCCAACTGGGCGGTGCCGGCGTTGTACCAGGCGGTATCGCTGGCCCGGTCGCTGAGGCGCCCGGTCATCACCCGGGCGGCGGCCTTTACCCGCCCCGCCGCGAAGTCCTGGGTCCCGGGCGCGGGCCGCTGCGCCGCGGCGTCGGAGCCAAGACAAACCAGCGCCATTCCCACCAGGGCCGCGGTCTTGCGCGTCGCCGTCTGAAGACCCAGCAGCAGCGCCGCGAGCAGCGCCGGGATCCACACCAGCGGCAGCAGGTCCTGGGTGGAGGACGAAGAGATCGGAGACCGCTGGAAGGCGGCCAGCAGGTCGCGGACCGCGCCGGCCTGGTCGGGAAGCTCGGCGGGCACCAGCGCCCCCTCCCCCGCGTCGGCCACCTTCTGGAGAACGTCGTCGCGGCGGCGGGTCTCGATCGGCTGGCCGGACCCGTCGGTCTTGTACTCGGTGAGGGTGCCGGCGCTGTCGCGGATCGGAATCGGCACCCCCTTGGGGCCCCCTTCCGAGACCAGCACCAGTCGGATCTGTTGTTCCTTGAGGGCCCGGGCCTGGGCCAGCACCTCGGCCAGGGAATCGTGAGTTTCCCCGTCGGTGAAGACCACCAGCACCCGGTCGCCCGCCTCGCGCGAGGCGTTGAGCAGCTCGGCCCCCTGCGCGAGCGCCGAGGCGAGACCGGTGCCGCCCTGGCTGGCGAGCTCCGGGGAGAGGGCGTCGAGGAAGAGATTGATGGCGCCCCCGTCCAGCGTAAGCGGGCTCAGGATGTAGCTCCGCCCGGCGAAGGCGATCAGGCCCAGCCGATCGTGTCCGAGATCCTGCACCAGTCGGCGGGCTTCCCGCGACGCCTGCCCCAGCCGGTTGGGCTTCGTATCCTCGGCCAGCATCGAGCGGCTGATGTCGACGGCAAAGACCACGCTCAACGACTGGGTCTCGGTCTTCACGGTGGTCCGGCCGCCGCGGGGCCCGGCGAGCCCGATCGCGGCGGCCAGCGCCGCGACGGCCAGCATCACCGGGGACCAACGTCCGCCGGATCGGGCCCGCTGCTCCAGCTCCCGAGACCAGGCCGCCGCCCGGAGAATCCGCCGGCGCCGGGCCAGCAGGGCCACCGCCCCGACCCCCGCCCCGAAGAGCGGCGCCAGGGCGAGCAGGGCTGGAGAGTCGAAGGTCATGGGGTCCGCACCACCAGCGTTGCTCCCAGCAGCAGCTCCAGCCCAAGCAGGAGGAGCCCCGCCAGGACCAACGGCTTGGCGATCTCATCGTACTTGACGTAGCGGGTGACCTGGATCGGCGTCTTCTCCAGCCCGTCGATCTGCTGGAAGATCCGGGCGAGGGCCTCGCTGTCCTTGGCGCGGAAGTAGCGGCCCCCGGTGGTGGCGGCGATGTCGCGGAGGAGAGGCTCGTCGATCCGGACCGGCAGCATCTCGTAGCGGAAGCCGGAGAGCCCCCGGCCGGTAGGCACCGGAGCCTCGCCCTCGGTCCCCACCCCGATGGTATACACCCGGATGCCGAGGGCCGCGGCGGCCGCGGCGGCGGTCCGGGGGTCGACCGTGCCGCGGTTGTTCTCGCCATCGGTGAGGAGGAGAATCACCTTCGACTTGCCCGGCGCCTCACGCAGCCGGTTGACCGAGGTGGCGAGCCCGGTGCCGATCGCGGTGCCATCCTCCAGCATGCCGATCCGGAGCGAGGCGACCGCCTGCTCCAGCACCGGGTAGTCGACGGTGATCGGCACCTGGGTCAGGGCTTCGCCGGCGAAGGCCACCACACCGATGCGGTCGGCGCTCCGCCCCTTGATGAACGCGGTCGCCTGCTGCTTGGCGACTTCCATGCGGTTGCTGGGGGAAAAGTCCTCCGCCAGCATCGAGCTCGAAATGTCGACCGCGATCACGATCGCGATCCCCTCCTTCTTCATTTCGACCTGGGCGCCGCCGAGCCGGGGACCCGCCGCGGCAATGACCCAGGCGGTGAACGCGAGCAGACGGCATGCGAGCGGCACCCGGGCGAGCCAGTCGGCTTCCTTGACCAGGTTGATGAGTCGAAGGTCGCTGTACTGGGTCGCCGGGGTTCGCCGGTTTCGCCGCCACCACCACCAGGCCAGCGGCAGGAGCAGCAGCAGCAGGAGCCAGGGTCGGGCGAGACTCATACCGGGGACGGGGTCCGCGTAGGAGTCGCCTCGATCTGCCGGCACAACCCCGCGGCCCGCTCCGCCAGGACCAGCACGTCCTCCCCGGGCGCGGCAGCGTACTGCACCGACTCCAGCGCCCCCAGGACCCGGTCCAGCTCCGCCACCGGCCAGGCAGGACGCTGCTCGGCCACCACCCGCATCAGCCGACTCGCGACCAATCCCTGTGGCATGCCCGGCAGATGACTCAGCATCGCGGTCCGCAGGTCCCTCGCCGCGACCGCCGCGACGGCCCGACGCTCTCCCGCCTCGCTCCATTCGCCCAAGGGGGGCGCGGTGGTACCGCCAGCGGGGGCGAAAGCGGGCATCGGCGGCCCGGGCCGGATCCACCACCAGGCCAGAGGGGCGAAGAGAAGCGAAGCGATGAGGATCGCCGCCAGCACCGGATAGGGCGTCGTCACCCGCTCCACGACGATGCCCGCCTCCGGCTGCACCGGCAGCTTTTCGGCCGGCACACTGTCGGGCAGGACCGACGCCACTACCAGCGTGTGCGATTCCGACGGCAGCGAGTCGGTGGTCCCGTCCGACCGGATCACGATCGGGCCGGGGACTTCCACCTGGAGCCGCCCCGCGTGCCAGGCCACGGCGGGATAGGAGACGATGGTGCTGGTCCCCTCCCGGCGCACCAGCGGGTGGCCCAGCAGACCCATCGGCTCCGCCGGGGTCCATTGGGCCGCGCGTACTTCGGCGCCGGAGGGGGTTTCTACCACCCGCTCGAGCCAGATGGTGTCACCCACGGTGAGGGCCGCCGGGGCGGCCTGCTGCAGCAGGAGGAAGAACGACAGCACGGTCACCGGCTGATCCGCCTGGCCCGCAAGGCAAAGGCACGCCGGAGCACCGGGGCGTAGTCCTGCCCGGTGTCGAGCGCCACATGGTCGACCCCGGCAGCGGCGAAGGACCGGCTGCGCTCCTCCCGCCGCCGTTCGGCCAGGGCCCGCAGTCGGCCGCGGACCGCCCGGTCGCCGGTGTCCACCGTGCGCCGGGTGCCGGTCTCGGCATCCTCGAGCTCGATCCAGCCGGCATCCGGCAGCGTGGTCTCACGGGGATCTTCCACCGCGATGGCGACCACGTCGTGCCGTACCGCCAGCTGCCGGAGCGGCTGACCCCAACCCTCCGCCAGGAAATCCGAGAGGACCACAACGATGCTCCGGTGATGCAGCAGCCCGGTGGCATACTGCAGCGCGGCGGCCAGATTGGTCCGCCGCCCCGCGGGCTTGAACGCCACCAGGTCGCGGATCACCCGCAAGGCGTGGCGACGGCCCTTCCCGGGAGGAATGACCCGCTCGACCTTTTCGGCGAAGAGCAGCGCCCCGACCCGATCGTTGGTGCTGGCCGCGGCCAGGGCCAGCACCGACGCCACCTCCACCGCCATCGCCGACTTGGTGCGGGGCACGCCGAAGTGGGTCGATCCCGACTGGTCGACGATGAGCATGAGGGTGAGCTCGCGCTCTTCCACGAAGGTCTTGATGTACGGATGCCCCAGGCGGGCCGAGACGTTCCAGTCGATGGCCCGGAAATCGTCGCCGTGCTCGTACTGCCGCACTTCGGCGAACTCCATGCCCTGCCCCCGGAAAACCGAGCGATACTCGCCACCGAAGAGGGCCGTGACCAGCCCCCGCGAGCGGAGCTCGATGCCTTTGACCTGCTTGAGGATGTCGGGAGAGATGGGGGGCATTGAAAGAGGCCGTTAGCCGTTAGCCTTTGGCCTTTAGCGGTTCCGGTGCGTGACAGCTCACGATGTGCTGGTCATTCATGCAGTAGCCAACGGCCCAACGGCCCTACGGAACCGGCACCGCATCCAGAATCCTCGTCACCACCTGGTCGGCGTCGATCTCCTCGGCCTCCGCCTCGAAGGTGAGCAGCACTCGGTGGCGCAGCACGTCCAACGCCATCGCGCGGACATCTTCGGGTATCACGTATCCGCGGCCCCGGAGATAGGCGTGGGCCTTGGCCGCCTGGGCCAGAGCGATCGAGGCCCGGGGGGACGCGCCGAAGGCGACCAGCGGCTTGAGATTCTGGAGCCCCACCACCGACGGATCGCGGGTGGCCCGGACCAGGTCGACGATGTAGTCGACCACCTTCTGGTCCAGATAGGTGGCCGAGATGGTCTCCCGCAGGGCCAGGATCGTGGTGGGGTCGAGCATCTGGCGCACCGGCGCCTCCGCCAGCCCGCTCCGGCGGAGCAACACTTCCTTTTCCTGATCCCGAGTCGGGTAGCCCACTCGCACCTTCAACATGAAGCGGTCGAGCTGGGCCTCGGGGAGCGGATAGGTCCCCTCGTTCTCGATCGGGTTCTGGGTCGCGAGCACCAGGAACGGCTCCTCCAGCCCGAAGCTGGTCCCCCCGATCGTCACCTGCTTCTCCTGCATCGCCTCAAGCAGCGCCGCCTGCACCTTGGCCGGGGCCCGGTTGATCTCGTCCGCCAAGATCAGCTGGGCGAAGATCGGGCCCTGCTTCACCTTGAATTCCTGGCTCTTGGGATCGAAGACCATCGTGCCGATCAGATCGGCGGGGAGCAGATCGGGAGTAAACTGGATCCGGGAGAAGCTCAGCTCGACGATCTCGGCCAGGGTCTTCACCGCCAGCGTCTTGGCGAGGCCGGGCACCCCTTCGAGCAATATGTGCCCCCCGGAGAGCAGGCCGATGAGCAGCCGCTCGACCATGGTCTCCTGCCCGACGATGCGCTTGCCGACTTCCTGGACCACTTGCTGCACCGGTCCGCTGTCGACCGTGCGAGAAGAGGGAATGGGGCGGGCGGTCATGGGCCTGGATTGAGGTTGGTGCTGGCGAAGGTCAGGACGTGTGAGTTCCGAGTTCCCGGTCTGCTCCGGCCCCGATCGATGTGGCAGGCCGACTTGAGGGCTCGGCGCCCGTCAGCCCGGCACTCGGAACTACTGGAAGATAGCACCATCCAGGCCGGTAACCTCAGTGAGCCAGCACACTTACCGTGCGCCGGCCTGGTCATGAAGGGGATCCAGCCCGATGGCCTTGTAGAGGGCCCGCTCTTCGGCCGGCGTCAGCGGCCTCGACTTCCCCACCGGGAGGTCGAGGAGACGGACCGGGCCGTAGGACAAGCGGGCCAGCCGTTCGACCTTGACCCCCATTGCCTCCGCCCAGCGGCGCACGATACGGTTCCGCCCCTCGGTGAGTGTCACATCGAGGAGGCTGCGTCCCTCCTTGCCGGCCCGCACCCGGGTGGCGGTCGGGATCACCGGCACCCCGTCGATCACCACCCGCTGCTTCACCGCCTGGGCCAGCTCGGCCGTCGGTCGCCCGTGGACCAGCGCCACGTAGCTCCGCGGGATCTTGTACTTGGGATGCGTGAGGCGGTGGATCGCGTCGCCGTCGCTGGTAAGGAGGAGGAGGCCGGTGGTCATCACATCGAGCCGCCCGACGTAGGCCAGCCCCGACGGCTCCTTGATGAAGTCGAAGACGGTGCGGCGGCCCTCCTCGTCGCTCGCGGTCGTCACCACGCCGAGCGGTTTGTGGAAGGCAAGCCAGCGGCGCTCGACCCGGGGAATCGGCTTACCGGAGACGGTGATCCGCTGCCGGTCGGGATCGACCTTCATTCCGAGTGTGGCGGGCTTGCCGTCGACCCGGACCCGCCCGGCCTCGATCAGCTCCTCGGCGGCCCGGCGACTCGCGATCCCAGCCCGGGCGAGGGCCCGCTGCAGCCGCATTTCACTCATGATTCGGCCGGGACCGAGGCGGCGGCATCGTTGCTGTCGGCGGTCTCGGGCTTGTGCGTGTGGAGGGCCACGCTGAATTCCTCGGTCCGGGGCAGCTCGCCCAGGTCGCGGAGCCCCAGCAGCTCGAGCAGCAGCGGCGTGGTGCCGTAGAGAAGAGGCCGGCCCATGCCCTCGCTTCGCCCGACGACCTCGATCAGTCCCCGCTCCTGCAGGCTCCGGAGCACGCCGCCGGCCGACACGCCCCGAATCTCTTCGATCTCCGCCCGGCCCACCGGCTGGCGATAAGCGATGACCGCCAGGGTTTCCATCCCCGCGGCGGTGAGCCGGGGGGTGCGGACCGCGATCTGAGCCCGCTCGATCGCCTCGGCGAAGGCGCGTCGGGTCAGGATCTGGTAGCCTCCCGCCAGCTCCACCACCTCCACCGCGTGTCCGTCGAAGTCGTAGTGCTCCCGGAGCTCCTCGAGCGCGGTGCGGACGTCCGCCAGGGCCGACTCGGGCTCCAGGGTCTGAAGCTCCTCGAGCGTGATCGGGCGGTTGGCCGCGAAGAGGGCGGCCTCAATCAGCTGGGCGAGCGGTGTCATGGGCGGAATCCGGGAGAGCGGGGGCCGGGCGCGAAGCGTCCGGAAGCACCGGTGCGGACGGGTCGGCTTCGATCGGCGTCGGCGCGTCGAACCGGGGCGTGTCGCGCCGGATCACGAACGAGCCAAAGGCCTCCGACTGGGCCAGACGCAGCAGCCCGCGCTTGGCCAGCTCGAGCAGCGCCAGCAAGGTCGAGAGGACCTCGACGATCGTGGGCCGGGGACCGAGCGCCTCGAGCCAGGTGAACTCCTCCCGTTCGGCCAGCATCGCTTCCAGCCGGCGGGTGGCGCCCTCGGTATCGAGGGGGCGCGGCACCACCCGGTGGAGCACCGGGGAGGGAATCTCGGAGATGACCTTTTCGACCGCCGTGAGCAGGTCCAGCAGATCGAGCGTGAGCGGTGGCGGCGGCATTTCGGGAGGCGGCGGGAGGTAGCCCCGGGGATACTGATCGGCCCGGCGCTCGGCGGCCCGTTCGAGCCACCCTGCCACCTCGCGCACCAGCTGGTATTCGAGGAGCCGGCGCACCAGCTCGTGCCGGGGGTCTTCCCAGCCCTCCTCACCCTCGCGCCGGGGGAGCAGCATCTGGGCCTTGAGACGCACCAGCCGGCCCGCCATCTCGAGATAGTCGGCCGCCTGGTTGAGACCCAGGTCGTGAATCGCGTGCAGGAACTGGTCCGCGATCCGGGCGATGGGAATGTCGGCGATGTCGATCTGCTCTTCCCGCAGCAGGTGCAGCAGCAGGTCGAGCGGACCCGAGAAAGCGTCGAGCTTGACGACGAAACCCGGCTCGGCGCCGAGGGCGGAGGTCGACGCGGAGGGAGACGTCATCCGCGGGTGAAGTCCCAGAGGTCCCCGATGCCGAAGGGGGACACCGCGTGATAGAGCCAGCTGAAGCCCCAACTCGCCGGGGTCATCAGGAGGTTGAAGACGCCGGGCAGGAACATCAGGAGCAGGAAGAGCGGGATGAATCCGAACTGGCCGATCGACCGGTAGCGCGCGCCGGCCGCGGGAGGCAGCGCGTGATACAGGAGATGGGAGCCATCGAGCGGAGGAATCGGAATCAGGTTGAACACCGCGAGAATGAGATTGAGCCTGATCCCGAGCAGCATCATGCGCTGCAGGATGGCGAGCCCGTCACCGGCAACGGGCACGAAGGATGCGAGGGCGCCGAACCCCATGAATACCAGGGCGCAGGCGAGGGCCAGGACCAGATTGGCGGTGACACCCGCCGAGGAGACGATCAGGTCGCCACGGACGAAATGCCGGAACTTGCGGGGCGTCACCGGCACCGGCCGAGCGCTGCCGAACATGAAGCTGCCATGGCTCATGTACCACAGGAGAGCGGGCAGCAGCAGCGTCATCCAGGGATCGATATGGGGCAGCGGGTTGAGCGTGACCCGGCCCAGCGCGTAGCCGGTATCGTCCCCCTGCCCGAGGGCGGTCCGCGCGTGGGCATATTCATGCGCCACCAGCGAGAACAGGAGGATCGGCAGGGCCAGAATGAAGTCGCTCAGGAATCACCGCTCCAGCAATTGGCGGCGCAATCTAACGGCAGGCTCAGGGAAGGAAAACCCATCTGGAGCTTGACCTTGTGAGGGCCTCCCTCTAGTATTTTGGGCTCTCAACTCCGGGCCCGAGCGGCCCCGAAGCACACTTTCTCGAGGTTGTCCGTGCCGCGTCTCAAGTCCGCCAAGAAGGCGATGCGGAAGTCCCGCGCCGCGAATGCGCGTAACCGCGCCACCCGCAGCCAGCTCCGCACCGCGCTCAAGAAGGTCCGCACCGCCGCGTCCGCCAAGGACGCCCAGGCGGCCTACGTCGAGGCCAGCCGCCTGCTGGACCGGGCCGGACGGAAGAACCTGATCCACCGCAACACCGCCAGCCGAGCCAAGAGCCGGCTCGCCAAGATGGTGGCGGGGAAGAAGTAGTCGGAGCTTCGGACGGTTGGACGGTCGGGAACTAATGTAACGAAACCCTCCGGTGAAGCTCACCGGAGGGTTTCGTTTGCACCATAGGTCCGACCGCCTGACCGTCCGACCGCCTGACCGCCTGACCGCCTGACCGCCCCCCTACAACGCCGCCAGCTCCGCCCCGCACCGTTCGCAGTACCACTCCGTTGGCCGGTTGAGCGTGCCGCATTCGGCGCACTTGAGAGTCTTCTGTCCCGAGGACCGGTCCTTATCGGCGGGCGACGCCTTGACCGGCTCGGGCGCCGCTTCGATCGTGGCGGGCTTGGTGAAGCCGCCGCTGGATCGGGCCTTGGGAGCCGGCGGGGGTGGCGCAGCGGGCGCGGGGGGCTGAGGCGCCGGCACGGGGGGCAAGGCCGCTGCAGCCGCCTCGTCACCGGTCACCGACTTGAGGAACGCCAGTTCGTCGAGCTTGCCCCCGCCCTGATCGTTGGGCTTCCCGGATGGGAACCAGAGCGTCCGTCCTGGTGCGTCATCCTTCCTTGGCGCCGGCGCTGGCGTGGGCTTGGTCGGAGCCGGTTTGGGCGTCACCGCCCGGAATGGGAGTTCGGTGCCACCCACTGGGCCCGTGGGAGCGGCGGCGGCTGGCCGGGCCGGTTCCACCGGGGGCGGAGGCGGCGCCGCCGGTTCAGGCGGCTCGGGGGCCAGGGGGATCATTTCCGGCATCACCGCGGCGCGGGGCCCCGAGCCCGACAGCGCTGGACGGGGGGCCGAGTGGCCGAGTGACGGGAGCGGTGGGGGTGGCACTGGCTCGGGGGACGGCTCCGGCCGGACCGGCGCCCGAATGGTCCCCAGTACGTCGTTGAGCCGAGCCACTTCCCCGCCGGCATTGGTCAGCTCCTCCCGGACCTGGAGGATCACCTTGGTGAGCTCGGCCCGGATGCCCTCCCACTTCGAGTCGTCATATTCCCCCACCACATGGCGGACTTCCGCCTCGGCAAGCTGCTCCTTGAGCTCGGCTTCCCGGGAGGACAGCTCGGACAGACGGGCGTTCAGCCCGGCCACCTGCTCTTCCAGCGAGGAGGTGTGGCTCCGCAACTCGGTGAGGACCGACTCGAGCCGCCGTTCGTAGTCGGCCCGCACCCGGGAGCGGACGCCCTCGGGAACGGTCGGGACACCTTCGGCGGAGTTGAGCCGGGTCAGCCAGCTGACGAACTGGGCTCGCTCCTGCAGCAGGCGCTCGATCGGGTTGGTCTGAGGAGTTGACTTGGACATGTCCGGAAATCCCTCTCGGCCCGGGCAGCTCGAGTTGGCGGAGCGGTGACCTGATTACAGGGCAAATCTAACCCACCAGTGGCGTTACGAAAGCCGGTCGTAGACCACCCGCCCCCGGACAACGGTCAGGTCGGCCCGGCCTGTTAGGGTCCGGCCGGTAAAGGGGGTGTTCCGGCTCTTGGAATAGAAGGTGGACGGGTCCACCGTCCAGCGGGCGGCGGGGTCCAGCACCACGAGATCGGCCGGCGCGCCCACGGCCAGCGTGCCACCCGGCAGGTTGAAGATCCGGGCCGGGTGGGTGCTCATCCGGTACAGCAGCTCGGGGAGGGTGATCAGGCCGGGCAGGACCAGCTCGGTCACCGCCAGCCCGAAGGCCGTCTCGAGACCCAGGATGCCGTTGGGCGCATCGTCGAACTCGCGCTCCTTGGCGTCATAGTGGTGGGGTGCGTGATCGGTGGCGATCACGTCGATGGTGCCGTCCTTGATGCCCTGCCGGATGGCCTCCCGGTCGGGATCCTCGCGTAGCGGCGGGTTCATCTTGGCGTTGGTGTTGTAGCCCTCGCACGCTTCGTGGGTCAGCGTGAAATGATGGGGCGTCGCCTCGGCGGTGACGTTGAGGCCCAGGTCCTTCGCCCGGCGGATGAGGGACACCGAGCCGCGGGTCGACATGTGACAGAGGTGTACGTGGCCGCCGGTGAGGTCGGCGAGGATGATGTCCCGCGCCACCATGATCTCTTCGGCGGCGGCGGGTATCCCCTTGAGCCCCAGGCGGGTAGAGACGATGCCTTCGTGCATCGCGCCGCCCCGGGCGAGACTCATGTCCTCGCAGTGATCGGCCACCGGAATGCCGAAGGTCTTGGCGTACTCCAGCGCGGTCCGCATCAGGTGGCTCGACATCACCGGCTTGCCGTCGTCGCTCACCGCCACCGCGCCGGCGCCGATCAACTCGCCCATCTCGGCCAACTGCTCCCCCTTCTGGCCGAGGGAGATGGTGCCGATCGGGTAAACCCGGGCCTTCCCCGCCTTCTGGGCCTGGCTGATGACGAACCCGATGGCTCCCTGGTTGTCCAGCACCGGATCGGTGTTGGGCATGGCGCAGACGGCGGTGAAGCCACCGGCGGCGGCGGCCATCGCCCCGGTCGCGACGGTCTCGAGGTCTTCCTGGCCTGGCTCGCGCAGGTGCACGTGCAGGTCGATCAACCCCGGCGCCACCACCTTGCCGCTCGCGTCGATGACCTGCACCCCGCTCTCGACGCCGATATTGGTGCCGACGGCGGTGATCCGCCCATCCTGCAGCAGCACGTCCGCGGGGCCGTCGCCATTGCGGGACGGGTCGATCACCCGGCCACCGCGGATGAGGATCGGGCGGGTCACTCGGTACCTCCCTGTTGCCAGTCGGGCATGCCGCCGGCGAGCAGATAGAGCACGGCCATACGAATCGCCACGCCGTTGGTCACCTGGGGCAGGATCACGCTGTGCGGGCCGTCGGCGACGTCGCTGTCGATCTCGACCCCGCGGTTGATCGGCCCGGGGTGCATCACCACTAGCTCCTTCTTGGAGCGGGCCAGCCGATCGCGGGTGACGCCGAAGACCCGATTGTACTCCCTGAGCGACGGGATGAAGCCGGCCGTCATCCGCTCCAGCTGGAGCCGAAGGACGTTGAGGGCATCGGCCCAGGCGATGGCATCGTCGATCCGGGTAAAGAGTGTCACCCCGAGCTCGCGGATGTCGCGCGGCACCAGGCTCAGCGGGCCGCAGACCGCCACCTCGGCGCCGAGCTTGCGGAGCCCCCAGATGTTGCTCCGGGCCACCCGGCTGTGGAGCACGTCGCCGCAGATCGCCACCTTGAGTCCTTCGATCCTGCCGAAGCGGTCCCGCAGGGTGAGCAGGTCGAGCAGCCCTTGGGTGGGATGCTCGTGGGTCCCGTCGCCGGCGTTGATGACGTTGGAGCGGATCCGTTGGGCCAGGAAATCGGCCGAGCCGGAGGAGTGGTGGCGGATGACGACCATGTCGATCCGCATCGCCTCCAGGTTCCGGGCGGTATCGACCAGGGTCTCGCCCTTGGAAACCGAGCTGCCGCTCACCGCCACGTTTACCGTGTCGGCCGAGAGGCGCTTCTCGGCGAACTCGAAGGAAATACGGGTCCGGGTACTGGCCTCGAAGAAGAGATTGACGATGGTCTTACCGCGCAGCGCCGGAGTCTTCTTGATCGGACGCTCGCTGACTTCCTTGAAGGGCTCGGCGGTGTCGAGGATGAGGCGGATCTGCTCGGCGGAGAGATACTCCAGACCGAGGAGGTCCTTGCCGAGGGACAGCCCCGGGCTCATGCCACGCTCCGCAGGCGCACCGCGCTCCGGCCGGAAGGCGCCCGCATCACGAGTTTCTCACCAGCTCGACCGAGTCTTTCCCGTCGAGTTCCTTCACCTGCACGTCGATCCGCTCGTCGGGGCCGGTCGATTGCCGCAGCCCGACGATGTCGGGCTGGATCGGCAGCTCCCGCCCGCCCCGGTCGACCAGGACGCAGAGGAGGGTCCGGCGGGGCCGGCCGAAATCGGCCAGCTCGTCGAGCGCGGCCCGGATGGTCCGCCCGGTATACAGGACATCGTCCACGATGACCACTGTGCGGCCGTCGAGATCGGCGGGCAGATGGGTCTCCCCGATCACCGGGCGTGGTCCGATGGTCTGGAGATCGTCGCGATAGAGAGTGATGTCGAGCTTGCCGGTAGGAATGGTGCGACCTTCGAGACCTTCGACCAGGCCGGCGAGGCGCTGGGCCAGCTCTACCCCGCGGCGCTGGATGCCGACCAGGACCACGTCGGTGGTTCCGCCGCAGCGCTCTACCAACTCGGAAGCCATGCGGGTGAGCGCGCGGGCGATGGCCCGGTCGTCGAGGAGGGTCGAGCGGGAGGGCATGGTCGGGCCGGAAGGTAGCGGGGCCGGGGGTCCTTGGGAACTGGGCCCGGCTCGGATAATGCCAGGAGCGGCCTACTCGACGATGGGCGCAGGCGCCGCGGACCCTCGCCGGGGGAAGAGGCGGGCCAGCCAGCCCGGCAGACGCAGCAGCATCAGGCCGGCGAAGACCCCCCCGTACATGAGGCCCTTGGAGAGATCGAGCTTCTGCACCATCAGGTAGTGCAGCACGCCGAGCGCGGTGGAAAGGTAGATGAGCCGGTGGAGCTTCCCCCAACGCTTCCCCAGGCGCCGGATCATCCCGTCGGTCGACGTCACCGCCAGCGGGATCAGCAGCAGGAAGGCGACGAAGCCGACGGCGATGCGGGGATGCTTGACGGTGTCGGACCAGATGAGCGAGGGGCTCAGCGACTGGTCGAACACGAAATAGGTCACCGCATGGAGGCAGACGTAGAAAAACGCAAAGAGTCCGAGCATCCGTCGGAGTTTGATCAGCTCACCCCAGTGGGTGTACTTCCTGAGCGGCGTAATCGCGAGGGTCACCAGCAGCAGGACCAGCGTGGCGAGGCCGGTCACGACCTGGATGGTCTTCACCGGGTCGGCCCCGATGTCCAACCGGCCCAGGGCCGCGAGGACCAGCCAGGTGGCGGGCCAGAGCGACGCCAGCGCCGCCAGCGGCTTGAGGATCCGGGTGGTGAATTGGACGCGGGTCACGACCGGGCCTCAGAAGTTCTTCCGGAGGTCCATGCCAGCGTAGAGCCCTGCCACCTGATCGGCGTAGCCGTTGAAGGGCAGCGTGGGGCGGCGGAACAGCTCGCCGATCCGGCGCTCGCGGGCCTGACTCCAGCGGGGATGATCGACCGCCGGGTTCACGTTGGCGTAGAAGCCATACTCGTCGGGGGCGATCTCCTGCCAGGTATTGCGCGGCTGCGCCTCCACAAACCGGATCTTCACGATCGACTTGCCCCCCTTGAACCCGTACTTCCAGGGCACCACCAGGCGCAGCGGGGCTCCGTTCTGGTTGGGGAGTGGCTTGCCGTAGAGGCCGGTGACCAGGAGTGCCAGCGGGTTCATGGCCTCATCCAGACGCAACGCCTCGAGGTAGGGCCAGGGCACCATCCGGCTCCGCTGGCCCGGCATCCGGGCGGGGTCGTAGAGTGTGATGAACTCGATGTACTTTGCCTTCGAGGTCGGCTGCATCCGCGCCACGAAGTCCCTGAGCGGGAACCCGAGCCAGGGGATGACCATGCTCCAGGCCTCGACACACCGATGCCGGTAGACGTGCTCCTGGGCCCGGTAGGGATTCACCAGGTCATCGAACTCGTAGTCCCCCGGCTTGGCGATCTCTCCCTCGACCCGGACCTTCCAGGGGCGGGGTTGGAAACCCTTCGAATATTCGGCGGGGTCGGACTTGTCGGTGCCGAACTCGTAGAAGTTGTTGTAGGTGGTGACCGACTCGTAGGGGGTGAGCTTGTCGTCTTCCCCTCCGGCCGGCACCATCCGCGCCAACGCCTCGCGCTCCCCGGTTGTCAGCAGGACTCCCGCCGCGGCCAGACCGGACAGGAACTCCCGCCGGGAGAGGTAGGCCCCCTCGGGCGTGATTTCGGAACTGCGGATGTCGGGCGGCCGGCGAATCAGCATGTCAGTGTCCCCCGTGTCGGTGCCATGGGAAGATACGCCGCGGGGCCCGGTTCGGTTCCCTGGCGAAACAGAATGGGCTGCCCGGTGTCCCGGGCAGCCCTATAATAGGAAGGAACGGACAGGGAGGGATTCGAACCCTCGAACCGGCTTGCACCGGTTACACGCTTTCCAGGCGTGCCTCTTCAACCACTCGAGCACCTGTCCCGGCATTGGGGCGGGGGATAATAGCCAGGATGCTCCACCTCCTCAACGGCGATGCCGTCCTGCCCGCCTTCCAGGCGTCTGGTCTGCCGGGTCAGCCGGCGGTGTGGGGCGACGTGCTCTGGGAAGGACCGCTGGTGCCGGGATCCTCCCGCGCGGCCGAGATCCGAGCCCGGGCGGCGTACTTCGCCGGGGCCGGCAACGACCCGACCCCCCTCGTGGCCCTGCAGGAGGCGTGGGACGCTGGCCTCGCCGCCGCGGCGGCGCACGAGGAGGTGGTCCTCTGGCTGGAGCACGATCTTCACGACCAGTTCCAGCTGCTCCGGCACCTGGATCACTTCGCCCGTCAGCCTCACGCGCGACTCAGCCTGATCTGCATCGGGGCCTTCCCGGGGGTCGACCCCTTCCACGGCCTGGGGCAGCTCGACGGAGCCCAGCTCGCCGGCCTCCTTCCCGCCCGGCGGCCGGTCACCCCGGCCCAGTTGGCGCTGGCGCAGGAGGGCTGGGCGGCGGTGCGCCAGCCGACACCGGTCGCGCTGGCGGAACTGCTCCAGCGCGACACCGCGCCCTTTCCCTTCCTCGCCGGCGCCATCCGGCGATTTCTCGAGGAGTTCCCCGCCCCGACCACCGGGCTCAGCCGCACCGAGGCGACGATCCTGGACGCGCTCCTCGAGGGCCCCCGCTCCGCCGCTACCCTCTTCGCCGCGGTGGCCAGGCGGGAGGAACGGGTGTTCATGGGCGACGGGAGCTTTGCCCGGATACTCCACGGTCTGGCGGGGGGATCCGCCGCGCTGGTCAGGATCGAGAACGGGCCCGCCGATGCTCCCCTCTCGGGGACCGTCAGCCTGACACCGACCGGACGCCAGGTACTCGAAGGCGCCGCCGATCGCGTCTCGCTGCTCGGCATCGATCGCTGGCTGGGCGGCACCCGGCTCCAGGGACGAGCAGTGGCGTGGCGCTGGGACCGCACTGCCGGCCGGCTGGTCGCCTGACGGCGCGCCCCCGCCTGCGACCGGCGCTACACCGCCGGACCCGCATCCCTTAGCTTTCCGCCATCTCTCATCCAACCGAGGCGGTCCATGGGCAAGCTCGTCCTGGGCGGTGTCCTGCTGCTGGTCTCCTTCTTCATGATGGTCGCGCGGGCCGGGGCTAGTGCGCCTCGCGCCTCCGGGCTGCTCCGCCTCTTCGCCCTCGGCTTCGCCACTCTGGCCGCACTCCTGATCCTCGGCGCCCTGGTGGTGGTGGTGGAGCCGGGCCAGGTCGGCGTGAAGCACGCCTTCGGCACCGTCGACCAGAAGCCGCTCCTGCCCGGCATTCACCTCGTCCCGCCCTGGTCCTCCATCGAGCGCTACTCTACCCGGGAGGAGCAGTTCCCCCAGGCCGGCGAACAGGTCGAGACCATCGCCGCGCTCTCCAGCGAGCAGATGGGAATGTCGGTGGATGCCGGCCTCCGCTGGCAGATCAATCCGATGGATGCGCCCCGGATTTTCACCGAGATCGGGACCGAGGAGCAGATCCACTCGATCGTCTACAACGCCATCCGCAACGGGGTGCGGGACGGCATGGTGCGATTCTCGATCAACGACATCTCCAAGCGCAGCGAGATCGCCAGCACCATGCAGGCCGAGGTGGACAGCGCCCTCTTCACCCAGCCCCGCTCGGGAGGAGAACCGTTCCGGATCGCGGAGGTGACGGCGTTCTTCCTGCGCGACCTGCAGCCCCCCGAACAGGTGGTCCAGGCGATCAACAACAAGATCGCCCAGGAACAGCAGATCCAGACTGAACGGCACCGGGTGGAAGTGGCCCGGTTGCAGAGCGATCAGCAGCGGCTGCTGAATCAGACCCTCACCGCCGAGGCGCTGACCAAGCAGTACCTCGAGGTGCTGCACGATATGAAGGGGTCGAGCAACCTGATCATCATGGTGCCGACCGAGGGGGGAATGCCGCTGCTCGATCTGGCGCGCCTGCGGGGGAACCTGGGGTCGCGGCAGTAGAGGGCGGCGTAGAGCGGGCCCAGCGGGGTAGACAGAAGGGGTGAGGAGCGGCTGCTCCTCACCCCTTTCGCCACCCCCTCACCCGGGCACCTCCCCGATGGTCGCCAGCCGCTCGACCCGCCGCGAGAGGAGGGCCAGGTCGGCGGCGACGCCGGTTCCGCCATCGCGGAGTCGCCCGAGAAGCGACTGGGGCAGCGCCGGGGCGCCGAGCCGGGCACCAGCGATCGCGCCGGTCATGGAGGCGATGGTGTCGGTGTCTCCCCCGACCGCGATGGCCACCCGGACCGCCTCCCACCAGCTCTCGGGATGCCGCAGGAATGCGAAGAGACTCCAGCAGACGCTGCTGACCACGTGGGACGAGACCCCCTGCCAACCACCGGCGACCTCCGGCTCGAGGCCCTGACGGGCCAGGGTCTCGGCTGCCAGCGCCGGAGTAAGTCCAACCCAATCTTCGACCAGCTGCAGCGTGGTGGCGAAGCCGGGGTCGATCGCCCCGGTGGCGAGAGCGATCTCCTCCAGAAACTCCTCGACGACGATTGGGGCTCTCCGACTCGCGATCGCGACCGCCCATGCGATGGCCACCGCCCCGGCGATGGCGCGGGCGTCCTGATGGGTGACGCGGGCCTGGTCGACGGCAACCTGCGTGAGGCGGCGGGGGTCGTGACGATAGAGCAGTCCCAGCGGTCCGGCCCGCATCGCCGCGCCGTTGCCGGCGTAGGGGCTCGGCATGCCGCATTGGTGCCAGGGGATGCCCAGGGCCAGTTGCCTGGCGGCGGCCACGGTGGCGGGCCCTCCACCCACCAGCTGGCCTGATTCGACCAGCGCCCGGAGTCGCTCGGCGAAGGTCGCCGGATCGAAACGACCGGTGTCGGCGATGCTCCGCAGCAGCTCGCGCGACAGCTGCGTGTCGTCGGTGACCTGGCCAAAGGCCCAGCCGCCGGGCCCCACCTCGGGAACCATCAAGGGACTGAGGCCAAGGGCCCACGCTTCCGCGACCGGCGGCGGAAACGCCTCGACGGCGGCTCCCAGGGCATCACCCAGTGCGAGGCCGAGAACACACCCGCTGAACTGGTCGGCGGTAGGCGCAGGAACCATGGCGGGCGCAAACGACCTGTTTCGGGGAATCCGGCCAAAGACCGGAGGCGTGACCATCGGCCCTGGAACACCAAAGGTGAGTGACGAGCGGATCGAAACCCGTTCACCACTCACCAGGTTGGCACACAGCGGACAGGGAGGGATTCGAACCCTCGAAACCCTTGCGGGTTTACCGGTTTTCGAGACCGGCTCCTTCAGCCACTCGGACACCTGTCCCGGTTGCAGGGCGCGGCGCGACCGGCCGCACCCCCGCTGAACCAGCGACCTGTGGCGGGGGCGAAAAGTTAACCGGCGAATGGCGCGAGGCCAAGTGGATCACGATACCCGGACCGATCGAGCCGCGGGCCCGGGCACCGCCATCCCCTACTCCGGCCGCACCAGCCCGCGCCTCATCCCGATCACCATGGCTTGGGAACGGTCCCGGGCTTCCAGCTTGGCGAGAATGCTCTTGATGTGGGTCTTGACCGTGCCTTCGGCGATGTGGAGCGCGGCGGCGATCTCGAGGTTGCTCAGCCCCCCGGCGACCAGGTGGAGGATCTCGAGTTCCCGCGCGGTCAGCCGGGGTCGACGAAGGTAGGAGGAGAGCTTGGTCAGGAGCGGCGCCGGGATCCGGTTCTCGGACCCACGCGCCACCGCCAGGATGGTCTCTGCCAGCTCCGCCGGTGAGGACGACTTGAGACAGTAGGCGGCGGCCCCAGCCCGCACCGCGCGATACACGTCCTCGTCGGCGTCGAAGGCGCTCAGCACGATGGTCCGCACCGAGGGAAAGTCGCGGCTCACCGCATCCAGCACGTCGAGCCCGTCCATCCCCGGCATCTGGAGGTCGACCAGCAGCACATCGGGCCGCAGTTCCTGGCAGAGCGCCAGGGCCTGGTTTCCTTCGGCCGCGACACCGACCACCTCGATGCCGCCCACCTGCCGGAGCAGGGTGGCAAGGCCGTCGCGGAAGAGGGCGTGATCGTCCGCCAGCACGACGCGGATCAGCGCGGTCGCGGCCGGAGCCGGTTCAGTCAGGGTCATCTTCTGCTCCTCGCACAGAGTCGGGCTCCACCGGTGGGGCGGCTACATCCCCCAGGCCGGACCGCGGACGAACGAACGTCCGGGAAAACCAAAAGGCGCGGGAGCGAGAGGGCTCTCCGCGCCTTCATCTGACGGTTCTAACCACCGTCCGATAAGGTCGACCGCCACTTCATTCGGCGGCCATCGTTCGAGTCCAAGGCTAATGCTCGGGCGGGAGGGGCGCAAGCAGCGTCACGTGCCATCCGGCGCCGGGACTGCCCCCACAGGGAGAGTGTACCGCCACCCTGCCCGGCGACCGGTGCACCGCCTCACCGGCTGCGCGTGATGACGTTCACGCATCGGCCGCTGGCACGACTCGTGACCTGGGTTGCGGCGGAGCGAGCCGGGCACCGGCTATTGGTACTCCACGCCCGATTCAAGGAGCCGGCGTGGTCACCCTGGGGTTCTGGTTGGTCGTCCTGTCGCTGGTGGGACCGTGGGTCTCCGCGACGCGGTCCCCCCGCGATTCATCCGCGGCGCCCGCTATGCACGTCGTGCCGGCCCGGAGCGCCGACGCCTTCGTCAACTCGATCGGGCTGAACGTGCACCTCTCCTACTTCCGGACCGCCTATGGCACCGGCTGGGCGACGATCGTCCGTCCCAAGCTGATCGCCTTGGGCGTACGACACCTGCGCGATGCCGGCACGGTCCTGTCGAGCGACGGCTGGATGGGGACGGTCTACGGGCGGATGAACGAGCTGGCGCGTTCGGGCGTGCACTTCACCCTCTACGCCAGGCTGCCGACCGACGACGAGCCGGGCACCGTGGCGGGCTTCGGACGGCTGCTCGACTACGCGCTCCCCGCCCTGGAGGGATTCGAGGGGCTCAACGAGCACGACCTGTCGCGGCGTCCCGGGTGGGGTGACGAAGTTCGGACCACCCAGCAGGGACTCTACCGCGTGGTAAAGGAGGATCCGCGGACCCGGGATATGCCGGTCTACGGCCCGAGTCTGGGTCGGGCCGGCAATGCGCGAGGTCTCGCCGAGTTGAGCGCCTGGATGGACTTCGGAAACATCCATCCCTACCCCGGCGGGCTCATGCCGCTCAGCAACCTCCGCGACCACGAGACCAAGGTCCGGAGTCTGATGGGGGCCCACCCCACGGTGGTGACCGAAACCGGCTATCACACCGCCAGGCACTGGAGTGGGGAGCATCCCGCCGTCTCCGAGGGGGCCATGGGCCGCTACCTGCCGCGGCTCTTCCTCGACTACTATGCCGCCGGCATCGCCCGGACCTATCTCTATGAGTTCCTGGACGAGGGCGACGATCCCACCCAGCGGGAGCAGCACTTCGGATTGCTCCGGACGGACGGAAGCGAGAAACCGGCCTACGCCTCCCTGAAGAACCTGATCCGGCTCCTGGCCGATCCGGGGCCGGCGTTCGCCCCCGGGCAGCTTGGCTATACGATTGCGGGCGACACCAGCGATGTGGAGACCCTGCTGTTAGAGAAGCGGGACGGGCGATTCTACCTCGCGGTCTGGCAGCAGGTGCCGAGCTTCGATCAGGCGACCCGACTCGAGGCCCGGGTCAGCGACCGACGGCTGCATCTCGGGCTGGCTCGGGAGGCCCGCCTCCGAGTCCACCTGCCGGTCCGCTCCCCCGACGCGGTGCTGGAGCTGCAGGGCGCCGGCGTCGACTTGGCCGTGCCCGACAGCCCGGTCATCGTGGAGATCACCCCCTGAGTCTCAGGCACTGACACGGAGTGGCCGGGGCGCGGCCACCCGGAGCTCCATGACGTCGCGCACCAGGGCCAGGATCCGCTCGCGGAAGACCGCTTCCCCGAAGCGCTCGGCGTGACGTCGCAGGGTCGGGGCGTCCCAGCTGGTGCGGTCGCAGACATCCACCGCCCGACTCAGCGCCTCGAGGGTCTGCTCCGCGAAGTACACCCCGGTGCGTCCCGGAATCACGGTGTCCAGCGCGCCTCCGGCCTGATAGGCCACCACCGGCCGGCCAGCCGCATTCGCCTCGAGCGGGACGATCCCGAAGTCCTCTTCCCCCGGAAAGACCAGCCCGCGGCAGGCGGCAAGGTGCCACCCCACCACCTCGTCCGGCTGGCGGCCGAGGAACCGGATCGTCGGTCCCGCGTGACGCGCCAGCCCCTGCCGAGCCGGACCGTCTCCGATGACCACCAGCGGCCGACCCATCCGGGTGAACGCCTCGACCGCCAGGTCCACGCGCTTGTAGGCCACCAGCCGGGAGACCACGAGGTAGAAGTCCTCCCGGGCCAACCCCAGGGCCAGGCGATCGACCTCGACCGGGGGAGGGATGACCCGCGCCGGCCGCCGGTAGCACCGGGCGATCCGTTCGGCCACCACCGTCGAGTTGGCCACGAAGAGATCGACCCGCGAGGCGGTCCGCCGGTCCCACTGCCGGAGGCGTCGTGTCACCTGCGGGAGCAGCCAGCGCACCGCCGGGCCCCACTCCTCGCGCGCGGCATAGGCGCGCGCATTCCAGCCGAACCGCATCGGTGTGTGACAATAGCAGACGTGGACCGCGCCGGGTCCGGTGATCACACCTTTGGCGAAAGCGCTACTGGAGCTGATGACGAGATCGTAGCCCGACAGGTCGAGGCTCTCGATGGCGGAGGGATAGAGCAACGCGTACTTGCGAAAGTGCTTCCGGCGCCCGGGGAGCCATTGCATCCACGAGGTCCGGATGTCGGCCTCGGGCAACAGCGTCCCGGTGACCGAGGCATCGGCGATGGTGGTGAAGATCGGGGCGGCCGGAAAGATCCGGTGCAGTGCCGCCACCACCCGCTCGGCACCGCCCGCCTGGACCAGGTAGTCATGCGCCAGGGCGACTCTCACCGGTGGGCTACCTCTTCCATGATGCCGGACATCGCCTGCACCATGGCCTGGACCGTGAACCGCTGCTCCGCGTGGGCCCGGCCGGCGGCGGCGAGCCGCTCGGCCCGCTCCCGGTCGCCAAGCAGTCCGGCGATGGCCCGCGCCAGCGCCCGCGGATCGCCCGGCGGCACCAGCAGCCCGGTGTGGCCGTCGGCCAGGATCTCCCCGACCCCGCCGGCCCGGGTAGCGACGACCGGGCGGCGTGCGAGCATCCCTTCGACAATCACCCGTCCGAAGGGCTCGGGCGAGGTGGAGGTGTGCACCACGACCGTCACCAGCCGCATCAAGGCGGGAATGTCCGGCCGGAATCCGAGAAAGTGCACCCGGCCGGCGATGCCGAGCTCGGCCGCCTGATGCCGGAGACGCTCGGCGTACGCGTGTTCTCCGAACAGCGCGTCCCCGACCAGCAGGAGGTGCACCTCCGGGAGCTGGGCAATGGCCCTGAGGGCGACATGCTGGCCCTTCCACTCGGCCAGTCGCCCGAAGAGGCCCACCAGCGGATGGCCATTGAGCCGGAGCTCGCCCTTGAGGGCTGCCACGTCCGCCGGGCGGACCGCGTCGAAAGGCGAGGGATCGAGTCCGTTGTAGACCACCCGCACCTTGCGCTCATCGCCCCCCTGCTCCACCAGCGCGTCGGCGCTGGCCCGCGAGTTGGCGACGACCCGGACAGCGACCCGATTGGCCAGCAGCACGTCGAGCCAGATGTTGGTCCGGCTGAAGTGCTGGGGCAGCAGGAGGTCGTTGAGGTCCCAGATCACCGGCCGTCGGGCGAGGAGCCCGGCGAGACAGGCAACCACGAACGCCTTCTGCGAATTGGCGTGAATCACGTCGAAGTCCCGCGCCCGGCGCGCCACCTGCCAGGCGAGACGGAGGGCCTGGGCCCCGGCCAGGAGTCCGGGTAGGCGGGTCTCCCGCCGCACGGCGTGCAGGAAGCGCCCCCCTTCGAGGAGTTCGACCCGCACGCCCGCTTCGGTGAGCCGCTCCCGGAAGGGACCGTCGGCGAAGAGCAGGAAGACGCAGGTCTGGCGATAGGCGCGGGCCACGTCGAGCAGGGCCAGCTCGGCCCCACCCAGCGCCCCGACATGGTCCACGAAGAGGATGCGCGACTTCAGGAGGCCGCCTCGGCGTAGACTTCACGCACCCGCGCGGCGATCACCGGCCAGTCGAACGACCGCTTGGCGTAGCGCACGCACGCATCGGCGGACGGCAGTGCCAGGCGGCCTTCGACCGCGTCGCGGAGCGCGGCGGCGAGCCCGGCGGGAGAACGGTCGCGGAGGATCCCGGCGTCGGCGAACCCCGCCAGCGTCTCCGGGAGTCCGCCGACATCGCTCACCAGGACCGGGGTCCCGGAAGCGAGCGACTCGGCCACGACCAGCCCGAAGCCCTCCAGCGCGACCGAGGGCACCACGGAGAAGTCGGCGGCCCGGTAGGCGAGGGGGAGGTCGGCATCGGGGAGATAGCCCACCAGCCGCACCTGGTCGGCGATGTCGGCGGCCCGCCGGGTCAGCTCCTCCCGCAGGGGGCCGCCTCCGGCGATGATGACGAGCAGGTCGGGCACCGCCCGCCGGGTCAGGCGCACCGCGTCGATCAGATCCTCCAGCCCCATCCGCCGTACCAGCCGCCGGACCACCAGCGCGAGGGGCCGGTCGACGGGCCAGTCGAGGCGGGCCCGGGCCGCGTTCCGCGTCAGCCTCGGGGTGAAGCGGGAGGTGTCGACCCCGCCGGGAATGACCCGAATCATCTGGGCCGGTACGCCGTGGCCCTCGGCGAGGAGGCGGCCAAAGGCATGCGACAGCACCACGAACCGGTCGCCCCGGCGGTAGACCGCGCGCTCCAGGCAGTACTTGAGGCCGGTGGCGATGGCCCCGGCGCCTTCGCTGCGGCTCTCGGCGGCCCAGGGGCCATGGAAGTGCACCACCACCGGGTGTGTCCGCAACAGGTCGAGACAGGGCGCGGCGTAGAGCGCGAAGTGGCTGACGACCAGACGGGAGGGGTAATCGCGGAGCGCGCGTCGCACCTCCCGGCGGACCTGGTTGAGCCGGGCGGGCAGGCTCGCCTCGCTGGGCGCAAAGGCGCGGACCACGCCGGCGGACTGGGCCGTCACCTCCGCCGATCCCGCGACCAGTCCGGTGACCTCGACACCGGTGGCCGGCAGGTGGCGGAGGAGCTCATGGTAGTAGCGGTTGAGCCCACCCGACTGCTCCGGAAACCACCCCTTGCCGATCTGCAGCGTGTGGAGGGTTGCGGCGGCGTTCACAGGGGGATCGCCTCCTGGCCGTCGGGCGCGCGGGCCAGATCGGTGGCGTGACGGCGGAACTCGCGCCAGGCATCGAGCCGGGCGCAGAGCGCCGCGCCGTGGTACTCCCGGTCCCGCCGCCGGCCCACCAGCGCCGAGCGGAGCCACTGCAGCAGTCCCGGCGCGCGCCGGGTACCGATCGTGAAGCCAAAGCCCAGCAGCGCGGCCCGCCGCACCGGGGAGAGATGTTCCAGGAGGATGAGGGTCTCGTTGTAGACCACGCCGTAGACATCGGCCGGGGTCTCCGACTCCCGTCCGTCGCCCTCGGGGCGCGCTCCGAGGTAGTGATCGACCCGGACCGCGGGATCGTAGACCACCTTCCAGCCGGCTCGTTTCACCGCCAGGGTGAATGCGGCGTCGTTGAACCACTGGGCCCCGTCGCCCTTGAGCCGCCGGTCGAACCAGATCCCGCGGGTCGCCTCCCGGCGAAAACTCATGTTGCATCCCTTGAGCAGGTCGACTTCCCGGGCGGGCCCGGCGCCGCGGTGCGCCTGGCCCACCCAGCGTCCGTACCAGCTGATCCGGCCGACGTGTCGGGTCTCGCGCACCGGGGCGAACCAGTCGGCCCGGATCATGTCGCGCCCGCCCAGCCCGCCCAGCCGCGGCGCTCCGCGGAAGTGGGCCTCGATCCGCTCGAGCCAGTCGGGCCACGGGGCGGCGTCATCGTCCAGGATGGCGACCACATCGCCGGCCGCGGCGCGAAGCCCGGCGTTGAGCGCGGCCACCTGGCCCGGTGCCTCGGTTGGCACCACCTGGAGCGGAAGCGGCTCGGGGCGCCGGGCGCGCAACAGCGCGTCGGTCACTCCGTCGTCCCGCCGGGCCACGACGACCACCTGGTCGGGGCGGCGCCGCTGCGCCTCGAGGGCGACGAGACAGCGGCGCAGATCGGCCGGCCGGCGGTAGGTGGGCACCAGGACCGTCAGCTTCACGCGGGGACCTCCTCCCGATCGACCCGCGCCGATTGCCATCGATGCGATGCCGCCAGCAGGCCGGCAAAGCCCCAGAGGCAGGCAGCCGACACCCCTTCGAAGACGTTGCCGCCGACGGCGAGCACCAGGCTGGTCACCGCCACCGCCCGGGCGGCCTTGGCGGTGTAGTCGTCCCGCGGCTCCCGTCGGGGCAGCCCGAACAGCACGGTGCAGAGCACCGCGCCGAGGAAGATGGCGCCCGCCACCCAGCCGAGAGAGTAAAGGACCGCGAAGACCCCGTTGTCGAAGTCGCGAATGGACGCGCCGCCGCTGCCCGAGCTGAGCGTCGAGCTGACCCCGGTCGAGCCGAGCCCATGGCCGAAGGGCTCGCGCAGCACCGTTTCGCTGACATTCTGCAGGAAGCTGGCGCGGTCCTTGTAGCTCACGTCGTGTCGCAGGTCGGTGAACGTCAGGAGCCGCTCCCGGACGATGCGGACGGTGGGGCCGGCGATCGCGTCGGGCAGGAACACCGGGGCGATCACTACGGCGCCGAGCGCCACGAGGGCGGAGAGCGCCACCGGGCGGAGGGTCCGCCGCGGCAGCGCCAGGAGATAGGCCACCAGCCCCACCAGCCCGGCGAGCCAGACCGACCGCACCAGGCTCAGGAGCAGGGCGCTCACCCCCAGCGCCAGCGGCAGGGCCCGCCGGAGGCCCCGCCCTGCCAGCTGCAGGAAGAGTCCCGCCACGAGGATGGTGGCGAACGGCAGCGGGGCGTTGACCAGACTGAAGACCCGGACCTCGTAGGGGAAGGCGCGCCCGACCGAGTACATCCCCGAGTTGGTCATCCAGTACTTGTCCCACTCGGGAGGGGCGAGAAACTGGTTGATGCCATACACGGCCAGGACCAGGCTGCCGAGCAGGAAGGCCTTCCGCATGGCTGACTCGACCTCGGGATAGCGCCGCCACTGGAGCGCGCCGTAGAGCCCGAATCCGAGCGGCACCAGCCAGGCAACGAGGGCATGGGTGGCCGGCAACAGGCCCAGCCGGAGCAGGCCCACGAAGTAGCCGTACAGGAGCATGCCGGCGGCGACTCCCCAGGGCAGGAACCGGAGCCGGCGCAACTCGGGGAGCCGCCGCACCACGCCGAGGCAGGCGATGGCGCTCACCAGGAACGGCGTGAGCGACATCGGGTTCTGCGGATCGTACCCGCCGGCGAGATAGTCCTCGATCCGGCGGAACCCCGGGGTCACGTGCCAGAGCCACCACGCGAACATGATGTAGCCGCCCGGTCCCCGGGCATACAGCCAGGCGCCGATCGCGACTGCCAGGGCCGGATACCCCAGCCGCACCAGATGCGGCTGGCGCGCCACCAGCAGGAGCAGCATGACGAGCGTGAACCCGAGAATGGCGAGGTGGGCGGGAGCCGCGCGCGGCTGCACCGCGTCGGGGGTGAGTTTCTCGGCGCGGGCCGGCGCCGGCGAGAGGACGATGGTCATGCCCGACCTCCGGCCGAGCGCAGCCCGCCGGGCCCGCCCAGGGCGAGATCGCCGAACCGGGCCCGCGCCAGCTCCGCCAGCAGCTCGCGGTAGAGCGCCTCGTACTGGCGCGCCATCCTGGTCCAGGTGAGCTGCGCCGCGGTGGCGCGCGCGGCGGCGCCGATCCGCCCACGGAGCGCCGGGTCCCGCTCCAGGGTCTCGAGCAGCCACGCGGCGCGCTCCGGATCCTCGGCCGAGCGAAGCCGGAAGCCGTTCACGCCGTGGTCCACGAACCGGGCGTTGCCCAGCGCCGGCGTGCAGATCACCGGCACCCCCGAGGCCATCCCTTCGAGCAGGACCAGCGAGGCGGGCTCGTAGTGGGACAGGCAGAGCAGCGCATCGGCATCGCGGAGACACTCGGCCACGTCGCGCCGCACGCCGAGAAAGTAGGTCCGCTCTCCCACGCCGAGCCGATGGGCCATGGCGGGATATGGACCGGTCCGGTATTCGCCGATCACCACCAGCCGGAACCGGAGATCGAGCCGGGCCAGCGTCACCAGGGCCAGGTCGAGGTTCTTCCGGGGCGACACCGCGTCGCCCACGAACAGCACCAGGAAGGCCGAGGCCGGGAGATCGAGCCCCTCCCGCAGCGGCCGGGGATCGTCCGCCTCGCGCGGGCGGAACTCGGCCGGGTCGACCCCGTTGTAGATCACCCGGAGCCGTCCCCGGTCGCCCGCCCCCGCGTCGCGGAGCGACGCCGCCACCCCGTCCGAGACCGCCACCACCCGACGGGCCGAGCGATAGGCCCGGCGCTCGGTCCAGGCAGAGACCGCGGTCACCAGCCGCTGCCAGAGAGTCACGCGCCGCGGTCCTCCCTGCCGCATCCCGGTATGCACGAAGTGACTGGTGTTCACATCGGCCTGGATCGGGGCGATGGCGCCGTGCAGGTGGACGATGTCGAAGCCGGCCAGTCGCCGGGGGCCCAGGCGAACCCGGACCCGGGCCGCGAAGATGAGCCACTTGACAGGCTCGGGAAGCGCGGCGGGGACCGCGATGCGGATCCAGCGGATGCCCGGACGGGTCGCAAGCGCCGGGGCCACGGCGCTCGCCACCAGCGTCACCTCGTGGCCCTGCTCCACCAGATGGCGGGCCAGCTCGTAGTTCACCCGCCCCTGACCGTCCCAGGGGACCACCACGTGGGTGACCAGGCAGATCCGCGACATGATCCCGTCTCAGCGCTCCGGCCGCACCGGCGCCCGCCGGGCGACGATGAGCTCGAGATTAGGCGTCTCCTCGAGCCGACCGAGGAGCCAGCGCTCGACCGGGAGCTGGAGGTGGGCCACCAGGCCGGCCACCGCCCGGTGCAGCGCCGGATTGATCCGGGCCATCCGCACCAGCTTGGTCAGCACCTTCCACTGGAGCTGCGACACCCGGCCCAACACCGGATGACTGCCGCAGGGGATCGGATCGTCCATCAGGACGAAGACCGGGACTCGCCGGATGATCTCGAAGCCCTCGCGGCGCAGGGCCGGGCGCCACATCTCCAGCGAACGGCGCCGCACGTGCTTCATCGACGTCCAGGTGCCGGTCGCGGGGAATTTGTCCGAAGCGACGAAGATGCCCCCGGGGTCGACCAGACTGAGCAGATTGACGAGTGCCCGCGACCAGGCCCCGTCGTCCACGATGTGGTAGAGGACGTCGATCGCGGTTACCACGTCGTAGGTGCCGAAGCCGGCGAGATCGCCGCGGGCGGCCAGATCGCCCTGGACCAGATGCGACTCAGGGTACCGGGCCCGCGCCGCGGCCACCGCCCGAGGCGAAAAGTCGAGCCCGCTGACCGCTCGCGCCCCTCGCCGCCGCCAGTATTCCAGGTATACCCCTTCTCCGAAACCGCCGTCGAAGACCCGGGCGCCGGGCGGGACCAGGCCCGCCACGGCCCGCGAGAGTGCCTCGAGGCGAAGCGGATAGGTGTACCGGTTGTAGTCGCCCAGCGCGACCTGGCCTACGTTGGCCAGCGAGCCGTCCCCGGTCACCCGGGTGCTCCAGTAGTCGCGCGGCTGGAAGGAGGTGACGGTCATCGTCATGATTCCGCCTCAGGGGGAGGTCGCCGGTTCCCCGGTCTCGGAGACGCCGGGGGCCAGATTCGGCTTGGGACGGGGCCGGGTTGCGCGCCAGGTGCGCCATCCCTCGAGTCGGCCGCGGAGCACCACGCCGCAGCGGCGCAGCGGTGCCAGCCGGAGCCGGGTTGCCCCGAGGTAGAGCCCCACGAGGCAGCCGGGCAGGAGCCGGGTCCCCACCACCGTCGCCCAGGCCAGGAAGGCGACTCGTCGCGGCGGCGGGAGATAGCCCAGGAGGACGGCGGTCTCGTTGTGGCTGGCATCGAGCAGGCTGGGCCAATCGGTGAGGGTGCGGTGATCGGCCCGGCCGGGGAGCTCGCCTGGGAAATGGTCGACCGCGACATCGGGGTCGTACGAGAGCTTCCAGCCGGACGCGGCCAGCTCCAGGGACACCGCGACGTCCTCGCCGAACTGGGCCGCGCTCCCCCGGAGCATCCGCCCGAAGCGAATACTCCGCAGCGCGTCCCGCCGGAAGGCGACGTTGGCCCCCTTGAGCCATTCGACGGCGAGGGGCGCGCGCGAGCCGCGGTGGTGATTGCCCACCCGTCGTCCCCACCACTGGATCCGGCCCACCACCGCCGCGCGATGCTCGGGCGGCAGCTCCCGCCCCCCGATCCAGTCGGGTCCTCCCACCGCGCCCAGCATCGGATCCTGGGCGAAGCGCCGCTCGATCTGCGCCAGCCACTGGGGCCGGGGCGCGGCGTCGTCGTCGGTCATGGCCACGATGTCTCCGGTGGCCCGATCGAGACAGCGGTTGCGCGCTTCGGAGGCGCCGAGGTGACCCGCGCTGATGAGCCGCAGCGGCAGCCGCTCGCTGTCCCACGAGACCAGGGTGGCCCAGGTGACCGGATCATCGTCCCGGATCGCGACCAGTACCTCGTGCGCCGGCACCCGCTGGCGCTTGAGGGCGTCGAGGCAGCGGAGCAGATTGGCCGGCCGCCGGAAGGTGGGCACCACGACGCTGACCCTCATGGCTTGACCCCCACCGCGGCGAGAGCGAGCCAGGGGTATCGCACCGCCCGGGTCAGCGGCCGGTCGATCAACATGCCGAGCCGCAGGGGGAGGGTGAGGGTCCACGCCGCCTGCGGCCCGAGGGCCCGTTCGATCCGCCGGCTGAGGTTGGTGATCGCCTGCCCCACCAGCCCGGTGAGGTAGACCTGGGCGATCACCTCGAGTCCCGCGCTTTCCATCAGGCCGGCCAGCTGCTCCCGGGAGTAGCCCCAGCGTACATGGCCCCCATCCTCGAGCTCGGAGAGGGCCTCACCCACCAGCGGTTTGTGACCCGACCAGGGCGTGGTCAGCAGCAGCCGGCCGCCCGGGCGCAGCAGGCCCGCCAGGTCCCGGAGCAGTTTCCGGTCCTGCAGGATGTGTTCGATCACCTCGAGGCAGAGGATCTGATCGAAGGCGCCCAGCTCCGGCGCGATCGCATCGAGCTGACGGAGGTCGGCCCGGCGGAAGCCGACCCGCCGGACGCCCAGGATCGCGGCCCGGCGGGCGGCGCGGGCGTTGGCGGCGTCGTCCAGATTGAGCCCCAGCACCACGTTCCCCTGTTCGGCCGCGTAGATCGCGAAGGCGCCCGAGCCCGACCCGGCGTCGAGCGTCCGGAGCGCGCCCGGCTTGAGCTCCTGGCGGAGCCAGCACCATCGGTCCCAGGCCGGGGGATCCTGGTGCAGCACCAGGGCCGGCCACCCCAGCAGATACACCAGCGTGTCGCGCAGACTCTCACGGAGGCCGCGGGGCGAGAGCGGGGCCGAGGCGGAAGCCGGTCCCATCAGGCCCTCCGGACTCGGCGGGCGCCCCAGACCCGCGGGAGGAGTCCGGGGAGGTCCGCGATGCTGGCGAACAGGACCGCCCCCAGCGCCGCCATCGCGACCGGCGACCACCCGAGGAGCTGCCCCGTCAGGGTGGAGCCGACCACCGCGCCGAGTGCCAGGAGGAGCCGGGTGAGGTCCGGCTGCCAGCGGGGGCGAATGGCCGGGTCGGTCACCCGCCACAGGGCAGCGGCCTGCGCCAGATACATCGGCAGGATCACCCACCCGATCCGGACGTCGCCCAGCAGCCAAAGGATCGCGAAGCCGGTCCAGCCCACCAGCATCGGCGTGAGCTGCTCGGCCACTACCACCGAGGCGCCCCTGCGGGCCACCGCGACCGGGACCAGCCCCGCCGTGGCCAGACCGCCCACCCCGAAGCCGAGGAGATAGAGCTGGCCGATGGCGATCGCCGGCGCCCAGCGGGGCCAGAAGATCGGAACCGCCGGCAGAGCGGCGAACATCGCGGCGACCACCGGGATGGTGAGCCGTGCGGCGCCCAGGAGCGACTCCTCGGCCAACCGCCGAAGCCCCTGCTCCGAGCGGCTGAGGAGCGCGGCGGCGGGCACCGCGGCGCGGCGGAAGCCCTCGAAGGCGACCTGGAGGATGTTCCCCAGCCGCACCGCGAAGGACCACACTCCGGCCAGCGACAGCCCGAACAGATGCGCCACCAGGATCGGGGTCGCCGAGGTGAAGAGCAGGTAGCACCCATGTCCGGCGGAGAATCCGGCGAACTCGCCGGCCAGCCGCCGCCACTGGGCGGGACGGAATGTGGGCCACGGGCCTGGCGACCAGTACCAGAGCAGCAGGTTCGAGTACAGGATCCCGCCACCGGTGGCGAGGAAGACACCCGCCGCGAACTTCCCCGCCGCCGCGAAGGCCAGGAGGGAGAGGTTGAGAAGCAGGATCGATGACATGTCGTAGAACGCGATCTTCCGGTAGTCCAGGTCGCGCTCGAGCCGGATCTTGGCGCTGGTGCCGAAGGGCACCGTGATCGTGGTGGCGAGCACCGCGACCAGCCACCAGCGCCACTCTGGCGTCACCGCCGCCACCCGCGCCAGCCACCCCGGCGCGGCGACGGCCAGCAGGAGCAGTCCCAGCACCATCGCGAGCTGGATGCCGGCAAGGGCGGAATACTCCTGCCGCTTCGGCCGTTCGGGCCGCCGCAGCAGCGCCCAGGCGAACCCGAGATCGGTGGTGTGACCCGCCAGCGCCGTCAGCCCCCGAACCACCGCGAGCAGGCCGAGATCGGCGGGCGAGACCAGCGCCAGGAGGGCCAGGTTGGAGAGCACGCTGACGATCCGCATGCCCACGCCCCGGGCGGTCAGCACCCTGGCGCCGTGGGAGGCGCGGTCGACCAGGCGATCCTCCCGTTCCGCTTCGCGTCTGGCCGGCTCGCCCTGGATCGCCGTCATCCGGCGAGCTCCGCCACCAGCGGCGCGGACCGCAACGGGCGGGTCGGGCGCGGGGGGTGGGTCAGCATCGCGACGTAGCCGGGTAAGAGCGCCGGCCAGCCGAACCGCTCCCGCATTACCGTATGCCGGTGGAGCCGGTCGGCGCCGCGGTCACCGCGTTCGAGCACCGTCCGGAGGGCGGCGGCGAGGACCCCCGGCCGGCGCAGATCGGCCAGCACCCCCTCCGCCCCCAGCACGAACCGGGTCCCTTCATGGTCGTGAGCCAGTACCGGGAGACCGTGAGCCAGCGCCTCCACGAAGGCCAGGCCGAACCCCTCGGTGAGCGAGGCCAGCGCGAAGGCGTCCGACGCCCGGTAGTACTCGTCCATCCGCTCCCGCGGCACCGTGCGCATCTGGAATCCATCGGGCCCGAGCAGCAGCTCGGCCAGAGCCCGCACCGCCGGGGTGTCGTCCTCGTGCTCGCCCAGCATCACCAGGAACGGACGCGCCTCACCCATCGCGGCCACCTCGGTGATGAGATAGTCCATCCGCTTGTGGCCCCGATTGAGCGCCCCGACGCTCAGGACCAGGGGCCGGTCAATGGGGAGCCCGAGGGCCCGGCGCCGAGTGCTTCGCTCGTACATGGACATCGGCTGGGGCGGAGGCCCGACGGAAAAGCCGCAGGGCAGCAGGGTCTGCCGCGCGGCGGGAACCCCGGCCGCGAGCGCCTCGATCAGGCTCCCCGGTGTGAGCTGGTGGATGTGATCGGCCCAGCGGAACGGCGGCGGATGGGGGCCGCCGTTGTGCATGATCAGGCGGTAGGACGCACCGGTGAGCCGGCGCCAGTGCCACAGCAGACGGCCCACGGTCGGATCGCAGTAGTAGACCACCGCGGGACCCACCCTCCGGAGGTGTGGCAGAAGGCTCATCGTGAGGGTGGCCTGCTCCATCACGTAGGGTCCGCGCCCCAGCAGCTCCCCGATCAGCCGCGCGGGAAACCCCGAGCGCCGCAGGTGGGGCAGCGGCACCTCCCGCCCGGTCCGCGCCCCCCCGCCCTTGAAGAGCCAGACGTCCAGTCCCTCGACCCCGCCCAGAGCATCGAAGAGCCCCTGAGCGAAAGCCTCGTACCCTCGCCGAACGTGGCCCAGGCCGGAACAGACCAGGGCGACACGGGTGATCATGCCGGCACCACCCGGCTGTAGTCGCCCGCGGCGTCGAGATAGCGGTAGGCCTCGTCATAGCTGGAGTCCCGCTTGAGGTCGATGTCGTTGAGCAGGACGCCCAGCACCGGCGCGCCTGCCTCCCGGAGGTGCTGCGACGCTTCGGCCAGGGCGTCCGCCTCGGTCACGCCCGCCCGCGCCACCAGGATCACGCCATCCACCATCGTGGCGATCACCAGCGGATCGCTCACCAGATTGACCGGCGGGGAATCGATCAGAATCAGGTCGTAGCTGGGGGCCAGTTGCTGGAGCAGGAGCCGCATACCCTCGGACCGGAGCGCTCCCACCGGGTGGGCTTCGCTCTGGCCGCAGGGCATCACGTGGATCTCGCTGCCCTGTCCCAGCGGCAGCACCCGGATCGACTGCGCCACCGTCACCCGCCGGGTGAGGACGTCGGCCAGCCCTCGATCCTGGCTGATGCCGAGGAGATGATGAATCATCCCGCGCCGGAGATCGGCGTCGATCAGCAGCACCTTCCTTCCCCGCCGCGCCACCGAGAGGGCCAGGTTGGCGGCGTTGATGGTCTTGCCTTCCCGGGAGAGGGGACTGGTGAAGGCCACCATGCGGGGCACATCGTTAGGCCGGGTCAACGAGAGGCTCGTCTCCAGCCAGGCGTAGGCCTCGAGCGCCGCGCCGGAGCGATCCTTCCCGCCCAGGAGGAGCGCCCGGTTGGAGAGCTCGCTCCCCCGGACCCGGGCCCCGAGCCCCTTCGGGGTCGCGGTCAGAGCCCCGAGGGGATCGTCGCCCTTGACCTTGGGCCGACGCATCCGAATCCTCGGGATCAGCCCCAGGAGCGGGAGGTTGGCCGCCCGGATCACGTCGGCGCGACTGTGGACCGAGCCGTCCATGCCCTCGCGGAGCCAGGCGAGGGTGCCGCCGGCCATCACCCCTACCGCCATCGCGACCAGAAGGACGAGGTTGGCGCGGGGCCAGACCGGCAGGGTGGGCACCTCGGCTCGATCGACCAGCCGCACCCCGGGGTCGGCCGCGCTCTCGGCGATCCGGGCCTCCTGCAAACGGGTCTGCACCATCGAATAGACCTCACCCAGCAGCTTCGGTTTCCGGGCCAGGCGCTCCTCGTCCATGCTCTTCGAGGGTATCTGGGAGAGGCGCCCCCGCTGCACTCGCCGCGAGCCGTCCAGCGAACTCAGCTGGTTGGTGAGCCCTTCCAGGTAGGCGTTGGTGATCCCGCGCAGCTGGGCATCGACGTCGCCGATGCGTCGCGTCAGCGCGATCACGTCGGGGTCCTGCGCGGTGCGGCGCTCCAGCAGCTGGGAGCGCTGCTGATCCAGCTCGCTCAGCGTGTGCAGCTGGTCGGAGACGGTCTGGTTGGCGATCAGCGTGGGAAAGCCCGCCAGCCGCCGGTAGGGCGAGGGCGCGCTGCTCTGCCGGTTGGCGGTATCGGCATCGGAGACCAGCCGGCGGAGCGCGGTCCGCTCGGCCTCCAGCAGCATCCGCCGGGTGTCGACCTGGGCGCCCTGCTCCACCTGGCTGGCCGCCTCAGCATCGAGATCCACGATCCCCTGGCGCTGGCGGTAATCGCGCAGCGCCTCCTCCGACGCCAGCAGCTGCGACTGCAGGGTGTCGGCCTGGCCCCGCAGGAACCCGATCGCGGTCGAGATCTTGGCCCGCGACGCCGCCACCTTCATATCGAGATAGTGCTGGGCCCAGCGATTCGGCACTTCGCTCGCCAGCACCGGGTCGGGCGTGCGGTAGCGGATCCACAGCACGTCCACATCGCGATCGGCGCGCGAGAGTCGCACACTGTGCCGTAGCCCGTCGAGGGCACCCGGCATGTCACCCACGATCAGCCGAATCCGGGAGAAGGCCGCCGCTCCCGGCGCCAGCGTGAAGCTGAGCCCGCCGAGCCGGGCCTGCTGTCCCACCGCCACGGTATCGAGCCCCCCAGCGCCCCGGCTCTCGCTGGCCTGGAAGGCCCCGGTGGGGAGCCGCTGGAGGGTTACCGTGGTGGTATCCGCGCTGTCGCTCACCGCCACCGCCGAAAGCAGGCGGGAGCGCGCCACCGGCTGCGGCACCCCCGGCAGCAGGGTCGCGAGGGCGCTGGATGCCACCGGGAGCGAGGGCCCGGCGTAGGCGGTGGCGCTCACCTGGAGCGCCAGGTCCCGCACCACCCGTTCGGCCAGCCTGGCGCTCTTGAGGACCTCGAGCTGGGTGTTCACGTCGCTCTGGTCGTTGAGCCGCTTGGTGACTTCGGGGAGATCGTACTGCTCCCCTTCCACCAGCAGGGAAGCCCCCGCCTCGTAACTGGGAGGCGTCAAGGCGAGGTACAGGAGCGCGATCCCGACGCTCGCCGCCACTGACAGCAGGATCAGCACCCACCGCCGCCGCGCCATGCCGGCGACCAGGCCGAAGGACACGACGTCCTCCTCCTGGTGTCGGCCCCTGGGAGCGGGCGTCTGGGTGTGAAGGGTTGCAACCGGCGCGCTGGTCATGACTGTCTCCGTATCCCGCGGCCTAGTGGCGCGTAAGGATCAGCGCCGTGGTTCCCGCCACGCCGATCGCGGTCCCGATGACCCAGGTTGCGTTCTTGCTGAACCAGCTCTTCTCAGGCACATAGACCTGGTCGCCGGAGGACAGCGGCAGGGCGGCCAGGCTGGGCTGCTGCCGGAGGTTGACCTGCCGGGTCACGCCGTTGCGCTTGATCTCCAGCAGGTTGCGGCGGCTGTCCGGCAGTGCTCCGCCGGCGACATTGGGCGCCTCCCCCAGCGTGATCGACGGATCGACCGGATACATCCCCGGATTGCGCACGGCGCCGAGGATCGAAATCCGGCGGAGGGGGATCACCTCGATCGAGGCATTGTTGAGGTACTTCCGGTATTCGAGCGTCAGCCGCTGCTTGAGCTGGTCGGCCGGGGTCCCCGACACCAGGGTGGCACCCAGGCGCGGCAGCACCGCCTGACCGGTCTCGTCGACCGCGAAGTCGCCCGAGAGATCGGGCTCCCGCCAGATCCGGAGCCGGAGCACATCGCCCGGTCGGAGTGAGGCGGTGTCCCCCCGGGCAGCGACCGCCGCGGTGAAGGGCGGCGCCGGGGCGCCCGGCGCGGCGCCGTCGGCCCCGGTCGACTGGGCCGCGCCCGCGGCCGGCAGGAGAAGAGCGAGGGCGCCAGCGAGGCACCACCGCGACAGCGTGGACCGGGTCATGCGGTCTCCCATGATCAGTGCGCCCCCCGGCCCGAGAGCACCACGGGCAGGGTGCGGCAGAGAAGCTCCAGGTCGAGCCAGAGGCTCCAGCGCCGGATGTAGGCCGATTCCAGCCGGATGACGGTGTCGAAGTCGTGAATCGAGTTGCGGCCGCTGACCTGCCAGGGACCGGTGATGCCCGGCTTCACGTCGAAGCGGGAGTAGTGATGGGCCTGGTACAACTCCACCTCGCTGGGAAGCGGCGGGCGAGGCCCCACCAGAGACATGTCGCCGCGCAGCACGTTGAGGAGCTGGGGCAGTTCGTCGAGACTGGTGCGGCGAAGGAACCCGCCCAGCGGGGTGACGCGCGGGTCGTCGACCACTTTGAACAGCCGGGCGTCGTGATAGACGCTCCGGGAAAGGAGCGCCTCCCGCTGCCGATCGGCGTCCTGCACCATCGTGCGGAACTTGAGAATCGTGAAGCGGCGCCCCCCCAGGCCGATCCGGGTCTGGCGGAAGAACACCGGCCCCGGGGAGCTTCGCTTCACGAGGATGGCGACCAGGCACATCACCGGCGCGGCGAGCAGGAGCGCCAGCGAGGCGAGCAGCAGGTCGGTCGCCCGTTTGACTAACAGCTGGGTGCCCATGACGCTGGGTCGGGTCAGCTCCACTACCGGGAGCCCATTCCGCCAGAGCACTTCGGGCAGGCAGGTCGTGCTGGGCGGGACCCGGGGCAGCGAGAAGACCCGGCAGCCCGAGGCCCCGGCCACATCGAGCACCAGCTCGAAGACGTGATCGGGCAGGTTGCCGGTGAGAATGACGGTGTCGATGTCGCGGGTGCGGATCAGCCGGGCCAGCGCGGCGGCGACATCCCCCAGGACCCGGCGCGGATCGAGGAAGGCGTCCAGGCGGCACCACTGGGTATCGGCAAAGGCCGGGTGGTCGATCAGCCGCGCCGCGCTCTCGGTCGCGCCGACCACGGCGGCGCGCATGACCTGCCGGTCCCGCGGCCGGGCGGCCCGCACCAGCAGGTCCACCACCCGCCGCTCCAGGAGCAGCGCGAGGGCGCTCTGGATCCAGAGCGTCGCCACGGCGCCAGCCCAGGCGGTCGGGCCGCCGGCCGTCACCGCCCAGCAGGCGATGACCACCCCCAGCCCCGAGGCCTTCACCAGGCTGTCGGCCTGCCGCCGCCGGTCACCCGAGCCGTAGCAGCCGAAGAGGGCGAGTCCCAGCAGGATGGCGGGAACGAACGGCCCGGCGGCGATCCCTCCCGGGACCCCGAGGGTGCCCCGCAGCGCATACCAGAGCAGCAGCATCGTGGCCCCGTCGGCCAGCAGCAGCACCGCCACCCGGGCGGCGTCCCTGGCGAGGTGGAGCCGTCGGAGTTCCGGGGCGCGGGAGGTGACCGAGAGACGGGTCGGTCCGCCGGCGCGCCGCTTCTCCACCGGATCGGGGACGGGTCCACGAGGCTCGACGGCCGGCGCGATGGCGAGGGTCGTCAGGTCGGTGCGGATCACCTGTGGTTTCCTCCTCGACGGTACTCGGAAATCGTCGCCCGGGTCCGGCAGCACCCGCGACGCGACGCTTTCACCGGTGAACATCTGACTACCCCTCGAGAGAGACGAGCGTACCTCTCCGGCCACTCCGGCCCCGGGGAATCAGGCTTTGTCGATGGAGGTGCGGCGATTGGCGCGAGTCAGATGCGCCGGGAGATCGTGTAACGCGAAGCCCTGCGGTGCCGCGCTCGCCTGAAGACAGTGACCCTGGCCCGACAGAACGGCCCTGCCCTCCGTCCGCCTTGCGGGCAGCACGTTAACAGACGTCAAGCGGCGCACGATGTGAGCGACGACACGTCGCGCGTTGATCAAAGATCTGACACCGGGCCCACTGTCAGAAAACGGAACGGGCGGTGACCGTTGGGTCACCGCCCGTTCCGCACTCGCCCGAGTGCCGCAGAACGCTACGACACAGCCGTGAGGGGCGGGTCAGCGATACGCGGCGAAGAACTGCCGCAGCAGCGCCCCGCATTCCTCCGCCAGCACTCCCCCCACCACCTCGGCCCGATGATTGAGGCGCGGATGCCGCAGGAGGTCGCCCACGGAGCCGGCCATGCCGGCCTTGGGGTCCCAGGCGCCGAACACGACCCGGCCGACCTTGGCGAGGACCATCGCCCCGGCACAGTGGGCGCAGGGCTCGAGGGTGACGTAGAGCGTGGCCTCACTGAGACGGTTCGCGCCGAGGGTGACCAGGGCGCGGTGAATCGCGAGCACCTCGGCATGGGCCGTCGGATCGTTCCGTCCCACAGTCTCATTGTGCGCGGCCCCCAGGGTGCGATGGCCATCCGTCACCACCGCTCCCACCGGCATCTCGCCGGCCGCGTGTCCCTGTTGCGCCAGCGCCATGGCGGCGCGCATCCCGGCAAGATCGGCCTGACTCGGGGGTGTATCAGGCACTGGCGCTCTCGGGCTGCCCCTGCTCCCGCACGAACCGGAGCTCGCGCCCCTGGCGCTCGAGACGGATGGTATCGCCCTCGACATAGTGCCCCTCCAGCAGCTCCAGCGCGATCGGGTTCTGCAGCCGGCGCTGGATCACCCGCTTGAGCGGCCGCGCGCCGAACACCGGATCGTAGCCGTCCTCCGCCAGCAGTTCCCGGGCTTCCGGCATGACCCGGAGGCCGATCTTCCGATCCGCCAGCAGACGGCTGAGCCCCTCCAACTGCAGCTCGACGATCCGGGCGAGGTCGCTCCGCGACAGCTGCCGGAAGACGATGACCTCGTCCACCCGGTTGAGGAACTCGGGACGGAAGTGCAGCCGGAGCTGATCCCGCACTTTGGATTCGACCAGGCCCCAGGCCTCGGCGTCGCGCTGCTCCCCGGCCTCCAGGATGATCTGGCTCCCGATGTTCGACGTCATGATGATGACGGTGTTCCGGAAGTCGACCACCCGGCCCTGGCTGTCGGTCAGCCGGCCGTCGTCCAGGATCTGGAGCAGGACGTTGAAGACATCGGGGTGGGCCTTCTCGATCTCGTCGAAGAGGATCACGCTGTAGGGCCGGCGCCGAACCGCCTCGGTCAGCTGGCCTCCCTCGTCGTAGCCCACGTAACCCGGCGGCGCCCCGATCATCCGGGCCACCGAGTGCTTCTCCATGTACTCCGACATGTCGAGCCGCACCATGGCGCGCTCGTCGTCGAACAGGAACTCCGCCAGGGCCCGGGCCGTCTCGGTCTTGCCCACCCCGGTCGGGCCCAGGAAAATGAACGAGCCCGTCGGGCGATTCGGGTCGGCCAGACCGGCCCGGCTCCGCCGCACCGCGTGGCTCACCGCGGTCACCGCCACTTCCTGCCCCACGACCCGGCGGCCCAGCTCGGCCTCGAGCCGGGTCAGGCGCTCCCGGTCCGACTCCAGCATCTTCGCCACCGGTACACCGGTCCACTTGGCCACAACCTCGGCGATGTCCTCCGCCTCGACCTCCTCCTTGAGGTACTTGGCCTTGGCCTGGATCTGGGCCAGCCGCTGCTCGTGCTCGACGATCTGCCGTTCCAGCTGGGGCATCCGGCCGTACTGCAGCTCCGCCGCCCGCTGCAGATCGCCCCGGCGGGTGGCCTGATCCATCTCGGTCCGGAGCGCCTCGACCTCCTGCTTGCGGTTCTGGATTTCCTGGATCGCCAGCTTCTCCGCCTGCCACTGCGCCTTCATGGAAGACGACTGCTCCTTGAGCTGGGCCATCTCCTGCTCGACCGCCGCCTTGCGCTCCAGGCCCGCCTTGTCCTTCTCCTTGAGCAGCGCCTGGCGCTCGATCTCGAGCTGGAGGATCTTGCGTTCCACCTCGTCGATCTCCTGCGGCAGGCTGTCGATCTCCATCCGGAGCCGGCTGGCCGCCTCGTCCACCAGGTCGATCGCCTTATCCGGCAGGAAGCGGTCGCCGATATAGCGATCCGACAAGGTCGCGGCCGCCACCAGGGCATTGTCGGTGATCCGGATGCCGTGGTGCACTTCGTACTTCTCCTTGAGACCGCGGAGAATCGCGATGGTGTCGGTCACGCTGGGCTCGCCCACCATCACCGGCTGAAAGCGGCGCTCCAGGGCCGCGTCCTTTTCGACGTGCTTGCGGTATTCGTCCAGGGTCGTGGCGCCGACCACATGGAGCTCGCCCCGCGCCAGGGCCGGCTTGAGCAGGTTGCTGGCGTCCACCGCGCCTTCCGCCGCGCCCGCGCCCACCAGGGTATGCAGCTCGTCGATGAAGACGACGTAGCGCCCTTCGGCCTGAGTTAGCTCCTTCACCACCGACTTGAGCCGCTCCTCGAATTCGCCCCGATACTTGGCACCCGCCAGGAGCAGGCCGATGTCCAGGGCCACGATGTCCTTGTTGCGGAGCGACTCGGGGACGTCGCCATTGACGATCCGCTGGGCCAACCCTTCTACGATGGCGGTCTTGCCCACGCCCGGCTCGCCGATCAGCACCGGGTTGTTCTTGGTGCGGCGGGAGAGGACCTGCATCACCCGGCGCACCTCCTCGTCCCGGCCGATGACCGGATCGAGCTTTCCCTGGCGTGCCTGATCGGTCAGGTTGCGGGTAAAACGGTCCAGCGCCTGGTACTGCGATTCGGGCGACTGATCGGTGACCCGGTGCGCTCCCCGGACGTCCGCCAGGGCCGCCCGCAGCGACGCCGCGTCGACTTCGCCGGCGCTCAGCAGTTGCCGCGCGGTGGTGCCCTTCTCCTCCACCAGCCCGACCAGCAGGTGTTCGGTCGAGACGTAGGCGTCACCCAGGGTCTTGGCCTCGGCCTCCGCCCGGTCGAAGATCTTGTGAAGTTCCCGGGCCAGCGTCGGCTCCCCACCGCCCTCCTGCCGGGGAAGCCGGTCCAGCTCCCGGGAGGTCTCCTGCGCCAGGCTGGTGACGTTGAGCCCCGCCTTCTGGAGCAGCGGCCGAACCACCCCTTCGTCCTGCGACAGGAGCGCCGCGAAGAGGTGGGCATCGTTCACGACCGGGTTGCCACGCCGGGAAGCCTCGGCCGCGGCATCGCGAAAGGCCTCCTGGGCCTTGATCGTCAGTCGTTCGGGTCGAATCATGGTCGTCTCGGTCTCGAGTTCGAGAGGTGACCTAAGGCAAGCGGCAGGCCCCGCAAATCTGCCTCCATGGCAGGGGAAGGACCACCCGGGGGCCGTCTGACCCGCGATTGGCACGCGCCCCGGGGCCACAGCGGCAGGAAAAGGCGATCGCCCGGCTCCGCTTAGCGCCGGGCGATCATCTTGAGGGTGTAGCGCTCACCATCCACGGTCAGCTGCGCGTAGTAAACTCCCTGGGTCAACTCCCGGTTCTTGCCATCCAGCAGCCTGCCGTCCCAGAAGGCCTCGTGGGCACCGCACCGTAGCCTCAGCCCATCGAGCCGCTCGCCATTCGAGTTGAGCAGAACCGGGACAGCAACGACCTGCACCAGCACGTTGTAGATCTTCAGACTGACCAGGGGCTGATGACCTCGCTCGCAAAGTTCGGAACTCAGGACGAAGGGAATCGTCGTCGACGGGAAGAAGGGATTGGGGTAGTTCTCGTGCAAGTCCACCTTCGGTGGAGGGCGCTCCTGGGCTGAGGCCGACCCGGTCACCCCGACAAGCAGCACGAGTGCGCACCCCACCCACCACGGCACGCGCATTCTGTCTCTCCTGGACCAGGCCCGATCCGGCTGATAATCGTCTGCCCCCGGACCGGACGCAAGCATAGTCAGGCTTCAGGAAACCCGGGCCCTCGCACCAGGGGTGAGGTGCCTGGCGTCTCCATCCCGCCGCGTCACTCCGCTCCGGTCGCACCACTCGAGCAGCGGGATCAGGAACTTCCGGGAGAGCCCTGTCGCATCCCGCAACGCCTGGGGTGTAATGGGGCCGGTGCGCCCGATCCTGAGCACCTGGTCCTGGAACGCGGCGAGGGCGCCCACGCTGAAGAAGCGATCCCGCTCCACCGCCTCCAGCCGGCCCGCCCGCACCGCCCCCCGCAGCGCTTCGGCTATGCCTGGCACCTTGAGTTCGGTCTCCAGCTCTCCCACCGCCGGTGGCGCGAGCCCCGCCCGGTCCAAGCGCTGAACCAGGCGCTCCAGCAGGGCCTCGCTCGCCGCGGGTCGGGGAGTGAAGCCGGTGGCCCGGATGAGTGCTCCTTCAATAACTACGTCTCCCGCGACCGTCAGCCGCTCCAGGGCCAGCTCCGCCGCCCTGCCCCACGGCGAGAGCCCCTGCCGGAGGGTCTCGAGCGGCATGGCCCGCTCCCCCGGATTGGCGGCGTGGAATCGAGCGAGGAGCGTCGTGGCACGCTCACTGGCGGCGGCCACCGCGCCAGGGGTCACCAGCCAATCGCCCACCCGAAGCAGCCCGCTCTCTCGCACCACCGATTCCAACTCGGCCGGGGTCACCCCCAGCAGCACCGGTACCTGCGCGATCGCCACACCGGTCGCGCGGCGCTCGGCCAGCGCCAGGAGCCGGCGCGGCGCGGACGGATCCGCTACCGTCTCGGGCCAGACAGGGCGGCCCCGGGGCGGCAGCGGGTCGAGCACCACGCCCCCGCCGATCGTGGTGACGGGGCTGTAGCTCCGCAGGACGAAGCGATCCCCACCCCGCGCCACCAGGGGCCGCTCAAGCGACAGACGCACCAGCCCGGAGGCGCCGGGCGCGACGGGCGCCGTCGACGAGACCCGCGCCATGACCTCGTCGGTCCCGAGGTTGAGCCTCACCCGGGTGTGGTGCTGCAGCGGCCGCGCCGCGCGCCGGAGCACTTCGAGCGATACATCCAGGGCCTTCGTCTCCTGCCAGGGATCGTCCCGGCGCACCAGCACGTCACCCCGGCGCACCCCGCTGCGCTCCAGACCCGAAAGCCCCACCGCCGTCCGGGCCCCCGGCGCGCTCGACGCCACCGCGACGCCATGGTGCTCAAGCGAGCGCACCCGGCCGGCGTTTCCGCCCGGCATCAGCCGCACCGCCTCGCCGATCTCGAGCCGGCCGGACCAGGCGGTACCGGTCAGCACCGTGCCGACCCCGGCGAAGGAGAGGGCTCGGTCCACCGGAAGCCGGAAGAGGTCGTCGGGCGACCGGCGTCGAGTCGCCAGGAGTCGCCCCCCGATCGCGGCGCGGAGGTCCTCGAGACCGGTGCGGCGCGTGGCGGAAGTGGCGACGGGTGACGCAAAGGTAACGGGCGATCCGGCCAGCCAGGACCGGACCTCCCCGCTGACGAGTGCCAGCCATTCGGCATCGACCAGGTCACTCTTGGTGATCACGGGAATGCCGACGGGAATCCGCAGCTGCTCGGCGATGGCAAGATGCTCGCGGGTTTGGGGCATGATCCCCTCGTCGGCCGCGACGATCAGCAGCACCAGGTCGAGCCCTGCGGCCCCGGCGACCATGGTACGGATGAGGTCTTCGTGGCCCGGCACATCGATGACGCCGGCCTCGAGCCCGCCGTCCAGTGTCAGTCGGGTGAAGTGAAGGTCCAGGGTGATCCCCCGGCGCCGTTCTTCGGCCAGCGGATCCATGGGGGTACCGGTGAGGGCCTCCACCAGGGCCGACTTGCCGTGATCGATGTGACCCGCGGTGCCGATGATCATGCGGCCCCACCCCAGGTCTGGGTGAGCCAGAACTCGAGGGCCGGGAGTCTGGCGCCTTCACCCATGTGATAGCGAATGTAGCGCGCGGCCAGCCGCCGATGAGCCGCGGCGTTCCGCAGGTCCAGCTCCGGAAGCTCTTCGTCCCCGGCGAGGAGCAGGCTCAGCGCCGCCCGCGCCAGCGGCGGGAGGAGCGTGGTCTCCGGCCCGCCGGCGCAGGCCCCGCAGAGGGCCCCGCCGTCGGGCGCGCTGAACGGCAGCGGGCCGCCTGGTGGGATGGAGCGACCGCACCGGACGCAGTCCGCCAGCGCGGGAGCGAAGCCCAGCGCGCCCACCAGGCGCCAGACTTCCTGCAGGCTCGCCGCGACCAGCCGGTCCCGGGCGACGGTCTCCAGTCGCGCCAGTCCCCGCCGGAGAATCTCGAAGCTCTCCGGGTGCGGCTCGGCGGGGGAAAAATGCAGGGTGATCTCGGCCAGGACGACGGCGGTGGCGTAGCGACCCACGTCGCGCGCGATGGCAACCGGCACCATCGCCGAGTCGAACGCGGTGAGGAGCTGCAGGTCCCGGCGCTCGGAGATGAGGATCTGCGCCTGGCCCTCGCTCAGTACCTGGAGCGCTGCCCCGAATCGACTCTTGGGCCGCAGGGCCCCCTTGGCGATGACGCTCTGCACCCCGTGATCGCGGGTGGCGAGCCGCACGATCTTGGAGGTCTCGCCGTAGCGGAGCGTGGCCAGCACGATGGCGGGGGTGGAGACCGGGGGCAAGAGAGTCTCGAGTTCCGAGGGTAACAAGATCCACGTTCCATGTTCCACGTTCCACGCGCAACGTCCCGAGCTACCTGAACGCGGAACTTGGAACAATCAACTCGGAACTCGGAACGCTATCGAGGAGGCACTTCGGTCACCACCGCCGCCACCGGGCATTCCGGCACCGTGACGACCCGCGACTCGGAGAAGTTGGTTCGAAGTATGTGAAGCTTGCCGGGGCTCCCGGGGGTACAGCCGCCGCTCTCGGTGGCATAAATCCGCCCGTCCCCGTCGACCGCGACCCCGCTGTTGTCGGGAATGGCGATCCCGTTGCCGGCGCCCCGCAGCACCCGGCGGTTGATCAGGTCGAACACCATGAGCCCCTGGGTCAGGGAGCTGACGTACAGGCGACTGCCGCCGTTATCGGTCACCGCGCCGGCGGCGTTGCCGAACCCCTTGAAGTTCCCCAACTCTTCCCGTCCGACCGGATCGAGCAGCGACAGCCGGGAATCGGTGGTGCCGTCATCCGGTCCAGCGTTCATGATATAGACCAGGCCGTCCTGCGCCACGTCGGCGAAGGCGCCATTGCCGGGCCCTGGCAACAGGATCGAATCGACGCCGGTGGCGAGGCGGTTGGTGACGGGATCGACCACCGAGACCCAGCTCGGACCGATCGGGGCCCCCGCCCCGGTCAGGTTGGCGTTCACCACGAAGACCCGGCCCCGGGCAAAGACCACCGACCGGGGCGTCTGACCCACCGCCACACTGGCGGTGTCACCGGTCAGGTAGTTGATACGGGTGACACTGTTGCGGTTGGGATTGGCGACGTAGGCGATCGAGTCATCCACGATGGCCGCACCGGTGGCGCCGGAGTTGGCCGGAAGCGGGACGACCCGCTCGACCAGCACGGTGCGGAGGTTCACCACCGCGGCACCCGGGTCGTCGCCCAGTGGGACGATCGCGTAGCCGTTGAGAGCGGCCACCGTGGTGGGCGTCCCGGTGGCGCTATTGAGCGGAATCGGGGTGACGACGGTGGGTGACTTCACCCGAAGGAGGCTGAGCGAGCTGCCGGTCCGGTGAACCAGCAGCAGGACTTCTTCCGCGGCGGGAAGTGGTGCCGAGGCCTCGGCACAGCCCAGCACTACCCCGGCAGCTCCGAGGAGCATGACCCACCGTGAGGAACGCATGGCTGAAAGATGTGGGGGGCAGGGCCCCGCCGACTAGGCCGGGACCGGTCGCGGCGCGGAACCCAGGTTGAGACAGGGCCCGGGGGCGCTCGGAAACAGCCGCGGGTGCAGCAGGTGGGCCAGCAGTTCGAGGCTGTCCACCAGTCGGGGACCGGGGCGGCTGAAATAGGCCAGGCCGTCCACCGCGGTGACCTGGCCAGACAGGGCGCAGGGAAGCCGATCGAATCCGGGCCGCCGGGCCAGAGTGTGGAACTGCTGGCGGACCTCGTTCACCGTGAGGCCGCACCCGGCGATCACCATCACCTCGGGTTGCCACCCCACCACCTCATCCCAGCCCAGCACCCGGCTGGGGTCGCCGGTGCGGGCGTGACCCTCCCTGCCCCCGGCGTATTCCACCAGCTCCGGGGTCCAGTGGCCGCAGGCGTAGAGTGGATCGAGCCACTCGAGGAGCGTCACCCGGGGCCGATGCGTGGCCCGACGAGCCAGGTCCCGGACCCGGTCGGTGCGGTCCCGGAGGTGGCTCACCAGGAGGGCGGCTGCGCTGATTCTGCCGGTGAGCTGTCCGAGCTCCATGATGTTGGCAAAGACATCCTCGAGGGTCCGCGGCGCAAGACTGACCACCGAAGGGCACCCGGGGAGCTCGGCCGCGACGTCTCGGGCGTCGCGGTCAGCAACGGCGCAGACATCGCAGAGTCCCTGGGTCACCAGCAGGTCGGGACGGAGTCGGGCGAGCAGCGGCCGGTCCAGATCGTAGAGCGGCAGCCCCGAGGCGTGCCGCTCGCGCACCATTCGGTCTATGTCCGCGCTCGTGGCGTGGGGCGGAATGCCGGTGCTGGTCACCCGGGGGAGCTCCGCAACCGAGGGCGGGAAATCGCAGCCATGGGTGACGCCCACCAGCTGATCTTCCAGCCCGAGGGCACAGAGCATCTCGGTCGCGCTCGGCAACAGCGAGACAATGCGCATGGGCCTATGGAGTTCCGAGTTCAGAGTGTGCCGCCATGGTCACCAGCTCACCCGCGCCCCGGCGAACACCGCCCGACCCCGGCCCGCAAAGCCCACCACCGTATCGTAGTCGCGATCGAACAGGTTCTCGGCCCGCACCGTGGCGGCCACCCCCGGCCGGCCCGGGCCCCGCCGGATCAGGTCGATGGCGGCGTCGGCATCCACGGTGACGTAGGGCGCTAGACGGGCGCGGACCTGGGGAAAGACCCGGAAGTCGACATCGTCCCGGCGGCCGACGTAGTTGAGCCCTGCCCCGAGCGCCACCCGGCTCACCTGGGCCCGGGCATCGAGTCGCACACTGTGGCTGGGCCGGCGAATCAGGGCCTTCCCCTCGACAAAGACCTCGTTGGGACCGGTGGCGAAACCGGCGTCATCTACCCGGGTGAACAGGTAGGTGTACGAGCCCGAGAGCCAGAGCCCCCGCGCCGGACGCACCTGCGTCATCAGCTCCACCCCGCGGCTGGTGGCCCGCGCGACGTTCTGGTAGGTAGGCTCGGTCGGTCCGGCCGAGCCGTCGAACTGGATCAGGTCCCGGAAGCGCTGGTCGAAATAGGTGGCGGCCACGGTGAGGTCGCCGGCGAGCAGGGTCTGCTCCAGTCCCACCTCCCAGCTCCGGGCCTGTTCCGGATCGAGATCGGGATTGCCCCGCTCGAAGAGGCCGTTGGCGTAGTTCTCCCGCAGCGACGGCTCCTTGAATGAGGTGCCGACCGACCCGCGGACCCGGAGGCCGCCGCTCACCCGGTACATGCCGCCCGCGCGCGCGGTGGCGTGAGTCCCGAACCGCTGATTCCGGTCCAGCCTGGCGCCGAGGTTGATCAACGCGCGATCGCCCAGCTGTACCACCCCTTGGGAGAAGGCCCCGAAGTTGTGGCGGGTGGTATCGAACGCCCCGCTGGTGCCGCCCTCGAGCAGCGCCTCGAACGCCGCGTCGGCCCCGGCGATGATCTGCACCGCCCGGCTCGGCCGGATGCTGGCGCTGGCCGACACGCTCCGCCGCAGGCTCCGGCCGGAGTTGTCGGAGGGGAAGTCGGGATCGCCGGGACTGTCGGGGGGATTACGTGAGGCACTGCGTTCCCGGCGTGAATCGAGGTGCAGGCTGAGGTCCACCGAGCGTCCGACCCGCCGGCCCAGGTCGAGCCCCAGCGTGGTAGCCTGGCCGCTGGAGCGCTGGTTGCTGTCGACCACCGCGCCGGTGAAGTCGGTCGGGAAATGGAGGGTATGATCGTCGCGCCGGGCAGTGAGCGTCACCTCGCTCCGGGCATCGGGGCGCCAGGTCACCGCGCCGGTGCCGGTCGTGTTCCGGTAGCCGCTGTTGAAGCGGTAGATCCCGTCGGTGCGGTATCGCGAGGCGCTGGCGCTGACGGCGATCGGCCCGGCCGTGCCGGAAGCGCCGACCTCGCCGGTCCAGGTGCCGAAGGTCCCGGCCTGGCTGGAGGCGTGGGCCGCGATGCCCGGCGCCCCACGACGGGTAAAGATCTGAATCACGCCGGTCACGGCGTCGGACCCGTACAGCACCGAGACCGGGCCACGCACGATCTCGATCCGGTCGATGTTGTCGGTGCTGAGCGTGCCGAAGTCGAACGCCCCGCCCGGCTGGTTGATGGCCACGCCGTCGACCAGCACCTTCACGTAGTCGCTCTCGCCCCCCCGCAGAAAGAGCGAGGCGATCCCGCCGTAGGAGCCGGTGGGCACCGGGGTGGCGCCGGGCACCTGCTTGAGCGCCTCTTCCACGAAGCGGATCCCTCTGGCCGCGAGGTCGTCGCCCCGGATGACGGTCGTGGTAGCGATAGAACGGTCCATGGGCGTCGGGGTGCGTTCCGCCGTCACCACCAGCTCCGGCAGCATCGTGGTGTCGCGGTGGACTTCCTGGGCCGTCAGCCGGGGGGCCAGGGTGAGCGCCGCGATGAGCGCGGCGACCGAGGGCGGGAGCGAGCGCGAGCGAGTGCGGGTGTGGAGCACGAGAGTTCCTCCCGGCTATTCGCCGGGCTTGAGGGGGACCACCTGGGGCGCGCCATCACACCAGCCCGTGACCGCGACCCGCCATTCGAAGACCTGCGACACTACCTCTGAAGTGAGCACCGCCGCGGGCGGACCCTCGGCCACCACCGCGCCCCGGTCGAGGAGCAGCAGCCGGTCGGCATAGCGGGCCGCCAGATTCAGATGATGGGTGACGAGAAGCGTGCCGATGCCCTCCCCCGCCAGTCGCCGCACCAGCTCGAAGACTTCCATCTCGTGGCGGATATCGAGGGCGGCGGTCGGCTCGTCGAGCAACAGGGCCCGGGGATTCTGCGCCAGGGCGCGGGCCACCCGCACCCGCTGCCACTCGCCGCCCGAAAGGGTATCGCTGCGGCGGGTGGCTAACCCCAACACGTCGGCCCGGGTCATCGCCTCGGTAACGGCGTCGGCGTCGGCGGGGCCGGGATCGGCCAGGGGACCGAGGTGGGCGTAGCGCCCCAGCTCGACCGTTTCCCGCACGCTGAGCGGAAAGAGGATGTCTTCCCGCTGGGTCACTACCCCGACCACTCGGGCCAGCGCCCGCGCTGCCCACTCGCCGAGCGGCCGTCCCTCGACCAGCACCTGCCCGGCCTGGAGCGGCGTGGTGCCGACCAGGGCCCGCAGCAGGGTGGTCTTGCCGCTCCCGTTGGGGCCGACCACCGCCACCAGCTCGCCCCGGTCGAGCGCCACACTCACTCCCGCGAGCGCGGCCCGCTCGACCCCGGGGTACCGCACGGCGAGACCGGTGCCCTCGAGGATCATCCCAGCCTCCGCTTGAGCAGCACCGCGAAGAACGGGACACCCACCAGCGCCGTCACCACGCCGACCGGGAGCTCCACCGGTGGAGCGATGGCGCGGGCGATGGCGTCGGCCAGCACCAGGAACCCGCCGCCGGCCAGGTAGACCGAGGGGAGGAGAGTCCGATGGAGCGGCCCCCACAGGCGGCGCACCGCGTGCGGGACCAGGAGCCCGACGAACCCGATGGCCCCGCTGGTCGCCACCGCCACCGCGGTAAGAAACCCGGTCGCCAGATAGGCGATGCGCTTCACCCGCTCCGGGTCGGCGCCGAGGTGTCCGGCCTGTTCCTCGCCCAGCGCCAGCAGGTCGAGGTCACGGGCCAGAAGCAGCAGAGCCGCCAGCGGCGCCACGCCATACGCCGCCACCATGCTCACCGTGGTCCACGAGGCGGCCCAGAGCCCGCCCAGCATCCATCGGAAAGAGTTCTGCACCCTGGTGGCGTCCACCAGCATCAGGATCGCGGTGACCAGCGCCATCGCGAAGGAACTGACCACCACCCCGGCCAGGAGGAGGACCCCTGAGTCGAGGCGGCGGCCGGCGACCAGGCTCAGACGATAGACCAGCGCCAGCGTGGCCACTGCCCCGACGAAGGCGGCGAAGGGCACCGCCCAGAGGCTGGCGAGACCGGCGGAGATCGCCGCGACCGCACCCAGCGTGGCCCCGCCGGAAATGCCCAGCACGAAGGGATCGGCCAGCGGGTTCCTGACCAGGGCCTGCAGCACCGCGCCCGACACCGCCAACCCGCCGCCGACCAGGAAGCCGAGGAGCACGCGGGGGAGCCGAAGCTGCCGGACGATCGGTCCCGCCTCCGAGCTCCCATCGCGAAGTCCGAGCCAGATGGCCGACGGCGCAATCCGGGTGGCGCCGAGCGAGAGCCCGGCCACCAGCGCCACGAGCGTGAGACCCAGCAGCCAGGGCCACCGGGTCTTCATTGTGCCGCCGCCAGCGAGTCGCGCAGCTGGCGCACCAGTGTCGGGGCCCGGGGGCTCGGCCGCCCGAAGGCGGGCGACACGAAGCGGAGGAAACGCCGGTCCCGCACCGCCGGGACCACGCGCCACTCGGGACGACCGGCGAAGGCCGGTGCACCGGTGTCGCTGAGGAGGATGAGGGATGGGTTGCGGGCGGCGATGGCTTCGATGCTGACCGTCGCCGAGGGCGCGACGACGTCCGCGAAGGTGTTGCGGCCCCCTGCCAGGGCGAGGATCTCGCTCTGGAAGCTCCCGCTGCCAATCACCATCGGGGGCTGGTCCCAGGCCAGGATCAGCACACCGGGCCGTCGGGTGGTATCGATCGACCCGCGGAGCGCGGCGAGTTCCCGCTCCAAGGCGTCGGCCAGGGAATCACCTTCGCGCCGATGAGCCACCAGGGGGCCCAGCAGCCGGGCCAGGCGCGAGACGTCGGCCAGGTGATTGAAGTCCAGCTGAACGACAGCCGACCCGGCCTCGCGGAAGCGGCGGGCGGCGTCGACGTTCTGGGGCGAGCGGTAGAGGAGAACCAGGTCGGGGCGCCGGGCCAGGACCTGCTCGATGTTGGGGGGAATCCCGTCGCCCACGTCCGGCACGGCCCGGGCCTCGGGCGGATAGTCGCACCAGCGGGTGCGGCCCACCACGACCGGACCGGCGCCCAGGGCAAACAGCAGCTCCGTGGTGGCGGGACTGAGCGACACCACGCGGGTGGCCGGCTGGGCCAGGCGGGTGGTGTCCCCCGCATCGTCCACGACGACCAGGTCCCCGGCGGGCTTGCCGGTGCTGGCTCCGCAGGCGCCGAGGAGCGCGAGCCCCACGACCGCCAGCGGCCGCGAACGCAAACGCCCATCTCCGAGACCTGGGAGATGGGCGATCAAGAGCCTGAACGTCGAGGCTGGTGACGCCACCTGTCCCTCCCCCGAGGGTGTTAGTGGTGGCACGAGCCGAGAGGTCTCCTGGCTTCGGGCCTCCGCTCGCCTTCCCGGTTTCCCAGTGGCGTGTGAGCGGAGTAGATGAGCCCGTTACAGTGGCGGGGCCGCGCCGGTTTCACACCGGCTTCCGAGCGTCCCGACTCGCGTGCAATAAGTTGTGTACGACGGCGCCGAAGTTAGGTCGGTGGGCGGGATCGCGCAAGCTGGGCGCTGACCTCCTGTTTCAACCGGGCGCGTTGCGACTGATAGTGCTCCCATTCCTCCGCCGGCACCGACCCCTCCCGGCCGGCATAGCGCGCGTCCAGCTGGGCCAGCTGATCCAGCGCCGAGCCCGGGGAGCCCACCGCGGGCCGCCGCTTCAGCACTTTCCCGCCCAGCAGCACCAGCACCACGGCCAGGCTACCCACCAGCACCGGCAGGATCCAGGCACCGATCCCCTGGCCCGGGAAGTTGATGGTGATGCTGGCACCCGCCGGTGCGGGCCCGGCCCATTGGCGGAAGCTCCGTCCCTCGATCTCCTGGCTGTCGGCCTTGCTGAGCCCGCCCCCGGCGACCGTCAGGTCGAATTCCTCGAGCAGGATATTGAACATCGCGATCGAATCGGGTACCGCGACCTTCACCGGTCCGGTCCCGGCCGGGAGGGAGTAGGTGAAGATCACCTGTTTCTCGCCCGGGGCGATCGGTCCGAAGACCAGGACGCTGTCGTGGCGGAAACCCACCGCCTCGTTCGAGAAATCGCCGCTGCCGGCCTCGAAGTTGAAGGCCCCGGTGGGCAGACCGCCGGCCCAGGTCGGCCGGGTGCTGTCGGCGGAGACCCGCGTGGCGGTACCGCCGTTGGTCAGGACCACGATCTCGAGCACCGGTCGACTGCCACCCGCCGTCGGCTTGCTCACGACCAGGTGGCGCGAGACGATCTCGACCGGCGCGGTACTGGAGGTGTCGGAGACGATCACCCGGAGGCCGGTGTCGGGCGCGGTGGGATCGGTGTGCACCGGGCTCGAGAAGTACTCGATCCCGGCCCAGCCGGAGCTGAGCAGGTACACGGCGGAGGTATCGGGGAGAAAGCGGAAGCGGAAGTCGCCCCGGGGACCCCCGACGGTCGAATCGATGGGGCCCTGTCGGTCCCGGCCCACCCGGTGCAGCACCACCCGCGCGCGGGGCACCCCCACGGTGTCGTGCGCCTGGATGCGAAGCACCCGGCCGGAGACGATGGCTTCCTTCTGGGCCTGGAGCTGTGACACCCCGGTAAGAGCGCCGGCGACGGTCATGGCGAGGAGCCACAGCCCGCCCGTCCCCTTCCCCACCCGACCGCTTGTCACGGTTGGAACTTCCCGAAGTCCTCCGGGTCCATCTTCTCGAGATGGGCCTTGAGTTTTTCGGCATCGAGCGAGGGATCCCCCGGCTGGGGGGAATCGTCCTCCGTCCCTTCCTCGAGCAGGTCGGGGTCGGTGAAGATCGCGGCGCTGACGCGCAGCGCCAGCGCGATGCTGTCGGAGGGCCGGGCGTCGACCTGGAAGAGATGCTCCTCCCGGGCGAGCCACAGCTCGGCGAAGTAGGTCTTGTCCTTGAGGGCGCTGATCACGATCCGCTGGACCGTGGCCCCCAGTCCCACGATCACCGACTTGAGGAGGTCATGCGTCATCGGCCGGGGGGGCCGGAGGCCCTGCATCTCCATCGCGATCGCGCTGGCCTCGGCCGGACCGATCCAGATGGGCAGCACCCGGGTGCCGCCCTTCTCCCGCAGGATCACGACCGGAGAATTCGTGGTCCGGTCGAGGCCCAGATGGGCGACGGTGACTTCGATCATCCCACCGCGTTCAGCAGTGCACTCACCCGGTCGGTGGCCTCCCAGGGGAAGAACTGCAGCGAACCCTTCTTGTACGGCTTGCGGCCGAAGTGGCCGTAGGCGGCGGTCGGCGAGTAGATCGGCCTGCGGAGGTCGAGCGCCTTGATGATGCCGCCGGGGGTGAGATCGAAGACCTTCTGTACCGCATCCTCGAGCCGGGTGTCGGAGACCTTGCCGGTGCCGAAGGTCTGCACCATGACCGACACCGGATCGCGGACTCCGATGGCGTAGGCCACCTGCACCTCGCAACGCCGCGCCAGCTTGGCGGCCACGATGTTCTTGGCCACCCAGCGCATGGCGTAGGCGGCGGAGCGGTCGACCTTGGACGGATCCTTGCCGCTGAAGGCGCCGCCGCCATGGCGGGCCATACCGCCGTAGGTGTCGACGATGATCTTCCGGCCGGTGAGGCCGGCGTCTCCGTGCGGCCCGCCGATGACGAAGCGGCCGGTCGGATTGATGTGGAACCGGGTCTTGCTGGACTCGAGGCCGGCCTTGGCCAGCACCGGCTTGATGACCTCCTCGATCACGCCTTCGCGGATGGTGCGCTGCGACAGGTCGCGCCCCTTCCAGGTGGCGGCGTGCTGGGTCGAGACCACCACGGTCCGCACCGCCACCGGCTCGTCGCCGGCGTACTCCACCGAGACCTGGCTCTTACCGTCCGGCCGGAGCCACTCCAGCCGGGTGCCGCCGTCGCCCCGGCGCACGGCGGCGAGGCGCTCCGCCAGCCGATGAGCCAGCTGGATCGGCAGCGGCATCAGCTCCCGGGTTTCGTCGCTGGCGTAGCCGAACATCATCCCCTGGTCACCGGCGCCGCCGGTGTCCACCCCCTGGGCGATGTCGGGCGACTGATTGTCGATCGAGCTCAGCACCGCGCAGGTGTTCCCATCGATGCCGTAGTTCGCGTCGACATAGCCGATCCGCTTGATCGTCTCGCGCACGATGGCGGGGATGTGCACATAGGTCGACGTGGTGATCTCGCCGGCCACGATGGCCATGCCGGTCGTGACCAGGGTCTCGCAGGCCACCCGCCCCTTGGCATCGGCGGCGAGGATGGCATCGAGAACCGCGTCAGAGATCTGGTCGGCAACCTTGTCGGGATGCCCCTCGGTCACCGACTCCGAGGTGAACACGTGGCGATGAGTCTTGGCCATTGATGGAGGTCAGAAGATGGAGGATGTACGGCCCGCCGGCCGCGCCAAATTACCCGCGCAAAGTAGTGGCGCCGGTCTGACGCGGCAACGCCGAGAGGGCGTCCAGCATGCGCGGATCGAAATGCTCCTGCAGCGCCGCCCGCAGGGTGTTGCTGATATCGGCCGACTGGGTGGCATCCAGCGCGGCGAAGGCGGCGCGCGCCGCCACTTCGATCGGGATGGTGCGCACCACCCACTTGAGGAACGGCAGCGCCGTCGGGGCCACGCTGAGGCTGCGGTAGCCCAGCCCGAGCAGCAGCACCACGGCCAGGGGATCCGACGCCATCTCGCCGCAGATGCTGACGCCGATCCCCGCCCGGGCCCCGGCATCGAGCACCATCTTGAGCTGGCGCACCACCGCGGGGTGGAAGTGAGAGAAGCGCTCCGCCAGGCGGGCGTTCCCCCGGTCCACCGCCAGGGTGTACTGCACCAGGTCGTTGGTGCCCACGCTGAAGAAGGCGCTGTGCGCCGCCAGCTCGTCGGCGATCAGGGCCGCGGCGGGCGTCTCGATCATGACGCCGACCGGCACCGAGGCGGCTGCCCGGACACCCTCCCGGGCCAGATTGAGCGCCTCCTCCAGCACCATCGCCCGGGTGGTGGTGACCTCCTCGATCTGGGTGATCAGCGGCAGCATCAGGTGAATCTGCCGGTCGGCCGCGGCCCGGAGCACGGCCCGGATCTGGGGCCGGAAGATCTCGGGATGGTCGAGACAGACCCGGATCGAGCGCCAGCCGAGGAAGGGATTGGCCTCCGGCGGGGCGCGGAAGGCGGCGGGGAACTTGTCCCCACCCAGATCGAAGCTGCGGACCACGATCGGGTGGCCCGGGAAGGCGTCGCTCACCCGGCGGAAGTACTCGGTCTGCTCATCCTCGGTCGGGAGCGTGGCGCGGCCGGTGACCAGGAACTCGGTGCGAAGCAGTCCCACTCCGTGGGCATCATGCTTGGCCGCGGGGATGATCTCGTCGGGGAGATCGACATTCCCCATCAGGGTAATCGCCACGCCGTCGGGGGTCACCGCCGCCTGGGTGACCGCGGCTTCGAACTCCAGCTCCAGCTTCTGCCGCCGGGAGACCTGGGCCCGCACCCGCTCGATCTCGCCCCGGGTCGGCTCCAGCAGGATGATGCCGCTCTGCCCGTCGATCAGCAGTTGGGTGCCGGGCCGGATCCGCTCCAGCGCCCCCACCGCCCCCATCACCGCCGGGATGCCGAGGGAATGGGCCAGGATGGCGGCGTGGGAGGTGCGGGTGCCCTCCTCGCTCACCAGGCCGACCACGTGGTCGCGGTCGAGCTGCACCGTGAGTCCGGGCGACAGCTCGCGGGCCACGATGACCACCTGCTCGTCGCTCATGGTGGCCCAGAACTCGTCCTGGGTCCGGCCCAGCAGCCGGAGCAGCATCCGGTTGTGGATGGCGGAGAGGTCGGCGAGACGGTCGCGCAGCATGGCGTTTCCCGAGCCGCCCCAGATGTTGCGGACCTCGAGCGCCTTGAACTCGTAGGCGGTCTCCGCGCTCATCCCGCTCTCGCGGATCAGCTGCTCCACCCCGCGCAGGAACTCGGCGTCCGACGCCATCATGATCTGGGCGTCGAAGATATGGGACTCCTCGCGCCCGGCCCGCTCCCGCACCCGCTCCCGCAGCGTCTCCAGCACCTGGGACACGTCCCGCACCGCCTCGTGCAGCCGGGCGATCTCGCCCTCCACTTCGGCGTCGGTAATGAACCGGTTGGGAACATCCGGCACATCCAGGCGCACGATGACCGCCCGACCGAACCCCGGTCCGGGCGAGACACCGATGCCGCGGATCTGCCGTTCGCTGCTCATGCTTCGCCGAAGCCTCCCGCCACCAGCGCCAGCAAGGCCCGCATCGCGGCCTCCTCGTCGGGCCCGTTGGTCCGGACCAGGACACTGCTGCCGCACTCCGCGGCCAGCATCATCACCCCCATGATGCTCTTCCCGTTGACCGCCATCCCGTCCTTCACCACCTCGATGTCGGACGTGAACCCGCTGGCCAGTTTCACCAACGCCGCCGCGGGCCTCGCGTGCATCCCCAGCGGGTTCACGATCGTGGCTTCGCGTTCGATCATGGCAGTCCCCAGGCGAGAAGGAGGGCGAGGCCGATGGCGAGCAGACCGAATTTCACCGCGGTGATCCGGGGCCCCAGCTTCCAGGTGGCGCCCAGCCCGAGCAGCAGGGTGACCAGCGTGACCCCGACGGCCCGGAGATCGAGGGGATCGAGGAGCCAGTCGGCGGCGAGCGGAACCGCGAGTCCCACCACCAGGCCCGCCGCGAGCCCGGCCGGCGCGGCGGCCCGGGGGAGCCACGACTGCCCCAGCGCTACCCCCACCTTTACGCCGTACGCCAGGCCGGTCCTGAGGGCCCACACCCCGGTGGCGATGCGCCCCGCGTTGTAGAGCAGCAGCACCAGGACGATGGCCAGGATCCCGTGACCCGCCACCACCCCCAGGAGAGCGAGGCCGATGGCCGCCGGTACCACGCCGGTCCAGAAGAACTGGTCGCCCAAGGCCCCCAGCGGGCTGGTCAGCGCCGCGCGCAGCCGGGCGATCTGGGCTCCCGGCACCAGATCGTACTCTGCCCGGACCAGCGCGCCCAGCGCGAGCCCGGCCAGGTACGGATGCGAGTTGAAGTAGTCCGCCGCCCGGACCGAGGCCTCGGCATGACGGGCGGGGTCGGCCGATTTGAGATCCTCCAGCAGCGGCTCGGCGGCATGCCCCATCCCCACCCCGGTCATCCGCTCGTAATTCCAGGCGCCCTGCACCGAGCAGAGCCGCCAGAGCGCCCGCAGGAATCCGTTTCTCACGTGAGTACCGCGAACAGCAAACCGAGTCCGGTGCCGGCCACCAGCCAGCGGAGCCGGGTGGTGCGGCCCGCGGAACGTACCGCCCCCGCGGCCGCGGCCGCGACGCCGGCCCCCACCGCCGCGGCCGTCACCAGCTGGTAGCGTTCCCCGCCGGGGAGGTGAGGGGCCAGGACCCGGGCCGCGACCAGCGCCAGCGCGGTGAGCCCGAGACTTCGCACCAGGTCACCCGCGAGGCCCCGGATCTGGATGGCGGCAATGGTCTCGGCATCGCCGGCGGCCAGGCCCGCGGCCCGCCGCTGAATCAGCTTGCCGTTGGCATTCCGGAGCCACACCAGGCTCCAGCCGCCAACCACCGCCAGCGCCAGCGCGAACAGGGTGGCGAGGCCCAGCCGCTCGGTCCAGGGGCCGCCGCTGGTCAGCGCCACCGCGGCGACCGCCCCGGGACCGTAGTCGGGATAGCGCGATGCCCCCACCGGCAACACCTCGAGGGCGAAGAGCTCGAGCGCCACCCCCACCACCAACCCGGTCGGAATATCGCCGAGAATCAGTCCCGCGCCGGCGCTGGCGATCAGCGGGCGGGACAAGAGACCCTGGGGGAAGGTCACCAGGTCCATGCCTGACAGGGTGCCCCAGGCCGTGAGCAGGGCGAGGGTTCCCGGCGAAGGCGGCATCATCAGCCCAACGCCTCCAGCGGAACCGGCTGGGTGGTGGGCAGGTCCTGCGCGGTCACCACCGCCCCCGCCGCTTCCATGGCCTGCAGGGTCCGATACTCCTCGTCCGAGAGATAGACGTACGGCAGCCGCGGGGTCCGCCCCGGCTTGTGGTGGATGCCACCCAGGTTCACCGTCGGCACCGGCGGGGCGCCCTTCTGCAAAGCGGCCATGGCGGCCACATCGGCGGTCAGCACCAGCCCATTGGCGGATTCGGCGCACCAGGTGGCGTGCAGGCGACAGGCCTCGGCCAGGTCGGCGAACCGGAGCTCGATCTCCGGCGGGGTGCCCATGCGATAGAGATCGCGCTCCCAGTCACTGCCGTAGACCGTGTCGTCCAACAGGACAATGAAGCCGAGATTGAGCGGCTTCCCCCAGCCGATCACGACCTGGCCGTGCACCAGCCGATCATCCACCCGGTAGAGCACGATCGGCATCAGGGCTTCCGGATGGCGTCGTGGCCCTTCACCGCGGCCCGCTCGGCGCCCTGCTCAGGCGGCAGGGCGTGGTTGTAGACGAAGTCGAGCAGCATCGGCAGGTTCACCCCGGTGACCACCTTTACCGCCGTGTCGACCTTGGCGAGGTGCATCGCGGCGAAGAAGCAGGAGCCGCAGGGCATGTCGACGAAGATCACCCCGGGCTGACCTCCGACCGCCGTGGCGATCCGGGTCTCGATGTCCTCGCGGCTCCCGCCCTGGTTCGAAACCGGGACCAGGACCCCCCGCTGGCCGCTGATCCGCTCGGCCTCCTCCACCAGCGCCTGGGCCAGGCCCCCGTGCGCCACCACGATGCCGCGCAGTCCGTCACTCATAGTCTTCCTGCAGGTATTCGCGGAGCCCCTGTTTCTCCCGCATCTTCTTGATCAGGCGCTGATTGAAGGCCGCCGCCACGTCGACCCCCGCGAACCGCAGCAGGTGCATCATGGCCACCACTTCGGAGATGACCGTGATGTTCTTGCCGGGGTTGAGCGGGACGATGACGCGGGGGATCGTGACGTCGAGGATGGTGGTCTCGAGCTGCTGCAGGCCGGTGCGGTCGGCGTCCTTGGCCTTTTCCCAGGCTTCGAGCTGCACCACCACCTCGATGCGCTTCTGCTGTCGTACTGACCGGACCCCGAACAGCGCCGGGATGTCGACCAGGCCGATCCCCCGGATCTCCATATGGTGCGCCGCGAGCTCGTGGCCCGATCCGATCAGGATGTCGCGCCCCCGCCGGGCGACCTGGACGATGTCGTCGGCCACCAGCCGGTGGCCCCGCTCCACCAGGTCCAGCACACACTCGCTCTTGCCGATGCCCGACTGCCCGATGAAGAGGAGACCGACCCCATAGACATCGGCCAGCGACCCGTGCAGCGTGGTGCGCGGGGCGAAACTCTCCTCCATGATTGGCTTGATACGACGGTAGAACTCCGCCGTCTTGAGCTGGCTGCGGACCAGCGGAATCCCCCGCCTCCGGGCGAGCTCCAGCAACTCCTCCGGCACCTCCTGCCCCTTGGTGACGAACACCACCGGGAGGTCGAACTCGAAGAACTGCTCCAGGCGGCTCCGCCGTTCCCCCGCCTCGAGCGCGTTGAGATAGCTGATCTCGGTCTCGCCCAGCACGTGCAACCGCCGGGGCATGAAGCGCCCGGTGTAGCCGGCCAGGGCCAGCCCGGGAGACGCCACCTCCGGGTCGGGCAGCGGCCGGTCGAGCCCGACCTCGCCGGTGAGCGGCTCCAGCTGGAGCGGATCGCCCTTGCGGGCCAGGATCTCGCGGAGCGTGAGGCTCACAGCGCGGCGTCCCTCGTGCCCCGGCTTCGCCGGGCGCTGGCGCTCTTGTCGAGCTGTCGCTTCACCTTGTCCTCCGCCCGGTCGAGCGCGGTGCGGTGGTCCTTCTCCTCCCCGGTGGCGACGAAGAGCTCCCCATCGCTCGAGTGAATCCGGATCTCCACCGTGGAGAGCTGGGGTGCGACGTCGAAGACCAGGGTTCCGTCGACCGGGCGGTTGACCAGCGCGGTCAGGCGCTGCAACACCGCCTCGGCCCGCTGACGGAGTTCATCGGAAATTTCACAATGCCGGGCGGAGATGGTGGTCCGCATTTCAAGGCCTCCAGCGTGAGAGCTTCTAACTGACGACCGCAGAGGCGCAGAGGCGCCGAGGGCCGCACAGGGCTTATCTCAAGAATCTTGCGGTGACCAACAAACAAACCAGCGTGCCGTTCCCGCATGCGTTGTCAATCAACAGGAGCCGCCGCAATTCCTCTGCGGCCCTCGGCGCCTCCGCGACTCTGCGGTGAGGCAGTTCACCGACCTACCAGCCCCGTCAGCCACTGCTCAGTTTCATCAGCCGCCCGGTCCCAGGAAAGACTTTCGGCAAAGGCACGGGCCTGCCGCCCCAGGCGCGCCACCAGGGCGGGATCCGCCGCCAGCGCCAGCATTTTGCCGGCCAGCGCGTCGGCATTGGCATGGGGTACCAGGAAGCCGGTCTGGCCATCCCGCACCGAGTCGCGCAGGCCGGGGCTGTCGGAGGCGAGCGACGGGGTGCCGCAGGCCGCCGCCTCCACGTTGGTGATCCCCCACCCTTCTTTTGGGGAAGGAAAGAGGTTCGCCCAGCTGCTCCGGAAGAGCCGCACCTTCTCCGCCTCGTTCACGAAGCCCAGAAACGCCACCGCCTCCTCCTGTCCCAGCTCCCGGGCGAGCGCCACGAGCCGTGGCTGATCCTCACCCCGTCCTGCCACCGAGAGACGGATGTCGGGCCGCGTCACCCGGGCCACCGCCAGGGCCCGAAGGGCGTATTCCACTCCCTTGTAGCGCCGCAACCGTCCCACGTACACAAAGGAAGGATAGGCGGTCCGGGGTACTGCCGCGTCGGGGGCAAAGGCCCCGGCGTCCACGCCGGGGTAGATCACCTTGATCCGCTCCGCCGGCACGCCTCGCTCGATCAGGTCGTCCCGGGTGCTCTCGCTGATCGCATGGAACCCCGCCCGGCGGTAGGCCCACGGCAGCGGGCGTTCCATGGTCCATACCAGCAGCGCCGAGGGCAGCGACGCCTCCTGGAAGATGGTGCTGCCGAAGAGGTGGGGTACGATCACCCCGAAGGGCCGATCGGTCAGCCCCGCCAGAAAGAGCGGCACCTTGTTCACGTCCTCGACCACGACATCCGGCCGTTCGGCGCGGAGCGCCCGGCGCACCGCACCCCGGCCCAGCAGCACGAACGAATTGCGAGTGCCGGTCCGGTGAACCTCCATCCCGTCCACCATGGCCCGCCGGTCGGCACCCGGCCATCCGGAGCAGACCAGGCGGACCCGGTGCCCGCGGGCCGCCAAACGCCCGAAGATCTCGTGCAGATGGATCTCGGCCCCACCCGCCTGGGGATTCATCCGGTCCTGCCAGTTCACCAGCAGGATGTTCACAAGCGCCCGATCGCGTGCGCCACCCGGTCGAGCACCCCGTTCACGAACGCTGGGGCCTTGGCGCCGCCGAACCAGTGGGCCAGCTGCACCGCCTCGTCGATGGCCACCTTGGGGGGCACCTCGCCCTTGAGCAGCTCGTGAACCCCGATCCTGAGGATGTTCCGCTCCACCGCGGCGATGCGGTCGAGCCGCCAGTTGTCGGCCGCGTCGGTGGCGTGCCGATCGAGGTCGTCGCGCTCCTTGAGCACCGCGTCCGCCAGGGACTCGGCCCCGTCGTATACCAGGGGATCGGGGCCGGTGAGGCGCGCCAGCCGGGTGACGGCGTCGTCCAGCGAGCCGTGCCCGATTTCCATCGAATACAGGATCTGCAGCGCCCGCGCCCGGGCTTTGGTCTCAGGCCGGAGCATGAGACTTCCGCAGCTGGGCCAGGGCGTCGGCGGTCCGGAGGGCGGCCTCGGTTGCCTCATAGCCTTTGTTGCCGGCGACCCCGCCGGCCCGCTCCAGGGCCTGTTCCAGGGTCTCGGTGGTCAGCACCCCGAAGGCCACCGGGAGCTGGTGCAGCACCGCCACCTGGGCGAGCCCGGTGGCCGCGGCGCCGGCCACGAAGTCGAAGTGCGCCGTTTCCCCCCGGACCACCGCGCCCAATCCCACGATGGCGCAATACCGCCCGGTCCCCGCGGCGGCCGCCGCGGCACCGCCCAACTCGAAGGCGCCCGGCAGCCAGACCACGTCGAGCTGGCTTTCGGGAATCCCCGCGTCGTGACAGCAGGCCAGCGCTCCTTCCAGGAGCCGCCCCGTCACCCGCTCATTGTACTGACTCACGAGAATGGCCACCCGCCCGGTCAGGCGAAGCTGGCCCTTGAATTCTGGCATCCGTTCAGTGGGCGAGAAGATGGCCGAGTTTGTCGCGCTTGGCGTCGAGGTATGCGCGGTTCTCGTCGTTGGGATCGGCCTGGAGGGGTACCCGCGCGACGATCTCGAGTCCGTACCCCTCGAGGCCCACCAGCTTGCGGGGATTGTTGGTCATCACCCGGATCGAGGAGAGGCCGAGGTCGCGCAGGATCTGGGCGCCGATGCCGTAGTTGCGCAGATCGGGCGCGAACCCGAGCCGCTGGTTGGCCTGCACCGTGTCGTGCCCCTGATCCTGGAGGGCGTAGGCCTTGATCTTGTTATGCAACCCGATCCCCCGGCCTTCCTGGTCGAGGTAGACGATCGCCCCCCGCCCCTCCTCGGCGATCCGCCGCATCGCGGCGTGAAGCTGGGGTCCGCAGTCGCAGCGCTGCGAGCCGAATACGTCTCCGGTGAGGCACTTGGAGTGCATCCGCACCAGCACGTCCTTGGCGCCCGCGATCTCGCCCTTGACGATCGCGACATGCTGCGCCTTGTCGACGTCGTTGCCGTAGGCAATGATCGTGAAATCGCCGAACTCGGTGGGCAGCCGGGCCTCGGCTGCGCGATGGACCAGCTGCTCGGTAGTGAGCCGATGCGCCACCAGCTGGGCGATGGTGATGAAGGTGAGTCCGTGCCGCGCGGCAAACTCCTCCAGCTGGGGACGCCGCGCCGGCGAGCCATCCTCGTTGAGGATCTCGCAGATCACCCCCGCGGGGTACAGCCCCGCCAGGCGGGCCAGGTCCACCGCCGCCTCCGTGTGCCCCACCCGCTGCAGCACCCCGCCCGGCCGGGCCCGCACCGGCTGGATGTGCCCCGGCCGGCGGAGATCCCCCGGCATGGTGCTGGGGTTGATGGCCACATGAATCGTCTTGGCCCGGTCGGACGCCGAGATCCCGGTGCTCACCCCGAAGCGGGGGGAAGCATCGATCGTGACGGTAAAGGCGGTCCGCTGCGCCTCGGTATTCTGGGCCTCCATCTGCTGGAGGCCCAACTCCTGGCACCGCTCGGGCATCAGCGCCAGGCAGACCCAGCCGCGGGCGTGGGTGATCATGAAGTTGACCGCCTCGGGCGTGATCAGCTCGGCGGCGTAGATCAGATCGCCTTCGTTCTCCCGGTCCTCATCGTCAGCCACGATGATGGGCTTGCCGTTCTGGAGATCTTCGATGGCCTGGGTGATCGTGCCGAAAGCGTGTGGCATAGTGATCCGCGTTCTGAGTTCCGCGTTGGTCCACTCCGAGTCCTGCGTGGAAGGTGGAACGCGGAACTACCTCCCTGTCGATTGGCCTCTCGCCTCGAGCATTGCGGCTATGTACTTCCCGACGGTATCGCCCTCGAGATGCACCGAGTCTCCCGGCGCCAGCTGCCCCAGCGTGGTGTGGTCAAAGGTAAACGGGATGAGCGACACCTGAACCACGCCGGGCTCCGGGACGGCGTTGACCGTCAGGCTCACCCCCTCCACCGTGATCGAACCCAGCGGAATCGTCACCCGGGCCACCCCGTCCGGCACCCGCAGGTCGATCACCCAGGCATCCCCCAGGCTCCCGGTGCGGAGCACTGTGCCGACCCCGTCGACGTGCCCCTGCACCAGGTGACCGCCGAGGCGGTCGCCAATCTGAAGAGCCCGCTCGAGATTCACCCGGCTCCCGCGGGCATACTCCCCGAAGGTGGTCCGCTCGAGCGATGTCTGGACCACGTGGACCTCGAACCAGCCCTTTCCCTTCCGCTCTACCGTGAGACAGGCGCCATCGACCGCGATGCTCTCGCCGGGCTTGAGGCCCCGGTAGGGCGCGCCGATTCGGAGCCTGAGCCCCTGGGCCGTCATCCGCGCCGCCCGCACCACCCCCACGGCGGTTACGATGCCGGTGAACATGGGTCCCGATCCACGACCAGCAGGGTGTCCTGTCCGAGGGCCCGGCGCTCCACGACTTCCCACCGCTCCGCCTCCACCAGGGTGGTCCCCGGCAATCCCGCCACCGCCGGTATCCCGGTCTCACCCAGCCACACCGGCGACTGAATCCAGTAGTACCGGTCGACCAGCCCCTCGCGCAGCAGCGCGCCGGCGAGCCGGCCCCCGCCCTCGACCAGGAGCGAGTCCACCCCTCGCTGCCTGAGGAGCGACAAGCCCTCCGCCAGTGAGGCCACCCATAGCACGTCCACCCCGGCCTCCTCCAGCTCGGCGATCCGGGTGGTGGGGCGATGGGACTCGGTCACCAGGATCGTGGGGATCTCGCGGGCGCTCCGCACCAGCCCCAGCGATGGCGAGACCTCACCCTGGCGGCCGAACACGACCCGCACCGGGGCGCGGCGAGGCTCGACGGTACCCCGCACCGTCAAAGAAGCATCGTCGACCGTGGCGGTGTGCGCCCCGACCCCGATGGCATCGAACCCGGCCCGGAGCCAGTGAACGTAGTCGCGGGCCTCGTCGCCCGAGATCCACCGGGAGCGGCCGGCGTGATCGGCGATCCTGGCATCGAGCGTGGTGGCCAGCTTGAGCGCCACAAACGGCCGCGATGGGTCCCTGAAGCGGTGAAAGAAGGCCGCGTTCTGCGCCACCGCCTCCCCTGCCCGCAGACCCACGCTCACCTCGATCCCCGCGACGCGGAGCCGATCGGCGCCACCGCCAGCCACCGGATTCGGATCCCCCACCGCCACGACCACGGCTGACACGCCGGCGGCGATCAGCGCTTCGGTACACGGAGGCTGTTTCCCACTGTGACTGCACGGCTCAAGCGTGACGACCACAGTGGCCCCGCGGGCGGCAGGGCCCGCCTTCTCGAGCGCCCGGGCTTCGGCATGGAGATCGCCATACTCAGCGTGCCACCCCTCGCCGACGACCTGATCGCCCTGGAGCACCACCGCGCCGACCAGCGGGTTGGGAGCCACCCGGCCCCACCCCCGCCAGGCCAGTTCGAGGGCCCGGCCCATCGCCGTGAAGTGATTCACAGGGTGGAATTTACACGATCGCTCGTGGCCGAGAAGTGACCCGAGAGGGAGTGCCGAATGAGGATCCGTTTGACTGCGCCGAGGGCGGTTCCCAGGGGGAGTGCCTGGCGGGACCTTCTGACACCGGTGGGACTATTCGTCTTTGTCGCGGCGACACGGTTACCGGCGCTTCTTTCCCCCAAAGCGCTCGATGACGAGCAGGTCTACGCGGTAGTTGCCCGGGAGATGTTGCACGGTGGAAGGCCCTACCTCGATGCGGTCGAGCGCAAGCCGCCGCTCCTCTTCTTGCTATATGAAGCGATCCTGAGGGCGGAGCAGGCGCTCCACCTGAGTGATTACGACTGGTTCCTGCTTCACGTCGTGGCGGTGCTGTGGACCCTGGCAACGATGGCGGTACTGTACCTGATCGCGCGGCGGCTGTTCGACGAGGCAACCGGGTACTGGGCCGCCTTCCTGTATGCTCTCTTCGCCACCTGGGCGGACTACCGGAGTCTCGCCCTCAACGGCGAACTCCTCATGAATCTCCCTGCCACAGCGGCCGTCGCGGTGGCGTTCGCCAAGGGACGGTCACGCTGGCGACCTGAGCTCATCCTGGCCGGCGGACTGGTCGCCCTGGCGTTCCTGCTCAAACAGCCCTCCGGGATCGTCGCTCCCGCGCTGGGACTCTACCTCCTCACCCCTTCCTATCGGCGCGAACGCCAACTTCACCTCGGCCATGTCCTGGCCCAGGCGGGGTGGCTCACCGTCGGGTTTGCTGGTGTATTCCTGGCGACGGGCCTCTGGCTCCAGCAGGCTGGGATCCTTTCGCAGGCGATCTACTGGACGGTGCTCGATCACGGCATCCCGAACGGACCGTCCACCTGGCCGTTCTGGCGGGGAGCGATCCTGCGGGGTGGATTCTTTCTTCTCTCGGCAATGCCACTGGCGCTCGGCGCACTCGAGTCGGCCCATCCGCGGCTCAGCGGCCGGCGCACCTGGCGCGGGCGGCAGGCGGAGTCCGCCGGGCTGCTCCTCCTGCTGGGCGGGTCCCTGGTCGGCGTGGCCGCGAGCGGGCAGTTCCTCTATCACTACTTCCTCCAGCTCCTGCCCCCGCTGGTGCTGCTCGCCGCACCCATCTTCGCCGAGACTTGGCGGCAGGAGCTGCGACCGGCGCTGGCGCTTCCAACCAGGCGGGTCCTCGCGCCCTGGCTTGGCCTGCTGGCCGCGCTCTTCCTGGCGGTCAACGCGATCGGGGTGGCCACCCACGACGAGCCCGGCGCGGCGGCCATCTACGTGCGGGACCACTCGACCGGGGCGGACCGAATCTTTGTCTGGGGCCAGGGGGATCGTTTCACCGGCTACTACCTCGACGCCGATCGCCGCCCCGCCACCCGCTACATCGCGACCTACCCCCTGACCGGGCACATCTTCGGCGTTTGGAATCCGGAGGTGAACACCTCACACCGGATCGTCCGGGGAGCATGGGACTCGCTCCAGGCCGACTTCGGACGCCACCCGCCCCGGTTCATCATCGACACCGACGGGATCTTCCAGCCACCGACCTACCCGATCGCGCGCTACACGATCCTGCAGGAGTACCTGACCCGCTACTATCGCGAGGTCTATCGGGCGCGTGATGGAATCGTCTACCAACGCCTCCCGCCGGCCCGGCGAACAGGGAGGGCGGAGCCTGGTTAATGAAAGGGTGAATCGGCGATTGTGTCGGGGCTGGCCAGCAGCGACTTGAGCCCCGGCCCAGCCGACTCCGTCCCGCCGTACGGCCCGATTGCCCCAGGGTGCTGGCGGCGGGGAGTGTTGGAGCGCATCCTGCATACCGCCAGGGCCGAGCCCTGGTTCGGGTCGTCCCCCTTCAACTTGAAGCCTGCGTCATGCGCCCATCGCTCTGGTACCGCCTGGCAGCCGGTCTGCTACTCCTGTTCGGCATCGCCCACGTCGCGGGGTTCAGGACCATCGACCCGGCCTGGCAGATCGATGACGTGGTGACGGCGATGCGCCGGTCGTTCGAAGCCGAGGGGCGGAGGCACACCTACTGGGACTTCTACGTCGGGTTCGGCCTGTTCGTCGCCAGCCTCCAGCTCTTCGGGGCGATCGCGGCCTGGCAGCTGGCGCGGCTGGCACCAGCGACCCTCTCAACGATGCCGCTGCTCCGGTGGGGCTTCGTACTCACCCAAGTCGTGAATGGCCTGCTGAGCTGGCGATATTTCTTCCCGCTACCGACCGTCTTCTCGTTCGTCACCGCGCTCTGCCTCGCGCTGGCGGCGTGGCAGTCCCGCGCGGGCGCGGCCACGACCCCTCTGGCCCCAGCCGACCACCGGTGATCGCCGCGGCCTGGCGTGGGAGGCCCGTGCTCCCGGTTCTGTTCGGGCTGATCAGCCTGGGCTGGGCCGGTGGTGCAGCCCGCGCCCAGGCCCCGGGCGCGCCACTCCCCACCAGGCCGCCCCAGGCTTCGGTGGTCCAGGCCGGCGACACCTCGTTCGCCATCCTGGTCCCGCATCCGGCCTTCGAGACCCCGAATGGTCCCCGGGTGTTGGTGGACAACGGGCACTTCAACTTCCATACGATCGACGGGCGCTTCGCGCCCTTCGCCCGACTGCTCCGACTCGACGGCTTCCTGGTTCAACCGCTCGGTCACACCCTCACGCGGAAGGCACTGGACTCGGCGGCGGTGCTCGTCATCGCCAACGCGCTCAACGTCAGGAACACGCGCGGCAACTGGGCGCTTCCAACTCCCTCGGCCTTCGAGCCGGGGGAGGTCTCGCTGATCGCGGACTGGGTCGCGGACGGCGGGGCCCTGTTGCTGATTGCCGATCACATGCCGTTTCCGGGCGCGGCGGCGGAGCTGGGGGCCGCCTTCGGCGTCACGATGCTCAACGGCTTCGCCGCCGACAGTCAGGGGGATCCCGCTGATATGGTGTTTCGGCGCTCGGACGGAACCCTCGGGGCGCATCCGGTCGTGGACGGCCAGGGCCCGGATGAGCGCATCGATTCGGTCCGGAGCTTCACGGGGCAGGCGTTTCGGGCGCCCGCCGCGGCGCATCCGATCCTGAAGCTCCGCCCCAGCGATCAGGTCCTGCTGCCGAGGGTTGCCTGGGCCTTCGACGATTCCACCCCACGGCTGCCGGCGGTCGGGCTCACTCAGGGCCTGATGCTGACGCACGGCCGTGGCCGGGTGGCCATCTTCGGTGAGGCCGCAATGTTTACGGCCCAGGTGTTCGGGGAGTCCAACACGCCCATCGGAATGAATGCGCCCCAGGCAGCGCAGAACGCTCAGTTCCTTCTCAACCTCATGCACTGGCTGGTGGGGCACTCGAGCTCACGGGCGCGCCCCGGCGACTGACTCAGAAGTCGATCGCCGCGCCCAGACCCCCGTAGAACTGCCCACCGGCCGGATCGATCCGTTCGAACGTCGTGAGCACTCCTTCGTCCTTCCCCACCAGGAATCCCCCTTCACCCCAGAGCTTGAGCGGGCCGAGGACCAGGGCGGCGTTGAGCAGAGTGTTGATACGGGAGGTGCTGAGGTCGACCGCGAGACTCGAATCGGTGGCTCCCACCGGATCGTGGAAGGCGACGCGCCCCTTCCCCTTGATCAAGTCGATGCCCCCGCCGCCGGTGATCTCGAGGGGGCCGAGGTGGCCGCCGAGCAGGAGTCGGGCGCTGATCATCGAGAGGGTGGTCGATGCCGAGAGTTGATCGCCGTCGGCCAGCCGTCCGAAGATGATCCCTGGCATGTCCCGCTTCATCACATTGAGCGAGACAGTGGGTTTCTTCCCCGCCATGGCCATCGCGGCCCGGAACCCGAAACCGAGGCCCAGGGCAAACTCCCCGATCCGGCGGGCATTGGGATCGATGCGGTAGCGACTGGAGCTTCCGAGCGGCACGACCACGGCGGACCCGAGGAGGTCGACCGAGGCGGTCCCCATCGGGAGCTTCTTGCTGAAGAGCCCGACATCCAGATCGAGGCGGGGCATCGGGACCAGCAGCCGCTTATCGGCCGGGACCGTATCGACGGTGCCGTCGAACGCCGCATCGGGGATCGTCACTTGCGCCACCCCGACCCGACCCGAAAGCCGGAACCGCCCGAACTGGCCGAGGGCCGCGGCGGTACCCGGAACCGGGTTGCCGCCACCGACCAGCGCCGCTTCGACCGGCAGGAAGAGCACCAGCGCATCGGCCCCCGCCTGACAGATCCGGCCGGCCTGGGTGGTATCGGCGGGACAGCCGGGAGTCTGGGCCACGGCGCGGGGGACGCCGAGCACTGTGCCGACCAGAACGAGCAGAGCGAGTGGACGCATCGTCTGGAGTATCGGCCCGAACGGACGGGACCTTGAATGGCCGTTGGCCATTGGCCTTTGGCCGTTGGCCGTTGGCACCTGCCTGCAAAACGACCCTCCATGCGAAGGCACGGAGGGTCGCTTAATCGCGGAACAGCCAATGGCTATCGGCTAACGGCCAAGAGCCCCTAGAAAGAGAACGTCAGCCCCGCCCCGCCGAACAGCCGGCTGTCGCCCGGATCGTTGCCGGTGAAGGTGGTCCGGAGGCTGTGGTCTTTGCCGAGTTGATACCCTGCCTCGGCGGTGAGCCGCCCCACCCCGAAGTCGAGACCGGCATTGGCGAAGACCAGGGTCCGGCTGTTATCGAGGTCGGTCTTCACGCTGATGGTGCCCGGTACGTTCTGGTTCTCGAAGGTGATCCGGGCGTCCCCGGTGTATTTGTCCCACCCCAGGCCGGCGCCGACGTTGAAGAGGCCCAGGTCATACCCGGCCATGGCGCGCAGGTTGGTGGTGTGGAGGTCGATGCCGAAGGAGTAGTTGTCGCCGCCGGTGGTATTGCCATAGGTGATCCGGGGAATGTCCCGTCGCATCACCGACACCACCACCGAGGGAACGATGGCCTTGCCCGCCAGCACCCCGATCCGGGCGCCATAGCCGAGACCCAGCGCCACGTCGCCGATCTTCCGGGCGTCTTTGTCGACCGAGAAGTTGTCGATCTTGTCGGCCGGGATGAGCTGGGCCGAGCCCAGCAGATCGATCGACAGGAGGCCATTCATGCCGCGGTAGATGCCGAGCCCGGCTTCCACCAGCGGCGCCGGGGCGATCACCTTGTCGGCCTGGGGCACGGTGGTGCCGGTGCCGTCATAGCCCAGGTCGGGACTCCGCACCCGGGTGGCGTTGACCCGCGCGGTGAGCGAAAAGTGGCCCAGTCCTCCCAGCCCCTTGAAGCTGCCGAGCACCGGGTTGCCGCCACTGACGAGCAGGCCGGCGACCGGGTGAAAGAGGTTGGCCCCGTCCACGGCGGCATTACAGATGTTGACGTTCTGTTGATCGACGATGATGAGCGGCTGGTTGCACTCGGCGTAGGGCGCCTGCGCCGAAACCAGGGCGGGCGCCAGAGCCAGCGCGGCGACAACGACGAACGGACGACGCATCGGAGACCCCTGCGTTAGGTGACTAGGACGTGAAGCGCACCCCCGTAGGACCCCGGCGGATCTCGCCGGCTACCCAGGTTGGCACGCCTGCCTGACGGGCGGCGGCCTGGGCCTCGTCCACCGCGGCCTTGGGCAGGACCGCGAACAGACCGACGCCCAGGTTGAAGACATCGCGCATTTCCTCGAGCGATACCTTGCCCGCTTCCTGCAGCACGCGGAACAGCGGAGGCCACTTCCAGCTGCTAACCTCCACCAGCGCTTCGCAATGCTCGGGCAAGATGCGGACCAGATTGCCCGGGATGCCTCCGCCGGTGATATGTGCGATTCCGTGGACCCGGGAGATGACCGGCATCACCGCGACGCTGTAACTCCGGTGCACCGCGAGCAGGGCATCGGCCACGGTCTGGCCGGTATCTCCAAGCGGGTCCGTCAGTTGCAGCTTCATGTGGTCGAAGATCACCCGACGGGCCAGGGTGTACCCGTTGGTGTGCAGCCCGGTGGACGCATAGGCGAGAAGCAGGTCACCCGGTTGAACCCGGTCGCCGTGCAGGGCCTCCTCTTCCTCCACCACTCCGACGATTGTGCCGGCCAGGTCGAAATGACCGGGCTGGTAGAGTCCCGGCATCTGGGCAGTTTCCCCGCCCGCCAGCGCCATGCCGTGTGCCCGGCAGCCGCGGGCCACACCCTCGACGATCCCGGCGATCTCCTGCACCGTGAGTCCGGCCCCGGCGACGTAGTCCATGAACGCGAGCGGCCGGGCGCCGTGCACCAGGATGTCGTTCACACTGTGGTTGACCAGGTCCTCGCCCACCGTATCGTATCGTCGCGCCTGCAGCGCCACGAGCACCTTGGTGCCCACGCCGTCGGTGCTCATTACCAGGACCGGCTTCCTCATGCCGGGCGGCACCCGCACCATTCCGCCGAACGCGCCTACGTGCCCCACCGAAAAGGGAGTGCGGGTACCCTTGACCAGCTCCCCGATCCGCTCCTTGGCCGCGTCGGCGCTGTGGAGATCCACCCCGGCGGCCGCGTATTGCCGCTCGCTCATGCGAGGGCCTCCGCGATTTCGAAGTGCGTCAGGTCCTTGAACTTGTGGACCCGATCCTGGAGCGTGGGAAGGGTCACACCGTCGAAGCCGCCCACACTGAACTGGCTGACGGCGAAGGAGCCCATGGCGGCACCGTACACCATGCCGCGACGGAGGCTCCCACTGCTGGTATCGCCGGTACGGGCGATATAGCCGAGGAACCCGCCGGCGAAGGAGTCGCCGGCCCCGGTGGGATCGAACACCTCTTCGAGCGGGTAGGCCGGGCAGAAGAACGACCGCCCCGGCTCCACCAGTAGAGCCCCGTGCTCACCCCGCTTCACCACGACCCGCTGGGGTCCCCGGTCGAGCACCCAGCGGGCCGCGCGATGCACGTTCCAGTCGCCCGAGAGCTGCCGGATCTCCTCGTCGTTGACGATGAGGAGGTTGACCCGCTTCAGGACCTCCAGCAGGCGGTCGCGGGCGCTCTCGATCCAGAAGTTCATCGTGTCGCAGGCCACCAGCTGCGGCCGGCGGACCTGGTCGAGCACACTGAGCTGCAGGTCGGGGTGAATATTCCCGAGGAAGACGAACGGGCTGTCGCTGAACGATGCCGGAATCCTCGGCTTGAAATCGGCGAAAACGCCGAGCCGGGTCTCGAGGGTCTCGCGGCTGGAGAGGTCGAAGCTATACCGCCCGCGCCACCGGAAGCTCTCCCCCCTGGCCTGCTCCACCCCACCCAGGTCCACTCCCCGGGCCCCGAGCTTGGCGAGCTCGGCCATGGGGTAGTCGTCCCCCACGACGCCCACCACCCGGACCGGCGTGAGGAGAGAGGCCGCGGTGCTGAAATACACCGCCGAGCCGCCGAGGGCGTCATCCACCGTGCCGAACGGCGTATGGATCGAGTCGAGCGCTACGCTCCCTACGACGAGCAGCTTCATGGGGTCACATCCGGTCGGGGGCCGAGAGGCCAAGGAGGCCCAGGCCGTTGGCCAGCACGATGCGCGCGGCCCGGGCCAGCGCCAGACGGGCGGCCTCGGTTGCGGGCGGCTCGCCCAGCACCCGGCACTTGTGATACCAGCCGTGGGCGATGCGGGCGAGGTCTTCGAGGTAGTCGGTAACCCGGTGTGGCTCGCGGACCCGGGCCGCCTTGGCGAGGACGTCGGGAAAGACCGCCAGTTTCTTGAGGAGCTCGAGATCCTCCGCGGCCACCAGCGCCTCGAGGGCGACGTCGCCACCGGCCGACTCGGGGGCACGGCCCGCCACCCGGAAGATGCCGCTCATCCGGGCGTGGGCCATCTGGACGTAGAAGATCGGATTCTCGTCGGTCTGCTTGCGGGCCAGATCCACGTCGAAGGTGAAGGGGGTCTGGCCGGGCCGCATCATGAAGAAGTAGCGGGTCGCGTCCACCCCGACCCATTCCACCAGGTCCGCGAGAGTGACGTAGTCCCCGGCCCGCTTCGACATCCGGACCTCTTCGCCGCCTTTCATCACCTTCACCAGCTGGACCAGCGCGACCTCGAAGAAGTCGTCGCCATATCCCAGGGCCCGCAACGCCGCCCGCATGCGGGGGATGTAGCCGTGATGATCGGCCCCCCAGACGTCGATGACCCGGGCAAAGCCCCGCTGGTGCTTGTCGATGTGATAGGCGATGTCGGGAACGAAATAGGTGAGCGAGCCATCGCTCTTGCGGAGCACCCGGTCCTTGTCGTCGCCGTACCCGCTGGTCTTGAGGAACAGCGCGCCGTCTTTCTCCTCGGTGAGCCCCCGCTGGCGGAGGAGGGCGACGGCCGCGTCGACTTGTCCCGCGTCGCGGATCGCCTGTTCCGAGCTCCACAGGTCGAACACCACTCTCAGGGAGCGGAGCAGGTCTTCCTGCTCCTGCCGCAGGAAGCGGGGGGCGCTCCGGCAGGCCGCGAGCCCCTGGGCGTAGGCCGACGCCGCGGCGGGGCCGCCGCCGGCCGACTGGCGCGCGAGGTCGAGGAGCCCCGGCTGGTCCTTCAGGAACCGGGCCGCCAGCTCCCTCAGGTACTCGCCGTGGTACCCGCCCTCGGGGATCGCGAATGCCACCCCGGCAGCTTCACGCACCCGCTCCCACAGGCTCTGGCGCACCCGGTCGATCTGAACGCCGGCGTCGTTGATGTAGAATTCGCGGGTGACGGCGTGCCCGGTCCACTCGAGGAGGGCGGCAATGCCGTCGCCCATCACCGCGCCGCGGCCGTGCCCCACGTGGAGCGGCCCGGTGGGGTTGGCCGAGACGAATTCGACGTTGACCGCCTGCCCGCCGCCGAAGCTCTGCCGCCCGTAGGCCGGACCGGCCTCGATGATGGTGGCCAGCAGCGAGGCGAGCGCGTCCTGCGCCAGCCAGAAGTTGACGAAGCCGGGCCCCGCAATCTCGGTCCTGCTGACGACTTCGGCGGGGATCCGGAGCAGGTCGACCACCCGGGCCGCCAGGGCGCGGGGATTGGTCTTGAGCTGCTTGGCCAGCACCATGGCAAGATTGGTGGAGAGGTCGCCATGCCCGGCATCGCGGGGGCGTTCGAGCACGAAGGCCGCACCCTCGCCGCCCAGGGCTGCCGCGACCTTCGCCAGCTCGGCCCGAATGGCGGCCTCGCTCACTCCCTGGCCTTCCTGGAAGCGCTCTTGGCCTTGGGCTTCTCGGTCGGCTTATCGCTCGACTTGTCGCTCGGCTTCTCGGCCGAGGGGGTCGACTTGCTCTCCCCGGCGGGCTTCTCGCTCGGGCCGGTCGACTCGGTCGACGACGGGGCGCTCTCCTTCCGCGGCCCCTTCCCGTCCTTGCCGTAGTCGGTGATGTAGAAGCCGGAGCCCTTGAAGACCAGGCCCGCCCCGGCCGAAATCTGCCGACTGGCCACGCGCCCGCAGGAGGGGCACTTGGCGCGTGGCTTGTCGGTCATTTTCTGGAACAGCTCGAAGGCGTGCCCGGAGGGGCAGCGGTACTCGTACGTCGGCATCGGCGGCTAGTGTCCTAAGAGAAACAGGCGCAATATCTTAGCCGACTTGCCGTGGTGATTCAAGGTTGGGGCCTGGATCGCTCACCGCGGAGGCGCGAAGGCGCGGAGGGCCGCAGAGGCACTACAGGCGATTGGCCACTCGCCTGACCCCTCTCCAAAGGGCGGGAACATTGAAGTTGATGAGTAGTCCAAGACGAAGGTCGGTCATCCTGAGATAGGTCAAGAGTTGGGCGGTGTGTATTTCAGCCAGTGCCTCGACCGCCTTGACTTCGACGATGAGCTGCCGCTGGATCAGAAAATCCACTCGTAATGAGATCGGAATCGAGGTGCCCTTATAGGTGGACGCAATCCCCGCTTCCCGCTCAAAGGCGAGGTGACGAACCTGCATCTCCTGTGCGAAACATACCTGATAGACCGACTCCAGCAGTCCGGGACCGAGACTCCGGTGAACCTCGATGGCCGCACCTATGACTCGCTCGGCCAGTTCATTCAGCGAACCCTCTGCGGCCCTCTGCGCCTCCGTGCCTCTGCGGTGAATCACGAGCAACCGTCCGAAGACGAGACCTCACCAATCTCGCCCGACTGGCTCAAGCAAGACTCAAATTAAGCCCCCAGCCGAACCTTCCGGATCGCCCGGTCGAGCGCAGCCACCACGTCCGGCGTCACGCTCCGCTTCCGCTGCTTCTCCAGGACCTTGAGCCCGGCCTTGGCGTGCTTCCCCATCGCCCCCAGCGCATCGGCGGCCGCGATGACCAGGTTGTGACCTCCCTCGAGCTCATCGGTGGCCTCCAGCACCCTCACCAGGTCTCCGACGGCTTGCTTTCCCGTCGGCCCCATCAGGCGAAGGCCGCGGGCCGCCGCGAGCCGCACGGCCATCGGCGCCGATTCCCGCACCGCCTGACCCAGCGGCCGGGCCGCCTTGCCGCCGATGCCGGCCAGCGCCTCACTCGCGGTGGCACGCAGGGAGTCGCTTCCGTCGTAGAGGACCGCGACAACCAACGGGACGGCATCGTTCGCCGCGGCCCCGAGGCGGCCGAGACCGTAGACCAGGTTCTCGACCCGGAGCCGCTGATCCGGCTGGGACAGCGTCGGATCGCGGCGGAGCTCTTCGCCGAGCGCCCGCGTCATCGGCTTCGCCGCCGACCTGGCCCGGGGCCCGAGTCGGCCGATGGCCCAGGCCGCCGAAGCCCGGACCCAGAGCGAGTCGTCGGCAAGCATGCGGGCCAGCCGGTCGACCGCGTCACCCTTCTCCGCCGCGAGGGTCCCCACCACCTCGGCCGCATTGGCTCGGACCCACGCGTCGGGCGAGGCGAGAGATGGGACCACCATCGGGAGCGCCGCCGGTCCCATCGCCTCGAGCGCCCGGCGGGCCGCTTCCTGGTTGGGCCGGAGATCGTCGCCCAGCACGACCGCGAGCGCCGGTGTCCCCTCGCGCGCCGCCGGCGGGCCGATCTTGCGCAGCCCTTCCACTGCCCAGAACCGCACCTCGGCGTTTTCATCCCGGGTGGCCCGGATCAGCGCCGGCACCGCGCTCACGGCGCCGGGCCCCAGGGCGGCAATGGCCTTGATCGCCTCGCGGCGAAGTTCCGGGATGTAGTGATCGGTTTGGGCCACCCACTCGGCCAGGGGGCGGCCGCGGGTGAAGGGCTGAGTGCGTGCGCCCTGAGCCAGGAGGGCCCGCGGGCTGAGACAGCAGAGGACGAGGAGAACGGCCGGGAGCGACCGCCGAGACCTCGCCGCTGGCAGGCGGACGTGATCACGATCGGACAGCATGAACGGAACCCCAGTGAGTGGCGCCCCGTCCATGGGACGACAGCGGCTGGCCGATGGCCATAGGCTGCAGGGAGTGCTCCGAAGCGGTGGAGCACCCAGTCAAGATACGTCCCGGGATGACACCCGGCCAGATGACCGATATCTTGCCCCCGAACGCTCGCCCTGGAGTCGACGTGAAAGCACCTGCCGCGCTGCTGGCCGCCCTGCTGGCCCTGCCGGCACCGGCCCTGGCCCAGAACTACCGTGAAGTGGAACCCGACGTCGCGCCCGGGGCCATGGTGGGAATCAACCTGCAGCTCGGGGCCCCGCAGGGGGAGTTCGCCCAGTTCGTGGAAACCGGGTACGGCCTGGGCGGCAACCTCACCTTCTTCCTGGACCGGAGTCGACGGGCAGGACTGCGGATCTTCGGGTCGTTCATCCAGTATGGCCGTACCACCGAGCGAATCCCCTTCCCCGGCCTGCCGGGGATTTCGGTGGACCTGACCACCTCGAACGACATCTACTCATTTGGCTTGGGACCCGAGTTCCACCTCTCCGGTGGGCCGATCCGGCCCTACGTGCAGGCCGCGATCGGGGCATCGAACTTCGCCACCAGGACCAGCGCCGAAGGCAGCGACAACACCGATCCCTTCGCCACGACCACCAACTTCAACGACTGGACCTTTGCCTGGTACGGCGGGGGCGGGGTCGATTTCCAGGTCTCCCACGGGCGCAACCCCGTGTTCATCGATGGCGGCGTCCGCTATCAGAGCCACGGCCGCACCCGCTACCTGCGGGAAGGCAGCATCGAGCCGTCGCCGGGAGGGGGTATCACTATCGACCCGATCGAAAGCCGGACCGACCTCCTGATCATCCACCTGGGCGTGCAAGTGGGGATCTAGACTACCAGTCGGCGGAACCTCGGCGGCCGATGGGTTCGCGGCCGCCCGCGCCGCAGTTCGCCGCACCTCAGTCGCAACTCGCCGCGCCGCGCTTGTGCCTCCCACCCGATCGTGACACCGTGGTGGCACGCGAGAGCAACCATGCCCATCCCCGACCGACCATCACACGCTGTGCTGCGGCAGCTCCTGGCGGTCCTGATTCTCCCATTCAACGTCGCGATCGTGATCCCGGCGCTCCTCTTCTGGCGCAACCGGGGCGCCCTTCCGGGCTCCCCCGGTCTCATGGGCCCCACGATACCCATCGCAGGGGCACTGCTGGTCGCCGTGGGACTGGCCTGGTTCGGGGGCTCCCTCCGGCGCTTCTCCCGCGATGGACAGGGGACCCTCGGGCCCTGGGATCCCCCCCGCCGGCTGGTGGTGACCGGGCTCTACCGCTACGTCAGGAATCCCATGATCACCGGCGTTTCGCTGGTCCTGTTGGGGGAAGCCGCGTTGCTCTGGTCCCGGGTACACCTGGGCTGGGCCCTGGGATTCATCGCGCTGAATGCCATCGTCATACCATGGTACGAAGAACCGCGGCTGGCCCGGCGGTTCGGGGCCGAGTACGAGGCCTATCGGCGGATGGTCCCGCGCCTGATCCCGCGGCTGCGGCCCTGGGACCCCAGCGAGCCCGCCGAGTGGAGGCCCCGATGATCCCGCGGGCCGAGCGGCGGGCGGTGCTGGCCGCGAGCGCGACGGTGGCGGCGCTCGACCTGGCCTACGTCTGGGTCCTCTGGGTGCTGGTCCGGCAGCGGCTCACCACCCGCGAGCTGCTGCAGTCGATCGCCACCGGACTCCTCGGACGGGAGGCCTACCAGGGTGGCTGGCTAACGGTGGTCCTGGGCGGGACCCTGCATGGACTCATCGCCGTGATCTGGTGTACCATTTTCTGGGTCGCGCTGCGCATTTCCCCCCGGGTTCGCGCCATCGCCGGCCGGCCCGCTGGTCTCGCCATCGTGGGCGTCGGTTATGGCATGCTGGTGTGGTGGTGCATGGATCTGATCGTGCTTCCCTTGAGCCGGGCCCGACCGGTACCCTTCCCCTCCTGGACCTTCGCGATCAATACGGTGCAGCACGCCCTCATGGTCGGGCTGCCGATGGCGCTCATCATCGGCGGCCAGATGACCGCCCCTCGCCGAGCCGAAACGAGATGACCCGGCCAGGGAACCGGCCGCTCCCGGGGTGGCAGTTGGTACTCCTCGTCTGGACCGCCTGGGGACTGGTCAGCGCGGTCCAACAGCACGCCAGTTATGCCCTCTCCCGGGGCATCGCCCTTCCCTGGTCCACCTCTTTGCTCACCCAGCTCGGCCTGGCCGCCGGATGGGCCCTGGCCACACCGGGAATCGTCTGGCTGGGGCGGCGGTTTCCTTTCGAGCGCGGCCACTGGGTCTCGAGCCTGGCGGTGCACCTCACCGCCGCGCTGTCGCTCGCGGTGGTCCTGAATTTCGGGTATGCCTGGCTCGCCCTGCCGCTCCTTCCCGCGCCGCCCGATGCGCCGCCCCCCGGCACCCGGGCGTTGCAGCTGCTGGTGGGGTGGCTTCTGGCCGACACCACGGTCTACGCCGCCATCCTGAGCGTCGGCGCGCTGCTCGAACAGCAACGGCGGCTCCGCACCCGGGATCTCGCCGCGGCCCAGCTGGAGACCCAGCTGACCCAGGCGGAGCTGCAGGCGTTGCAGATGCAGTTGCAGCCCCATTTCCTCTTCAACGCCCTCCACACGGTCGGCGCGCTGGTCCGAACCGGCAACCAGGCCGGCGCGGTGCAGGTGCTCACCAGCCTGGGGGACCTGCTCCGCCGGGTGCTCGATCGATCGGTCGCCCAGGAGGTGCCGCTCCGTCAGGAGCTCGACTTCGCGCGGGCCTACCTCGATATCGAGCGGATCCGTTTTCGGGACCGGCTGACGGTCGAGATCCACGCCGAGGACGAGGTGCTGGAGGCGGCGGTGCCGCACCTGGTCCTTCAACCGCTGATCGAGAATGCCATCCGTCATGGGGTCGCCCCGACTCCGGGCCACTGTGCCGTGCGGATCGAGGCGGCCCGGACCGGGACCTCGCTCGCCCTCTCGGTGACCGATGACGGCACCCACCCCACCGTCCCCGCCCGCCCCGCCGGCGGCAACGGGATCGGCCTGGCCAATACCCGTGCCCGGCTGGCGCGTCTCTATGGCGACGCCGGGCGTATGGTCTTCGAGTCGACCCCGCCCCGGGGCCACGCAGTCAGGATTGCGCTTCCCTATCGCGGCGTGAACCCACCAGGCGGATGACCTCGCCTATCCGGACCTTGATCGTCGATGACGAGGCGGCCGCGCGAGACCTGCTGCGGCTGCTGCTGGCGCGCGATGCCGAAATCGCCGTGGTGGGGGAATGCGGGGACGGGATCGACGCCCTGGAGCGGCTCCGCGAGCTCCGTCCCGACCTGGTATTCCTTGACGTTCAGATGCCGGGAATGGATGGTCTGGCCGTCCTGAGCCGGCTGGAGCCGGAGGAGCTCCCGGTGGTGGTCTTCGTCACCGCATACGACCAGCACGCGCTCCGGGCGTTCGACCTGCACGCCGTCGACTATCTGCTCAAACCGTTCGATGACGCCCGCTTCGAGCGGGCGCTGACGCGGGCCCGGGAGCGGATCCGCTTGGGGCAGCTGGGCGCGCTGGCCCAACCGCTGCTGGCCCTGTTGCACGGGGCGAACCGCCCACCGCCCGGGAAGTGGCTGACGCGGCTGGTGGTGCGAGAGGAGGGCCGCACGTTCATCGTGCCGCTGGCGCAGGTCGACTGGATCGAGGCCCGGGGGGATTACCTCCGGATCCACGCCGGCAAGGGGATGCACCTGGTCCGCGGGACCATGAAGGAGCTGGAGCGGCAGCTCAATCCCGCGATCTTCCTCCGGATTCACCGTTCGACCATCGTGCGGCTGGCCGCCATCCGCGAGCTCCAACCCCATCTCCGGGGCGATTACGCAGCGCTGCTGGCGGATGGCACCCGGCTTCGGCTCGCGCGCGGATTGCGCGATCGGGTCGAGGCGGCCCTGGCTCGGACCCCCTAGAGGTAGCGATGAACTGGAAAACCCTGTGGGCGATCGTCGCGGGAGTGCTGGCAATCATCGTCGTCACCACTTTGGTCGACATCGCCCTCCATCTTGCCGGAGTCTACCCGCCGATTGGCCAGCCACTCTCCGATCGGCTCTCGCTGCTGGCCACGGCCTACCGGATTCCGATCGGGATCGGCGGGGCGTATCTGACGGCCCGACTCGCACCGGACCGCCCCTTCCGGCATGCACTCTGGCTGGGCTACGCGGGTACGGTGCTGGGGTTGATCGGGGTGGCGACGACCTGGAACAAGGGGCTCGGACCGCGATGGTACCCCATCGCCCTGGCGGTCCTCGCCCTGCCCCAGTGCTGGGCCGGCGGGAAGCTCTACGGGAAGGTGGGGAGGAACCGATAGGCTGAGGCGGCCGGGGATCGGGCTTCAGCCGCCGGGACGGAAGACACCCCAGCACTCCCGGAGCGCGTCGCTGATTTCGCCCAGAGTGGCCCGGGCCCGGACCGCCTCGATGATCGGCGGCATCAGGGGCGCGGTAGTCGCCGCGGCGGCGCGTACCGCGGTCAGCCCCTGGTGCACCAGTGTCTCGTCCCGGCGGGCCTTCACTTCGGCCAGGCGGTCCTTCTGCCGCTGGGCCAGGGCGGAATAGTCGGGCCGGGCAATGGCGGGAGCCGGCGAATCGTCGGTGAAACGGTTCACCCCGACCACGACCTGCGCTCCGCGCTCCTGCGCCTGCTGCTGCACCCAGGCGCTCCGGGCGATGGCCTCCTGGAACCAGCCCCGATCGATCGCCTTGGCCGCGCCGCCGAGCCGATCGACCTCCTCCACGATGGCCCGGGCTTCTCCTTCGATCCGATCGGTCAGAGCCTCGACGTACCAGCTTCCGGCCAGGGGATCGACCACCGTGCCGAGCCCGCTCTCGTAGCCCAGAATCTGCTGGGTCCGCAGTGCCAGGGTCGCCGCCTCGGCGGTGGGCAGCGCCAGCGCCTCGTCATAGCCGTTGGTGTGGAGCGACTGGGTGCCGCCCAAGGTGGCGGCGAGGGCCTGCACCGTCACCCGAACCACGTTGTTGAGCGGCTGCTGGGCCTGCAGCGTTACCCCTCCCGTCTGGGTATGGAACCGGAGCCGGCAGGTCTGGTCGTCGGCCTGGAACCGCTCCCGCGCCAGACGGGCCCAGAGCCGGCGGGCGGCGCGGAACTTGGCGGCTTCCTCGAAGAGATCGTTGTGCGAGGCGAAGAAGAACGAGAGCCGGGGCCCGAACCGGGAAACCGGGAGCCCGGCGGCGACCGCCTGCCGGACGTATTCGATCGCGTTGGCGAGGGTGAAGCCCACTTCCTGAGCGGCGGTGGCCCCCGCTTCCCGCATGTGATAGCCGCTGATCGAGATGGGATTGAAGTTCATCTGCTCGTCGGCCACGAACCGGAAGAGCTCGACCGTCAGGCGCAGCGACGGTCCCGGCGGGAAGATATAGGTGCCCCGGGCGATGTACTCCTTGAGCACGTCGTTCTGCACTGTCCCCTGGAGCTTCCGCCGCTCGACCCCCTGCTCTTCGCCCACCACGACATACATCGCGAGCAGGATCGCGGCGGTAGCGTTGATGGTCATCGAGGTGCTGACCTGATCGAGCGGGATCTGACGGAACAGGTCGTGGAGGTCTTCCACCGTGTCGACGGCCACCCCGACCCGGCCGACTTCCCCCTCGGCCATCGGGTGATCGGAATCGAACCCCATCTGGGTAGGCAGGTCAAACGCCGTGCTGAGCCCGCTCTGGCCGGCGGCGAGGAGATGCCGGAAGCGGGTATTGGTCTCTTCCGCGGTGCCGAAGCCGGCATACTGCCGCATGGTCCAGAGCCGCCCGGTGTACATGGCGGGGTAGACGCCTCGGGTGAAGGGAAACTGGCCTGGCGCACCCAGCTCGGCGGCGCCCGACCAATCGGCGGGGGTGTAGACGGTCTTGGGAGGGCCGGACATCAGGGCAGCGCTCCGGGTTCCGAGTTCCGGGTTCCGAGTTCGAACGTTTCCGGGGCCCGCGGCACGGCCGCAGCCTCGGTGGCTCCGGGTGACCTGGGGCGGAGGACTTGAGGCACCTCGGAACTCGGAACTCGGAACTCGGAACTCAACATCATCCCTCCCCCAGCCGCCGGAGCGTGTCCGCCACGTAACCCACGTCTTCCCGGGAGCCGATCACCAGCGGGGTCCGCTGATGCAGCTCGGTGGGCACGATGTCGAGGATCCGGCGGGTCCCGTCGGTCGCGCTCCCCTCGGCCTGTTCCGCAATGAACGACATCGGGGCGCACTCGTAGAGCAGCCGCAGCTTGCCGCGGGTGTTCTTGGTATCGGCGGGGTACATGAAGATGCCGCCGGCCAGGAGGTTACGGTGAAAGTCGGCCACCAGCGAGCCGATGTAGCGGCTGTTCTTCCCCTTGATCTCCTCGGGCCGGTCGCCGTGGAAGCCGCGCACCGCCCACTGCGTCCCCTTGCTCCAGCGGGCGAAGTTGCTCTCGTTGACGCTGTAATAGCGGCCCACCCGGGGCGTCACGATCTTGGGATGCGACAGCAGGAACTCGCCGATGGAGGGGTCGAGGGTGAACCCGGCGACGCCCTGGCCGGTGGTGTAGATCAACATCGTGCTCGAGCCGTAGATGATGTACCCCGCCGCCACCTGCTTGCAGCCCGGCTGCAGCACATCCGAGAGACTCCCCCGCCCTTCCATGCTCACCCGGCGATAGATGCTGAAGATGGTGCCGACCGCGCCGTTGACGTCGATGTTGCTGGAACCGTCCAGCGGATCGTAGAGCACCACATACTTGCCGACCGGGTAGTTGTCGGGGACCGGGATGAGCGTCTCGTCCTCCTCCGAAGCCATGACGCAGACCCGGCCGGTGTGATTGAGCGCGTTGGTCAGGGTCTGGTTGGCGAAGACGTCGAGCTTCTGCTGTTCTTCGCCCTGGACGTTGGTCGCGCCGGCGCTGCCCAGAATGTTGACCAGCCCCGCGCGCCGGATGCTCGAGGCGATGATCTTGGCCGCCAGGGCGATGTCATAGAGCAGATTGGAAAGCTCGCCGGTGGCCTCGGGGTACTTCTCTTCCTGATCGAGAATGAATCGCTCGATCGTGGTAACCATGGTGCTGGGTAGCACGAGGATTCCTTGGGCTGTGTGTCATGCCGAGCGCAGCGGGGGATCGCTGCGGTCATTCCCCACCCCTGCTGACCCGCTGGGCCCGATCGCGCCCGGTAACCGTGAAGCCGGCGCTGTCGACCCGCACCCGGATCGAGCCGTCCTGATCGGTCCGCCAGATCGACGCGCCCGCCGCGCGAAGCCGTTCGACCACGTCCGGATGCGGATGTCCGTACCGGTTGCCGGCGCCGGCGCTGATCACGGCCACCGCCGGGCGAAGCTCCCTCAGCCAGGCGGCGCCGGTCGCGGAGCGCGAGCCATGGTGCCCGACCTTCAGCACATCCACCCGGCCCACCTGCCCCGCGAGCCAGGCCTCCGCCGGCAGCCCCGCGTCACCCGCGAACAGCCCACGGAAGCCGCGGTACTCGAGCAGCAGGACCATGCTGTCTTCGTTCAGGTCCTCCCGCCATCCGGGCCAGGTGCTGTCGGGATGAAGCACGGTGAAGCGAACGCTGTCGACCTCGAAGGTGAGCCCGGCCCGGCCGGCGCGCCACGCCAGGTCCCGCGCCTCGAGCTCCCCCAGCCAGCCGGTGTACAGCGGGTCGGCCACCAGCTCGGCCGGCTCAAGCACCTGGGCCGGTGGATACCGGTCGATCACCGACGGCAGCCCGCCGAGATGATCGGCATGCGCATGGGAGAGAAGCACCAGGGCGACACCCGGAGCGCGCTGGCGCTCGAGAAAGGGCACCACCACCCGCCGGCCCGCGTCCCACCCGTCTCCCACCGGACCGCCGTCGATCAGGACCCAATGGCCGCCGGGCGTGTGCACCAGGGCGGCGTCGCCCTGGCCTACGTCGAGAAAATGTAACGCGAGCCCGGAGTCGGCGTCAGCACCATCGACCCGGCCCGCGATGAGCGCGATCCACGACCCCACCGCCGCCGCGAGCGACCACCGGCGAAGGGTTTCCCATCGTCCGGCGCGACCCGCGATGCTCCATCCCGCCACCACCAGCACCGCGACCCAGGGGAGCGCCGAACGGGGTTCGGCCGGCAGCGTGATCGCGGCGAGATCCCAGGTTCCACCCCACCACGCCACCTGGTCGAGCAGCCCGAGGAGGGCCCCCGACCCCGCGGCGAGGGCGGCGGCCAGAGGTGGCACTAGCGGCGCCGCCAGCAGGCTGAGGAGCACCCCGGGTACCGCCACCGCCGCAAGCGGGATCGCCGCGAAGTTGAGCCCGATCCCGACCAGCGAGATCGTGCCGAAGAGCGCGGCGGTGATCGGCGCGGTGGCGAGGGTCGCGCCTACGCTGCCGGCCAGAGTGCGCCAGAACCAGGTGGGACCCAGCACCCGGTCGCTCCAACGGCTGGCCAGGAGGGCCCCGGTGAGCGCCGCGGCGGACAGCCAGGCCCCCGCGTCGAAGACGGCCCACGGATCCAGCAGCAGTACCAGCAGGCAGGTGACGGCCAGCAGCGACAGGGCGTGGAGATGGCGCTGCCGCAGGTGAGCCTGCGCACTCATCACCGCGAGCAGCGCGGCCCGGGCGGCCGGCGCCGGCCACGCCAGCAACAGCACATAGCCCACCGCGATGCCGGAGGCGAGCAGGGTGGCCCGTGGCGCGGGGACTCCCGCCGAGCGGGCCAACAGCACGATCCAGCCCACGATCACCCCGACGTGGAAGCCGGAGATCGAGAGGATGTGGACCAACCCGGCCCGGGCGTAACGGTCTCGCAGTTCCGGCGCCATGGCCCCGCGCCGGTTCACCACCAGGGCATCGACGGTCCCGGCGCGGGTGCCGTACAGCCGTCGGATAGTGCGGGCCAGCCAGCCACGCAGCCGGGTGGCCACACTGGCCTCGAGGCCGGTGGCCTGGTACTCCGAGACCAGGAAGAGCCCCTCCGCACGGCCCCAGGCCGCCGGACGGGGCAGCCACCGGCCCTCCATCCGCACCGTGGCCCCGGCGTCGAGCGACGTCTCCCGGGGCCATCGGGTGAGCATCTCACCGGTGCAGGGCGAGCGCAGGACCTCGGCCCGGGCCAGCCGGGCATCGGGGAGCACCGGCTCGAGCAGCCGGGCATCCAGTGTGACCGCCCCGGCAGGCAGCCGGGCGGCGCAGCTCCGCTCATCCTGCCGCCGCACGACCCACCCGGCCAAGAACCCCAGCACCGCGGCCAGCGCCCCGAAGCCGACCAGCCCCCGTCGTCCCATCCAACCTGCGGTCAGCAGTACCGCCGCCACCCGAAGCGGGTCCCCAAAATGCGCGAGGCCGGTCGCGAGACCGGCCCCGAAGGTGACGAGCAGCAGCGGTGCGGGCCGCGGGGTCACCCGCCCCGGCGCCGCTCGCAGCGCGGCGCGAGCGTCACTTTGCGGATCCCTTCGATGACGGCCACTTCGATCGACGCCCGGCTCTGGTCTTTGTCCAGATTGATGCCGGTGACGATCGTGCCCTCGAGCCCCACTACGTAGCGCGGTGGCAACCGGTTGAGGGCGTAGACCAGGACGTCGAGCCGGCAGGTGTCACACCCGCAGAAGTCGGGGTAGTGGGAAACCAGCCGGTCGTACGCCTCGGTGGCGTGATCCTCGATGAGATTGCGGAGACCCGTTGCGCTCATGCCAGCACCGCCAGCTGAGGTCGGACGACAGTTCCGGTGAACGTGGACCCGGTGGTTCCCGTCAACTGCACCTGATGGTATTCCCCCGCCGCGGACGGAGGCAGCTCCAACAGCACCAGGAGATTGGTGCGAGTGCGCCCGAGCATCAGCCCGCCCCGCCGTGCCGGCCGCTCCACCAGCACCTCGACCGTGGAACCGACCCGTCCCAGGTGCCGGCGACGAGCCTGGGCCCGCACCAGCTCGATCAGCCGCTCCAGTCGCTCCGCCGCGACCGCCTCCGGCACCTGGTCTTTGAGTCGCACCGCGGGGGTGCCATCGCGGACCGAATATCTGAAGGTATAGGCGTCGTCGAACTGGGCCGCTTCCACCAGGCTCAGGGTCTCCTCGAACTGCGCGTCGGTTTCACCCGGAAAGCCGACGATGATGTCGGTGGAGAAGGTGATCCCGGGCATGGCCGCGCGCAACTGACCCACCACCGCGAGGTACTGCTCACGGCTGTAGCGCCGGAGCATTCGCCTGAGCACCGCGTTGGAGCCGCTCTGTACCGGCAGGTGTACATGCTCGCACACCGCCGGCACCTCCGCCATGGCCGAGATCACCGCTGGGGTGAAGTCGGTGGGATAGGGGCTGGTGAACCGGAGCCGGCGAAGTCCCTCGACCGCGCCCACCGCCCGGAGCAGCCCGGCGAAATCCCGCTCCCCGTCGTGGTAGCTGTTGACCGTCTGGCCCAGCAGCGTCACCTCGGTGGTGCCGCCGGCCACCAGGTCGCTCACTTCGCGGACCACGTCCTCCAGTTTACGGCTCCGCTCCGGCCCACGGGTATACGGAACGATGCAGAAGGTGCACTTGTAATCGCAGCCCCGCTGCACCGTCACGAAGGCGCTGGGACCGCCCTGACGGTGGGCCGGGACGTCCTCATAGTGCTCCCAGCTGCGGAATTCGGTGTCGGCCGTGCGGTCGCCCTGGGCCGCCTGGGCCACCAGCGCGGCGAGGTTGCGGTAGGCGTCGGGGCCGGCGACGAGGTCCACCCGGGGCACCCGCTCGAGCAGCCGGGGCCCCAGCCGCTGGGCCATGCACCCGACCACACCGAGGACGCTCCCCGGGCGCTTGTGGTGTTGCAGCTCGCCCAGTCGCCCGATGACCCGTTGCTCGGCATTGTCCCGGACGGCGCAGGTGTTCACCAGGATGAGGTCGGCCCCAGCGGGGGTCTCCACCTGTACGTACCCCTCACGGGCCAGCGCCCCGAGCATCAGCTCGGAGTCCGCCACATTCATCTGGCAGCCGTAGGTCTCGAGGTAGAGTCGCTTCATCGGCCGAAACATGGGTGACGAAGCGGCAAGGCGGCAAGGCGGCACCCGACTGCCGCCCTGCCGCCCTGCCCGCCGGCCGTGCGCCTACCTCCGGGCCTCGCCATAGGGCCGGATCGACAGCCCGAGAATCAGCGTGAAGGCCCGCTCCTTGTGGGTCGAGTTCTCGCTGCGCCAGGCCTGCTCCAGGGTGAAGTCGACCCCACCGCGCTCCTGGGCAAACCGGGTGCCGGAGCCGGCCGAAATACTGAACTCTTTCGGCCTGGCCCCCACCGTCACGGGGAACGGGAGCTCGGCGTAGCGTACGCCCAGTCGAATCGGGAGCCGGCTGGGCCGGCGGACATTGCGGAGGAACTCGCCCCCGGCGCTGAGTTCGAGCGTGTTGCGGGCCCCCGGCGCTCCCTGCCGCTGCAGGTCGCTGTTGGCACCGGACCAGGTGCGGTAGGTGCCCGCCAGCGCGACCGTCAGGCGGGAGGAGGTGCGGATCTGGGCCGCGCCGGCGAAGGTGAACGGCAGGTCCACCGTATAGGCCCGGGAGGAGTCGAGATCCACCTTGGCCTTGGTGTCCGACCGCACCATGGCCGCCAGGCGCACGGCCGGGGTCAGTTGATGGGTGATGCCGAGCGAGAAGCCGACCCCGTGATACGCCAGCTCCGCGGTCTGCCGAAGGGGAGCGAAGCTGGTATCGGCGAAATGGCGCCGGGCATCCATCCGGCTCGAACCGGTAACGAAGTGGAAGCCGCCCCCGATCCCGGTCGCCTTCCCCACCTGGAACCCTGTGGCCAACCGGATCTCGCTCATCCCGCCGAGACTGCTCAGGGTGTCGGTCACCCCGATATCCTGACCCCGGATGTTCACCGTATCGATCGACGCGAGACGGAAGTCGCGATCGGCGTAGCTCGCGATCGAGATGCCGAACCCGATCCGGGAGCCGGGAATCGGGCCGCCGACGTAAATGAGGGGGAACCTCGTTTCGCGGAGCGAGGCGGTGCCCGCCGGGGTCTCCCAGTGGCGCCGGCTCGGCGCCAGGACGAACCCGGCGGTCACCGCGGTCTGGGTCGCGATCGCGGCCGGATTGAGTTCGCTCTCGGGGTCGAAGAGACCGAAGCTGCCCCCGGTTGCCCGGCTCCGCGGTGTCAGCGGCCGGCCCGGCAGGCCCAGTCCCCGCACCCCGAACATCGAGCTCTGCGCCACCAGGGTCGCGGGCTCCAGTGCCGCGATGCCCACCAGGCCCGCCAGGGCCAGCGTTCTGAGGAGACTCACGTCAGGGCTCCCCGAACGGGAATTTGAGGGCGTAGGTGACGACGATCCGCGGCACTTTTCCGGCCGTCCGGGTCGAGCCAAAAGTGAGCCGGCTGAAACTGCTCACCTCCGGCGCGAGTTGCATCGACAAGGCCGGCGGCAGCGGTCGGCGCCCCTGCCAGGAACCGAGTTGGGCCCGAACCTCGACCGAGACCGTATCGGCCACGCCCGGCAGGAGCGCGGCCGTGGTCGAGAAAGTGGTGGCGGTGACAGCCGGACTCTTGGCGCCGAAGTCCGCCAGGACCGGCCGCACCACGACCAGCGCCGTGTCCCCCGCAAGCCCGGCCGTCGGCACCGCGGGGAGGAGCTGCAGCGAGGCGCGGATGATGGTGGCCGAGTCCTTGAGCCGATTGGACCAGGGGAAGCGGATGAGGCTCCGGGCGCTGGGCGCTCCACCGACGGTCAGCAGGTCGGGATCGAGGGTGGGCGGCGCCTGCGAGACGTAGTGGTTGAACCGGATCGACGGCCTGATGATGCGCGCGACCGTGCTGGTGTCGCTGTTGGGCACCGTCACGTAATTGATGAAGGACGGCGCGGCACTCCCCGCCCCGGCCCCGCCGATGCGGACACCGGTGCCCTGGTTCGCCCGAATCTGGACGCCCAGTGCGAGCACCGCGCTGTCCGCCGCGGGGATGCTGAGCTTGCTGGTGTCACTGCCGCTGTACACCACCCGGAGCCGCTGGGTGACCAGCGAGTCGTCCACCGCGAAGCTGTCGACGATCGTCGCGGGGGAGAAGGCCCCATCGATCGCCGCGAAGCTGGTGGTCGAGTCGACCGTTACCGGCAGGCGATAGAGGTAGACCTTGAGCCCCTTCACCGTGGTGTCGCGGTAGAGCACCGAGACTTCGAGCGCCAGCGAGTCGATGGTGTAGGCCCGGGTGGTTCCGTTGATGACCAGCGAGTCGGTGCGGCGGGTGAACTTGTAGACCGCGCGGTCTTCGCTCACCGGGAACTGCCAGGAGACCCGGAGCGAACTGCCCTGCCCGGCCCGGAGGTACCCGACGGCGGAACTGTCACCATCGGGAAGGGCAAACAGGGTATCGGTATAGATGGTGTAGCCGCCGGGACAGAGATCAGGGCAATCGACCGGTGACACGAGTCGTTCCTGACACCCGGCGGCCACCGCCATCGCCCCGACAAGGAGGATCGATCTTATGCGAAGCAAGTCGTGTCCTGGGCAGAAAATTGGTGGTACAGAACCAAGGCCTAATCCGGTTTCCGGGCCGAGACCGACAGCGAGGCCGGCCCGAACCCGTCCGGCAGCAACTCCCTGAGCGTCCAGGACCGGCGTCCCTCCGGTCCGAACCCTTCTACCACCAGCTCCAGCCCGAACTCGGCCAGTGCCTGGCGGCAGGCCCCGCAGGGCGCCACCCCGGGGTCCGTCGGAGCTACGATAGCCAGCCGCCGAAACCGGCGCGCCCCTCCCGTGATCGCAGCGGCAAGCGCCGCACGCTCGGCACAGAGCGTCACTCCGTAGGACGCATTCTCGACGTTGCACCCCACAAAGATCCGGCCGTCGTCAGCTTCGAGCGCCGCGCCCACCGCGAACCCGGAGTAGGGGCAGTAGGCCTGCGCCCGCGCCGCCTCGGCAGCCGCGCGCAACGGGTCAACCATCCCAGATCTCCGCCAGGAAGGAACGGCCGGCGGGGAGCGGCGCGAGGCCGAAGAACTCCGCCAGCGTCTGGCCGACGTCCGCAAAGGTCTGGCGGACGCCGATGGGGCGGGCACGCACCCGGGGTCCCACGGCAAGCACCGGTACCCGTTCCCGCGAGTGGTCGGTCGAGGGGGTGGTGGGATCGTTCCCGTGGTCGGCGGTAATAATAATCAGATCCTGCTCCCGGACCGGCGCCAACATCGCCGGCAGCGCCGCATCCAGGGCCAGGAGCCCCTGGTGGTAGCCGGCCACGTCGTTCCGATGCCCCCAGGTCTGATCGAACTCGATCACATTGGCGAACAGAAACCCGCGGGGCATCCGTCGGAGCGACGCCTGGATCAGCCGGTAGGCCTCGGGATTGTTGGCCGGGTGGAGGCTGGTGATGTGTCGCCCGGCGAAGAGATCGTCCACCTTTCCTACCCCAAGCCGGGGGATGTGAGCCTGCGCCAGCCGGTCCAACAGGGTGTCGCCCGGCGGGGCCAGGCTGAAATCCTTGCGCCGCTCGGTGCGCGTCCAGGCGCCTGGCGTCCCGGTGAACGGCCGGGCGATGACCCGGGCCACCGCGCCCGGCCCCGTCAGGATCCGCCGGGCGGCCTCGCAACCTCGGTACAGCTCGCTCACCGGCACCAGATCCTCGTGCGCCGCCAGCTGGCATACGCTGTCGGCCGAGGTGTAGACGATCCACTTTCCGGTGGTGAGGTGCTCGGCCCCAAGCTCGTCGAGGATGGCGGTCCCGGACGCCGCCCGGTTACCCAGTGCGCCACGACCGGTGGCCGCCTCAAGGGCCGAAAGAAACGCCTGGGGAAAGCCCTCAGGGTAGGTGGCGAAGGGGGTCTCGAGCTGGAGCCCGCACAGCTCCCAGTGCCCCGTGGTACTGTCCTTCCCGGCGCTGGCGGGGAGCGCCACCCCGTGCGCGGCGGTGGGCGACGCGACCGGAGCGACCCCGGCCACCGGCCCGCAGTGGCCCAGCCCGAGCCGTTCCAGGTTCGGCAGGCGAAGGCCCCCGACCGCCCGGGCGAGATTGCCCAGCGTGTCGCTCCCGCGATCGCCATACCGATCGGTGTCGGGCGCGGAACCGATCCCCACGCCGTCGAGCACGATCAGCGCCGCCCGGCGCTCCGCCCGCAGGGTCACTGCACCGGTCCGCCCGGCGGCTGCTTCTCGGTCGACACGAACCGGAACCGGAGCTGGGTCAGCGCATCGGCGAGAAGCTTCTGCTCGTCGGGCTCCAGATTGCCGCGGGTCTTCTGCTCCAGCATCCCCAGGGTGTCGATCAGGCTCCGGGCCACGTCGCGGGGTGTAACCCCCGGGGGCACGCCGCCGGGAAGCTGGCCGGTGAGGGCCTGTTCGGCCTGAGCCGCGAGACCCACGATGAGCGAGGCAAGGTGTTGGTTCATGACAGGCGATACTCAGGAGAGCTCGTAGCGCCGGACCACCCGGGGCCCGAGACCGGTGAGCAGTTCGTAGGAGATCGTCCCCGCGTGGCGGGCCTGGTCGTCGAGGGTCACCATTCCCCCGTAGACCGTGGCCACGTCGCCCAGCGCCACCACGCCGTCGACAGCGAGCATGAGGAAGTCCATGGTCACCCGTCCCACCACCGGGTGGACCCGCCCGTTCAACTCCACCATGCCGGTGTTGCCAAGGGAGCGATGCACCCCGTCGGCGTAACCGGCGGCGACCGTCGCCACGGTGGTGTCGCGCGGGGCGGTCCAGGTCGCGCCGTAGCTCACCGTGTCGCCCGCGCGGACCGTGCGAAGCGCCACGACTCGCGCCTGAAGCCGCGCTACCGAGGCGGGGGCCGGGGCGGCGGAGCCCGCCATCCCACCATAGAGGAAGATGCCAGGACGCACCAGATCGGCGGCATAGGTCCGGCCCGCCAGCGCGGCGGCGCTGTTGGCGGCGTGCACCAGGGCCGGGCGCCGGGGCAGCCCATCGAGCAGCTGTTGAAAGCGCTTCCACTGTCGGTGGACGGAAGCCGGGTCGGTGTCGGCCGAGTGAAAATGGGTGAAGATCCCCTCCCACCCTTCGGCGCCCGCCAGCGCCGATCGCCACCCGCTCTCGCCGGTCCAGCGAAAGCCCGACCGGGCCATCCCGGTGTCGACCTCGACATGAAAAGGCGACCGGTCGGCGGCCAGCCAGGCCGACAACCCCTCGGCGTCCCCGACGACGGGACGAAGGGCGTGGGCCTGATAGCGGGGGATGAGTGCGGGCTGGAGCGGAGTGAAGACGACGATCGGGCGGGTGATGCCGCCGCGCCGGAGCTGGGCCCCTTCCTCCACCGTGGCCACCCCGAACCCCCAGGGGTCGAGCGCTTCCAGCGCCCGGGCTACCTCGAGCGCCCCGAGACCGTAGCCGTTGGCCTTGACCATCGGAAGGAGCCGCACGCCCGAACGCTCAGCCACGGTCCGCGCGTTCCGGACCAGTGCGCGGAGGTCGACGTCCACCCAGACGCGCGCCGTTTCCTGCGGAATTGACGTCATGCGCAAGCGGCGGGTATCATATCGGCCGAGGAGGATAAATGCAAGAGAATTCAGCGCTTGGACGCGCGGTCGCGATGGTCAAAGACCTGCGCCGGCGGTGCCCTTGGGACCGGGTCCAGACCCGCGAGACGATCCGGCCCTACCTGGTGGAAGAGGTCTTTGAGCTGGACCATGCTATCGCCGAGGGCGACACCGCTTCCATCCGCGAGGAGGTGGCCGACCTGCTGCTGCATCTCGCCTGGCAACTGGTGCTGGCCGAGGAACGTCGCGAGTTCACCGCCGACCAGGTCGCCGAGGACCTGGAGCGGAAGATGCGGCGGCGTCACCCTCACCTCTTCGATCTTGGCCCCGCGGAACAGTGGGCCCGGCTCAAGCGGAAGGAAAACCGGCGCGGAATGCTGGACGGCCTGCCGCCGGCGCTGCCCAGCCTGCTGCTGGCCTACCGGCTGCAGGAGCGGGCGGCTGGCGTGGGATTCGACTGGCCTGATACTGCCGGACCGCTGGAAAAGGTGCGGGAGGAACTGGCGGAGGTGGAGGAGGAGCTGGAGGCGGTCAGACAGTCGGACGGTCAGACGGTCAGTGCGTCCGCCAGGAGTACCGAGCCTATCTATCCCGCGCCGCCCGAGGAGCTGGTGGACGAGATCGGAGACCTGCTCTTCGCGGTGGTGAATCTTGCTCGCAAAGTGCGGGTTCAGCCCGGCACCGCGCTCGATCGGGCCAACCAGAAGTTCCGGAGTCGGTTCGAGCAGATCGAGCTTCTGGCAGCCGAGCGGGGGATCGACATGTCAACTGCGGGGCTCGAGAAACTGGACCAACTCTGGGATGAGGCTAAGAGCCAGCGGCCAAGCGGACTCCCCTGACCGCCCGACCGCTACGGATAGAGCCGATGTATCTGTCGCGGGAAGGCAATCGTCTCCCTGATGTGCGGTAGGCCGCAGATCCAGGCCACGGTACGTTCCACCCCCAGACCGAAGCCCGAGTGCACGAAGGTTCCATAGCGGCGGAGGTCGAGGTACCAACGGTAGGCCTCGGGATCGAGGTCCTGCTCTTTGATGCGGGCGAGCAGGCGATCATAGCTGTCCTCCCGCTGGGAACCGCCGATGATCTCGCCGTACCCCTCGGGAGCGAGGCAGTCGTTATTGAGCACGGTGCGCGGGTCGTCCGGGTTCTCCTTCATGTAGAACGCCTTGACGCCCTTGGGATAGTTGAACACGAACACGGGTCGGTCGTACTGCTGGGCCAGCAGGGTCTCGTCGTCGCCGCCCAGATCGCCGCCCCAGACGAGATCGGAGCCGAGCTGATTGAGCCGGGTGACCGCATCGGTGTAGGAGATCCGGTGAAACGGGGCCTGGACCCGCTCCAGCGGGGTCACATCCCGCTCCAGCTCCTTGAGTTCTTCCCGCCGGCGCTCGATCGTTCGCCCGACCACGTAGCTGACAAATTCCTCCTGGAGCCGCATGTTGTCGTTTGAATCGTTCCACGCCACTTCCGGCTCCACCATCCAGAATTCGGTCAGATGACGGCGGGTCTTGGACTTCTCGGCACGGAACGTGGGGCCGAAGCAGTAGACTTTGCCGAGCGCCGCCGCCGCCGCCTCGACGTAGAGCTGACCGGTCTGGGCCAGGTAGGCCTTCCCCAGGTCGAAATAGTCGGTGCTGAACAGCTCTCCCGCCTGCTCGCCGATCGAGCCGGTGAGGATCGGGGTATCAACCAGAACGAAGTTCCGCTCGTAGAAGAAGTCGCGGATGGCCTTGACGACCTCGTTTCGCACCCGGGCGACGGCCACCTGGCTCCGGCTCCTGAGATACAGGTGCCGGTGTTCGAAGAGGTACTGGGTTCCGTGTTCCTTGGGCTGAATCGGAAAATCGACGCTCGGCCCGATCACCTGGAGATCGCTCACGTGCATCTCATATCCCCCGGGCGCCCGGGGCTCCTGCCGAACCATACCGGTCAGGGCAATCGAGGTTTCCTGCGTCAGGGACGGGAACCGGTCCCAGACCTCGGCGGGGACCTCTTTCTTGCTCAGCACGCCCTGCAGGAGCCCGGTGCCGTCCCGAAGCACGATGAAGGCGATCTTGCCGCTGGAGCGGGTGTGACTCACCCAGCCGCGGACGGTCACGGCAAGCCCGGTATGGGCCGAGAGCGATTCGATCCGGACGATGGTCATGGTAGGGTCTGCGTGAGCCGGCCTGGCCGCCGGAGGGCGTGGAGTCTAGCCATGGCGGTGGTGACCGTCAACGCGGCCTGCGGTGGCTACCGGCCGGTGCCGGAGTTCGATCCGGGGGAGCTCAAGAAGCCCCACGCCCTCGAGGGTACCCCGCTCACCCGCCTCTGGCGGGCCCGGCCGGTGCGGGGCCCGAGCGATCCGGTTGCGATCGACACCCTCAATGCCTACATCGCCGGGAGCGACCGCCGGATCGCGGCCGTCGACCTGACCAGCGGCAAGACCCGCTGGTCCGTCCGGTTGACCGGCCCGCTCGTGGGCGGGGTCGTTGAGCAGGGCAACCTGGTCTTCACCGCCAGCGACCAGCCGGGAGGCAAAGTGGTCGCGCTCCGAAAGGAGAGCGGGCGCGAGGTGTGGTCCGCCAAGACCGGGTACGTTCAGGCCCCGATGGCCCTGACCGACGGCATGCTCGCGGTGGTGACCCGGACCGGCCTGGTGGTCGGCGTGAACGTGTCGAATGGAAAGGTCGCCTGGAAGAAGCGCCTCCCCTCCACCCGCGTTCCCCCGACGGTGGTGGACAGTGGCGTGGTCATGGTCACCTCGTTCGACAGCCTCTATCGGGTTCGGCTCAAGGACGGCCAGGTCCTGCTCCGAAGGCGCTCGCCCGGCGCCGTAACCTCTCCCTGGCTCTGGATGGGCTCGACGTTGCTGGCTGGGACCGGCGACTCCACGGTGGTCGCGCTGTCCCCCGACAGCCTGCGCGAGGTGTGGCACGTGCGCCTGGATGCCCCCTTACTCGTCTCCCCCGCCGCACAGGGGGACACGGTCTTCTGCGTAACCCGGGCCGGCTCGATCTACCGGATCGTTCCGGGAGCCGACCCGACCGAAAGCCGGATCCACGCCCCCGGGTGGCCCGCCACCGGCACTCCCGCGCTGGTCGGCCCCTGGATCCTGATCGGCGGCGCGGATGGCTCCCTGTATGGCTTCGATCGGGAGACCGGGGAGCAGCGCTGGAAAGTGGCCCTGGGACGCCCCGCGGAGTCGCCTGTGTATCTCCTGAACGATGGAAGTTTTCTCGCGGTGGGTGGCGCGGGCGATCTGCACCGGATCACGCGATGACAGTCTCTCGTTCCCGGCCCCACGTTCCACCTTGGATGCGCTGTCGCGTCACCGCTCGGGAGTGGAGGCGGCGTGGATTCGCCAGCATCCTCGTCGCCCTGACCCTGGCAGCCCCGCTGGGAGCCCAGCAGCTGACTGATTCGCTGGTCCGGCGTCCTTCGCCTGCGCTGGTCAAGTACGGGAAGTGGGCCCTGGTGGCGGCCGCGATCGGGATGGGGATCAAGGCAGCCAACGAGCATGACAAGGCCGACCGCGCCTTTGACGAGCTGACCAGCTACTGCTCCTCCCAGCCGGCGGGATGTCCCCAGACGCCGAACGGGGGCTATGTCGATCCGGTGGCGGAGCGGCACTACCAGCGGTCCCTGTCCGGCGACCGGAATGCCCGTCACTGGTTGCTGGGTGGCGAAGCGACCCTTCTCGGAGCGGCAGGGCTGTTCGTCTGGGAGCTGTCCCGGCCCAAGTCGGTGCCGCGCAACATCCCGTTCAATCCCGAGCTGCGCTGGACGCCAAGTCAGACTCAACTGCGGGGGTCGGTGCGGTTCTAGTCGCTGAAAGAAAAAGGTGGGCCAGGGGGCGGGTAGGTTGGTGACGGCCGCGCGCGAGCGGTTTGGGGCCATCAACCGATCAGTCGACTGGCCTACTTTACTTTGTACCAAGTGGCGCCGCCTAACCCGTGCGGAAGAGTTCGACCGCCCGGGGGTAACGGGTGAGCGCCCGTTCCTTGAGCGCCAGATGCCGGGGGCGGACCAGCATCGGATCCTCCTGCAGGATCGCGCCGGCCACCTGCCGGGTCAGCGCCAGCAGGTCCTGATCGTCGGGAAGCCGGGCCAGCCGGAGCTCGAAGCTCCCCGCCTGCCGCTGCCCGATGAGGTCGCCCATGTGCCGCTCCGCCAGGTCCAGTTCGGCGATCTTGAAGCCGTCGGTGGTGGCGGCAAAGGCCTTGAGCCGGCTGGGCACCGGCTCCTCGGTCATCAGAATGCAGTAGCTCTCCTCCGCCCCACGCCCGATCCGGCCCCGGAGCTGGTGCAGCTGGGCCAGCCCGAAACGCTCCGGGTGCTCGATCAGCATCACGGTGGCATTGGCCACGTCGATCCCGACCTCGATCACTGTCGTCGCCACCAGCACCTGGATCTCGCCGGCGCGGAACCGCCGCATGCGCTCGTCCCTCTCATCGCTCTTGAGCCGGCCGTGCACCAACCCAACGGTGAGATCGGGCCACATCGCCTGCAGCCGTTCGGCCATAGTTGACGCGGCCCGGAGGTCGAGCTTCTCCGACTCATCGATGACGGGCAGCACCACGTAGGCCTGCCGCCCCGCCAGGCACTGCTCCCGCACGAATTCAAGGGCCCGCGCCCTCTGGGCCTCGGTGCGCACCCCGGTGCGGATGGCCCCCCGCCCGGGCGGGCGAGCCTTGAGAGTCGAGACGTCGAGATCGCCGAACCGGGTCAGCGCCAGCGAGCGCGGAATCGGCGTGGCCGACAGCAGCAGGACGTCGGTCGCATCGCCCTTTCGGATCAGCTGGGCTCGCTGGTCCACGCCGAAGCGATGCTGCTCGTCGATCACCGCGAGCCCCAGCCGCTGAAAGGCGACCGCGTCCTCCAGCAGGGCGTGGGTGCCCACCACCAGCCGGGCCCGGCCGGCCGCGAGCTGCTTGCGGCGGCTGGCCTTCTCCGCCGTGGTGAGCCGGCCCACCAGCAGCTCGGGCCGGATCTCCAGCGGCTCGAGCAGCCGGCTGAGAGTGGCGAAGTGCTGCTCGGCGAGGAGTTCGGTCGGGGCCATGAGCGCGGCCTGGTGATCGTTCTCGAGCGCCACCAGCATGGCGAAGAGCGCCACCACCGTCTTGCCGGTGCCGACGTCGCCCATGAGCAGCCGGTGCATCCGCTCCGGGGCCGTCATATCGGTGGTGATCTCGCGGATGGCGCGCTTCTGATCGGCGGTGAGAGGCCAGGGAAGCGCCCCGGCCAGCTGGCGGGTCAGGGTGTGCCGGAGCGTGAACCGGACCCCCGCCCGAGGCCGCTTGGCGAGGAGCCGGGCCCGGGCGAGCATCAGCTGAAGATCGAGCAGCTCGTCGAACGCGAGGCGCCGCCGGCCCTGCTCCGCCTCCTCCACCGTGGCAGGACGGTGCACCACCCGGAGCGCCTCCGGGAGCGGCCTGAGGTGGAGCCCGGCGGGGATCACGTCGGGGAGCGGATCGCGGGAAAAGGCGATCAGGCCGTCGAGGTGCCGGTCGACCAGTGACCGGATCATCTTGTGGGAGAGTCCCTCGGTCGCGCGGTAGACCGGCAGCACCCGGCCGCCGGTGGGCTCGCCATTCTGACCGGCGTCCGCCAGGATGATGAACTCGCGGGGGCTGAGCTGACGGCCGTGGTAGAACTTGACCGTCCCGGCCACCAGCAGCGTCTGTCCCTCCTGGATGGTCCGATCGAGAAACCCCTGGCCCGGCCAGGCGCACTCCAGCATCCCGCTCGCATCGCGGAGCACCGCGGTGAAAATCCTGAGCCCACTCCGGGTGGGCATGAGCCGCTTGGCGATGACGGTGCCGACACAGGCGACCTCGTCACCCACGCGGGCCCGGGCGAATGGTGTCACGGAGGAGGCGTCGAGATAGCGGAAGGGGATGTGCCAGAGGAGGTCCTGCGCCGTGCGGATACCGAGCCGCGCAAAGGACTCGGCCCGCCGCTCGCCGATGCCCTTGAGGAACTTGACGGGAGTGTCGGGACGGAGCTGCGCCATGGCTCAGGAGTTCCGAGTTCCGAGTTCCGGGTTCCGCGTTCGCGTGCACAGTCGGAACTCGGAACCCGGAACTTGCCGCACCTCGTGAGCGCTACTCAAGCAGCCGGGCGGCGAAGGCCGAGGCGTTGAACGGCTCGAGATCGTCCACCGCTTCACCCAGGCCCAGAAACCGGATCGGGAGGCCAAGTTCCTTGCGCAGCGCCACCACCGCGCCGCCTCGGGCACTGCCATCGAGCTTGGTGACGATGATCCCGGTGGGCTGGACCGCCTGGGCGAAGAGCCGCCCCTGCTGAATCGCGTTCTGACCCACGGTCCCATCCAGCACCAGCAGGGTCTCATGGGGCGCGCCGGGCCGCTTGCGGGCGATGACCCGCACCACCTTGCGCAGCTCCTCCATCAACCCCTCCTGGGTGTGGAGCCGGCCGGCGGTATCGACCAGGACGGTATCGGCCCCGCGGCCCGGCGCCGCTTCCAGCGCGTCAAAGGCCACAGCGGCGGGATCGCCGCCCTGGGCGCCGAGCACCGAAGGAACGTTGAGCCGCTCGGCCCAGGTGGCGAGCTGCTGCACCGCCCCGGCGCGGTAGGTGTCGGCGGCGGCGAGAAGCGGCCTGCGGCCTTCCCGCAGCAGGCGCTGCGCCACCTTGGCGACCGAGGTGGTCTTGCCCACCCCGTTCACACCAACGAAGACCAGGACCGTCGGGCCGCCATCGGTGGCGCGAGCCAGGGCGCCGGGGTCGCTCCCCTTCACCTCGAGGATCTCCGTCAGTCGGGCGATAACCGCCCGCCGAAGGTCGTCCTCGGTCTTGAGCCGACCCCGACGGACCTCATCCTCGACGGTCCGCACCAGGTCCACGGTGGCCTGAACCCCGAAATCGGCTTCGATGAGGGTCCGCTCGAGGGTCTCGAGATCGGCGGCGTTCATGCCCCGCACGATCGCGCCGACGTCGGTCAGGGCAATGCGCTTGACCCGCTGCCAGAGGGAGAGCTTGGGTGCTTCTCCGATACGTCCTGTCATTCGAGGAATCTAAGCCAATCCAGCGCAGAGGCGTTGCGGTTTCGGGGTTATCTGAGACCGAGACTGCGTCGGCTGACCCACTCCCCGATCAACCCGATTGCCGCCAGCCCGAACAGCCAGATCCAGCGGCGGCTGCTGGTGAAGCCGGTCAGGGCCAGCTCGGGAGCGCCCTTCTCCGCGAGCGCCGCCGGTCGGGGCAACCACTCCGGCGACCAGGTGTCGACCGCAATCACCCCGGCACCGCCGCCATCGAGCTGGTAACGCCAGATTCCCGCGGGGAGCCGAAGCTCGGCCCGACCCGACCCGTCGAACCGAAGGGTATCCCGCTGGCTGGCGCTCTCCCGCTGCAGCAGGATCCCGAGAGGCGTCGGCGCGCCACCACCGATCCACTCGAACACCACCGGGCGGGCATTCCCCACCACCGGACGGATCGGGCGGGCCTGGCCGCCGGCCGAATCGGCCGCGCCAAGGAGCCAGGAGAGGAGTTGGGCCACCAGGGCGCGATAGGCCTGCTCGCTGGTGCCGCCTGCGAAGGCCCAGCGCCACAACCCTTCGGCGGAGGTGGTGACCCGGCGGCCGGTCCGGGTGGCGCCTCCGATGAGAATCGGGCGATCGGCGCCGCGGCGACCCAGCTGGGTGGTCAGCCCCACCCACTCGCCGGGCGCCGGCTCGATCGGGGTGATCTGGAGCAACGGCGGGAAGGAGTCGACCGGCTGTCCCACGAAGGCCCCCGCCACCGGCGAAGTCGACGGGGCCGAGGCGTACCATTCCCCGGGAACCACGGTCTCCCCCCCTTCCCCGCTGGGCCAGAGCCACTGGCCCCGGGCCCGCGACTCGCGGACCCCGTCCGGCACCCGACCCTTCACCACCAGGAGATCGGCCCTCCGGACGGCCCGGGTCACTTCGTCGACGGGCACCGGCGCCAGCGTCTCCATCGCATGCCAGCCCCCGGGAGCGAAGCGGGCGTAGCCCCGGACCGGGAGCTGCCCCACCTCGCGAATGGCGCGGAACAGGAAGCGGGCATCCCAGTCGGGCGGAGCGGCGACGATCACCACGCCGGGGGTCGGGGTCACCCGGAGGCGCCAGAGCTGGGCGTCGTCCCTCGGTTCCGCGTCCGCGGCGCCCGTCAGGCTCACGCGGAGGAGGAGGTCGCCGGCCATACCGGTGGTGGGAAACGCCAGGGTGGCCGTCCCGACCCCATCGGGGCCGAGGCGCAGGGCCCGCCGGGCCAGCACCCGCTGGTCGAGCCGGACCTCCACCCTGGCGCTGTCGGCCTGGCTGGCGTAGGCCCGGACCTCGGCGTCGAGCCGGACGGTATCGCCCGCGGTGGCCCGGTCGGGCCCGCGGACCCGCTGGATCGCGAGGTCGGAGGGGGAGGCCCGCGGAAAGAGGCGAATGGCAACCCGGGCGAGCGCCTCGGGGGCGAGGTCGGCGACGTCATCGATTTCGCCATCGGTCACCACGATCACCCGCCGGTCGCTGGCAGCGGCCGCGGCGATGGCCGGCGCCAGCTGGGAGCGGCCCAGCACCGGAAGGGAGTCTCCCGCCGGTGCCCCGGGGTCGCCAAAGAGACGCACCTCGCCCCAGGCGCGGGCGGAGTCGAGCGCCTCCCGCCAGCGGCCGCCGGCCGCGGTCATCGAGAGACTCCCATCGAGCAGGACCAGCGGCCGGGCCTGCACCCCCGGTTTCACCGCGCAGGTAAGGTCGAGGAGCAGCACCCCGAGCGCAGCCCACGCAACCCCCCGGCACACCGCCGCGACCAGGCCGCGGCGGCCCAGCTGCTCGAGCCGCCAGTAGGTGAACCAGGCGAGGGCGGCGGCGGCGGCAATCACCAGAGTCAGTCTCACGCCGGCACCTCAAGAACTGCAACGCAGAGGCGCAGAGGACGCAGAGGACTCGGGTGGAGACCCATCCTCTGCGTCCTCTGCGCTCTCTGTGCCTCGGCGTTGCTGTTCATTCTACGCGGTGGTCTCCAACGCCTGGGTTAGCGTGAACCGTCCGTCATACAGCGCCCGGCCCACGATGACACCCGCCAGGTTCGCCTCCCGCACTGCCCGCAAGTCCTCGAGCGACGCGACGCCCCCGCTCGCGATCACCGACGCCCCCATCGCGGCCAGTGCCCTCGCGCCCTCGAGGTCGGGCCCGGCGAGCATGCCGTCCCGAGCGACATCGGTGTACACCACCGTGCGCGCACCTTCGTCCAAGACCCGGCGACAGACCTGATCCACCCGCAAGTCGGTGGTCTCGACCCAGCCGCGGATCGCCATCATCCCGTTCCTGGCGTCGAGTCCGATCACCACCCGCTCGGCCCCGGCCAGGCCGAGGGCGGCAGGCACCAGGGCCGGGTCGGTCACCGCGGCGGTCCCGAGTACCGCACGCGTGACGCCCAGGTCGAGCACCGCGCCGAGCGCCTCGATCGAGCGGATGCCGCCACCGACCTGGATCCTCACCCGCGTTCCCAGACGAGACGCGATCGCACCGATCGGCGCAAGATTGTCCCCGGACCCGAAGGCGCGGTCGAGATCGACCAGGTGAATCCAACGGGCCCCGGCGGCAAGGAACGCTTCCGCCTGTGCTACGGGATCGTCATGGTAGCGGGTTTCGCGTCCCGCCTGCCCCTGCGCCAGCCGCACGACACGGCCGCCACGGATATCGATCGCGGGGAAGAGGTCCACGGACGGCGGGAGACCGGAAGGGGCCGGTCAGTTGGTCGCGGACGAGGGAACCGCCGCGGGGAAGAAGCCGGCCAGCGCCGGCACCGGACCCTCGGGCCAGAGCAGCTGGGCATCGAGCCGGGAGCGCTCGCGTTCGAAGTCGCGCAGCCGGTCGGCGGGCACCGGGTCGCCAGAGCCCAGATCGACGCTGTGGGGATCGACGGCGGCGCCATTCACCCGGAACTCGTAGTGCAGATGGGCTCCGGTGGCCAGGCCGGTGGAGCCGACATAACCGATGACGTCGCCCTGGGTCACCCGCCGACCCGGCCCGATCCCGGTCGCGAAGGCACGCAGATGTCCGTAGCGGGTAACGATTCCGTTGGCATGCCGCAGCTCCACCAGGTTACCGTAGCCACCGGTCCAATCGCTTCGGGCCACCATCCCGTCGCCCGCCGCCATCACCGGCGTCCCGGCGTCGGCAGCGAAGTCCATCCCCTCGTGCCGGCGGACGATACCGAGAATCGGATGGAGCCGAGTGCGGTTGTAGCGCGAAGAAATGCGCCGGAAGGACACCGGCGCCAGCAGGAAGGCCCGCCGGAGGGAGCGTCCCTCGGCGTCATAGAACGCCGAGCCGCCGACCGTCGCGGCGAAGCGATAGGCGGTGAAGGACTCGCCGCCGATCGCGAGGTCGCCGGCCATGACCCGGCCGTAGCGGACCTCCCCTTCTTCAGAGATCAGCCGCTCGGCCAGCACCCGGAAATGGTCGCCCGGGCGGATGTCGCGACTGAAGTCGACCTGCCAGGCGAAGATGTCGGCCAGGTCCCACGCCAGTCGGATGCGATCGGGGAGGGAGAGGAGGGAGTCGCTCACCTCGTCGTCGAGTGCCTCGTACAGCGACGTGGTGATCCGTCCGGACAGCGTCACCGGTTCGGCCCGCCACACGACTGGCTCCGCCTCCGGCCACCAACCATCGTTCACCAGGTGCAGGGCGACCCGCTGCTCCGGCCCCAGTCGCACCACCACCTTGGTCGCCACGGTGTCGGTCGACCGACGGAGAAAGCTGAAGACCAGCCCGGGGCGCAGGCGGCGTGGCTCGAAGACGCCGGCGGTGGCACTCGGGCTCAGCTGAAAACCGTTGAAGCCGTTTCGGATGAAGAGCTGGGAGAGAGTCTCGCCCCGGCGGAGGGTGTCCTGGGACTGGCTGAGGAGCTCCTGCACCGTCACGGTCCGCACCGGCTCGACCCGCCAGGGCCAGCTGCCACGCAGGGAGAACGCGGCCGCGGCGCCGAGGATGGCGACGGAGCTCAGCACCCCGGCGAGGCGCTTCAGAAATGAGCCGTGTTGCGCCGACATTGGTGCGTTCACCGCAGAGACGCGGAGGCGCGGAGGACCGCAGAGGGCACTGCGATCCTCCGCGGCCCTCTGCGTCTCTGTGGCTCAGCGGTGAAATGGTTCATTCGAAAGACCTCAGTCCATCTGGCGGCGAATGAACGTCGGGATCTCCATCTCCGGCACCTCACCCGGACCCGACCCGCGCTTGTCGGGCCGTGCGGGCGAAGGCGGCGCGGGCTGCTGCGCCTGCGGCTGGGGCGACGTCACCCGCTTCCCGCTCGGGAAGTTGATCACCCCAGCCGGTTTGGCGGGCTGGGCCGGCGTCACCGGCTGCTCCGCCACCCGGTCGAACCCGGTGGCGATAACGGTGACCCGCACCTCGCCCTGCATGGAAGGGTCGGTGGCAGCGCCGAAGATGATCTCGGCCTCGTCACCCACCGCGTCGTGGATGATGTCGTTGATAGTGGTGGCCTCGCCCAGGGTCAGGTCATTGCCGCCGGTGATGTTGATCAGCACCCCGTTGGCGCCGGCGATGGACACGTTGTCGAGCAGCGGGCTCGAGATCGCCTGCTGGGCCGATTCCATCGCCCGGTTCTCGCCCCGGCCCACGCCGGTTCCCATGAGGGCCGACCCGCCGTTCTGCATGATGGTCCGGACGTCGGCGAAGTCGACGTTGATGATCCCGGTCTTGGTGATCAGGTTGGCGATGCCCTGGGTGGCCTGGAGCAGCACCTCATCGGCCTTCTTGAGCGAGTCCTGGAAGGGGATGCCCTTTCCCACCACCGCCAGCAGCCGTTCGTTGGGGACCACGATCATCGTGTCGACGCAGTTGCGCATCTCGGCGATGCCCATCTCCGCCTGGCGCATCCGCTTCTTGCCCTCGAAGAGGAAGGGCTTGGTCACGATGCCGACGGTCAGCGCCCCCATGTCGCGCGCCATCTGGGCGATGATCGGCGCCGCGCCCGTGCCGGTCCCGCCCCCCATCCCGCAGGTCACGAACACCATGTCCGCGCCCTGGAGGGCCTGGAGCACGTCGTCCCGGTTTTCCTCGATCGCCTGGCGCCCGATCTCGGGCCGGGCCCCGGCGCCGAGTCCCCGGGTCAGCTTGCGCCCGATCTGGATCTTGATATCGGACTTGGAATTGGTGAGCGCCTGCGAGTCGGTGTTCACCGAAATGAACTCGACCCCCTGGAGCTGCTCCTCGATCATCCGGTTGACGGCATTCCCGCCGCCGCCGCCAACGCCGATGACCTTCATCCGGGCGTTCTGAGCGCCGTTCTCTTCCAGCTCGAAGATCATGGGGTATCCTCTCGCCCGTCGGGGATCAGAAGAAG
>CAZXRC010000011.1:0-118954 GCA_964642475.1 uncultured Gemmatimonadaceae bacterium | reverse complement strand
GGTGTCCGAAGAGCACCCAGCGGGTGGTGGGGACGAAGTCCCGGCCGTTGTTGAGTCGTTCGGCCGGGGTGGCACGCCGGTTGGTGAGACCGAAGACCCGATCGGCCAGGAATCGACTGTAGAAGCGATAGGCGACGAGGTAGGTGCCGACCGCCGCGAGCACCAGCCAGGCGGCGCTGATGCTCTCCCCGCGATTGAGCGCCAGGACCCCCCATCCCACGGCGCCGATGGCGCCCACCAGGAGCCAGAGAAGCGTCTTCATCATGGCTGGAGATTATGCCAGAACCGGGGAGAAGGGGAAAGGCCGGTCTTCCGCACACCGTCGCGACGGCGTACCTTGGCTGACTTATGCCTCCCTACCCCGGAGATTTTGGCGAATCCTTTGGGCGCAGCGGCGCGTGGGAGCCGGAGCTCGAGAGCACCGGAACCACCCTGGAACAGGCCCAGCCGCAACCGGTGCCCACCGGCGTGGCGGGGAAGGTCGTGGTGGTCACCGGCGGCGCCACCGGGCTGGGCCGCTGCATCGCAATGGAATTCGCCCGGATGCGGTGCAAGGTGGCGTTCTGTTTCGTGGAGCTGCCCGGGCGCGACGTAACCGAACAGGCGCTCCTCACCGAGACCGCCTGTACCGCCATGGGGGCCGAGGTGTACGCCGCCCGCTGCGACGTGCGGGACCGGACCCAGGTGGAGCGGTTTCTCTCCGATGTCACCCACCGGTTCGGCACGGTGCACTACCTGGTGAACAACGCCGGGATCGCGATGGACGGTGCGCTCTGGCGTCTGTCGGACGAGGCCTGGCACGAGGTGCTCGACACCAACGTGACCGGAGCGTTCAACTGTATCCGGGCGGTTTCGCCGGTCTACCGCAAGCAGCATTTCGGCAAGATCGTCAGCGTCAGCGCCCACCAGGCGGGGCGGCCCGGGTTCGGAGTGGCCAACTACGCCGCGAGCAAGGCGGCGCTGGAGGGGCTCACCCGGGCGGCCGCGGTGGAGCTGGGGCCGGCGAACGTGAACGTGAACGCGGTGGCCCCGGGCTTCATCCGCACCGAGCGTCTGATGATGTTGCCCCGCGAAGTGATCGAGCGGGCCCAGAAGCACAGCGTGCTGGGTCGGGTGGCGGAGCCGGAGGACGTGGCCCACGTGATCACCTTTCTCTGCTCCGACGAGGCGCGGCACATCACCGGGCAGACGATCGTGGTGGATGGGGGGTTGTCGCTGGAGTAGATCCGAGTTCCCCTGTTCCGACGCCCGGCCTCGACTCGGAACTCGGAACTTCCCGCCCCACACTTTTCCGTCCCCTCAGCCCGGGTTAGCTTCCCCCCCGTGCTGAACCGGCCCGCCGCTCTTGTGCTGGCATCGCTGACCCTCGCCTGCGGGGGGAAGTCGGCCCATCCCGCCCCGGAACCGGCCGCCACCCGCGAGCCGGTCCGCCCCCTCATCACGACCACATTTGCCGGGCAGATGATCGCGGTCATCCCCCTCACCCTGGTGGTGAGCGAGGAGCCGCTGACCGGTCAGCCCCCGCTCACCGATCGGGTGCGGACCCTGGCCTGGGCCGACTCGCTGCTGGCCGAGGCCCTCACCGGCCGCAGTCCCGAGGTGAAGTGGGTCCTTCCCCCCGAGCTCCGGAAGATGTCCCGCCGGGCGCCGACCGTGGCGCCCGACCCCGATCGCATGGGGCAGTCGCTGCTTCGCGGCGCCAAGATCGATGACGTGCCCGATCCGCTGCGGGGGAATCTCCGCTCCCTCATGGCCATCGCGGGGGGCCGCTACGCCCTGGTGCCCGCCGCGCTGGCCTTCGTGAACGAACCGGCCGGCGCGCCCCTTCCGGTGCGGGCGGAACTGTCGCTGACGCTGGTGGATACCCGAACCGGCAAGGTCGTCTGGCGCTCGGTGGCCTGGGGTACCGGGCCGACCCCCGAGCGCGCCCTGGTGGCCGCCCTCTATTCCGTTCTCCCCGTGGGACTCGGACTCCGATGACGTATAACGTGACGTTGATTCCGGGCGATGGCATCGGGCCCGAAATTACCGCCGAAACCGTGAAGGTCCTCGAAGCCACCGGCCTCAAGTTCGAGTGGGATGAACAGCTGGCCGGGGTGGCCGCGGTCGACGCGACCGGCACGCCGCTCCCCGATGCCACCATCGAGAGCATCCGCCACCGCAAGCTGGCCCTCAAGGGGCCGCTCACCACCCCGGTGGGCACCGGCTTTCGGTCGGTGAACGTGCAGCTGCGCAAGGAATTCGAGCTCTTCGCCAACATCCGCCCGGCCCGCTCCTTCGTGCCGGGCGGGCGGTTCAGCGACGTGAACATCGTGCTGGTGCGGGAGAATCTCGAGGGGCTCTACGTCGGGGTGGAACACTTCATCGCCATCGGGGGCGATCCCCGCGCGGTGGGCGAGTCGACCGCCATCGTGACCCGGGCCGGGTGCGAGCGGATCATCCGCTACGCGTTCGAGTACGCCATCCGGCACGGCCGCCGGAAGGTGACCATCGTCCACAAGGCCAACATCCTCAAGATGGTCAGCGGCCTCTTTCTGGAAGTCGGCAAGCGGATCCAGAAGGAGTACGAGGGGCGGGTCCAGTCGAACGACATGATCGTCGACAACTGCGCCATGCAGCTGGTGCTCAAGCCGGAGCAGTTCGACGTGATGGTCACCACCAACATGTTCGGCGACATCCTGAGCGACGAGGTCTCCGGGCTGGTGGGCGGTCTGGGTCTGGCGCCCGGCGCCAACATCGGGACCCACGCGTCCATCTTCGAGGCGGTGCACGGGAGTGCCCCCGACATCGCCGGGAAGGGCATCGCCAACCCCGCGGCCCAGATGCTGGCCGCGGCGATGATGCTGGACCATCTCGACGAGCTCAAGTACGGCAACCGGATCCGCGAGTCGATCGAGAAGACCATCGTCGAGGACAACGTGCGCACCCGCGATCTGGGCGGCAACGCCACCACGCGGGAGTTCGGCGATGCCGTCGCCCGGCGCGTGGGCGCCTGAGGTCCCCTGCGCCCGATGCGGGACGCGGGTCGCGGGTCTTGGCTGGGGTGAACGCTGCGCGGCCTGTCAGGCCCAGCGCCTCCGGCGTGCAAATCGAATCGCCAGCCGCATCTCCCTTTCGGCCACCCTCCTCATCGGCCTGTACGCCGGGTATCGGCTCCCGCCGACCGAGCCCGCTCGGATCTACGGGATGATCGTGGTCGTGATCACCTATGTCGCGGTCCGCAAGATCGCACAGCGGGTGGCCCTGGAGCTGATCAAGGACTGACTCGCAAGGAGCGCGGTATGACAGGCGGAAACGCGGGAAAGCGGCAAAGTGGCGGGACACTGAACGGAGTCCGGCGTGCGGGCGTGGTGATGGCCTTCGCCCTCCTTTCTCTTCACTCCTCACTCTTCGCGCAGGCTCCCACCAGCCTGACGCTCTACAACGACGGCCGGGTGCTGGTCCGCCGCACCCTTCCTATCGACCTGCCCAAGGGTGATTCGGAGCAGCGCCTCACCCTCGGCGTGCTCGATCCCGCCTCGGTCTTCCCGCTCGAGGACGGCGTCAACTTCACCGGCACCAGCTACGATGCCGCAATCGATGAGCCCAGCGTGCTCCGCCGGGCCCTCGGCCGGCGGCTCAAGTTCCGGTACGGCAACGATACCCTGAGCGCGGAGCTGGTGGGGGTCGACCCGGAGCGCTACCGCCTGAAGGACGGCAGCATCACCTTCGCACGGCCCGGTACCGCGCTGTATCCCGCCGAGCTGGTGGCGCTGGAGCCCACCCTCCGTGCCACTGTGTCCGCCGCCGCCGCCCGCAAAGGCCTCAAGGTAGGCTACTTCACCCAGGGCGGCGGATGGTCGGCCAGCTACGAAGTGGTGCTCGGCGGTCGCGACCAGCCGGCCCGGGTCACCGGCCGCGCGGTGGTGAACGGCGGTCCGCTCACGGTCGAGGACGCGGAACTGCAGCTCCTCGCGGGTCAGGTGAACGCCGTTGCGGCCACGGCCGACTATGCCCCCCGCGCCGAGGCCATGATGGTGGCCAAGCGGGCGGTCGGCGGCGCGATGCCCGCTGAACAGAAGGTGGGCGAGTTCCACCTCTACACCCTCGCGGGGCGGGCCTCGCTCCGGCCCGGCCAGGTGAGCACCGTCGCGCTTTTCGAGCCGACCCAGGCCAGGGTCAGCCGCAGCTTCCAGGTGACCGGGCAGATTCCCTATTGGGGCGGTCTGCCCCAGTTCGGCGATGAGGAGGAAGTGCCGGTGTCGGTGACCTACACCGTGCTCCGGCCCCGCAAGACCGACCTGGGCGACCGGCCCCTCCCCGGCGGCACGGTCCGGCTGTACGAACCCGACAGCGCCGGCCGGGTGCAGCTCATTGGCGAGGCGGCGATCGACCACTCGCCGGCGGGCGAGGACCTGCGGCTCAACGCCGGCACCGCGTTCGACCTGACCACCAAGCGGATCCAGACCAACTACAGCACCCGGCGCGACTCGCTCCCGGGCGGGGGCGGCTGGCGCACGGTGGCGACAGCGGATTACCGGGTGACGATCACCAACGCCGGCGAGGAGGCTGCGACCGTCGAGGTGATCGAGATCCGGGGCGGGGAATGGAGCGTGGTGACCAGCAGCGTGAAGGCGGAGAAGCTTTCCAGCACCCGCACCGTCTTCCGGGTACCGGTGCCGGCGAAGAAGAAGGCCACCCTCACCTACCGGGTCCGGGTCATCTGGTGAGCGACGCCGTCGTCGCCCATGTCTCCGACCTGCACTTCGGCGGCCGCGCCGATCCTCCCCTGCTGGCGGCCCTGGCCCGGTTTCTCCCGTCGCTCGGGCCCCGGGCCATCGTGGTCTCGGGCGACGTCAGCCAGCGGGCCCGGCACGGCGAGTTTCAGGCCGCTCGCTGGTATTTCGAGCAGCTGGCACCGATCGCCCCGCTTCACATCACTCCCGGCAATCACGACGTGCAGTGGTGGCGGAGCCCGCTCAGCCTGCTCGGCAGCCGGCCCAAGTACGCGAAGTACCGGAGCTATTTCGGCTCCGACCTCACCCCGGTGCTGGAGCTCGACGGGCTGGTGATCGCGGGACTCCACTCGGCCCACGGGGTCACTCCCGGGTCGTTCACCTGGAATCCCAACGACACCGCCGTCAAGGGGCACCTCCCCGCCAAAGAAGTGGCGCGGGTGCGGGACCGGTTCCGGGCCCTGCCGCCCGGGACCATCCGGCTGGCGGTGCTGCACCACAACGTGATCCCGGGGCCGGTCTCCCACCGCTGGGGTCTGGCCCGCCCCAGGGCGGCGCAACGGGCGCTGCTGACGCTCGACGCCGATGTGATTCTCTGCGGCCACGATCACACCGAAGCGGCCGGGCAGATCGACGGCCGGCTGGCGGTGAGTACCGCCGGGACTCTCTCGCTCCGCAGCCGCGGCGGCCGTCCCGCGGCGTTCAATCTGGTGCGGGTAACCGCCCGCGAGATCGCCATCCAGCACTACATCTATCAGCGGGATGGCGCGACGTTCCGACCCGGGGATACCACGATCTATGCCCGGACTCGTCGAGCAGATTGAGCTGGCGCTGGACTGGGCCCGCGAGCTGGTGGGCCCGTGGCATCGTCGGTCGGTCGCACCGGTGGCGCCAGCGCCGGTCGCGCCGCCTGAGCCCCCTCGGAACCCGGAACCCGGAACTCGAAGCCTCACGGCCCGCGACCACCTGATCGCCCGGCTCCGGTCCCTGCGGCTTCCCGCGTTCGCCGAGATCAGGACCCACCGCAACGAACAGGTGATGCTCTCCTGGGTGCCGGGGAAGGTGCTTCGGATTCACGAGGGGTACCACGCCGCCCCCGACGAGGTGCTTCAGGCAATCGTGCGGTTCGTGACCCCGGGGGTCCGGCGGCCGATCCGCCTCGCGGCCCGGCAGGTCTTCCTGGCTTTCCCGGTGGACCGGCACGCCCCCCGGATGCCCCGGGCTCCCCGCCGGTTCCAGGTGGCACTCCAGGACCGTCCGGCGCACGCCCGCCTGGTGGGACTTCATCGGCAGTTGAATGCCACCCACTTCGGCGGCACGCTGCCGGAGATTCCCATCGTCGTCTCGGGCCGGATGCGCACTCGCCTGGGCGAGCTCCGCCTCGAGCGCCGCACCGGCCGACCACTCTCCATCGGAATCTCCCGCCGCCACATCCGGCGCGACGGCTGGACCGCGGTGACCGACACCCTGCTCCACGAGATGGTGCACCAGTGGCAGGCCGAGACCGGCGGTCCGGTGGACCATGGCAGGCGGTTCCGGGAGCAGGCCCGGTCGGTGGGGATCGAGCCGAGGGCGGTGCGGCGGGACTGGTAGAGCCTGCTTGCCAAGCATGGTAGAAACAGCTTGCCACAGATGGACACAGATGGACACAGATGGACACAGATGGAAACGGTGGCTGGATCTCCCGGTTCCATCTGTCTGTGTTCATCCGTGTTCATCTGTGGTAGTCTGTTACCGAGCCCTCACGCTCAGAGAGTATCCGTGGTGTTCATCTGTGGTAGTCTGTTACCCCAAGCCCGCCATCGGTGCGCGTCTGCGGTAGATGGGTGCCATGGGCATCGATGCCGCAAGGCTCGGCGGACTCCTGATGGCCGGATATATTGACACCCTATGCCAAAATTCTCCGCCCCCGACTTTTACGATCTCGACTCTCTCCTCTCGGAAGAGGAGCGCGCCGTGCGCGACACGGTCCGGGCCTGGGTCGACGAGCGGCTGATGCCCATCATCGGCGACTGCTACGTCGAGGGTCGCTTTCCGAGGGAGCTGATCGCGGGGATGGCCGAGCTGGGGGTGCTGGGGGCGAACCTGCCGGAGGAGTACGGCTGCGCCGGGCTCAACAACGTCGCCTACGGCCTGATCATGCAGGAGCTGGAGCGGGGCGACAGCGGCATCCGGTCCTTCGCCTCGGTGCAGGGCGCGCTGGTGATGTATCCCATCTTCGCGTTCGGCAGCGAGGAACAGCGCCGCCGCTGGCTGCCGGCCCTCGCGGCCGGCACGGACATCGGCTGCTTCGGGCTCACCGAGCCGGACTACGGCTCCAACCCGGCCGGCATGATCACCACCGCCCGTGAAACCGCCGACGGCTGGGTGCTCAACGGCGCCAAGATGTGGATCACCAACGGCTCCCAGGCCACGGTGGCCATCGTCTGGGCCAAGACCGGGGCGCTGGACGACCCGAAGTCGGTGAAGGGGTTCGTCGTTCCGACGGCGACCAGAGGCTTCAGCGCCCGGGACCAGAAGGGGAAGCTCTCGCTCCGGGCTTCCGACACGAGCGAACTGATCCTCCAGGACGTCCACCTGCCCAAGGACGCGATCCTCCCCAAGTCAGGCGGGCTCAAGAGCCCCCTGAGCTGCCTGACACAGGCCCGCTACGGCATCGCCTGGGGGGCGGTCGGGGCGGCCATGGCCTGCTACGACGAGGCCCTCCAGTACGCCCGCAACCGGGTGATGTTCGGCCGGCCGATCGCCCAGACCCAGATCCAGCAGGTCCGGCTGGCCGACATGCTCACCGAGATCACCAAGGCCCAGTGCCTCGCCCTGCAGCTGGGCCGGCTCAAGGACCGGGGCACGGCGACGCCGCAGCAGGTGTCCCTCGCCAAGCGGAACAACGTCCACATGGCCTGCGAATGTGCCCGGGAGGCCCGCCGGCTCCTCGGCGCCAACGGGATCCTGGCCGAGTACCACTCGATGCGGCATCTGGCCAACCTGGAATCGGTGTATACCTATGAGGGGACGCACGATATGCACTCCCTCATCCTCGGTGAGGCGGTGACCGGGCTGGGAGCGTTCTGAGACCTCCTCTGGCCCCTATCGGGTCCATCGCCTACTATCGATACCAGTCATTTAACGGACAGTCGTCTGACCGACGAGTCATCTGGAGTCCCGCAGGTCCTGGCGGGCCGCTACGCCATCGAGCGCGAGATCGGGCGGGGCGGCATGGCCGTGGTGTACTTGGGCCGGGACCTGCGCCACCTCCGTGAAGTAGCGATCAAGCTGTTCCGGGTCGAAAGCGACGAGCCCTCCGAGGGGAGCCAGCGCTTTCTCCAGGAAATCCAGATCGCGGCCCGTCTGGCCCATCCCAACATCCTGCCGCTGCACGACTCGGGGGAGGCCGATGGCTTCCTCTACTACGTCATGCCGTACGTGCCGGGGGAGACCCTCCGCCGCCGGCTCGACCGGGAAGGGGCCCTCCCGGTGGCGGATGCCCTCCGCATCGCCGCCGACGTGGCCGACGCCCTGGCCTACGCCCACAGCCACGGGGTCATCCACCGCGACATCAAGCCCGAGAACATCCTGTTCATCTCCGATCACGCGGTGGTGGCCGACTTTGGCATCGCCCGCGCGATCAGTGCCGGCGGCCTGGAGGAATGGAAGCTGGCCGGTCCGGTGGGCACGCCGGCCTACATGAGCCCGGAGCAGGCCCGGAGCGAATCGCGGGTCGACGGCCGGAGCGACGTGTACAGCCTGGGGTGCGTCCTGTACGAGATGCTGACGGGGGAACCCCCATTCCGGGGGAGTACCCCCGAAGAGGTCGTGGTCCAGCACCTGGAGATGGACCCCACCCCCATCAACATCCGCCGTCCGGCCCTCACTCCCGACCTCCAGGACGCGATCGGGAAGGCATTGGCCAAGCACCCGGCCGATCGCTACCAGACCGCGCAGCAGATGGCCGATGCACTGGCCGGGCTGCGTACGCCGGGGCTGGGATGGTCGCGCGGGGCCGGGGCGCCGGTGCGGGCCGGCGGGCCCCGCCCCGAAGGCCCCGCTTCGGGCAGCTGGGTTCGACGCTGGCTCGGGCCCTCCCTCGCCGCGATCGGCGTCGTTGCCGCCACGGCCTGGACCATGGCGGCCCGGGCGACCCATCTCGATCCATCCCTCGTCTTTGTGGGACCGCTGGTGCATCGTGCCGGCGTGTCCGGTCTGTTCGGTCCCGAGCAGTGCGCCAGGATGATCTACGACGCGGTGGGTCGGTGGGAAGACGTGCGAGTCGTCGACCGATTCTGGGCCGAGGATCAGTTTGCGCGGCTCGACCGGCAGCCGACGCTGGAGGAGATGCTCGCCATTGCCCGACGGGTCCGGGCGGGACGGGTGATCTCCGGGGAGGTGTATCCCTGGGGCGACTCGGTCAAGGTCCGTGGCGTCCTCTACGACGTCTCCCACGGGCCTGAGCCGGTCCGCGAGCGCATAGTGGTGCTGCCCCGTTCCGATCTCGGCCTGGCGGAGGGCCGGCTGGCCCAGCTCGCCGACTCCCTGATCCTGCCGGCCCCGCACCAGCCGTCGGCCGCCTCGGGGATCGCTGGTACCCGTCGGATCGATGCCTGGCAGACCTACGACTCGGCTCACGCCGCCCTGGCCGAGTGGGACCTGGACGCCGCCGCCGCCGGCTTCCGGGCCGCGATTCAACTGGACTCGCGCTATGCGATGGCCCATCTGTGGCTGGCTCAGACCCTGAACTGGCGGGGTGAGGATCCATCGAGCTGGCGGGATGAGGTGGCCACCGCCCTCGAGCCCGGCTCCGGCCTCCCCGCCGGCGAGAGAGCCGCGGGGGAAGCCCTGCTCGCGCTGGCCGAAGGGCGGTACCAGGATGCCTGCGGCAAGTACGACGCGATGGTCAAGCGGGACACCCTGGATTTTCAGGGCTGGTATGGGCGGGGAGAGTGCAAGCGGATGGACCGGGCGGTCCTGCGGGATGCCGCGAGTCCGGGGGGCTTCCGGTTCCGCGCCAGCTATCACGCGGCCATTGGCGACTATGAACGGGCCCTCAAGCTCGTTCCGTCGACTCACCGGGTGTTCCGGGGCGCGGCCTTCGGCCGGTTGGCCCAGTTGTTCTACACCGAGACCAGTCGGATTCGGGGCGGAACTTCCGAAACGAGCGACTCCCTGGTTGCCGGGGCCTTCCCGTCGCTGCAAGGCGACACGCTCGCCTTTGTTCCGTATCCGATTCTCCAGGTCGCTCGCCACGAAGGAGCCGCCGCCCCCTCCTCGACCCTCGCCGCCGTCAATCGCAACCGGGATCGCCTGGTCAGAGTCGCCGCGGAGTGGGGCCGGGCCTTCCCCCGGTCCTCCTCCGCCCTGACGACCTACGGCCGTATCCTCGAGCTGCAGGGCCGCCTCGACGGATCCGATTCGGCGGCAGGGTGGGCCCTGGCGACGTATCGCCAGGCACGCCGGGTCACCGGCGACACGTCCAGCCGCCTGGAAGCCGGGCTCGGGGAAGTACGGGTGCTGGTCAAGCTGGGGAAGTACGCCAATGCCCGCACCGTTGCCGACTCCCTCCTCGTCACGGCGGACCAGGCCGACGGTACCGAGGCGGGATGGCTAGCCGGACTGGCGGCGCTTACCGGCCGACCCCTCCTGGCCGCGGACCTCGCTCGCCGGGCCGGAGCCGGGCAGGAGCTCCTCACCACCAGCGGCGAGGCGCTTTCCCTGCCGGCGACGATCAAGGGGAGCGCGCTGGCGTATCTGGCCCTCGCGGCATTTCAAGCGCCGGTCGATTCGCTTCGGGCCGCCGATCGCCGGTTGCTGACTCAGATCGAATCGTCGGTCGACAAGCGAGGTCGTGCAGCCGCCGTGAACGCGACCATCGCCATTCCCCGGGCCCTGGCTTATCCGACGATGGGTCCGGGGATGACCTACCAGGGCAACATCGGGGGGGACTATCTCCTCCAGGTCCAGGCCGAACTTCTCCGTGGCGACACCGCCGCCGTCCACCGGCTCATCGTCGGCTCGGCCTCCACCGGCCGAGCACTCCTTACCTCCGAGGTGCCACTGTACATTGTTCTCAGGGAGTGTCAGCTGCTGCTGATGCTGGGTGACACCACCGGGGCCGGGACCAGGCTCGACCAGGCCTTGGCCAGTCTTCCCGCCACCGGGCTCGACCTGGTCGGTGGATTGCCCCAGGCTTCCATTCCTCAGGCCGCCGCCCTGCCGCTGGCGTTGACGCTTGCGGCCGAACTGGCCGACTCCCGCGGGGACCGCACCTCCGGTCGACGGATGGCCGGTGCCGCGCTGGCGCTGATCGACCAGCGCAGTGAGCCATTGCGGCCGACGATCGATCGACTTCGCAAGCTCAGTCAGTAGATTCCAGCAGTCGTCACCCTCTCCCTGAGACACACCTATGCGCCGCCTGAATCGTCGCTGGTTGAGCAGCGCCTGTCTTGCAGGCCTCACGCTGTCCCTCGGTTGCGGTGGAGCTCGTCCGGGTCGACCGGAGCCTCACCCCGGCAGCCCTCTGACCAAAGATGATTTGCGGAAGCTGGGGGACAGTCGGCCTTTCCGGACCCGACTGGGAGCGGCGGCCCGGCAGATTCTGGCTCCGGACCCCGGCTCCACCAAGCGGGCCGTCATCGTCATTGAGATCAACCCCGATACCGCGAGTTACGCCCTCACCCCGCAACAGATCGCGGCCGGCGCCGTCATCGGGCGTTTCCAGAAGCTGTCCAGCGGCAGCCTGCGGCGTTTCGGACTCGGACCCAAGGACACGGCGTCGTACTGGTACGTCTATCAGGACAAGACGGGCGCCTTCATGGGCCGGTTTGTCTCCGAGAGCATGGACACGACCTACCGCATCAACTACGAGGAACACTGGAAGGCGGAGCGCGGGTTGAGCGCGGTGGTGGAGTGGAAGCAGGCCATCTCTCAGTTCGAATACCTCGGTCCGCTCGACGCACCGACCAGCGAACGAAAGCCCAAGGGCGATGCCGTACCGCTGCTGCCGGCCGAAGAGGGCGGCGGCGGCTCGGTCTGGATCACCTGCGGCAAGCAAGGCTGTTGTACGATCGACTGAGCTCGGCCCTGTCACCGGTTGCCCCGGTGACAGGCCGCGCATTCTTCGGAACCCCGGATGCAACGTCTCCCCATCGTCTTCACCCTGCTGCTCGTGGCCGCCCCGCTCGCTGCCCAGCAGCCCGACAGCACCCGACGCGACACCAGCGTGGTCGAGCTCGCCCCCATCGAAGTGGTCGGCTCCATCCTGCCGAGTGCCGGCCCGGTGGTGGGCTCCGGGGTGCCGGCCCGGGTCACCTTGCTCAATCGGCGAGACATCGAGGCCAACGAGCCCCGGCTCCTGACCGACCAGGCGGTGCCGAGGCGAGCGAAGAGGAGCAACTGTTCCCTTGGACCACCTGCCTTGCCAAGGGGTGCTGCAAAGTCGGAAACTGACCCGGCCTGAGCCTCGAGCATGAAGAAGGGCCCGTGTGACGCACGGGCCCTTCGCGCGTATAATCCCCCGCCTATGGCCGACCAGCCGAAGACCACCGATCGCCCCGACAACGCGGGCCCTGCTCTCGAGCCCTCGGCGGAAGTGCAGGCCCGCGCGGGCGATTGGTACGCCACCTATGGCCGGGCGGTCTACAGCTACGTGCGGTTCCACCTCCCCAGCGCCGACGCGGCCGAGGACGTTACGGCCGACACCTTCCTCAAGGTGTTCCGGGCGGCCGATCAGTACGACCCGGCCCGGGCCCAGCCGCAGACCTGGATCTTCCGGATCGCCCAGAACACCCTCCGCGATCACCTGCGGAAGGCTCGAGTCCGGCGCCATGTGCCGCTCGGCTCCATGCGCGACCTGACCTCGGAGACTCCCTCGGCCGAAGAGCGGTTGCTCTGGGAGGAGCGGGTGGCGCGCCTGCTCGAGGCGGTGAGCGCGCTGAGCCAAGGCGACCGGGAGATCATCGGCCTCAGGTACGGCAGCGGCATGGACACCGCCATGGTCGCCGAGGTGCTGGGTCTGGGAGAGTCGGCGGTGCGTACCCGGTTGTGGCGGGCCCTGGCCCGGCTCCGCCGGGTGCTCGACCGGGATGAGGAGCAGCGGTGAAGGGCGACGAGGAGCTCGACCGCGAACTCCGACAGATCGGATTCGAGCCGCGGGCTTCGCTCGGGCCTGAGATCCGGGGGCGAGTGCAGAGGGGTGAGGAGCCCCGATGGGGTTCCCGGGACCGGCGTCCCGTCCCCCTGCTCGCCGCCGCGGCCCTGGTCACGGTCGGGCTCATCTCGCTGGCTGGCTGGCAGGCGCTCTTGCAGCGTCCAGTGGCGGTGGATCATTGCTGCCAGGATCTCGATGGCGGCGGCAGCGCAGACGACGGGGTGCTGATCGTGACTCGTGCCGGGGTGAAGGTGCAGGATCTCCGGATCTACGAGGATGTGGACCGGAGCGGCCGCTACTCGCCGGGCGACCCGGTTCGGTTTGTCCGGGGCAGCGCCCCCGCCGTGCTGGGCCCGGTCGAGGGCGCCGAGACCCGTGAATTCTGTTGTCTCGATTACGACGGCGGCGGTCCCAGCGACGATGCGCTGGTGGTGGTCGGTCGGGCACCCGACCGGATCACGATGGCCGCGATCTACGAGCGCGCTGCCCCGGGCGCCCAGGCGAAACTCCGCTAGTACGCTGTCATTCCGAGCCGCAGGGCGGCGAGGAATCCCTGCTTTTCCAATCAGGGATCCCTCGCCTGCGCTCGGGATGACAGCAAACCCACAGGACCATGATGCCCCGCTTGCCCTTTTCGCTGGCGCTGATCATCGCCGCCGCTCCGCTCGCTGCCCAGCAGCCCGACAGCACCCGACGCGACACCAGCGTGGTCGAGCTCGCCCCCATCGAAGTGGTCGGCTCCATCCTGCCGAGTGCCGGCCCGGTGGTGGGCTCCGGGGTGCCGGCCCGGGTCACCGTGCTCAATCGGCGAGACATCGAGGCCAACGAACCGCGCCTGCTCACCGACCTGCTGGTGAACCAGGCCGGCTTCTCGAGCTATGACGACCTGGGCGCCGCCGCCAAGATGTCGCTCTCCTCCCGCGGGTTCTTCGCCTCCCCGGTGGTGGGCCTGCCCCAGGGGATCTCGGTCTTCCTCGATGGCGTGCGGCAGAACGAGCCCGATGCGGCCCAGGTGAATTTCGATCTCCTCCCCATGGAGCACCTCACCCGGATCGAGCTACTCTCCGGCACCGCGTCGCTCCTGGGCCGCAATTCGCTCGGTGGCGCCATCAACCTGGTCTCCAATCCCGGCGGCGGCCCCACCCGGGGCGAGCTCGAGGTCTCGGGCGGCAACTACAGGACCCTCGGCACCGACGGCTCGGTCAGCGGTTCGCTCGGTAGCGGGAAGTGGAGCTACTACGCCGGGGCCGGGTACGACCGGGAGGATGGCTGGCGTCAGGATACCCGCTCCAAACAGGTCAATGGCTTCTTCAACATCGGCCGGCTCACCGACCGGTGGGGGCTGCGGGTCCAGGGGTATGCCGCCCGCTCCCGGGCCCGCGCGGCCGGATCCCTGCCGGAGAGTGTGTTCCGGGTGAACCCCGATTCCAACCTGACCAGCGGCGACTACGAAGACCTCAACAACCTGCAACTCGCCCTGTCGGGCTACACCCGGTCCGCCCACTCGCAGTTGAGCGTCTCGACCTACCTCCGGCGCCACCGGGCCGAGCGATTCAACGTCAACCAGGAAGATGACCCCGACAATCTGGGCAAGTCGAGCAACCGGATTCTCGGGGCCAATGTCGACTACCGGACTGACCGCACCGTGGGGAACAGCCGGCTCGGCGTTCGGGTCGGCGCCGACGGCTCCGCCAGCCACACAGCGGTGGAGCTTTTCGCCGATTCCACCAAGTTCGGCGGCAGCCGGCGGCAAACTACCTTCGTGAAGAGCCCGACCTGGGATGTGGGCGCGTTCGGCATCGTCGATCTGACCACCGGGCCGGTGACCGTCTCGGCGGGGGCGCGCTACGACTACGTCCGCTTCCCCTTCCGCAATCAGCTCGATCCCGCCCGGGATACCACCAGCTCCTACCGCCGGCTGAGCCCGCGGGGAGGCATCAGCTGGGCCGCCTCGCAGTCGCTCACCCTCTATGGGTCGGTGGGCACCAGCTTCCGGGCGCCCGCGGTGATCGAGCTGGCCTGCGCCGACGAGGCCGAGCCCTGCCCGCTGCCGTTCGCCCTGGGGGACGACCCGCCGATCAAGCCGGTGCGCGCCACCACCTACGAGGTGGGGGGGAAGCTCATCGCCGGCTCGTCGATCTTCACCGCATCGGTGTACCGGACCGACGTGAAGGACGACATCTTCCTCTTCGCCTCCGACACCAGCATTACCGGCTCCACCATCGAAGGCTTCTTCGGCAACCTCGACCGGACCCGCCGAACCGGCCTCGAGCTCTCGGCCCAGACCTTTCTTGCCGGCGGGCACTCGCTGTATGCCAACTACGCCTACACCAGGGCCACCTTTCAGAGCGCGGCCGAGATCTTCTCGATCCGGGAGGATTTTGGCGGGAGCAATGACGTGCGGCCGGGGGACCAGTTGCCGCTGGTGCCCAACCACCAGGTGAAGGTGGGGGGCGCGCTGGTGCTGCCGAAGGGGTTCTTTGCCGGGGCCGACGGACGCTACGTCGGTCCGCAGTATCTCCGGGGCGACGAGGCCAACGTCGAATCCGGGCTCACGGGATATGTCGTGGTCGACGCCCGCCTGGGGTGGCGGGGCGCCGGATGGGAGATCACGGCCATCGCCACCAATCTGCTCCAGCACGACTACGCCACCTTCGGCACCTTCAATGTGAACCAGGGCGGCGGGGACGTGCTGGAACGGTTTCTGACGCCGGGACAGCGCCGGCTGGTGCGGCTGGTCGTCCGTCGGGGGTTCGGCGGGACTGACCCGGACTGAGGCCTCCCCTCCCGAATATCCTCCCGTAGCCCCCCGGGCCACTCCCGGCTAGCTTATCTCGCCGCCCGGCCAGCGTTCGCGGCCGGGCTCGAGCCCACAGCCCCCGATGCCATGAAGATCGCCGTCTGCCTCAAGCGGGTCCCCGACACCACCACCAAGATCGTCATCGGCGCAGATGGAAAGGCCATTGACGAAAGCGGGGTCAAGTTCGTCCCCAATCCCTACGACGAATACGCCATCGAAGAAGCGCTCAAGCTCAAGGAAGCGGCCGGCGCCGGCGAGGTCGTGGTGATTTCGCTGGGGACCGACGCGGCCCAGGAAACCCTGCGCACCGCGCTCGCGATGGGCGCCGACCGCGCCATCCTGCTGCAGGCCCCGCCCCCGGCCGATGGGCTCGAAGCGGCCCGGGCCCTGGCGGCCGAGCTCAAGACCGGCGGTTATGACCTGGTACTGTTCGGGAAGCTCGCGGTCGATGACTACAATCATCAGGTCGGTCCGATGGTGGGCGAGCTGCTGGGTGTCCCCGCGATCACGGCGGTCGCCCATCTCGCCATCGCCGGCGGTCTCGCCACCGCCGAACGCGAGATCGAAGGCGGTATCGAGACCGTCACCTGCGCGCTTCCCGCGGTGCTCACCTGCGACAAGGGTCTCAACACCCCGCGGCTCCCCTCGCTCAAGGGCATCATGGCCGCCAAGAAGAAGCCGCTCGAAACCCGGCCCGCGACGCTGGGCCCCGGAACGCTCACCGCGCTGGGGCTCACCCTGCCGGCCGAGCGGAAGGCGGGCCGCATCGTGGGCGAGGGCCCCGAGGCGGTGCCCGAGTTGATCCGTCTCCTCCGCGAAGAAGCGAGGGCGATCTGACCATGGCCATCCTCGCGATTACCGAACAGCGCGACGGCGCGCTCCGGAAGGTCTCGCTCGAAGTCGTCACCGCCGCGCGGCGCCTCGCCGATCAGCTCGGCACCACCGCCGATGCGCTGGTGCTGGGCTCCGGCCCCGTAAGCGGGGCCGAACACCTGGGCCGCTACGGCGCCGACCGGGTGCTTGCCGCGACTCACCCCGACTTTGGCCTGTATCAGCCCGACGGCTGCGCGGCCACCATCGCCGAGTTGGCGAGGGGCTACGCCGTGGTGGTGTTCGCGGCGACCGCCACCGGCCGCGACCTCGCGCCCCGGGTGGCGGCCCGGATCGGGGTGGGACTCGCCACCGACGTGACGGAGTTTGCCGCCGAGGGGGGCAAGGTCGTGGTCACCCGACCGGTGTATGCCGGCAAGGCGCTCCAGCAGCTCCGGCTCGACGGTACGCCGGCGCTGCTCTCGATCCGCCCCAACACGGTGCAGCCCACCGAAGCCCCCAGGGCCGGCGCCGCGGCGGTGGCGGCCGTCCCGGCGTTCACCATTCGGGCCCGGGTCACCGGGGTGAAAGCCCCCGCCAGCGCCGCCCTCGACGTGGCCGAAGCGCCGGTGGTGGTCTCCGGGGGACGCGGTCTCAAGGAGCCGGAACATTTCAGGCTGCTGGAGGACCTGGCGGCGGCCTTCGGCAACGCCGCCGTTGGCGCGAGCCGCGCGGTGGTCGATGCCGGCTGGCGGGAGCATGGGGCCCAGGTGGGGCAGACCGGCAAGACCGTGAGTCCCGGGCTCTACCTGGCGGTCGGGATTTCGGGCGCCATCCAGCACCTCGCCGGCATGCGCACGGCCCGGACCATCGTCGCCATCAACCGCGACAAAGATGCCCCGATCTTCAAGGTCGCCGATTACGGAATCGTGGGCGACCTCTTCGAGATCGTTCCCCGCCTGACCGCCGAAGTCAAGAAGCTCAAGTCCGAGTGACGGACTCCGCCGCCGGGGTGCCCCTTGCAGCGGCCCCCGCATCCCGCGGGCGGCTGCTCCAGATCCTGGGCGTGGCGTTCGGCCTCGCCGTCATCATCGGCAACACCATCGGAGTGGGGATCCTGCGGACGCCCGGCGACGTCGCCGCGCACCTCCCCGATAGCCGCTGGTTTCTCGGCGCCTGGGTCCTGGGCGGTGGGTACGCCCTGCTGGGGGCGCTGTCCCTGGCGGAGCTGGGGGCGATGGTCCCCTTGTCGGGAGGCCAGTACGTCTTCGTCCGGCGGGCGATGGGCGAGTATGCCGGCTTCGCCGTGGGCTGGAGCGACTGGCTCTCGAGCTGCGCGGCGATGGCCCTGGTCACGGTCTCGATGGGGGATTACACCGCCGCGGTCTGGCCCGCCCTCCAGGGCAAGTCGGTCGCCTTCGCCCTCTTCATCGTCCTGATCCTGACGGTCATCCAGGCCCTGGGTATCCGGGCGGGCGATCTCACCCAGCAGGTCTCGAGCCTCCTCAAGACCCTGGTCCTGGTGGCCCTGGCGGGCGTGTGCCTGGCGTGGACCCCGCCCGCGGAGGCCGCCACCGCGATGCCGGCAGCGCCCGGCGCGATCGGATTCGGCGCCATCGTGCTCGCGCTCCAGGGTGTGATCTACACCTACGATGGCTGGAACGGGATGCTCTATTTCGGGGGCGAGGTGAAAAACCCCGGCCGTGATATCCCGCGGGCGATGGCCGGGGGCGTACTGGCTGTGATCGCGATTTACCTGCTTCTCAACCTGGCTTTTCTCCACGTTCTCTCGCCCGCCCGGATGGCGGGGCAGGATCTGGTGGCCGCGACGGCGGCGCGCGAAATCTTCGGGGAGCGGGGCGACACGGTGGTGCGGGCCGTCCTGCTCGTGAGCCTGTTCAGCGCCGCCAACGCCATCCTGCTCATCTCCTCCCGGCTTCCCTACGCGATGAGCCGCGACGGGATGCTCTGGGCCGGCTTCCAGCGAGTGAACCTGGGCGGGACGCCCCGGCCGTCGCTCTACCTCTCGGCCCTGGCCACGGCGCTGCTCCTCGTGACCGGCACCTTCGATCAGATCCTCGCGCTGGCGGCATTCTTCTACGTCGTCTGTTACACCGCCAGCTTCATTTCAGTCTTTATTCTGCGGGCTCGCGAGCCCGCGACACCCCGACCCTACAGGGCATTCGGCTTTCCGTGGGTCACCGGCTTCCTGGTGCTCGGCTCCCTGGCGTTTCTGGCGGGGAATGTGGTGAGCGATACCCGGAACAGCCGGGTGGAGTTGGGAATCCTCGTGGCCAGCTATCCGGTGTACCTGCTGGTGCGACGGCTTCGCACCCGTGCCTGACATCGACGCATCGATGATCGCCTATACCGCTGGTTCTGGGGGCCCATGACCCGGCTCGGGAGCGACGAACTCGAACGTATCGCAAAGGCGCTGGCGGACGATCGCCGCTTCGAAATCCTCGAGGCAATTGCGGGGTCGGAGGAGCTCTCCTGCAAGGCGCTGGTAGAACGCTTCCCCATCACCCAGGCCACCGTCTCCCACCACCTGAAGGAGCTGTATACCGCCGGACTGGTAGCGGTGCGGCAGGAGGGGCAGATGCGCCTCTATCGGAGCCGCCCCGAGATGCTCGAGGAGTACCTGGCCCAGCTGGAGCGCCGTCTACTCCGGGTCCGGCGCTAGAGCGGGAACTTCTCGCTGGCGGCGGGAGTTTCCTTCGCCTGGACGTATCGATTATTGTCTATGCGTCAGGGAGGGACAGCTCGCGGGGGCACCCCGACGGCCCGGCTGGCGTTGACGATGGGGGCTCGCATGGCCGCACGGTGGAGTGCGGCGATACTTCAGAAAAGGGAACCGGACAGACATGACGGAGAACTTGCAGGTAACGGATGCCACCTTCGGGGCCGAGGTCGAACAGGCCGCTGGCGTGGTGGTGGTCGACTTCTGGGCCACTTGGTGCGGGCCCTGCCGGGCGGTCGCTCCGGTGATCGAGAAGCTGGCGGCGGACTACGCCGGGAAGGTGAAGGTGTTGAAGCTGGACACCGACGCCAACCAGGCCACCGCGATGCGCTTCAACATCCGCTCCATCCCCACCATCCTGCTTTTCAAGGACGGCAAGGTGGTCGACGGTGTGATCGGGGCCGACCCGCGACTTCGCGGGATCCTCGACGAGAAGCTCGCGAAGCTGGCGGCGTGAGCCGGGCTGCTGCACCGAGGGCGGCGCGGGGCCCCGGGACTTTCGGAACGGGGACCCCGCGCCGGGTGCGTCCCTCAGACTGACCGCCCCTCACCCCTCCCTGCTCACCAGTCCCTGGATCCGCTTCACCCCTTCCACGACCTGCCGCTCTTCCGGTCCAAACGAGAAGCGCACGTACTGCCGGAACCGTGAGGACCGGCCGCTCCGTCGCTTGCCGGGATTGATGTCGAAGAACTCCCCCGGGACGCAGATGACTTTCTCCTTCACCGCCGCCTTGAAGAACGACATCCCGTCGTTCAGCCCCTCCGGCAGTGCCGAGACGTCGGCCCAGCAGTAGAAGGTGCCCTCGGGGTCGAGGTCGAGCCGCATCCCCGCGGCCTCCAGCCCGGCCTTCATCAGTGACTTCTTGTGCAGGAAGACCTGCCGGATGGCCCGGGTCTCCTGGGCCACCACCTCCGGGGCGAGCAGCGGCACCGCCGAGCGCTGCAGGGGTTTGCTGCCGCCACCATCCAGGAAGGACCCGGTGCTGCTGACCGCGTCGATCACCGCCCGCGGTCCGACGATCCAGGTGCAGCGCCACCCAGGGTAGCGCCAGTTCTTGGTGAGTCCGTCGAAGAGGATGACCGGGTCGCGATCCACGTCGTCGACGTACCGGGCGGCCGAGACCGTCGCGTCGGGGCCGTCTGGGGGGGCCCAGACGTAATGGGAGTAGAACTCGTCCAGCAGGAGCGAGCACTGAAGCTCCCGCGCGGTGGCAACCCAGCCCTCCAACTCGGCCCCCCGGATCGCCCTCCCGGTTGGGTTGTTGGGGTTCGAAAGGAGCACCGCCGAGAGCCCCCGGCCGGTGATCTCCCGTCGCAGGTCCTCGAGCGAAAAGGCGTAGCCCCGGCTCCCTTCGAGGAGAATCGGGATCGCGGTGAACAACTTGAAGATGTCGAGCAGCTCTTCGTAGGCGGTGTAATCCGGGAGGAAGTGCCCCAGGTTGATTTCGCCCAGCGCCGCGACCGCCCGGGTGAGCGAGGCGCGCCCCCCACCGCAGATGCAGACGTTGCGTTCGGTGTACTGCGAGACCCGGCCCTGGCGATAGAGCTGGTTGTACATCGCCGCCACCGCCTGACGGAGCTCCGGGATTCCCGGCACCGGGGCGTATTCCTGGTCGTCGAGGCCGATCCGCACCGCCTCGACGCGGGCGGGTGCGCCCGGCAGCGGCCCAGTCTCCGGCATGCCCTGGCCCAGATTGCACCAGTCCGGGTGGCCGTACCGGTACCCATGCCGCTGCGCCTCCGCCATGACGTAAATGACCCCCGTGAACGGGACGCTGCGGAAGCCGGGGATGGGCGGAGTGTGCATTGCCGGATTGGGATGGGAGAGGGTGGATAATAACCGACGTCAATCTCACCGGAGGCCGGGAATCAGCTTGCGCACTCGCATCCGGTAGGCGGCGTACGCCGGGAATCGGGCCAGCATCCAGCGCTCCTCCACCGCCGCCTTCCGGTCGAAATACCCGAACGATACGATCCCCGCTATCAGGCCCATCGTCGGGGTCGTCAGCCCCCACGCCAGTCCCCAGAGCGTGAGCGATAGCCCCAGGTAGATCGGATGCCGCACCACCCGGTAGGCGCCTCGTTCGACCATCGTTCCCTTGGTCCTCGGCTCGGTGGCCGGGGTCAGGTTGGGCCCGAGCGAGAGAGCGCCCCAGATCAGCATCCCCAGACCGGGTATCAGCGCCACCACAGCGGCCAGGCGCCATCCCGGCGCCGCCGGCCGCAGCAGGTGCCCCGCCACTCCGTCAGGCGGGACCCGCCCCGCCAGCCAGGGCAGCGCGCCCACGGCCAGCATCAGGAGCATCTGACCCCAGACCCAAGGGTCCCGCAGGGCCTTGCCTGGTTTCATCCGGCTCGCTCGGCTGTGAAAGTGTCTTACTCCCAGGCTCCCCGTGGTCCGACTATCTTCTGCCTCCCACTGCCAGCCGCTCAGGAGCCCGCGTGTCGTCCCTCATCCCCCGCCGCCATCAACCCGCGTTGCCCCAGGAGCGCCTGATCCTCGCCGAGGCGCCGAACGCCGAGTCGCTGGAGATGGATGTGCTGTTCGTTGGAGCCGGTCCCGCCGGGCTCGCCGGGGCCATCGAACTGGCCCACCTGGCCCGGCAGGACCAGGCCGCGGGCGGCCCCCTGGGGGAGATTAACATCGGGGTGCTCGAAAAGGCGGGGAGCCTCGGGGAGCACTCCCTCTCCGGCGCGGTGATCAACCCCCGGGCGATGCGCGAGCTCTTTCCCGATCTTCAGGACTCCGATTTCCCCTTCCGCCAGGCGGTCAGCGCCGAGTCGGTTTACCTGCTGAGTGAGGGGGGCTCGATCCGGCTCCCCACCCCGCCTACGATGAACAACCACGGCTACTTCACCGCCTCGCTGTCCGAAGTGGTGCGCTGGCTGGGGGAGCGCGCCGAAGCGCTGGGGGTCAACATCTTCGCCGGGTTTCCCGCTGCCTCGTTGCTGGTTGAAGGCCTGGCAGTGAAGGGTGTGCGCACCACCCCCTCCGGGCTCGACCGGGAAGGCAACCCCACCGGGTCCTATCAGGAGCCGACCGATGTCACCGCCCGGGTGACGGTACTGACCGAGGGAACCCGGGGCACTCTCGGACAGGCCTGGAGCACCTGGCAGGGTGTTCGCTCCGCCAATCCTCAGATCTTCGCGCTGGGGGTGAAAGAAGTCTGGAAGGTGAAGCAGCCGCTCGACCGGGTGATCCACACTCTCGGCTGGCCGCTCCCGCGGGACGCCTTCGGCGGAACCTTCGTCTATCCCCTCGGGGCCGACCTGGTGGCCCTGGGCCTGGTGGTCGGGCTGGATTACCGGGACGCCAATCTCGACCCCCATGTGCTCTTGCAGCGGCTCAAGCGGCACCCGCTGGTGCGGCCGGTGCTCGAAGGTGGCGAGCTCCTCGAATGGGGCGCCAAGACGATCCCCGAAGGCGGCTACTATGCGCTCCCCGAGCGCCGCTCGGGCGATGGGCTCCTCCTGGCGGGAGACACCGCCGGCTTCGTGGATGTCCCCTCCCTCAAGGGCGTCCACTATGCCATGCAATCGGGGATGTACGCCGCCCGGGCCGCGTTCGCGGCGCTGAAGGCGGGCAACGTGTCTCGCGAGCAGCTCGGGTTGTACGACCGGCTGGTGGATCGGAGCTACATCGTGTCCGACCTCTACCGGACCCGCAACATGCGCCTGGCGTTCAAGGATGGCTTCTACGCCGGCGGCATCAAGGCGGGACTGATGACGCTGACTGGCGGTCGGTTCCCCGGTGGCCGCATCCCGATGCATGAGGACGCCGAGCGGGAACGTGCGGCCCGGCCGTCCGGGAGCTTCACCCCCGACGGCACCCTGACCTTCAGCAAGGTGGACGCGGTATTCAAGTCCGGGAACGCCACCCGCGATACTATCCCCAGCCACCTCGTGGTGGGTCGTGACATTCCCGCCGAAGTGGCCGACTTCTACAGCCATCTCTGTCCCGCCGGTGTCTACGAGCGGGTGGGGGACGAACTCCGCGTGAACCCACCCAACTGCGTCGACTGCAAGGCCACCGATGTGCTCGGGCCCCGCTGGACCCCGCGCGAGGGCGGGAGCGGACCCAAGTACCGGCTGATGTAGCGCGGACCGGCGCCCGTGTCGATCGCCTACCACTACTCCCGTCGCCGCAGTCGTGCCAGCGGCCCTCCGGGCTCCGTCCAGGGCGTGGCCGAGCTGGCCGCCTGGCGGCGGGCCCTGGCCACGCCCGATCCGATCCAGATGGACGCCGGCGCGGAGGGCGAGCTCATCGTGGCCCGCGCCCGCACGGTCCTGACCGCGGCGCTGATCCCCGTTCCGATCCTCAACCTGCTGCTCGATTCCAATGCCACCGCCGGCGTGGTGGGTCTCGCGGCCTGTGCCGTGGCGCTCACCCTGACGATCGGGGTGCAGGGCCTCCTCAAGCGCGATTTCTACCGTCCCTGGCTCGGTCTGGTCACCAGCCTGCTCGACGTCTCGGTCGTGAGCGCCGCGCTGGCGAGCTTTCTCTGGCTGGGGCAGCCGATCACCACCGTCAACAGCCGGCTGGTCTTCGAGGTCTACTTCATTGCCATCGGGGCCACCGCGCTCCGCTACGACGCCCGCATCACCGTCGCGGCGGGGGTGACTGCCATCGGACAGTACCTGGCGCTGGTGCTGGTGGCCCACACGATGTTCGACCTGGCCGATCCCGCTCTCGACCGGCTGGGATACGGCTCGTTCGACTGGGCCACCCAGGTTTCCCGCCTGGTGCTCCTCGCGGTCGCCACCCTGCTCGCCGTGGCCATCGTGCTCCGTAGCCAGCGTCTCCGTCGTCAGTCCCGCAGCGACCGCCTCACCGGCCTGCCCAATCGGAGCTTCTTCGACGAGCGGGTCCAGGCCGAGCTGTCGCGGGCGCGCCGTTACGGGGAGCCGGTGTCGCTCGCCATGATCGATATCGACCACTTCAAGCGGTTCAACGATACCTGGGGTCACGCCGCCGGTGACGTGGCGCTCCGCGGGGTGGCGAACGCGATCCTCGCCTCCGTCCGCCAGAGCGACCTGCTGGTTCGCTACGGTGGCGAGGAGTTCGTGGTGCTGCTGCCGGGGATGGGGCGGGAGGCCGCCATGGAGCGGGTGGAGGACATGCGGCTCACGGTGGAACAGCTCCCGCTCTCGATTCCGCGGCGGGAGGCGAGTGCCCGCGTCACCGTGAGCGTCGGCCTTGCGGTCTACGGCCCGGACGGCACCCAGGCGGAGGATCTCCTCGACCGAGCGGACGCCCGTCTCTTCGAAGCCAAGGCCACTGGGCGCAACCGCCTGGTCGGGCCTCCCGCCAGTCCCATCCCCGATCTCGTGGCGCCCCCGAAGAGCTGAGCCTTCCGGCGCCATAAGCTGCTGTAGGACAAAGCGTTATGCGGCGTGATCGAGGTTACCGCCCTCGCCCCCCTACCTCCCCGACATTGCAGGCTCACGGCCGAGCCGGCCCCGGGCGATAATCGGAGCAATGGAGACCACCGTGTCACGCCGACCAACTGACGTCGCCCTGCTCCTGGCAGCGCTGCTCGCACCTGCCTGCGGCGGGGACTCCAAGCCCGATCCGGCAGGGCCCGCCGGCGGGAGCGGGGCCCTCGCCGTTCAGGTCTCGGGACTTCCCGCCGGGGCTTCGGCCCGGGTCACCGTCACCGCGCCGGGCGGCGGGGTTACCAATCTCAGCGGTTCGCAGATTCTGACCGGCCTCGCGGCCGGAACCTATGGGGTGAGCGCCGGCTATGTGGACGCATCCAGCCTGACCTGGTCGGCCCAGGTTTCTCCCAGCAGCGTGGCCGTGGTGGAGGGCGACACCGCCGATGTCGCGGTGGCCTACACCGGCGGACCGGCCGCCACGATCGATCTCCGGATCGCGGGGGCACAGTTGATCCAGTCGACCCAGCGGAGCGACGGCTCGGTGCCCATGGTCGCCGGGCGCGATGCGCTACTTCGGGTCTTCGTCGTGGCCAGCGGGGGCCAGCAGGCCCAGCCCCGGGTGCGGGTCCGGCTGTTCGCGGCTGGGGTACCGGTCGACTCGCTGACGGTGAACGCCCCGTCGTCGCTGGTGCCGCAGGCGGTCGACACCGCCACACTCGCCAGCAGCTGGAACGTGCTGATCCCCGGGAGCCGGGTGGTGAGCAACCTGAGCGTGCAGGCCGTGGTCGATCCGTCGGACGAAGTGGCGGAGGCGAACGAGAGCAACAACCTCTGGCCCGGCGCCACGCCCCAGGCCGTGGCGGTCCAGAGTGTCCCGACCTTCAACCTGCGCTTCGTGCCGGTGAAGCAGTCGGTGAACGGCCTTACCGGCCAGGTCTCCGCCGGCAACAAAGACGCCCTGGCCGAGACCACCCGCCGCATGCACCCGCTGGGTACCACCGTGACCAGCGTCCGCTCGGTGTTCACCACCAGCGCCCCGGTCCTCATGGCCAACGACTCCAACGGCGCGTGGAGCCAGATCCTGGGCGAGGTCCACAGCCTCCGGACCTCGGAGAGCTTCACGGGGGACTACCTCGGCATCGTGCCGGTAACCTACGGCGGCGGGATCGCCGGGCTGGGATACATCGGCGCTCCCGCGGCGATCAGCTGGGACAAGGTCGCCAGCGCCCCCAGCGTGATCGCCCACGAGTTGGGTCACAACTTCGGGCGCTTGCACGCTCCCTGCGGCAACCCCGGCGGCCCCGACCCCAACTATCCCTACGCAAATGCCTCGATCGGGGCCTGGGGACTCGACCTTCCCGCGCTCGTACTCAAGGCTCCCGGGACCTTCAAGGACCTGATGAGCTACTGCGATCCCGAGTGGATCAGCGACTACACCTACCTCGGCGAGCTGAGTTTCCGGGGGACCGGCGCGTCGCGGGAGGCGGCGAGCCAGGAGCCGGCCCGCGATGGGCTCATGATCTGGGGCCGGATCCGCAACGGAACCGTGGTGCTCGAGCCGGCGTTCCGGGTTCATGCCCCGATCCATCTGCCGGAGCATCCCGGACCAAACCGGGTCGAGGGTTATGACGTGGCGGGAGGGAGGGTCTTCAGCGTCTCCTTTGACGGGGAGACGGTGGCGGACCTTCCGGGCGGCACGGAGCGGCATTTTGCGTTCGTCGTCCCGCTCATCGAAAGCGAGGTGTCCCGCCTTGCGACGCTCCGACTGGTGGGAACCGGACTTGCCGCGTATCAGGCACGGTCACGGTCTCCTGCGGTGGTGCGGGCCCCAACGGTCGCCGGGCAGGGAGGTGGTGCCCGGGAAGTGACCTGGGATCCGTCCTATCCACTAGGGGTGATTCGCGACGCCGCGACCGGGACCATTATTGCATATGCTCGTGACGGCAGGTTTCGACTGCCGGACGGCGTTGGTGCGGTAACGCTTCAGCTATCGGAAGGGGTGTCGAGCCTGCCCGAGGTTCGAATCGGGACGCCCTGAGTGACAGGGGTGGGGCGGATGACCCGGCACCACAGAGGGGCGGCCCGCTACCGCCCCTCGTTTTTTTCGGATGACGGTCCGGCGCCCAGGGCGCGATGGTCCCCGCGAGCCAGGGGGATCAGCGGAGCAGGTCTTCCAGCCGCACCGCGGTGTCGGTCCGTTCGTCGCGGTATTTCACGATCACCGGGGCGTAGAGCGACAGTCCCATCTCGCGGCCCGGCCCCGAGCTCACCGGGCGCGACCCGGGCACCACGACCGCCCCCGCCGGGATCTCGAGCGGCTGGTCGGCGTCCCGGCGATAGCTGGTATTGCGCACCAGGTCGAATACGACGGTGCCGCCGGAAAGGATGGTGCCGGGGGCCAGCACGGCGCGTTCCCGTACGATGGCGCCTTCGTAAATCCCCGAGTTGCCGCCCACCAGCACATCGTCCTCGACGATGACCGGCATCGCGCCGATCGGTTCCAGGACGCCCCCGATCTGGACCCCGGCGGAGAGATGGACCCGCTTGCCGATCTGGGCGCAGGAGCCGACCAGGGCGTGGGAGTCGATCATCGTCCCTTCGTCCACGTAGGCGCCGACATTCACGAACGCGGGCGGCATCAGTACGGTCCCCGGGGCGAGATAGCAGCCGTCGCGTACCGCCGTTCCCCCCGGCACGATCCGCACGTTGTCGGCCAGCGACAGCTGCTTGAGGGGCCAGGTGTCCTTGTCGTAGTAGGGGAACGGCCCCCCCCGGGCCGCGGGTACCACCCGACCCAGCCGAAAGCCCAGCAGGATCCCGGCCTTGACCCAGGGGTTGGTCCGCCAGCTCCCGTCGGGCTGACGCTCCGCCGCCCGGATCACCCCCGCATTGAGTCCAGCCTTGAGCCGCTCGAAGGCGCCGGACGCGGCCGCATCCTCCCCCTTGGGGATACCGGTGGCGAATCGCTCCAGCGCCGCCTGCAGTTCCACGGTCACGAGAGCACCATTTCGCCCACCGGCTCCACCCCGGCTTCCCGCAACGCCGCCAGGAGCGGTGGCCGGCGGCTGTCGGAGAGCGGGACCAGCGGAAGCCGGATGTAGTTGCCGATGCGGCCCATCGCGGCAAGGGCGGCCTTGACCGGCGCGGGGTTGGTTTCGATGAAGTTGGCCTCGAGCAGCGGGAGGACCTGGTAGAGGATCTGCCGGGCGTCTTCCACCTGGCCTCGGAGCGAGCGCCGCACCAGCTGCGTCATCAACTTCGGGATCTCGTTGGATGCGACCGAGACCAGCCCGTCACCCCCGGCCGCGATGATCGCCAGCGTCATCCAGTCTTCTCCCGAGAGCACGCTGAATCCTTCGGGTCGCCCCAGCAGCAGGTGCTGCACCTGCGCCAGGTCGCCGGAGGACTCCTTGATGCCGACGATATTGGGGTGATTCGCCAGCCGGAGCACGGTGTCGGGCTTCAGGTTGACCGCGGTACGGCCGGGCACGTTGTAGAGGCAGACGGGGACCGCGGCGGCATCGGCGATGGCGCTGAAATGGCGGACCAGGCCTTCGGGGGTGGGCTTGTTGTAGTAGGGGGTGGCGGAGAGGAGCCAGGTGACCCCCAGCCCGCTCATGCGACGCGCCTCCTCCACCGCCAGTCGGGTGTCGTTGTGGGTAGCCCCGGCCATGACCGGCACCTGGCCGGCCGCGGTCTCGACCACCGTGGCGACCACCAGCTCCCGTTCCCCCGGTGTCAGGGTCACCGCCTCGCCGGTGCTGCCGCACGGGACCAGGAAGTCGATCCCCTCCTCGATCTGCCAGCGCACCAGCTTCCGGAGGGCCTCGACGTCCACGGCCCCGTCCGAGTGGAACGGGGTTACCAGCGCCGTTCCGCATCCGCGTAGTGTCGTCATGATCCCTCCGGAAAGAGCATCTGGTCGAACGTGAACACCCCGGTCCTGCCATCGAGCCACTCGCCGGCCAGGAGCGCCCCGGCCGCGAAGACCTGACGGCTCCGGGCCTGGTGCTCGAGCCGCACGGTCTCGAACGGGGCGTCGAATACCGCGACATGGGTTCCCGGATCGAACCCGCCCCGAATGCTGGTCACGGGGAACTCCCGATCGGGGTCGCCCCCCTGGAGCGCCCGCTTGAGTGCCACGGCCGTCCCCGAGGGCGCATCCCGCTTGGCGCCGTGATGGCTCTCCACCACGAACCCCTCGAAGCCCCGCTGGCCGGCGAACCGCCGGGCGAGGTCGCCGGCGACATGGAGGAAGAGCTGGACCCCCGGCGAGAAGTTGGGGCTGTGAAGCAGGGCGCCGCCGTGCGCTGTGACCACCGCGGCGATCTCCGGCAGCCGTTCCTGCCACCCGGTGGTCCCCGTGACGATCCGGGTGCCGAGCCGTGCCAGCGTGAGGAGGTTCCCGACCGCGGCATGAGGCTCGGTGAACTCGAAGACCAGGTCCGCGCCGGCCAGCCGCTCCCGGGTGAGGCCCGCGCCGTTCGGGTTGTCGGCGCGCTCGACCACCGCGACGATGGAATGCCCCCGCTCCCTGGCCAGCTGGGCGATGGCCTGGCCCATCTTCCCGTGGCCGACCAGCGCGAGCTTCACCGCACCAGCCCCCGCTGCACCAGCAGCTCCGCATTCTGGATCGCCGCGCCGGCCGCACCCCGGACCGTGTTGTGCGAGAGCAGCACCATCCGGAGGTCGAGCAGGTTGCAGGGACGCACCCGTCCCACCGTCACCGTCATACCCGCGCCTCGGTCGAGATCGAGCCGCGACTGGGGCCGGTCAGGGCGCGGGTCGTACTCCACCGGCCGGATCGGCGTCGAGGGGAGGGCCGCGACTTCCTCCGGAGCCCGGAACGCCTCGATCGCGCCGATCGCTTCGGCCGGCGAGACGCGCCGGCCGAACCCGACCGAGGCCACCTCGAGATGCCCGTCGATCACCGCCACCCGGTTGGTGTGGGCGCTCACCGAGAAGGTGCCGTCCAGGATCTTCCGGGTCTCCTTCTCGATCTTCTCTTCCTCGCCGCCGATGAACGGGATGACGTTTCCCAGCGCATCGAGCGACGCGACGCCGGGATAGCCGGCCCCGCTCACCGCCTGCATCGTGGCGACGAAGACCTTCTCGACCCCGAAGGCCTGGTGCAGCGGTGCCAGGGCCAGCACCAGGCCGGCGGTGGAGCAGTTGGGATTGGCGACGATCCCGCCCGCCCAGCCCCGTTCGAGCTGCTGCTGGGGAATCAGGTCCAGGTGGCCGGGGTTGACCTCCGGCACCAGCAGGGGAACCAGGGGATCCATCCGGTGGGTCCTGGTGTTGGTGACCACGAAGACTCCGGCCCTGGCGAAGGCCTGTTCCACCTCGCCGGCGATTTCCGCCTCGATGGCGGAAAAGGCGATGCGGCCGGCGAGTCCGGGGAGGGACCGTTGGATCGTCATGGCCGCGACCCGGGACGGGAGCGGCGTCGGCTCGCGCCAGCGGACCGCATCGGCGTAGGGGCGACCGGCGCTCTGTTCCGAGGCCGCGACCGAGGCGATCTCGAACCAGGGGTGTTCGTCGAGGAGCCGGACGAATTTCTGGCCGACGGTGCCGGTGGCGCCGAGGACGGTGACGGGGATCTTCGCGGTCATGCCATCTCCTGTGAGGCCCTGCGCGTTGTTACCGGACGGTGCGGCGTATTTCCGGGACGCGCTCGCGCGGGGCCGGGACGGATATTCCCCTCATGGGGGGCGGAGCCCTCAGGCCCCTGGGGGGTTCGGTCGCGCCAGCAGGTCCTTCGCCAGCTTGACATACAGGTCCACGCCCCGCAGCAGCTCGGCCTTGCCGATCTGCTCGTCGCTGGTATGCGCGACCCGGATGGTGCCGGGCCCCAGCTGGTACCCCTCGCCCCAGGCGCCATAGAATGCGAGATCGCTCGCGTAGCTCACCACCGTCGTCTCCCACCCGCTCGGTGGCGGCACCGGGTTCTTGAAGTACGGCAGCTCGGTCGGGAAGGTGACCACCACATCGTCCGAGGCCTGCGCTGCCACCTGCCGCCGCAGCTCCTCCGATGGCCCTACCAGGCGGAACAGCAGCTCCGCCCGCGCGGCCGGGGCCAGGACATTGGGGGCCACCCCCCCCTCGAGAATGCCCACGTTGAGCGTCCCGCGGCCGAGGAGCGCGTCGGTCGGGAGCGGCAACCGCCGGATTCGTTCCAGGGTATCGAGCAGGGGATGAATCGCCGAGCGGCCCAGCTCCGGGTACCCCGAATGCGCCGCCCGCCCCTGGCACTCAAGCACCACCTTGAGGCTCCCCTTCTGCCCCACGCTCAGCCGGTTCTCGGTGGGCTCGCCGTTGATCAGGAAGCGTCCCTTGGGCAGCAGGGCATTCGCCCGCTCCGCGCCGTCCGAGCCATTTTCCTCTCCTACGACGAACAGGAGGCCGATGCGTCGCTCGCCACCGGCCGCCAGCCGCTCGGCCGCCGCAACCATCGCCGCGGCGAGCCCCTTCGCATCGCAGGTCCCCCGGCCGTAGAGCGTCGCCTCGTCCTCCCGCAACGGGAGGTAGGGCGGCACGCAGTCCAGGTGGGTCGTGAAGACCACCTCGGGGGGCTCGCGCCAGGCGTAGAGGTTGTCACGGCCGGCGCTCACCGGCTGGCGGGTGACCCGATACCCCAGCCGGCCGAGCGACTCGGCCAGGAAGGCCACCGCCGGCCCTTCGTGGCCGGTCGGGGTCTCCAGCCGCACCAGCTGCCGGGTGAGTTCGATGGGGTCCACGGACGGATCGGTCATGACGCTTGGCTCACTCCACATAAAAATGCGCCCCGCCGGATGTCTCGGCGGGGCGCGTCAGTCAGGTCGGGGACAAAATCAGACTGGCCGTCGCTCGCCGGAGATCGGGGTGGCGGCCTTGGTCCGCTGGCTCATGCCGCGGGGAGCGGTGACAATCGAGTGCATAAAAATAAATTATCGGCCTGCTCACCGGGCCGCAAGCCCCTAACCCCGGCCGGACGCCCGCCGGATGTCCGGCCGGGTGAGTAGCACCGCCGGGTCGCTCCATGTTCCCTCACCGTTCGAGCCTGGGTCCAAGGTAGCCGGTCAGGCCGCCTCCGCGGCCCGCGCCTCCCGCTGGCCTTTCTCCACATCCACGAAGTGCAGCAGCGCCCCGCCCACGAAGAAGAACACTGCCACCGCCAGGATCGCCACCCGGCTCGAGCCGGTGACCCCGATCACCCGGGCGAAGACCCAGGGCCCGAAGATGCCCGCGAACTTCTCCACCACCGCGAAGAACCCGAAGAACTCGGCCGATCGGTCCTTGGGGATCATGCTGGCGAACATCGAGCGGGAAAGCGCCTGGGTGCCGCCCTGTACCATGCCGACCAGCAGCGCGAGGATCAGGAAGTGGGTCGCGGTCCGCATGTAGAACCCGAGCACGCTGATCCCGGCATAGACCACGAGGCCCGCGAAGATGGCCCGCTTGGCGCCGATCCTCCCGGCAAAGCCCCCGAACAGGAAGGCAAACGGGATCCCCACGAACTGGACGATCATGATCGAGGCGATGAGGGAGCCGGTGCCGATCCCGATCTCGGTGCCGTAGATCGTCGCCATCCGGATGATAGTACCGATGCCGTCGTTGTAGATCAGGAACGCGATCAGCATCAGCACCGCCTGGCGGAACTGGCCCAGCCGGCGGAAGGTCTGGCCCAACTCCCGGATCGCCCCCCGCAGGGCCACCCGGCCGTCCCCGGTCGCGGGAGGCTCGGGGACATCCCGGAAGAGCGGGATGGAGAACACCAGCCACCAGATGGCCACCGAGAGGAAGGCGAGGCGGGTGGGCAGCGTGGTCTGGGCCGGGGTCAACCCCTCGCCATGCGGCAGGCCGAACCACGCCGGCTTCTGAATCCAGGCCAGGTTGAGCGCCAGCAGCAGCCCGCCGCCGACGTAGCCCAGCGCATAGCCGGCGGTGGAGACCCGGTCCATCTCTTCCGGCTTGGCGATGTGCGGCAGGAAGGAGTCGTAGCAGACGTAGCTGGCGTTGACCGCGATGTTGGCGATGACGAACAGGATCGCCGCGAAGAGCCACTGTCCCTGCTCGATGAAGAACATGAGCCCGACCGCCGCCACCCCGATCAGCAGCGAGAGGCCGAGGAGCCGCTTCTTGACTCCCGCCCGGTCGGCGATCGCGCCGAGGATCGGGGAGAGGAGGGCGATGATCGCGAGCCCGATCGTGGTCGCATCGGCCAGCCGCTTGGTGGCGACCGCCGGTTCCAATCCCGCCGCCGCCACCTTGGCGAAGTAGATCGGGAAGACCGCGGTGACGATGGTGGTGACCATCGCCGAATTGGCCCAGTCGTACATGGCCCACGCGCGGAGGTCCTTGCGGTGCAGGCCCAGCGTCTCCAGTAGCGACACGGGAGGCTCTCTCAGCGGAAAGGTGGGACCGACCGCCCCGATGCGCTACGGCTGGGCGGCGCCGGCCGGCTTGCTGACCGGCCGGGGACGGAGGAGCGAGAGGATGACCCCGGCGGCCAGGGTGGCCAGGATGACCGCCAGCGACGCCGCCGTCGGCAGATGGAACCAGGCCGAGCCCACCATCTTGAGGCCGACGAAGATCAGGATGACGGCCACGGCCGGCTTGAGGAAATGGAACCGCTCCATCGCCCCGGCAAGGACAAAGTATAGGGCCCTGAGCCCCATGATGGCGAAGAGATTGGAGCTGTAAACGATGAACGGATCGCGGGTCACGGCGAAGACGGCGGGGATGCTGTCGATCGCGAACACCAGGTCGCTCCACTCCACCACCAGCAGCACCAGCAGGAGCGGGGTCGCCATCCACCGCCGATCGGGCCCCCGCACCAGGAAATGTTGCTCCCGGTACTCGTTGGAAACCGGAAAGACCCGTCGCGCCAGCCGCACCAGCGGGTTCTTCTCCGGCTCGATCCGGGTGTCACCTCCCCAGAACATCCGGATACCGGTGACCACCAGGATCCCGCCGAAGAGGTACACGATCCAGGTGAACCGCTTGAGCAGGAGCGCGCCGGCCAGGATCATGACCCCCCGCATGACCATCGCCCCGAAGATGCCCCACTTGAGGACCCGCGGCTGCTGCGCCTCCGGGACGCCGAAATACTGGAAGATCAGGAGGAAAACGAAGAGGTTGTCGACGCTGAGGGAGAGCTCGATGAGATAGCCGGTGTAGAACTCCAGCCCCGAATGCCACCCGCTCCGCCACCCGAGGTAGGCGCCGAACAGGAGCGCCAGGGTGACGATCCCGGCGCTCCAGCTCAGCGACTCCCTGGGGGAGAGGACGTGGGACCGGCGGTTGAGGACCCCCAGATCCAGGATCAGGAGCCCGGCCACCACCAGCCCGAAGACAATCCAGACTTCCGGAGGGTGGGGTGCCACTCAGCGACCGAGCGCCATGGCCTCGAGCCGCGCGACCCGTTCCTCGGTGGGCGGGTGGGTGCTGAACCAGCGGGTGAACCCGCCCCCCATCGCGGCCAGCGGATTCACCTGCGCCAGCGGGGCCGCGGCCGGGGCGACCTCCATCGGGATCCGGTGCGCCAGGTAGTCCAGCCGTCGCAGCGCGTTCGCCAGCGGCAGTGGGCGGCCCAGGATCTCGGCCCCGACCCGGTCGGCCTCGAACTCGCGCTGCCGGGAAATGGCGAACTGGATCAGCATCGCCGCGATCGGCGCCAGGACCACCATCGCCAGCTCCAGAAACGGATGGCGTCCGTCGTCGTCCCGTGAGCCGCCGGCGAACATCAGGAGCCAGGGCAGGTTGCCGATCATGCCCGCGATTCCCACCGCGATGGTGCTGATCAGCATGTCCCGGTTCTTGACGTGGGCCAGCTCGTGGGCAATGACGCCTTCGAGCTCCTCCTGCGGCATCCCCTTGAGGATCCCGGTGGTCACCGCGACGACCGCCCTACGGGGACTGCGGCCGGTGGCGAAGGCATTGGGCTGCTCGTGCGGCGCCACCGCCACCACCGGCATCGGCAGGCCGGCCCGCTGGCGCAGCCGATCCACCAGGCGATAGAGCTCCGGCGCTTCCTGCTGGGTCACGACCCGGGCCCCATACATTCGCAGCACCAGCCGGTCGGAGAAGAAGAACATCACGAAATTCATGCCGAGCCCGAGGATCGAGCCCAGGATAAGGCCATGAGTGCCGCCCAGCGCCTGACCCGCCGCCATGAGCAGGGCGATCAGGCCGGCCATCAGCACCGCGGTCTTCAGGTTGTTCATTGCCGTTCCTCCAAAGAAACACAAAGAGCGAGCCTTCGCGGGGGCTCGCGCCCCGACGAAGGTCTCGCTCTGGAAGGCGATCCTGCGATCGCCAGCCCGGATGCACCGTGCTGCGCCGAAGCGCAACAGTGTTGACGATGCCGCCGTCCGCCCGGGGGCGGATAAGCTACTCCCCTTTCGACAGCCGAATGGTATCGGGGTGGACGGCCGGGATCAAGTCACGCCACTCCCGCCCTCCGCGGTCGTCACGGCGCGGACCCGGATGCCGCCATTGCTGGTCTGGAAGGCCTCGCGAAAGCGGAGACCGGTGTCCCGCTCGAGCGGGAATTCGGGGAGGAGGAGGGTGACGCTCCACCCGGGGAGTCGGTCCCGGACCACCTCGCCCAGCCGGGCGTAGAGGTCCCGAAGCTCGCGCCGCTCGCCCACGCGTACGCCGTAGGGTGGGTTGCTCACCAGGGCCCCGCATCCTGCAGGGGGCTCCAGCGACGTCAGGGAGGCCTGCCGTACCTCGAGGTCGCCGGTCACCCCCGCTCGCTCGGCGTTGGCCAGGGTCGCTCGCACCGCGCCGGCATCGCGGTCGGCCGCCACGATGGCCGCCGGGGCCCGCGCGCGGGCCATCGCATCCGCCTCCGCCAGGAGCCGCTCCCCGTCCGCCGGCTCCCAGTGGGGCCAGCGGTGGAGCGCAAAGCCGCGATGCCGACCCGGTGCCAGGCGGCGCGCCAGCATCGCCCCCTCGATCGCAATGGTCCCCGAGCCGGCGAAGGGGTCGAGGAGCGGTGTGGCCCGGTCCCAGCCACCGGCCAGGAGGAGCGCGGCGGCCAGGGTCTCGCGGAGCGGCGCCTTGGCCGTCGCCAGCCGGTACCCCCGCCGGTGGAGCAGGGCGCCCGAGCTGTCGAGACTCAAGGTCACCTCATCGCGAAAGACCCGAACCGCCACCAGCTGGGGCGATTCGGTCTCGGCCCCGTCCTCCTGGTCCTCTCCCTCCGAGCCGCCGGAGACGACCGCCCACCCGGCCGCCTGAAGCGACCGGGCCACCCGCTCGGCGATGGCCTTCTGGTGATACAGTCGCGACTTCCGGCTGCTGACCCGGAGCTGTATCGGCACGCCCTCCGGCAGCCACTCGCGCCAGGCGATCGTCCCGGTCTTGCGCTCCAGTTCCCCCAGGGCCCGGGCGTGGAAGGCGGCGATTCGCACCAGCACCCGGCTCGCGGTCCGGAGCCAGAGGTTGGCCCGGGCCAGCTCGGGCAGCGATGCGGCGAAGGGGACCCCGCCAGCTTCATGCGTTTCGGGCGCCAGCCCCAGGTCGACCAGCTCGCCCGCGGTGATCGTTTCGAGCCCCGGCGCGGTGACGGCGTAGCAGGCCAGCCGGGCCGGGCTCAGAAGCCCGGCTCCGACTGGTGGACCGGGTCGTCGAGCATGATGGCCCGGAGCTCAGTGCCCGGGGGCACGGCGGCCTGCTCTTCGGGCACGACGAGCAGGGCGTTGGCCCGCAGCATCGAAGTAAGTATGCCGGAGCCCTGGGGGCCGGTAAGCCGGGCCAGCGGGAGGCCGTCGCCGGGCGCGACCACCGCCCGAAGGAAGTGCTGCAGTCGGGGACCCAGCGTGATCGGCTCCGCGGTCCGCACCGGCACCGAGCGACGGAACGGGAGCCGCCGGCCGGCCAGGGTCCGGATCGCGGGGCGGACCAAGAGCTCGAACGTCACCATCGTGCTCACCGGGTTGCCCGGCAGGCCGATCCACGGCAGGGCCCCCAGCAGCCCGAAGCCCACCGGGGCGCCGGGTCGCATCCGGATACGCCAGAACCGGAGGTCGGCGCCCAGCTCATGCATCACCGCCCGCAGGTGATCGTGCTCCCCCACGCTGATCCCGGCGGTGGTCACCAGCAGGTCACACTCCCCCGCCCGGCGGAGATGCTCCCGCAGGCTCTCCGGCGTGTCCCGCGCGATGCCGAGATGCACCGGCTCGCCGCCGGCCTGCCGCACCAGGGCCAACAGGGTGTGGGTGTTCGAGCTGGCGATCTTACGGCCGGTGAGAATGAGGTCCGGCTGGTCGATATCGACGATCTCGTCCCCGCTGCCGAGGATGCCGACCCGGGGACGGCGGTAGATCATCGGCGTCGCGACCGCGAGCGAGGCCAGCACGCCGAGGGCGGCGGGAGTGAGCTCGGTGCCCTCCGACAGGACCGCTTCGCCCCGCCGGATGTCCTCGCCGGCCCGTCGCACATTCACCCCCGCGTCACGATCGTTCACGATGGTGACCACGTCGGCCCCGCCGTCGGTGTCCTCCTGCCGGATTACGCTGTCGGCTCCCGCCGGCACCGGGGCGCCGGTGAAGATCCGGGCGCAGCTTCCGGCCTCGATGCTCCGGGTCGGAAACGCCCCGGCCGGGATCAGCTCGATCACCCGAAGGTGCACCGGCGCGGCCTTGCTCGCTCCCCGGACGTCGTCGGCCCGGGCGGCGTAGCCATCCATGGCGGAGTTGGCCCAGGCGGGAATGTCGATGGGACTGACGATGTCTTCGGCCAGGACCGCGTCGAGCGCCTGGTCCAATGGGACCCGGAGCGGGGGCTGGCGCCGGATGTGCCGCTGGATGTCGAGGGCGGCGGCGCGGGGGGAAAGGGGCGCGGAGGGGGCGGTCATGATGGGGAAGGCGTTCCGAGTTTCCGAGTTCCGAGTGGCGGGTGCCGAGTGGGTCCTCGGTCGGGAGCGAGTCGACTTCGAAGCTCGGACTGCGGAACGCCTCAAATGACCTTGGCCCGGTCCCAGGCCAGATTGGCGAGCAGCTGCAGCCACATGGTGTCCCGGAACCGCAGCACCGGACAGGATGCGTCGAATGTCTCGTCGTCCGTCACGATGGCCACCCACTCGCTCGCATTCGGCTGACGGCGGTCGAACAGCGGCGTGTCCGAGGCTTCCCGGCGGAAGACTTCGATCTTGGGTATGGGCGCGGCGGTGTAACCCTCGACGATCACGATCCCCGCGCCGTCGAAGTACTGACGGGCGAGCGCCACCGGGTCGGCGTCATCGGCCCGGCGCTCGAATACGGCCCGGAGCCCTGGACCCGCCAGCACCACCCGCTCCGCCTTCCCCTCGTGAAACAGCCGGTAGCTGTCGCTCCCGGGCCGATCGATCTCGGCGGGATACCGCGCCTGCTTGATGGCCATCACCCGGTGGCCTTTGCGGACATACTCGCTCGCGAGGGCCACACCGAGGGTCGTCTTGCCCGCGTTCGGTTTGCCGACTATCGCGATGATCCGTGTTGCTGCCACAGGCGCTCTGCTTCGGCGAGGTCGTCGGAGGTGTTGACGTTGTAGAACAGGAATGCCGGATCGCCAAAGGTGCGTACGACATCCGCGGAGAGGATACTGACTTTGAGCCCGGAATGAAAGGCGATCGCCTGCCGCTCCCCGCGCGACAGGGCGGCGCGAATCGCTGGGCCGGCGCGGGGCCCGTAGGCTGCGCACAGCGGCTCCGAACCCCGCGGGCCGGGACTGGCCGGAAGGCAGGCATCGGCCTCGCCCAGTCCCCGGGCCAGGGCCATCAGGAGGTCCGGGGGCACGAAGGGCATGTCCCACGCGACCACCAGGACCGGCGCGGGCCCGGCTTCGACGGCGGTAAGGAGTCCGCCCAGGGCCCCCATGCCGGGCACGACATCGGGGCGGACCGTGAGATCGGGTCGCCAGGTGGGGGCGTCGGGTGCGTTCGCGATGAGGAGGGGGAGTGTCCCGGTGGCCGCGCTCAGGGCGGCCACCAGGCGATCGAGTATGCGGATGCCGCCGACCCGCAGCAATCCCTTGGGGAGACCGCCGAACCGGGTCGCGTCGCCGCCGGCCAGAATGACCCCCCTTGGCGGCCCTCCGTTCGTCGCTCCTCGCTCCGGGTGGGCCATGGCAGTGCTCAATGCCGTCGACGTGCGAACCGACCGGAGACCGCCGGCGGTGCGTGGAACTCGAACGGGGAAGTGGGAACGCTAGTACCGGCGGCCGCGCTTGCGCTCCAGCACCACGTCGAAGCCGATTGTGGCGGTAAGGAAATGCCTGCCGACGGTCTCGGTCGGGGGCCGAAGCCCCTGCTGGCTGGTTGCACCGGTGACTGTGGGCACGTGGACCCAGTTGTCCCGAATCTCGAAGCGAAACTGGTATCCCCTGCCGATGACTCCAACCACCCCGCCCCCGAAGGACAGGTAGGGTTTCACGGAAGAGGGGTTCTGGTCCTCGTAGATCGTGGCCTCGCCGGCGCCGAAACGGCCGCTGGTTCGGATGAAGCTCTGCTGCGTCACCAGCAGGCCGACATTGGCGCGCACGTAGGGGTGCAGCGGTTGGTGGCTCCCGACCCGATAGACCAAGCCGCCGGAGAGTGCCGCCGAGGAGCCGCTTCGTTCGCGCCGGCCGATCGAGCGGCACAGATTGGTACCCTGAGCGGTGGTGGTCGCCGAGACGGGGCGGCAGTCGTCCTCGGTGGCCAGTCCCAGCATCTGCGCTTCGACGTTGAAGCCGACATGGTCGCCGGGGAAGTAGGTCCCTGACAGCACCAGGTTGAGGCTCCGGCGGAACCTCCGGGTGAGGGCCAGGGTGTCGCTCACCGCGGGGTTAATGATGAAGGGCTGCCGCCCGACGCTCCACAGGGTACCCCCTCCCGAACTCTGCCCCACGCCCACACTGAACACCAGGCGGGCCTGGTCCGCGGTCTGGGCCTGCAGCATGGGGGTCCAGAGCGCGGCGACGGCCACGAAGGGGAGAAGCAGCCGCATTACACTCTCGCGGGGCGGGTTGGGGAGGTCGGTGATCGAGGCCCGATGGAGACGGCGCGCCCCCCCACCGGCAGCACAGCTACGACGGACCGGTGTATTCCGCCTGGAGGGAGTCATCCTCCCCGATCCGGACCCGGTCCAGCCGGGTCTCCGGGGGCAGCCGTCGTCGGATCCGGTGGTACAGCAATTCTGCCAACGCCTCGCAGGTCGGCAAGGGTGTGCCGTCGGCGAACTCGGGAAGATCCCGGTTGAGGTGCTTCCCGTCCAGGGTGCCCCGGACCTCCTCCTCCAGAATTCGGTCCAGCAGGGCGAGGTCCACCACCATCCCGTGGACATCGGTGGGGCCGCTGACCGTGACGCGGCAATGGTACTCGTGCCGGTGGGGCTCGGTCAGCGGGCCGAAGCGGGCCCGGTTTTCCGCCTCGGACCAGGCGGCCACCCAGAGCCGGTGCCGGGCCTGGAAGCGGAGGGTGCGGGTGAGGCTGGTGGGCAACCGGCCGCTCCTTAGAACGCGAATCCCAGTCCGAGTCGGAACTCGCGGCCGCCGGCCCACTCGGTCCGTTTCCCGTCGGGCAGCACCGCGTTGGGGCGATCGGGATTGGTGGACGGCTGCGCGGCGGGCTCCAGGGTGTAGGCTGTGGGGTAATTGAGCTTCCAGAAGAGCTGTCTCGCCTCCAGGCGCAGGAAGAGCGACTGGGTCACGAAGGCGCGGAGCCCGATCGCCGGCACCAGATAGAACTTGGAGCCGAACTTGAAACCGCTCGAGTCGGGGACGCCGGCGGGAAGATCCGAGCTCCTGGTCCACCCCACCGACCCGGCCAGGAAGGGGGCCAGCCGGTGCCAGGTCTTCTTGCCGGTGAGGTTGAGTTGGAGGGTGCCCTCGATCATGGTGAGATCCTGATCGACCGGGCCCTTCTTGCGGGTGGCCACGCTATCGTCGGCGCTCACCACGAAGCGCTGCAGCTTGGCCCGCGCCACCGTGAGGCCGAACTGGAGCGGGGCCGAGAGCCGGATATCGAAGCGGCCGCCCCAGGCGGTGCCGTCGTGCGGCCCCACACCGACCTGGCCGCCGTGTCCCCCGATGTCGCTGTAGAGGGTCGTGATCGACTTACCGTGCACGATGTCGCGGTAGGGGCTGTCGGTGGGGGCATGCCCGATCTGGGCGGCGGCCTGTCCGGCGCTGAACCACAGGGTCGTGAGCAGAAGCGCTGAGCGCATGAGAAACCGGGTGAGTCGTTCGACGTGCCGCGTTCCGCGTACCGCGTACGTGACGAAGGGCTGGGAGAACGCGGAACTCACAGTCGCAGGTCCCGGCCGGTCAGCTCCGCCGGCGGGTCGATGCCAAGGAGACGGAGAACGGTGGGGCCCACGTCACACAGCGCCCCACCCGTCCGAAGTCGGGTGGCCCCCGCCCCGATGGCCAGAAACGGCACCGGGTTGGTGGTGTGAGCGGTGTGCGCCCCGCCGGTCACCGGGTCGATCATCAGCTCGCAGTTACCGTGGTCGGCGGTGATGAGCACCGCGGCCCCCGCGCCCTCCGCCGCCGTCATGATCCGGCCCAGGCACTGGTCCACCGTTTCCACCGCCGTGATCACGGCCGGCAGCACCCCGGTATGCCCGACCATGTCGGCATTGGCAAAATTGCACAGCATGAAATCGTGGGCCTTCTTCGCGATCGCCCGGGTGAGGACCTCGGTGATGCCCGCGGCGCTCATCTCGGGCGCCAGGTCGTAGGTGGCCACCTTCTGGGACGGCACCAGCGACCGCTCCTCCCCCTTGTAGGGGGGCTCGTACCCGCCATTGAAGAAATAGGTAACGTGGGGGTACTTCTCGGTCTCGGCGGTGCGGAGCTGGGTCCGGCCGTGGTCGGCCAGCACCTCCGCGACGATCTTCGCCATGGTGAACGGGGGGAAGGCCTGCGGCACCGGGAAGGTGCGGTCGTACTGGGTCATGGTGACCATGGAGACCCGGGGCCGGTCGCCCACGTCGAACCCATCGAACCCGTCGGTCTGAAGCGCCCGAACGATCTGCCGCATCCGGTCGCTGCGATAGTTGAAACAGAAGATGCCGTCGCCGTCCCGGATCGGCGCCGCCGGGGCGCTGTGACGGTGCACCACGATCGGCTTCACGAATTCATCGGTCTCGCCCCGGGCCAGCGCGGCCCGGACCGCGGCCACCGGGTCCTCGGTCACCGCGCCGATGCTCCGTACCATGGCATCGTACGCCACCCGGGTGCGTTCCCAGCGGCGGTCCCGGTCCATCGCGTAGTAACGCCCCACCAACGTGGCGATCACCGCGCGGCCCGGCGCGATCCGGGCGATGTCGGCCTGGAGCTGCCCCACCACCTGCTCCCCGATCGTGGGGAGCGTGTCGCGCCCGTCGAGAAAGCCGTGAATGGCGATGCGGGGAAGGTCGAACCGGACGCCCAGCTCGATGCAGGCGAGCAGATGCTGGTCGATGGCGTGGACCCCGCCGGGGCCGAGCAGCCCGAGCAGGTGCAGCGTCCCCCCGCGGCGCTGGAGGTCGCGGCAGAGGGCGACCAGCGGCTCGATCTGGTAGAATGCTCCTGAGCGGATACTCTGGGAGATGCGCACCAGGTCCTGCGGCACCACCCGGCCGGCGCCGAGATTGAGATGCCCCACCTCGCTGTTGCCCATCTGGCCGTCCGGAAGCCCCACGGCGAGGCCGCTGGCCTCGAGCAGCGTGCGGGGGGAGTCGGACCAGAGCCGGTGCCAGACCGGGGTGCGGGCCAGCTCGATCGCGTTGCCTTCACGGGCTTCACGGTAGCCCCAACCGTCCAGGACTACCAGCACGACCGGCCCGCGAGGCCCGTGACCGTTTGACATGACTCTCCGGCGTTTCTACAATCGTGACCGTGCGTTTCGCGACCCAATCTAGTCCGCCCCGCTGCCACCTACCAGCCTCGGTGGCGCTGCTCCTTGCGCTCCTCGGCGCACCGCTGGCCGCGCAGGTCCCGGTGCGTCTCGCCGCGGACACCCGCTTCTACAAGTCGCCCGGGTCCCAGGCCCTGGGCACCCTGCGGGCGGGCGCCCGGGTGGTGCCCGGACGGACCTCGGGCCGCTCGGTGGAGGTGACACTCGAGGGCTGGATCGCCGCCCGCTCGCTCGGATCGATGACTCGTGACGGCTTCAACGCGGCCGCGACCCGGGCCGAGAATGTCCGCGAGTCTCCCGACGGCACCATCATCGCGCGGGTGGTTAACGGGGCCGGCCTGATCCGGTCCGATACCCAGGGCGACTGGGTGAAGGTCCGCCGCACCGTCTGGATCGATCAGCGCGCCGTGCAGGGCGGGTCGTCCGCCCCGGTGGCAGTGGTGCCGGACGGCCCCGATCGGGTGGAGGTCGGAATGCGCACCCCGCTCTCGCTGACGCCCGGCGGGTCCACGATCGGGGCGGTCGACTCCGGGGCCTTCGCCCGCCTGATCGCGCGTTCCGGCGGGTGGAGCCGCATCCAGGTCGAGGCCTGGGTCCCCGACAGTGCCGTCTCGGCCACGCCCCCGGGCGTGCTGGTGGGCCTGACCCAGGCGGAGATCCGCTCCGATCCCGCCCGCTACATCGGTCAGACGGTGCAGTGGCGGCTTCAATTCATCTCGCTGCAGAAGGCGGACGAGCTCCGTCCCGAAATGCCCGAAGGGGTGTCCTACCTCCTGACCCGCGGGCCCCTGCCGGAGCCGGGCTTCGTCTACGTCATGATCCCCGGCGCCGAACGCCTCAAGTTCGAAGCCCTCCCCGCGCTCAAGGAGCTGCTGGTGCGCGGAAAGATCCGCTCGGCGTCCACCAAGTACCTGCCGACGCCGGTGATCGAGCTGGAGGCGGTGATGGAGGGGCTGGGGGAGTAGGGGCTGCTGGCCGTTGGCCGTTGGCCGGTGGAGGCGGCGACTGTCCCCTCATCCTCTCAGGCGCTAGCTTTGTTCCAACGCACCAGGCCGCGATTCGCCGTTGCCCACCATCGGCCAACGGCCAACGGCCGACGGCCGGAGCCCCCGATGAACGACCTCCTCCGCCAGCGGATCCTCCGCCGCCTCGAATCCCTTCCCGACGAACGGGCGTACCAGATCCTGGACTACATCGAGTTCCTCGAGAGCAAGTATGCCGAGCGGGCGGCCCCGACCGGCATTCTGGCGAGAATCACCGAGACGGTCGAGGATACGATGCGGGCCGCCAAGTTGCCGGTGCAGGCGATCAGCGGAACCGTCAGCGTGATGGACAGCGCCAGCCGTCTCATGAAGGGCCTGGCCGCGGCCGGTCAGGCGGTGGTGGACGAGGCCGTCAAGGCGGCCAGCAGTCAGCCCAACGCGCCGGCGCCCGCCGGTCAGCCGGTCCAGCCCGGCACTCCCCCGTCACCCGGCACTCCGCCGCTCAAGGCCCAAGGCTGATGACAGATATCGCGCAGGCACCCACCCGGCCGTCCCAGGCCGGGGCGGCGCAGTTCGTCGAGGGGATCGGCCCGCTCGACGCAATTTCGCTGGTGGTGGGGACGATGATCGGCTCCGGGATCTTCATCGTGTCGGCCGACATCGGGCGCCAGGTCACCGACTGGGGACCTGGGGCGCTGTTGATCGTGTGGCTGGTCACCGGTCTCATGACTGTCACCGGTGCGCTGGCCTATGCCGAGCTGGCGGCGATGATGCCGACGGCGGGGGGGCAGTACGTGTTCCTGCGCGAGGGGCTGAGTCCGCTGATCGGATTCCTCTTCGGCTGGACCCTCTTCGGGGTCATCCAGACCGGGACTATCGCCGCGGTGGCGGTGGCGTTCGGCCGCTTCCTGAGCGTGTTCTTCCCCGGTATCACGCCCGAGGTGTACCTCTCGCTCGGTCACCTGCCGATGCCGGGCGGGACCATCGAGCTGGGCCTGTCGCACCAACGGGTCGTGGCTCTGGCGGTGGTCGCCGGGCTCACCCTGATCAATCTCCGCGGCGTGGTGCTCGGCGCCAGAGTGCAGACCATCTTCGCGATCGCCAAGCTGGGCGGGATCGCCACGCTGATCGGGCTCGGCCTGACGCTGTTCCGCCGACCGGAGGTCTGGGCCCAGAACACCGCCAACTTCTGGGGCACCGCGCCCTGGACCCTCGCGGCGCTGCCGGTCTTCGGCGCGGCCATGGTCGGTTCGCTCTTCTCGGCGGATGCCTGGAACAACGTGACTTTTGCCGCCGCGGAAGTGCGGAATCCGCGCCGGAACCTGCCGCTGGCGCTGGGCGTCGGCACCGTCCTGGTCTGCACCATTTACCTGCTCACGAATGTCGCCTACCTCAACCTGCTGCCCTTCCAGGGCGACCCCGCCGGGGCGGATGTCATGGCCCGCGGACTTCAGCACGCGGCCCAGGATCGGGTCGGCACGGCGGCGGCGGAAGTGATCCTCGGCCCCATCGGGGGACTGCTGATGGCGTTCGCCATCATGCTGTCGACCTTCGGCTGCGTGAACGGCCTGGTACTCGCGGGGCCACGGGTCTACTACGCGATGGCCAACGACGGCCTCTTCTTCCGCAAGGCCGGCGAGCTCCACCCGACCTACCGCACCCCGACCTTCGGGCTGGCGGCTCAGGCGGCGTGGGCGATGGTCCTCTGTCTCAGCGGGACCTACGGCAACCTGCTCGACTACGTGATCTTCGCTTCGCTGCTGTTCTATTTTTTCACCACCCTCACGCTCTTCCGCCTCCGGCAGACCCGGCCCGATGCGCCCCGGCCGGTAAAGGCGTTCGGCTACCCGGTGCTGCCCGGGCTGTACCTGGTGGCCACGCTGGGGCTCATGGTCGTGCTCCTGTTCAGGAAGCCGCTCTACACCTGGCCGGGGCTGATCATCGTGGCCCTCGGCATCCCGGTGTACTACCGCTGGAAGGCGTCCCGGGGATGATGCCGTCCACGCTTGCGGGGCCCCCGGTCGAGCCGTATCCTTAGAGATGGAACCCCGAACCAGTTCAGGCCTGCCGCGCGCCCCCCAGGGCGTCCGGCGGGCCTTCGTCCATCTCCGCCCCGCATGAGCACGATTCGAGCGACACCGGCCCTGACTTTCGACGACGTGCTGCTGGTCCCGCGCCATTCCACGGTGCATCCCCGGCAGGTTTCCGTCACCACTCGACTCACCCGCAAGATCCCCCTCAACATCCCGCTGGTCTCCGCCGCGATGGACACCGTGACCGAAGCCGAGATGGCCATCGCGGTGGCCCGGGCCGGCGGCATCGGGGTGATTCACAAGAACATGTCGGTCGAGAAGCAGGCCGCCGAGGTGGACCGGGTGAAGCGCAGCGAGAGCGGAATGATCCTTAACCCGGTGACCCTCTCGCCCGACCGCCCGCTCCGGGAAGCGGCCGCCGCCATGGCGCGCTACCGGATCTCCGGGGTCCCCATCGTGGACCAGGAGGGCAAGCTGGTCGGCATTATCACCAACCGCGATCTCCAGTTCGAGCGCAATCTCGACCAGCCGATCCGCGAGGTGATGACCAAAGAGCGTCTGGTCACGGCTCCGGTCGGCACCGACCTCGACGAGGCCGAGCGGATCCTGGCGAGGCATCGGATCGAGAAGCTGCCGGTGGTCGACGCCGAGGGGGTGCTGCGCGGGCTGATCACGGTCAAGGACATCTTCAAGCGCAAGCGCTATCCCGAGGGCAACAAGGACCAGCATGGCCGGCTGCGGGTGGCCGCGGCCGTGGGCGGCTCCTCCGAGGCCAGGGTCCGGGCGGCCGCGCTGATCGACGCCGGGGTCGACGCCATCGTGGTCGACTCGGCCCACGGCCACAGCGAAGGGGTGCTGCGGACCATTGCCCTCCTCCGGGAGGCGTTCCCCGACACCCAGCTCATCGGCGGCAACGTGGCGACCGAGAGCGGGGCGGCGGAGCTGGTGCGCCGGGGAGTGGACGCGGTCAAGGTGGGCGTGGGGCCGGGCAGCATCTGCACCACCCGGGTGGTCACCGGGATCGGGGTCCCGCAGGTCACCGCGATCATCGACGCGGTCCGGGGTGCCGGCGAGGTGCCGGTCATCGCCGACGGTGGCATCAAGTACTCGGGCGACCTGGTCAAGGCCCTGGCGGCCGGCGCCGAGTCGGTCATGATGGGCTCGATGCTCGCTGGAACGGATGAGAGTCCCGGCGAATCCATTCTGGCGGAGGGGCGTAGGTTCAAGTCCATCCGCGGCATGGGCAGCCTGGCCGCCATGCAGGAAGGCTCCGCCGACCGCTACTTCCAGGAAGGCGAGCTCTCCACTTCCAAGATGGTGCCGGAAGGCATTGAGGGACGCGTCCCCTACAAGGGCCCCGTCGCCGAGGTGCTGTTCCAGATGGTGGGCGGGCTCCGGAGCGGCATGGGCTACTGCGGGGTGGACACCATTCGGGCTCTCAGCCGCGAGACCGAGATGGTCCAGATCACCTCGGCCGGCCTGCGCGAGTCTCATCCACACGACGTGACGATTACGCGCGAAGCGCCGAATTACAACGTGTAGGGCAGTCGAGAGTCACGAGTCGCGGGTCGCGACCGGCCAGCCGAGTCACTTTCCCACATCGGAGCCCCCATGTCCCTCTGGGCCACCAAGTCCATCACCGCCCTGCGGGCCGAGGCCGACGCCGTCGGCGAAGGCTCGCTCCGGCGGACCCTGGGCCGGGGCGGCCTGACCGCAATCGGGATCGGCGGGATCATCGGCGCCGGCATCTTCGTGTTGACCGGACAGGCCGCGGCGCTGCACGCCGGGCCCGCGGTGCCGATCTCGATGATCCTGGTGGGGATCGCCTGCGCGTTCGCGGGGCTCTGTTATGCTGAGATGGCGAGCGCCGTGCCGGTCGCCGGCAGCGCCTACACCTATTCCTATGCCACGATGGGCGAGCTGGTGGCCTGGATCATCGGCTGGGACCTGGTGCTCGAATACGCGGCCGGCGCATCGACCGTCGCGGTCGGCTGGTCGGGTCACCTGGTGTCGCTGCTGAGCCTGTTCGGCATCACCCTGCCTGTGGGTCTCACCACGTCGCCTACCCGATGGTGCACCTCGGCCGAGGCGGCCAGCGCGGTGCCGGGCTGTCTCCGGCACGGGCTCAACTTCACCGGCGCCCTGATCAACCTCCCGGCAGTGTTCATCGTCGCGGTGATCTCCACCATTCTGGTGATCGGGATCAAGGAATCGGCCCGGGTCAACAACCTGATCGTGATTCTCAAGGTCTCGATCGTGGTCCTGGTGGCCGCCACCGGGCTCTACTACATCAATCCGGCCAACTGGACCCCGTTCATCGTCCCCAACACCGGGGAATGGGGCACCATGGGGTGGTCCGGGGTGCTGCGGGGCGCGGGGCTGGTGTTCTTCGCCTACATCGGCTTCGACGCGGTGAGCACCGCGGCGCAGGAGGCCAAGAATCCCCAGAAGGACATGCCCTTCGGCATCCTCGGGTCGCTCGCCATCTGTACCGTGCTCTACGTGGTCGTGTCGGCGGTGTTGACCGGGATGGTGCCGTATTCCGAGCTCAACAACGCCGCCCCGACCTCGTATGCCCTGGAGAAAGTCGGGGCGCCGTATTTCATCCGGCTGATGGTCGACATCGGCGCGGTGCTGGGGCTCGCCTCGGTGGTGCTGGTGATGCTCCTGGGGCAGTCGCGGGTGTTCTACTCGATGTCCCGCGACGGGCTGCTGGGCCGGTGGGCCGGCCAGGTACACCCCCGGTTCAAGACCCCCTATCTGTCCTCGATCTACACCGGTATCGCGGTGGCAGTAGCCGCGGGCGCGCTTCCGCTGCAACTTCTGGGGCAGCTGGTGAACATCGGGACCCTGCTGGCATTCGTCCTGGTGTGCGCCGGCGTCTGGATTCTCCGCCACAAGCGGCCCGACCTCGAGCGGCCCTTCCGGACCCCGCTCATGCCGTTCGTCCCGATCTGCGGGATGCTCTGCTGTTTCGGCCTGATGCTCACGCTGCCGGCCGATACCTGGATCCGGCTGGTCATCTGGCTGGCCATCGGGTTGGCGATCTACTTCGGATACGGTCGGAAGCACAGCAGACTCACCGGCGGACAGCCGAGCTAATCCGGCCAGTCCGTCAGTCGGTTCACTCTCACAAGGATCTCCTGCTCATGAGTCTCTTCCGCCGCAAGGCGATGGCTGACCTCATGCCCGAAGAAGGGGAACACGGGCTCAAGCGCGCGCTGACCGCCAGCAATCTGGTGTTGCTGGGCATCGGCGCCATCATCGGTGCCGGCATTTTCGTCCTGACCGGGACCGCCGCGGCCCAGTACGCCGGCCCTTCGATCGTGCTCTCGTTCGTTCTGGCGGGCGCCGGCTGCCTCTTCGCCGGGCTCTGCTACGCCGAGTTCGCCTCGATGATCCCCATCGCGGGGAGCGCCTACACCTACGGCTACGCCACCCTGGGTGAGCTGGTGGCCTGGATCATCGGCTGGGACCTGATCCTGGAGTATCTCTTCGCCGCCTCGACCGTCGCGGTCGGATGGTCGGGCTACTTCACCGCCTTCCTGGGCGAGATCGGGATCCAGCTGCCGCCGGCCCTCACCGGGGCGCCGTTTGGGGTGGAGGGGACCCATACGCTGGTGCGGTCGCAGATCTGCGTCGATCCCGCGACCGGCGGGGTCGCGCTCGACCAGGTGAGCCGGACCGTGGTGTCCATCGCCGACTGCGCCTCCAAGGGCGGCAACATCGTCAACGGGATCCTCAACGTCCCCGCGATGGCGCTGATCGCGCTGATCTCGACTCTGCTGGTGATCGGCATCAAGGAGTCGGCGCGGTTCAACAACATTATCGTCTACGTCAAGATGGCGATCGTGCTGCTGGTCATCTTCTTCGGCTTCCAGCACGTCAACACCGCCAACTGGCATCCGTTCATTCCGCCCAACCTCGGCGAGTTCGGTCAGTTCGGGCTGAGCGGCATCGTCCGGGGCGCCGGGGTGATCTTCTTCGCCTATATCGGCTTTGACGCGGTGTCCACGGCGGCACAGGAGGCCAAGAACCCGCAGAAGGACCTGCCGGTCGGCATCCTCGGCTCCCTGGCCGTCTGCACCGTCCTGTACATCCTCATGGCGCTGGTCATGACCGGCATGGCGCACTACAGCGAGCTCAATGTGCCGCACCCGGTGTTCGTGGCCATCGAGAAGGCGGGACCGGCCCTGGCGTGGTTGGGGTACCTGGTCAACGTGGGCGCCATCGCGGGCCTGGCCTCGGTGGTGCTGGTGATGCTGATGGGCCAGCCCCGCATCTTCTTCACCATGGCGCGGGACGGCCTCCTCCCGGCGGTGTTCGGCAAGGTCCATCCCAAGTTCCGGACGCCGTACATCTCCACCATCGTGACCGGTGTGGTGGCGATGCTGATCGCCGGGCTGTTCCCGATCGGGTTGCTGGGCGAGCTGGTATCGATCGGCACCCTGCTCGCCTTCGTGATCGTCTGCGGCGGCATCCTGGTGCTGCGCAACACCCAGCCCGACCTGCCGCGGCCCTTCCGGACCCCCATGGTGCCGGTGGTGCCGATCCTCGGCATCCTGATCTGCGGCTACATGATGTACGGCCTGCCCACCGATACCTGGCTCCGGCTGGCGATCTGGATGGCCCTGGGGCTGGTGATCTACTTCGGGTTCGGCCGGACGCACTCGGTCCTCAATCGGGGAGCGGACGCGAACCGGTAAGCGCACCGCCGGCGTGGGACGGTCGTCCCACGCGTCGCGAGGGATCCCCGGTCCGCCGATCAGGGATCCCTCGTCGCGTTGTGCTATCCGGGCTTACGAGCCCTACCGCCCCTCCGGCCCCGTGCCTACTTTCCCCGCGCCATGACCACCATGCTTTCGCTCGAACGCGTCGCCCAGGCGCGCGCCTTCGCCGCTCACCTTACCCCGGGCCAGCGGATCTGTGTCACCACCCATGTGAACCCTGACGGCGACGGACTCGGCAGCGAGGCCGGCCTGGTGCATCTGCTCAAGGATCGCGGCATCGACGCCGTTGTCACCAATCCCTCGCCCACCCCGGACCGCTATCGCTTCCTTTTCAAGGATCTCCCCGGGGTGGACCGCACCCACGAAGCGGTGAAGGAGCTGCGCCGCGCCGACCTGATCCTGGTGCTCGATATTTCCGATGTCGGACGGCTCGGGATGTTGAGCCAGACGGTCCTCGAGCGGGGTGTGCCGGTGGCCTGTGTCGACCACCATGTGAGCCAGGGCCATCTCCCCGACGGGGCGCGCTACGTCGACCCCGAGGCCTCGGCCACCGGAGAGCTGATCTTCCAGCTGGCCGAGGCCAACGGCTGGCCCCTCACGCCGATGGCGGCACGGGCGCTCTATGTCGCGATCCTCACCGACACCGGCGGATTCCGGTTCAGCAACACCCGGCCGGCGGTACTCCGGACCGCGGCGGCGCTGCTCGAGACCGGGCTCGATCCGGAGCAGATCTATCTCGATGTCTACGCCAATGCCCCCGAAGGGCGGGCCCGGCTCCTGGCCGAGACCCTGCAGACCCTCGTGATCGAACCGGAGTACGGGCTGGCCTGGGTCACCGTGCCTCCCGGGGCGATGGAGCGCCTCGGCACTACCCCGGACGATCTCGATGGCATCGTGGAGGTGCCACGCAGCATCACCGGGGTCCGGATGGCCCTGCTCTTCCGCGAGATCGCGGCCGGCCGGGTGAAGGTCTCCCTCCGGTCGGTGGGCGCGGTCGACGTGGCCGCCTTCTCCCGGCCCTATGGGGGTGGCGGTCACACCAAGGCCTCGGGCCTCTCCCTCGAGGGCTCCATGGCCGAGGTGCAGACCACCGTGCTGACCGCGGCGCGGCACTACCTGACCGGGAATGGCTCGAGCCCGGCCTGATCGTGTGCCCCGGAGCCTTCGGGATTAGGTTCCGGGACACCTGGATGGAAAGCAGATCGTGGAAGACACACTGACGCGCATCGAACAGACCCTCGACACCCTGCGGCCCTACATCGCGTCCCACCGGGGGAGCGTGGAGGTGGTGGACTTTGACGAGGTCGATGGCCGGCTCCTGCTCCGCCTGGGCGGGCATTGCCATGGCTGCTCCGCCTCCACCATCACGCTGAAGCAGGGGATCGAGACGCGGCTCCGGCAGCTGGTGCCCGAAGTGAAATTGGTGGAGTCGATCTAGAGGCAGATTTCAGGTCGTCCTGACCGGAGCGAGGGATCTACTCGTCCAGGCACCGCGCCCGGGCAAGGTAGGTCCCTCGTCGCTCCGCCCCCGGAGACGACGACGGAAAGGAACGAGTATGCCAGGACCCCTGGCCGCCAGAGTCGCGGCGGCCCTTTCCGGGATTCAGAACCCCCGGCTTGAGAACGACCTGATGTCGGCTGGGATGATCCGGGACCTCATCGTCACCGACGACGGCAAGGTCTCGTTCACCTTCCTCCTCGGCCGCGAGGATCCCGCGACCCTCGTACGTGAGGCCCGCGGAGCCATCCGGGCCATCGAGGGCGTGAACCCGCAGGAACTCCGGATCAGTGTGGTCGATCCGGGTGGCGCCGCCAAGGGCTCCCATCCGCCCCCGGGCCAGACCCAGGCGGCCGCGGGAATGGCCCCGCCGGCGCCCCAACCCGCCGACCTCCCCAACCTCGGTCGGATCATTGCGGTCTCGTCGGGGAAGGGCGGCGTGGGCAAGTCCACCGTCTCCGCCAACCTGGCGGTGGCCCTGGCCAGGCGGGGCAAGCGGGTGGGGCTGATGGACGGCGATATCTACGGCCCGAATATCCCGCGGATGTTCGGCGTCTTCGAGAAACCGCCGGTGGTGCAGGGGAAGATCCAGCCGCTCCTCGCCTGGGGCGTCAAGCTGATGTCGCTCGGTTTCCTGGTGGACCGGGATGCGCCGGCCATCTGGCGCGGGCCGATCATCATGAAGATCGTGCAGCAGTTTCTGCGGGACGTGGACTGGGGCGAGCTCGACTACTTCATCGTCGACCTGCCGCCGGGGACCGGCGATGCCCAGCTCTCGCTGGTGCAGAGCTGCCAGGTGTCCACCGCGGTCATCGTCACCACCCCTCAGGAGGTGGCGGTGGGCGACGCGCTCCGCGGCGCCAAGATGTTCGAAAAGGTGAACGTGCCCGTGGCAGGGATCGTGGAGAACATGAGCGCCTGGACCGACCCGGAGACCGGCCGCACCCTCGAGATGTTCGGATCGGGCGGGGGAAGGCGCCTGGCGGAGGAGCTGCGGGTGCCGCTTCTCGGCACCGTGCCGCTGCAGCCGGGGTTGGCCGAGCTGGCCGATCGCGGCAAGCCGATCGTGGTGGCCGAGCCGGAGAGTCCTGCGGCCGTGGCGCTGGGCGGCGTCGTCGATGCGCTGGTGACGGCGGTGAGTGGCCGTGCCATCGCCCTGCCGATCCTGCGCGGCTGACTACTCCCGGCTGGCCAGCAGGGCGTCCACCCCCGCGCTCAACTGTCGGATCTGATCGAGCGACCGGGTCAACCCGCCCCGGTCCGCCACTCCCGCCCGAAGTCGCAGCAGATCCAGCCGGATTGTCTCGAGCGCGCTGACCGTCTCGGCCAGTTGGCGGCGCACCAGGGTGCGTTCCGCTTCGATTTCGGCGCTGGCTGCCGCCCGTTGGGGTGCGCCGTGGCCCACTTCGCTCAGGGCTCCGTCCAGCAGCGCCAGTCGCTGCCGCAGCCGGTCCGCGTCGGCCTCCAGCCGGACCACCGCACCCGATAGCCCCGCGAGCCCTTCGCGATCTTCCGCCGGCAGCCCTTTGATCAGCTCGCGCGCCTGGTGGGCCAGGAGAACGGCGGTCGGCTGGTCGGATGCGGGGAGGAGCGCCGAGGCCGCTTCCGGTTTCCGGGCCCCCAGCAGGCGGAAGAACATCCCGGCCTTGAATCGAAGGAAGAAGCGGGTCAGCAGCCCTGGGCGACCCGAGCGCGGCGCCTCGAGCGCCGTACCCAGCCAGCGCCCCAGTGCCACCGGGCCGCCCAGCGCGAGCAGCTCGATGATGAGGCCCGGCAGTGTGTCGGCGTGGCCCAACCCCCACTGCTTGGGCCCCAGCCAGAAGAGCAGCATGGCGGCCATCCCCGCGCCATACAGCGCAATACGCTTCCCCAGCGGGGGTGGAGGCCCTCGCTCCTCGGCCTCGCGGGCGTCCTGTTGCACCGCCGCCGCGAGATCGTCCTGGGTCCATCCTTCGCGGGTCGCTTCACGGACCAGCCGGGCAAGCGAGATGCCCCGGATGCCGGCAATGGCGGCGAGGGCCAGGCCGAGTGCGACGGTATAGACGTACGTGAAGCCGAAGAAGTCTGGGGTCAGCACCATCGTGACGACCGCCACCACCACCAGTGAGTCGAAACTGATGATATCCACCCCGAGGCTCGAGAGCTCGCGGGTGAGCTGACTGAGGATACGGGGGACCGGCGCCGGATGGGCCGCACCGACGGCCGCGGCCAAGGCCTCCCCGTCGGCGTATCGCTCATCCGGGGACTTGGCGAGGCACCGGTCGACGGCCAGCGCCAGCGGCGCCGGGAGCCCGCCCCGGAGGCTCGCCACCGGCGGAGCGGGGATGGTCAGATGCTGCGCCAGCAGCTGACCGACGTTGTCCCCCTCGAACGGGTAACGTCCGGTCAGGGCGTAGAACGCGGTGACCCCGAGAGAATAGAGATCGCTCCGGCCGTCCAGGGGCTCACCGCTGGCCTGCTCGGGACTCACCATCCGGGGCGTCCCCATCAGTTCACCCTGGGGCGACGCGCCCGGTTCATCCGCCACCCGGGCGATGCCAAAGTCCGCGACCATGGCCCGGCCGCTCCCCCGCTCGCGCAGGATGTTTTCGGGCTTCACATCCCGGTGGATTACCCCGTGCTGGTGAGCATAGGCCAGGGCCCAGGCCACCTCCTGAACCAGCCGGGTCACGTCCCGCGCCGGGAGCGGGCCGTCGCGACGAACCTGCTGGGCCAGGGTTTCGCCGGCCACATAGCCCATGACGAACCAGACCAGGGTGCCGGCCTCTTCGACGGAGTGTACCGGAATGATGTTGGGATGCGAGAGCCTGGCGGCGGTGCGAGCTTCGGCCAGGAAGCGCTGCCTGAGGCCAGGGATCGAGCTCAGCGTGGGAGACAGCAGCTTGATGGCGACGGGACGCTCGAGGGCAACGTCGCGGGCCAGAAAGACCACCCCCATTCCTCCCCGGCCGAGTTCCCGGTCGAGGACATAGCGGCCCTTCAGCGCCTCTCGCAGGGTCGTGAATTCCATTATGCCGCCACCTGTGCCCCGGTCGGGTGACTGGCCGTGGGCCGTTGAACTCGGAACGCGGGGGCCTGGAACCGTGGTACTTTACCCCCCATGACCATCATAACTCTCCTGACGGACTACGGCACATCCGACTCCTACGTCGCCGAGGTCAAGGGAGTGCTCCTGAGTCAGGCGCCCGGAGTCACCCTGGTGGACATCACCCACGAAATCGGCCCGGGCGACGTGGCCTCCGCCGGCTACATCCTGGCCCGGGCCTGGACCGCCTTCCCCCCCGGGACCGTGCACCTCGCCGTAGTAGATCCGGGGGTGGGCACCGCCCGCGCGGCGCTGGCGCTCCGGACCCGAGGCCAGACGTTCGTGGGGCCGGACAACGGGCTTTTCGGGGGAGTCATCCGGGGGGCGGAGGTCGAGGCGGTCCAGCTGCCAACCCCGCCGGGCGCGTCCGCCACCTTTCATGGGCGGGATATCTTCGCCCCGGCGGCGGCGCATCTGGCCCGGGGCGAGGCGCTCGACCGGCTGGGCCCGCGCTACACCGCCATTCCCCGGCGGCTGAGTGGCGCAGCACCGCATTACGAAGGGAAGATGGTCATCGGCGAAGTGATCCACGTCGACCGCTACGGCAACCTCGTCACCAACCTCACCAGCGAGTACGTCCCGGCCTATGCCGTGCTGGAGGCCGAATCGCTGACCGTCGGGCCGCTCCGGACCACCTTTGCCGATGTCGAGACGGGGGCGCTGCTGGCCTACATCGGGTCGGGCGGGACGGTGGAGATCGCGGTGCGCGACGGGTCGGCGTCGCGCCGGCTGGGACTGGGCGTGGGGGGGAGGGTTCGGGCCCGGCTGGGCTAGCCGCCCCGCCCACCCGATCTCAGACCGGCGGCGGGGTCCGGTCGCTCCGACCGGGGCGCTTCACCGCGGTGACGCCGAACTGGGGTGTGGCCCAGAGGTACTCGTCGGTCAGCGACTCGGTGGGAATGAGGCGGCCGGCGAAGTGCTCCCGGAGTCCGGCGCGGGAGAGGAGCGCGGCGCCGAAGCCTACCGTCGCCAGCATCCAGGTCACCAGAATGGCCGTGACGAACACCAGCATCCCCGCGAACGGGACCCACCCGAACAGCACCCAGGCGAGCCAGAGCAGGGCCACCGCGCCAAGTCCGACGGCGACGTATCGATAGCTGTTGGCGGAGTGCATCGACATGCCCCGCGCCAGCTGGCGACGGGTGATCGACTCGCCCATCGCGTGGGCGATGGCCAGGAACCCGCCCAGCACCGCGAGCACCAGCAGCAGCGTGAAGACGATGACCGCGAAGGGGACCAGCAGGATCCCCGCGACCGTCAGGATCAGGCCCACCACCAGCATGCCGAAGGTGGGGAGAATCAGCACCTGGCCCAGGAGTCCGACCAGGAAGGACCGGCTGAAGGAGTGGAGCACGGTATCGCTCACGACTTCGAGCGGGGCCCGGGCGAACAGCACCAGTCCGAGGCCCACCAGAAGCAGCGTGAAGAACACGCCGCCCACGCCGGCGGCGTTCTTGGCCAGCCGCAGGAGGGGCGAAAGCGAGGCGGATTCCGCCGAGGGGATCGGGGCCGAGCGGCGGGTGTCGAGGGTGTGAATCCGGCCACGGATGTCGCCGCCCAGGTCCCGGACCTCGCCGGCCACCGTGAGCACATCGCCGGTGATCACGGAGCCGGGATGCACCACCACGTTGCCTTCTACCGCGGCCAGATTTCCCTCCACGGTGCCGAACACCTCGGCATTGCCCCGAAGCACCAGGATCGGCCCACGCAGCCGTTCGCCGGTGCCCACGCTGAACTCGCCGGCGTAGGCGCGCCCTCCCGGTACGGTGATGCGGAGGGCGGGACCCCGAAGCCCCGCGGCGGAGCGGAGCAGCGGAGCCAGGCGGGTAGGATCGTCCAGGTCGGAGAGATCGATCACCAGACCGCCGGGTTCTGCCGGAGCCACGTCCTGGAGCGGCGCGGCATCCCGGGGCGGGGCGGAGAGCGCCGCGACCTTCTCGTGCATCAAGGAGAGGTAGCCCTCTTCATCGCGGGAGAGCCCGTTGGGGTGCCAGCTGCGCAGCAGCGCCAGGGCGGCCGGCGTGTCGGTGCGGGAGGCATCCAGCACCAGCTGGCGCCACCCCTGCTGCAGCGCGCCGCCGGTGGGATACCGGCCGACCGAATGCCCGCCCAGCATCACGTTGCCGTGGTCGAGCGAGAGCGTGAGTGCCCCGCCATCATCGTACTGGAAGTAGAGACTCGCTCCGTCGGCGCCGACCGCGGTACCGTGGTCCAGCACCACCCGGCTCTGGTCGTCCTGGAACAGATGGGTGACGTTCCCGATGCGGTTCTTAAGCCCGGTAAGGCCATCCGCGGGTCCGGCGAAAAGCAACGTCGGCGCGAGGCAGAGCAACGCGCCGACGCCCGGCAGGATCGCGGCGCGGCCGCGATCAGGGAAGGGCACGGGAGACCTGTGCAGTGGGGAGAGCCAGGAGCCGGCGCATGGCCACGACCCCGGCGCCATAGAGCGCCAGCACGGTGGTTCCCGCCGCCGCGGCCCGCCCCGGAGTCAGTGCGGCCTTGAGCGGGGCGTACCATCTCTGTTGCTGGAGAGTGGCGCCGGCCAGCGTGAGTCCCTGGTTCCAGAGGTGCTGCGCCTGATCGAGCAGCCAGGGGGCCACCCCGCTGATCTGGTCCTGATGGGCGGCGGCCCAGGCGGCACTCGCGGCGAGCGAACCGCCCAGCACCACGGCCGCACTCGCGGCGGCGGCCACGCGGACCGGATTGGCGAAGACCCGAGTGCGCCAGAAGCGCCAGGCCCCCGCGAAGGAGGTCACCGGGATATGCACCCGGTTCATGACCCGCTCGCTGAAGCCCGGGGCCGGATTGAACAACGGAACCTGCTGGAGCCGAAGCACCAGGACCCGCTCCGCGTTGGCGAGGGCCTGACAGTCGGGGCAGTCGCGGAGATGGGCTTCCCGGCGGGGCGGAAGGAGTCCGTCGACCCAGAGATCGAGGTCCTCAGGGGCCAGGTGGGCCGAGGTGACGGCACTCACCTGGACCCGGGCCATGACCTGATCCACCAGACTCCGCTCCGGCGCGATCCGGGGGAGGGTGGAGAGCTGCAGCACGATGTCCCGGGTCTCTTCGGCGGCCTGCAGGCAGCTGGGGCACGTTTCGAGATGGGACGTACGGGCTTCGGGGAGACGGCCGTCCAACCAGAGGTCCAGTTCGTCAGGGCCGAGGTGAACGGGTTCGTCATGCATAGCGGCTCCTACGGTCTCCCCCAAGGGCGGTTTCAGTCTCTGAGACCGGCCAACATGCCCCGCAATTCGTGACGGGCGCGATGGATATACGTCTTCACGGTTCCGAGGGGCAGGTCCAGCAACTGCGCGATTTCCTCATACGCCATGCCTTCGACATGGCGCAGCAGAATACAGCTGCGATACTCCGGCCGAAGCTGTCCGATGGCTCGCTCGATGGCGGTGCCGAGCTCGCGGGCCTCCAGCTCGGCCAGGGGCGTTTCCCCCTTGTCGCCCACCTGGAGCGCCGTGGCTTCGATGTCCTCCTGGCTGGTGGCGTTGGGCGCCCCGTCCAGCGAGAGGGTGTCCACTTCGCGCCGACGCAGGTGATCGATCGCGGCGTTGTTGGCGATCTTGAAGATCCAGCTCGAGAACTTGAATTCGGGCCGATAGGTCGCGATCGCGTTCAGGGCCTTGATGAAGGTCTCCTGGGAGAGGTCCTCAGCCAGCTGCCGATCGCGGACCATCCGCAGGATGAGCGAGAAGACCGGGCGCTCGTACCGCCGGATCAGCTCACGGTACGCGGCCTCGCGGCCTTCCCGGGCGAGGGCGACGATCTCCTGGTCGGTCTGGGAGGCGAGATCGGTCCGCTCAGCCACGGGCGCTGCGGCAGCTTGCACTGCCGCTTCGAAGAGAGATATCTTGCGCGCCTATGTTAGCCACAGATAGGAAGTTACCGCTCTCCGGCGGCCGGGAGAAGCGGTCCTACGTCCGGGCGATGTTTACCGCCATTGCCCCGCGCTATGACTTCCTCAACCATGCTCTGAGTCTCAACGTTGACCGGCGCTGGCGCCGGCAGGCGGTGGCATGCCTCAAGTGGGAACGGGTGCCCACGGGGACGTATCTCGACCTCTGTGCCGGTACGCTCGACCTCTCGGTGGCGTTGAGCCGGGCCCCCGGCTTTGCCGGCCGGATCATCGGGGCGGATTTTGTCCTCCCCATGCTGAGTCTGGGACGTACGAAATCTGACAAGGTGCGTCCGGTCAACGCCGACGCCCTCGAGTTGCCTTTTCCCGACGCCACCTTTGACGGCGTCACGGTCGGGTTCGGGGTCCGCAACCTGGCCGATCTCGACCAGGGCTTGGCCGAAGCCCACCGGGTGCTCAAGGCGGGGGGGCGGTTCGTGGTCCTCGAACTGACCACCCCGCCGCGGCAACCGCTCAGGGGGATGTACTTCGTGTATTTCCGGCGGCTGTTGCCCCTGGTCGGCCGCCTGGTATCGCGCCATGGTGAGGCCTATTCCTACCTCCCCCAATCGGTGCTGGAGTTCCCCGAACCCGAGGCGCTCTGCGACCGGATGCGCGAGCAGGGGTTCGCCCAGGTGGAGTATACGCTGCTGTTCGGGGGGCTGGCGGCGATCCATGTGGGCGTGAAGCCGTAGGCCCGGGAGCGCGTCACTGGATCCACCGCGGCACATACGAGGCGCATGGCAATCGATACCCTGCAGGAATTTGTCGCCGAGATCGAAAAGCAGGGCGAGCTGGTCCGGGTGAAGGAGCCGGTGCGCACCCGACTCGAGATCGCCGAGATCGCCGACCGGTGCATGAAGAGCCCCGGCGGCGGGCCCGCACTCCTGTTCGAGCATGCGGTGCTGGAAAGCGGGCAGCGGAGCGATTACCCGGTCGGTATCAACCTCTTCGGCTCGATGAGGCGGATGTGTCTCGCCCTCGGGGTGCAGGACCTGGACGAGGTCGGCGGCCGGATCTCCGAGATGCTCCAGCTCAAGGTGCCCGAGGGGCTCCTCGGCAAGCTGGCGATGCTCCCCCGGCTGGCGGAGATCGCCAAGTTCCCGCCGCGCATCGGGGGGGGGAGGGGCGCCTGTCAGGAGACCGTCTGGAAGGGGGACCAGGTCGATCTCGACCGGATCCCGTTTCTCACCACCTGGCCGGGGGACGGCGGCCGCTACATCACTTTGCCGATGGTGATCACGGAGGACCCCCGGACCGGGGTCCGCAACGTCGGGATGTACCGGGTGCAGGTGCTGGGCAAGAACACGGTGGCGATGCACTGGCAGCGGCACAAGAGCGGGGCGGCGCATTGGCGGGAGCTGGCAGGCCAGCAAAGGGTCATGCCGGTGGCGATCGCGATCGGGGCCGATCCCGCGAGCATGTACTCCGGCTCGGCGCCGCTCCCGCCGACCATCGACGAGTTCATTTTCGCCGGCTTCCTGCGACGGTCGCCGGTGGCGCTCTGCCGGGCGCTGACCTCGGATCTGGAGGTCCCCGCCGAGTCCGATTTCGTACTGGAGGGGTACATCGACCCGGCGGAGCCGCTGGTGATGGAAGGGCCGTTCGGGGACCACACCGGGTTCTATTCGCTGGCGGATCTCTACCCGAAGGTGCACGTCACCGCGGTGACCATGCGCCGGAACCCGATCTACCCCGCCACGCTGGTGGGCCGCCCGCCGATGGAGGATTACTACCTCGGCCATGCCACGGAGCGGATCTTCCTCCCGCTGCTCCGACTGACGGTACCGGAAATCGTGGACTATCACATGCCGGCCTACGGCATCTTCCACAACCTGGTGTTCGTATCGATCGACAAGCAATACCCCGGCCAGGCCTACAAGGTGATGAACGCCCTCTGGGGCGCGGGGCTGATGTCGCTGGCGAAGGTGCTGGTGGTCGTGGACAAGGATGTGAACGTCCGCGACCCCGATGAGGCCTGGTGGGTGGCGCTCAACAACATCGATCCGGAGCGCGACACCCGGTTCACCAAGGGGCCGGTGGACGTGCTGGACCACGCGAGCCAGCATTTCAGTTTCGGGAGCAAGATGGGGATCGACGCGACCCGCAAGTGGAAGGACGAAGGCTTCACCCGGGAGTGGCCGGAATTGATCACGATGGACGAAGCCACCAGGAAGCGGGTGGACGACCTCTGGCCCAGCCTCGGGATCCGGCTTCCTTGAATTGCCTCACCGCAGAGACGCGGAGGCGCAAAGGTCCGCAGAGGGATCGTGGCCGGGCAATCCGACAACCGTAGCGCTCTTGAATTTCTGTTTCTTGCTTTTTGTTGTTCATTTTCTTTTTCTCAGGATTCTGGTGATTCGTTTCTCTGCCTCGCGATTGACCCTCTGCGGCCCTCTGCGCCTTTGCGCCTCTGCGGTGAACCCGCGGAGCCCCGCATGAGCGCGGTGTCGAGGGAAGGCCAGACGTTCGCGGGCGAATCGCTGGTCGTCCGCTACATCAACTTCGTCAAGCTGCCCCACACGCTCTTCGCGCTGCCGTTCGCGCTGCTGGGGGTGCTCGAGGCGTCGTTCCTGGGGACGGTCACCTGGCGGATGGTGGGGCTGGTGGTGGTGGCGTTCAGCGCCGCCCGGTGGGTCGCGATGGGCTTCAACCGGATCGCCGACCGGCAGTTCGATGCCCGGAACCCGCGGACCCTCAACCGCGAGCTGCCGCGTGGGTCGCTTAGCCTGACCCAGGCCTGGGTCTCGGTCGTCCTGGCGGGGGTGATCTTCCTCGGCGCGGCCTGGACGCTCAACCCGCTCTGCTTTGCGCTCTCCCCGGTGGCCCTGGGCTGGATCATGCTCTACAGCCTCAGCAAGCGCTTCACCTGGTGGCCCCACCTCTGGCTCGGGCTCTCCCTCGCGATCGCGCCGGTGGGCGGCTATCTCGCCATCATCGGCCGGTGGAGCGAGCCCTGGTGGGTGCTGATCGCGATCTCGGTGGCGGTGGCCACCTGGGTGGCCGGGTTCGACATTTTCTACGCCCTGCCCGACGCCGCCTTCGACAAGGGCGAGGGGCTCAAGAGCGCGGTGGTCCGGTTGGGCGAGCGGAACAGCATCCTTCTCGCCAAACTGCTCCACGGGGTCACGATTCCGGCCCTGGCGTTATTCGGCTACGGCGCCGGGTTCGGGGTCTGGTACTACCTCGGGGTGGGAGTGGCGGCCGCGATCCTTGCCTGGGAGCATCAGTTGGTCAAGCCGGGCGATCTGTCCCGGCTCGACGCGGCCTTCTTCACCATGAACGGCGTAATGAGCGTGACGGTCTTCGGGTTTGCGCTGGTGGATCGGCTGGTGTGAGTGGAAGGGTCGAGGGTCGCGGAGGCAGGAGTCTAGAGTCACGAGTCACGAGTCGGAGGTAGTCATGAGCAAGCGTCCGCCGAAGGAGAACCTGATTCCGCGCCGGGGGAATCCGCCCGGCAAGCCGCATCCGGAGAAGGGGGCGACCGCGGCGCCCAAGGTCCCGCCGCCGCGCCCCAACCCGCATCCGGTGCGGACGCCGAGCGGTAATCAGCGCGGTCGCTGATGGATCCGGTCGTCTTCGCGATCACCGGCGCCAGCGGGGCGCCCTACGCGCTCCGACTGCTCGAGGTACTCGCGCGGCACCGGGTGCCCACCTGGCTCATCGTCTCGAGCCACGGCTGGCGCCTGATCACCGCCGAAACCGGGATCGAGAACGACACGGCGCTCAAGGCCGCCACGGGGGGCGACTGGTCCAGTATCCGGTTCTTTCCGGACGACGACCGCGGGGCCCTTCCCGCCTCCGGCTCGGCCCCCTCGTCGGGGATGGTGATCTGCCCCTGCTCGATGGGCACGGTTGCCGCCATCGCCGGCGGGACCAGCCGCTCGCTGGTGGAGAGGGCGGCCGATGTGGCCCTCAAGGAACGCCGGAAGCTGGTGCTGGTGCCGCGTGAGACACCGCTCTCCCTCATCCACCTCCGTAACCTCACCGCGGTGACGGAGGCCGGAGCCGTGGTCGTCCCCGCCGCACCGGGCTTCTATCACCGGCCGACCCAGATCTCGCAGCTGGTGGATTTCGTGGTGCAGCGGGTGATCGATCAACTGGGGCTCGAGATCGAGATAGCACCCCGCTGGCAGGGGTCGTGAGAAGCAGAACCTCGTCGCGGAGTCGCGGAGACGCACAGGACCCCGGTAGCCTCCGCGGGTGCTCTGCGGCCTTCCGCGTCTCGGCGCCTCTCTGGTGAGGTCTCTTGAAGGATGAGGCTGGGGATCATTGCGGACACGCATGGACTGCTGAGGCCTGAGGTCTTCGAAGTCTTCAGAGACGTCGACCGGATCATCCACGCCGGCGACATCGGTCCGCTCGATCTCCTTACCGAGCTGGAGGCCATCGCCCCGGTCCTCGCGGTCTACGGCAACACCGACGGGTTCGATATCCGGGCCCGGGTGCCCGCCGTGCTCCAGGCCCGGATCGAAGGGCTCGACTTCGTGGTCCTGCACGGCGACCAGCTCGGCAGCCCGACGCCCGAAAAGGCCCAGGCCGCCTATCCCACAGCGGACGTGATCATCTACGGGCACACCCACCGGCCCCTGCTCACCACCGTCGATCTGGTGGTGACGGTCATGAATCCCGGCGGGGCCGGGGCCCGACGGTTCGATCTGCCCGCCTCGGTCGGCATCATGGAGCTGGAGGCCGGCCTCCCGCCACGCGCCCGCCTGGTGCCGCTCACGCCGGCCGACGAGTAACATGATCCTCCTCGCCACCCTGGCCCTCCTGGGCGACACCCTTCGGGTCACTGCCGCGCCCCGCGCCCCGGTGTTCGACGGTCGGGCCGACGCGGCCGAGTACGGCGCGCCCAGCGCCACCATCGCGCGACCGGCGGGGACGGTCGAGCTGTGGCTGCGGAGTTATGGGGGAGAGATCTATCTCGCGGCCCGACTGCCCGATTCCACGTTCTACTGGGGCGATGACCTGGTCATCAGTATCGACACCCGGGGTGACCGGAGCGCCGCGCCCGACCACGACGATTTCCAGTGGTACCTGCGCCGGGTGCTCGACAGCTCGGTGGTGTTCCGAGGCAGCGATGCGGGACAGTGGCAGGCGCCCAGAGGCGACCCCGACTGGCGCCTCGGGCGGGCCCGGAGCGGAGGGGGGTGGGAGGTGCGATCGATCGACGAGGAAGGCGGGTGGTCCCTCGAACTGCGACTGGATCCGGCATGGTTCGGCGAGGCGGGTGCCAGGCACCCGGGGATGGCGTTCCGGGTCTACGACAACGATCCCCACGGCTGGCACATCTGGCCCGCCCCCGCCGGGATCCGGCAGGCCACCGAGGTGGAGCGGCGTCCCTCGCTCTGGGCGGTGGTGCTGAGCGAGTAGAGCCTACTCCACCGTGATCGGCTGTCGAGTGGAGGCCTTTCTCCCATCCGGCAAGGTCACTACGAATTCCATCAGGTAGTCGCCCCGTTTCACCTTGGTGAGCGCCAGCATCCGCGCCACCCGCAGGGTCGGCTCCCGCGCCACGCCCGACCAGCCGAGCGTCAGCTCGGCCTTCTTGCCCCGTCGCAGCACCAGTTCCTCCCGATACTCCGTGCCCGGTGTCAGGCCATACACCTCGTGGTAGACGGCGAGGACGTCCTCGCGGCTCCAGGTGGTTCGGGGGTTGAACCAGGCGGTGTCGCCCGGCGCGGGAACCCAGGGGGCGCCCTTGCCATCCTTCGACAGCACCAGGTCGCTGACCGCAAGAGTGCGGCCGTCGAACCGGCCGACCGCGACGTTGTCGCTCCGGATGACCCTGCCGGTGCTGTCGTCGTAGGAGAGTGCGATCTGGTAGCGCCACACCCCGGCCGGGACGGGGAGGGTGACCCGGCCGACCGCGTCGACCTGCTCGCGGGTGATCCCGCCGCCCTGGGTCAGGATGCTGGTGGCGGTGTCGAGCCAGGCCCGGCTCCGGCCGGCGCTGTCCATCAGGTTCACGCGCACCCGGAGCGGGGTCCGGAAGACGACGTCCTCGGCGAGGGAGTCGGGTCGCTGGAGCGCCACCTGGTAAACCACGTGCACCAGTTGCCGGTCACCGGCCTCCCCGACGGCAAAGGCCTTGGCCACCGCGTCCAGCGCGCGGGCGAAACGCAGCTCATGGCCGTCGGTGGTCACCGTCTGGGTGACACTGGCCCGGACGATCGCCCGCTCCTCGCGGAGAATGCGGGCCTGCCCGAAAGACCCCCAGTTGAGGTACTTGCAGTACGGGGGGTAGATCCGACAGCGATCGGTGAAGGCAAAGAGCGTCGCCGGGGAGTCGGCGATCGCGTCCACCCCGCCGATCGAGGCCACGCTCGGAATCAGGCGATAATCGTGGATGTCGCCGCCGGGGTTGGCCGCGAAGTGGAGGAGATAGTCGCCATCCGCCCGGCGATAGGTCCAGGTCTCGTTGGGCTGAATCCCGTAGGTGACGGTGAGCACTTTGGCGCTGGGTTCACCGTAGCGGACGTAGACGATGCCGCGGTCGTCGAAGCGCAGGCTGCCGGAGCGGTACAAATCGCCGTGACCGAAGCCGTTGCTGCCGGGCTCGTCGCCGTCGGTGTAGTGCCGCCGGTTGACCTCGAGCCCGAAGTACCGCTCGGCGTGGGCAATGCGGCGGTAATGCTCGCGCAGCCGTTCGGCGTCGCTGCGGAACGCGGCCCGTCCGTGATCGGTCCAGAAGGTGCGCAACCACTCGGCCCGGGCCGCGCCCCGGGTGGCATCGAACCCGGCCAGCACCGAATCGTCGGCGATGAGGGCCAGGTCCTCCCGATAGGCCGCCACGGCGATCGAGTCGTCGAGCGCGGCGCCGGCGTAGTAGGCGGAGTCTCCGACCGGGTCGCCCAGGGCCAGGGCGCTCGCCGCCAGCTCATGGAGCGCCAACCCCGCCGCATCGTCCCGCGCCACGAGCGCCCGGGCGGCCTCGACCGCGCGCGCCTGGTCGCCCACCACCCGCTCCGCCCGGTTGAGGGCCCGCAACACCTCGGGATCGACGACGCCCGCCTGCACCGCGGCCCGAAGCGCCGGGAGTACCACGGTCGCGAGGCGTACGGTGTCCCGCAGGGTAACGCCCGCCTCATAGAGCGCGCGTAGGGCAGGGACGTAGTCGGGTTCCCGCCGGAGCGCCTCGGCGAAGGCCTCGACAGCGTCCTCCAACGAGCCGAACCCCACCCGCTTGCCGATGTTCATCCTGTCATCGGCAAGCCACTGGTACTGGCCCCGCAACGCCACGCCCCGACCGTACCAGGGGAAGGCCCAGTCCGGCTCCGCCCTCGCGGCCCCGGAGAAATCGCGCGCCGCCCGGCCAAAGCTGAGGCCGTCGCCCATCTCCCCCAGGCGGATCCGGATCAGGCCCCGGCGGACCAGCCGCCGCGCCTCGGTCTCCGAGGTTGCTCCCCGACCATGGGAGGAACGTTCCGAGCGGCGGAGCTGGACGGTGTCGGAGACCGAGGCGAGTACGGTCTGATACTGCTCGAGATCGGACCAGGCGCGCTGGGTCTGGGCCGGCAGCGGCCGGATCGTGGCGCCGGCGCCCAGGAGGATCCCCAGGGCGATGCCGAAGGCGCCCCCAGCCCGGGCCGGGTGAGTGGCCGACGGGCGGCTGGAGGATCCGATTCGCTTTCGGGTTGTGGGCATCGAGTTCGAATGACGCCGATGGTCGACGATGGCGCTGGCGGTCTCCACAAGACCATGATAGCGCGCGGCCGCCGAGTCCGCACCATGCCGGCAAATGCTCGGATGGGGGACTCGCGAGACGTTGCAGTCGGGCGCATCGAGACCCGACGGGGCCCGAGTCAGGTCAGCCAGGACTCCAGCGTCGAGGTACGGCGGAAGGCCTCGGGGTGGCGCCGGAACCAGGCCATCAGTAGAAGAATTTCGTCGAGATGCTGCGAAGGCAGCGGGCCCGGCACTGGAGAGGGCCGGGCGAGCTCTTCCGTCACGACGCCCTGGAAGGCCTCCCGTTCGATGGGAGTCCCGGGCCAGGGGTAGCTCGCCCGGACAATTCCGTTACGTACCAGGTAGGCGCGGTCGTCGCCGAAGGTGCCGGGGTCGCGATACACGAAGGTCAGCCCTTCGATCGCGGCGCGGGCCCGGCTGGTGGCGGCCAGGAGCCACTCCAGCTGCTCGAACCGCTCCCGCCACTTGGCGGCCCGCTCGAACTCGGCCGCCTCCGAGGCGCGCTGCATCTCGTCGACGATCCGGTCGATCGGCTGGATGGTGCGCCCCTCGAGGAAGGCGAGGCCGGTTTCGGCCCGCCGCTGATACTCTCGCTCGGTGACGAACCCGGCGCAGGGCCCGGTGCAGAGACCGAACTCGTGCCGCATGCAGGCTGCCCGGAGGGCCGGGGCGAAGAGATCGGTCTGCCCCGCGAAGACCATCGGCATGGCGGGGGCGCAGTCACGCAGTCCCAGCAGGTCGTTGAGGGTCCGGATCGCCTCCTGCAGCCGGCCGGGCGACACGAAGGGTCCGTACCAGCGCTGGTCCTCGCGGCCGGTGGCGCCGCCGGTGCCGATGCGCGGGGCCAGTCCCCCCGACACCTTGATGAACAGGGTGCGCCGGGACCGGTTCATGTGGTGGTTGAACGGGGGGCGGTGTCGGGCGATCTGGCGGAGCTCGGTCAGATGTGCCGCGAATTCGCTCGGGACGTAGTCCCAGGTAATCGTGGCGGTCGCGTGAAGAATCCGGGCGGCCTTGTCTTCCGGGTAGACCGCGCCAAAGTACGACAGCACCCGCGCCTTGACCCGCTTCGCCTTGCCGACGTAAAGCACCCGGCCCATCGGGTCGAGCATCCGGTAGACCCCCGGACGATGCTCGGCGGTCCGCCGCACCCGGTCACGGAGCGCGGAGAGATCCGCGGTGGGGAGGGACAGGCGAAGGGCGGTGGCCATGGGCTGCAAAGAAGGGTCGAAGGTCGAGGGTCGAGGGTCAAGGGTCCTGATCGGCGGTCGACCTCCGCCTGCGCGCCGGGCCCGGGCCCCGTCCTACTGCTGACACCGGTGACAAAACACCGTGATCCGTCCGTCGATCAGGTGGGTGCCGGAGAGGCGGATGCCGCACTGGCGGCAGGGCTCGCCCTCGCGCTCGTAGACCATCAACTCCAGTTGGAAACCGCCCGGCTGGCCGGTGGCGGTGCGATAATCCCTGAAGGTGGTCCCCGCCGCATCGATGGCGGCCTGGAGGATCCGGCGGGTATGGTGATACAGCCGGCGCCAGGCCTCGCCCGGGACCCGGGCCGCGGGCTTGGAGGGATCGATGCCGGCGGCGAACAGCGCCTCATTGGCGTAGATGTTTCCGACCCCGACCAGCTTGCGCTGGTCCATGATGACCTTCTTGATGGCCTGGTTCGAGCGGCAGAGCTCCCGCTCGAACCGCTCGGGGGTCAGCGCCGGATCCAGCGGCTCCGGGCCGAGGGCCCGATCGTAGCGCTCCCATTGGCGGTCGTTGAGGAGCAGCAAGGTGCCGAGTCGCCGGACGTCGCGGAAGACGAAGGCGTGGCCGTTGTCGAGCCGGGTGCGGAGGACCGCGTATTTCGCCTCGGCGCCGGTGAGGGGCCGGTCGTACAGCAGCAGGTTGCCGGTCATACCGGGCTGGAGTACGAAGCGATGCCGGTCGAGATGGAGCACCGCATGCTTGGCCCGGCGGGTGACGTCGTGAATCCGGGCCCCGGTCAGGGTCTGGAGCAGGCGAGGGCGGGTGACACCGCGCAGCACATCGACATGCGAGAGGGCGGCTGTCACGATACGCTGTCCCACCAGCGCGGGGCGGACCTCGCGCACCATCGTCTCGACCTCAGGAAGCTCCGGCATGCGGCGTAAGCTAGCGACCACGGCAAGGCGGCCCGACCGCCCTCGGCTGGAGGAGTCCGCCCTGCTCCAGGACCTGGCCCTCGAAACCCGCCAGGCGTTGGCTCGGGGTGCGGTGCTCCGGGAGACCCCGGCGGGATCCGTGATCTTCCACGCCGGCGCGTCGGTCCGCGGACTGATCATCATCCTCGAGGGGTCGGTCCGGGTGGTGAGCGAACGCCAGGGGCGGCAGCACCTGGTGCACCAGAGCGGGCCGGGCGAGACCCTGGGGGAGGTGCCCCTCTTCGCCGGTGGCGGCTACCCCGCGACCGCGCTGGCCGAGACCCCCTGCACCCTGGCGGTGCTGCCACCCGAGGTCCTGGTCCGCGTGATGCAGCGCGATGCCTCGTTGTCCTGGTTACTGCTGGTGCGGCTGGCCCGGCGGGTTCGCCACCTGGTGGGATTGCTGGAACGGAATACCGCCTGGTCGGTGGAGAGCCGGCTGGCGGAGGTCCTGTTACGGCGACAGCAGACGGCCGGGGCCGGCGGTTTCGACCTGGGGATGCCCCAGCGCGCGCTCGCCGAGGAGCTCGGCACGGTGCGCGAGGTCGTGGTTCGGGCGCTGGCCCGCTTCTGTCACGAGGGGTGGCTTCGGCGCGAAGGTCGGGGCCGGTACCGGGTGATCGACCCCGAGGCGCTCCGGCGCCGGTAGAGACTTTTGTGCCTGCCGGCGGCCGGCCGGGTGTCGAACTTGGGAGACCTTCTACCACGGGGTTTGCGATGTACCGGCTCTTCGCGGGTCTTGTTCTGACGGTCGCCGGGTCCCTGCAGGCGCAGGACAGCGGCGCGACCGATCGCGGTACGATGGATCACGCCGCCCATCACCGGCAGATGACCGACTCCGCCTTTCAGGCGCTGCAGCAGCGGGGTGGGGTGTACATGGGCGTCGACCAGGCCACATCGGCCCACCGGTTCGACAGCCTGGACGATGGGGGCCGGATCGAGTTGCTGAGCCTGACCGGCGACTCGGCCGACGTGAGCGCCATCCGGCGGCACTTTCGACAGATCGCGGCGCAGTTCCGCAAAGGCGACTTCACCACCCCGTTCGCGGTGCACGCCGAGGCGGTGCCGGGGACAGCCGTGATGGACCAGCGACGGGAGCGGATCAGGTACGAACTGAAGGAGCTTCCCCGCGGGGCGGAGCTGCGCCTGCGGACCAGCGATCGGGAGGCGCGTGAGGCGATTCACACCTTCATGGCCTACCAGCGCCGGGAGCATCACTCCCCCGGACGGGAGTAGGGCGAGCGGGCCTGGGGGGCGGATGGGCGGGGCCTCGGTCGGGCCCGCTACGGTCGCACGATCCCCAGCTTTTTCATCCGCGCTTCCAGGGTAGTGGGCTTGAGGCCCAGCAGTTCCGCCGCGCCGCCCGGGCCGCTCACTTTCCAGCGGGTGCGTTCCAGCATGGCCAGGATGTGTTGCCGTTCGATCTCGAGCAGCCCGCTCCCGCCGCCGATCCCGCCGGCCGCCGGGGCCGCCGGCCGGACCGCCGGCGGGGTGCTGACAGGGACGTGAGTGCCCGTGACCCATTCCGCGAGTTGCAGCGAAGTCCCCTGGGAAACGATCACCGACCGCTCGATGACGTTGGCGAGCTCGCGGATGTTCCCCGGCCAGTGGAAGCCGGAGAGCTGCGTCATGACGGCCTCCGGGATGACTTCGATCCGCTTGCCCAGCCGCTCCGCGTAGCGGGTGGCGAAGTGACTCACCAGCAGGGGAATGTCCTCCCGCCGCTCCCGGAGGGGCGGGACCGAGAGGGGGAAGACGTTAAGCCGGTAGTAGAGATCCTGCCGAAAGCTCCCCGCCTGCACCATCGCCGAAAGGTCCCGGTGGGTCGCGGCGATGATCCGCACGTCGACCTTCACGCCCTCGCTCCCCCCGACCCGGGTCAACTCACCCTCCTGCAGGACTCGAAGCAGCTTGACCTGCAGCTCGAGGGAGAGGTCCCCGATCTCGTCGAGAAAGAGGGTGCCGCCGTCGGCCAACTCGAACTTGCCGATCTTCCGGGCGACCGCGCCGGTGAAGGCGCCCTTCTCGTGTCCGAAGAGCTCGCTCTCCACCAGCGTCGCCGCGATCGCCCCGCAGTTGACCGCCACCAGCGGCTGGTCCCGTCTCCCGCCTCGCTGGTGGATGGCCCGGGCGATCAGCTCCTTCCCGGTGCCGGTCTCCCCCCGGATGAGCACCGTCGAATCGGTCGCCGCCACCTGATCGATCTTCTCCATTACCCGACCGATGGCGGGGCTTTGCCCGACGATCGCGTCGGGCCCCTCGGCGCTCCGGACGCTGGCGACCCGCTCGAGGCTCCGCTCGGCGGTGACATCGTGGAGCACGGTCCAGATGGCGGTGAGACGGCCCTCGACCAGCACCCCCAGCCAGGAAGCCTGACAGAACCGGGGCCGGCGATCGGCCCCGATGACCCGGAGGGGAAACCGTTCCAGCCGGAAGCCGCCCGCGATGAACCGGCGGAGCACGGTCAGATCGGTTCCGCATCCGCGGGGCTCGATCGCCGCGATGAGCGACCCCAGCTCCTCGCGCTTGATGCCGAGGAGGCGCTGGTGCGCCACATTGGCGTACCCTGCCCGTGAACTGGCGGTCAGGGTGTGGCAGAGTTCGGCGGGACTGACGCCGGCGGGGACGCCCCCGGCGATGTCCCAGCGGCACACCGCCACCGGCAGCAGGTCGAGGAAGTCGGTGGACTCCAGTACGCCGCCGAGCATCGGGTCCACGAGCGGGGTGTCGGGCATGAGACAGACGGTACGGGTTCAGAGGATACCCGGCAAGACGGGGCTCTGAAGGAGCAGAGACGCCGGAGGGTTGGGAAAGGTTCCCCCGGTCCTTCCTCTGGCGAGCTCTCCCGTCGTACCCTACTCTCCGGGTACTTCATCCCCCTGGCGAATGCCTCCTGGCTCTCCCGACTACGCCACCCTCCTGGCTCCCCGGTACCGGCTGCTGCGCGAGCTGGGAGGCGGGGTCATGGCCAGGGTCTGGCTGGCCGAAGACACCCGTCACGGTCGCAAGGTGGCGGTCAAGATCCTCCACCCCGATCAGAGCGACGGCTTTGCCGCGGAGCGATTCCTCCGCGAGATCGAGATCGCCGCTCGGCTGCAGCACCCCCATATCGTCCCGCTGCTCGACTCGGGGGAAGCCGGGGGGCTGCTCTACCTGGTGATGCCGTACATCGAGGGCGAGTCGCTCCGGCACCGCCTGGTTCGGGAGGGCAGGCTCCCGGTGGGGGACGTCATCCGGATCCTGGCGGACGTGGCCGACGCATTGGCCTACGCCCACGACCGGGGAGTACTGCACCGCGACATCAAACCGGACAACATCCTCCTCGCCGGGCGGCATGCCCTGGTGACCGATTTCGGGGTGGCCAAGGCGGTGAGCATGGCGTCGTCCCAGTCACGGGAGCTCACCGGAGGGCTCGCGATCGGGACGCCGGCCTACATGGCGCCGGAACAGGCGCTGGCTGAGCCGGATCTCGATGGGCGAGCCGACCTCTACGCACTGAGTGTGGTGGGGTACGAGCTGCTCTGCGGGGAGCCTCCGTTCCTGGGAGAGATGGCCCAGGCCGTGCTCGCCGCGCAGGTGTTGGATGCTCCCGCCCCTGTCACCGACAGGCGGCCCGATACCCCGATCGGTCTTGCCGCCCTCCTCGCCCGGGGGCTCGCCAAGCAGCGCACCGACCGCTGGGCCAACGCCCACGACATGGTGCGGGCCCTCGATCCCCTCCTGACCCCCACCGGGGGCACGACGCCGGCCGGGGTGGCACCTGTCGGCCGGCGGGGTTCGCTGCTCTGGCTGGGGCTCGGGGCGCTGGTCCTCGCCGGACTAGCGATTGCGGGCTATCTCGCACGACCCCAGGCCTCGGTGGGGCCGGGTTTCACCGAACGCCAGGTCACCTTCTCCGGTGTCGTGTACAGCGCGGCGATATCGCCCGATGGGCAGTCCCTGGCCTTCGTCGCCGAGAGTGCCGGCACCGCCTGGCTCAAAGTGCGGGACACCCGGGGTGGGAGCGAAATCACCCTGGCGCGCGCCGATCGGATGGGTCTGGTGTCCTGGTCGACGGATGGTTCAGAGGTGCGGGTGCTCTGCCTCGACGCACTCAGCAGCTATTTCCAGGTCGTACCCCGCCTCGGCGGCTCGCCCCGGATCGTCAAGACGGCTCCCTGGAGCATGCTCTCTCCCGACGGCACCACGGTGATGGAGTTGCCCCAGGGGCTCGACTCCATCCAGCGTCGCGATCTGGAGACCGGTGCTGTCCTCCGCGGGGCCCGTGACAAGGGATGGTGGTACGGTCCGCCGGCCTGGTCGGCGGACGGGGCCTGGACCGCGGCCCCGACGATTCAGCAAACCCGCGGCACCAGCCGGCTGGTGCTCATCTCCACCTCGGATCTGCATCAGGTGGTGGTGCTGGAGGACTCCGTGGCCCTCAGCACCCCCGCATGGGACGGGAGGCAGCACGCGCTCTATTATCTCCGTCTGGGTGGCCGCCTCGCCGACCTCTACCGGGTGGAGCTCGGCCGCGATGGCCGGGCCAGGTCGGCACCGGTCCTGATCCGGGCGGGCATCCCGTCGGGGGCCAAAGTACCGAACAGCGGATTCGAGAGCCCCGTCTCCGTCTCGTCTGACGGGTCGCAGCTGGTTTATGTCCAGCTCCGCCTCTGGTCCAACATCGGCCTCATCGATTTCGGGGACTGGCGGGCGCATCGCGCACCGCTCGCACTCACCGCCGGTTCCTCTCTGTATCACTGGGCCCGCTGGTCGGGGGACGGGCAGAGCATCGTCCTGCTGCGCGACGAAACCGATGCGACCGTGCTTCAGCTCCTGCCCAGCCGTGGGGGGGTGGCGCAGGAGATCGCCCGGTTCCCGAGCGCCTGGGCCAGCTCCTGGTCCCCTGATGGACGAAGACTCCTGGTGCAGTACGTCGACCCCGACAGCGGGAAAGGGCTCGGGGTGTACTCGCTGCCGGACCGCGTGGTCCGATCGCGCTACTTCAAGGCCGTCGGCTCCTATCCCGAGTGGCTGGATGACACCACGGTTGTGGCGCCGAGTCCCGGGAACCGCTACCTGCTCCGGCTGCCACTGGGGGCCGGACCGGTCCGCCCTCTGCCGGGGATCGATACCGTCGGATGGACGCTCCTGCCCCGCCGCTCCCCCGACGGCAGGTACCTGGCATTTGCCTGGAACCCCGGCAAAGGCCGGGTACAGTTGCAGCTGTACGGAATTCGCGACTCCTCGAGCCGGACACTCTGGCCGACCACCGCGAGGCCGGTCGGCTGGTCGCGCGACAGCCGGACGGTGTTCGCCCTCCACGATCTGGCCGACTCGGTGGAGGTCATGGCTCTCCCGCGCGACGGTGGCGCGCCCAGGGTGCTGGCCACGTTTCCATCGAGCATGCAGGTTTTCGATGTCCTGCCCGATGGCAAGCATGCCCTGCTCAACCTGAACGAACGCCAGGCGGATGCCTGGCTCCTGCGGCTCCCCCCGCGCCGGTGAGGCGCCCCCACTCATGGAGATGAGACTCTCCCCGGCGGAGCTCCGGGCCCGGCTGGGGGCCAACTATGGCCTTGCCCGGGAGCGGAGCCCCGGCCTCTGGGAAGGGGAGGACCTCCGGCATCACCGGCCGGTGCTGCTCCGCTTCCTCCCCGTCGATCCCGATCGCCTCCCGGTCATGCGCGTGGCGGTGGAGCGCGCGCTCTCCCTGCAGCACCCCCGGATCGTGCCGCTCCTGGACAGTGGCGACGGCGAGGGGCTCCTCTGGCTGGTATTCCCCCGGGTCGAGGGTGAGACCCTGCGCGAGCGACTGATCCGCACCGGCCCGCTCCCGGTCCCCGAAGCGATCCGCTGCCTGATGGACATCGCCGATGCGCTGGCTTCGGCCCACGACCACGGGCTCCGTCACGGCGACGTCCGCCCGGAGACGATGCTGCTCTCGGGACGGCACGCGCTCCTCTCGGATGTTGGGGTAGCGGCAGCGCGCTCCGCGGCCGCCGAGTCAGCCGACGGGTCAGCGGCCTATCTCGCGCCTGAAATCGTCTCCGGCGAAGGGCCGGTCGATCACCGGGCCGATCTCTATGCCCTCGGAGCGACCGGCTATGAGCTTCTGTCCGGCCGGCCGCCCTTCGAGGCCGACACGACCCAGGGCCTCCTCACCGCACAGTTGCTGGACGAACCCCAGCCGCTCGACGAGCGCCGGGCCGGTCTTCCGCCTGGACTCGGGCCTGGGATCATGCGCCTCCTTGCCAAGGACCCGGGAGCCCGCTGGCAAAGTGCCGCGGACTTTCTGGGGATGCTGGAGCCGATTGCGATGCGAAGCGGGGAATCCGCCCCGGCCGGGACACTGCCGAGTCGCCTTCCGCGGGCGCTCCTGGTCTCTGGTGCTCTGCTCCTGGCCTTTGCGGGATGGTGGGTCACCGGGCGAGAAACCCCGAGAGGCGGGGAGATGGTCCAGCGCCCCGGCACCTCGTCCGGCCAGGTGATTTCCAGCGCCATCTCGCCCGACGGCCGCACCATTGCCTTCGTCACCAACGACCTCGGGGCCAATCGGGTCGTGGTGCAGGACCTCCCGGGGGGGACCGAGCGGGTTCTCGCGCACGGGCGCCTGTTCAGCCGGGTGAGCTGGTCGGGTGACGGCAGCGCGGTCCGGTACTTCGGCCTCGCTGGAGACACCCTGTGGCTCTATGAGATTCCCAGGCTTGGTGGTGAGGGAAGGAGGCTCAAGGCCCGGGGATGGTCAACGCTCTCCCCCGATAGCCGCCGGGTCGCCACGGCCGCCCCCAGCTCGGTGCTGCAGGGCCGGACCCCATTCATGGTCACGGATCTCTCGACCGGCGACAGCCTGGTCTTCCGCGGCGACACCGGGTTCTGGCAGAGCCCTCCGGCCTGGTCCAACGACGGCCGGTGGCTCGCCTGGAGCCAGGAGAACATCGTGACCGGCCATGGGCGCATCCGGGTAACGCGGTCGGACACTCTCCGGCCGAGCGTGGTCTACCAGGACTCGATAGCGATCGGGGCGCCCGCCTGGGATGGCGACAACGCGCTGCTGTTCTTCCGCGCCGCCGGGTCGTCGGCCGATCTGCTGCGTCTGCCACTTACCTCCGGTGGGACGCCCGGCGGCCCTGCGGTGCCGATCGCCGCCGGCTTGCTTGCGGGGTCCCCGAAGGCCTACACCGCGTTCTACGCTCCAGTGAGCGTGGCAACCACGGGGATCGTGGCCTACACCCGGTGGCTTACCTGGTCCAATCTTGAGGCGGCATGGGTGGACGAGTGGAATAGGGGCGCCGGGACCCGCCCCGTCACCAACGGCATGGCCGACTACCGGGTCGCCCGATTCTCCCGCGATGGCCGGCAAACGGCCGTGGTCCAGAATGATCTGCAGGGCACCACCCTCCGGGTGCTCGACCTCGATACCCACCAGTGGCAGGAGGGGGGCCGGCTCTCCGAGTGGTTCGGGATCGGGTGGTCGCCCGACGGCAGCCGGATCGCGGCGACGGTGCAGGACCCTGGGCGGGGCGAGGAGCTGCGGATCTTCAGGCCTGCGCGCCCCGAGGTCGCGTCCTATCTGGCCGGGAGCGTGGGCGATTCCCCCGAATGGGTGGATGACTCGACCCTCATCACCCCGGGGAAGGGCAACCGCCGATTGCAGTGGGTGCGCCTGCCGGCGGGAAGCGCGGAGCCCCTCCCCGGACTCGATACCGTCGGGTGGATGAACTGGCCCCGCCTGTCGCCGGATCGCAAATCGATAGCCTTCATGTGGAACCGCGGTGGGAATGCCGGAGCGGGCATCTATGCGTTCCGCTTGGGCGGCCGGGATGCGACTCTCCTGGCCCAGGGCGCACTGGTCCCGGTACGATGGTCTGCCGATGGCCGGGAGGTCTATGTGGCGAGCAATGGCTTCTTCGCCGACACGACGCGAGTCTGGGCACTGACCGTTCCGGGGGGAGGCCGGCGGCTTCTCGGAGCCTTCCCACCCGAGCTCCAGGTCCAGGATGTTCGGCCTGACGGGCGGGTGGTTCTCGTGATTCATCGCCAGAACCGATCCGACGCCTGGCTTCTCGAGCCGAGGGCCGCCGGGCAATAGCCCCACAGACTGGATCATCCCACCGAATCACCCTATTCTGCAGGATCCTCGCAACGATCATCCGATGCCCTTCTCGCAGGCAGACCTCCAGGCACTGCTCGGCTCCCGCTATGCGCTCAAGCGCGAGTTGGGGGGCGGGAGCATGGCCGCGGTCTACCTGGCCGAGGACATCCGGCATGGCCGGCAGGTCGCGATCAAGTGCCTCAGGCCGGAGTATGCCGCGACGATCGGGGCGGAGCGGTTCCTACGGGAAATCGAGATCGCGGCCCAGCTTCAGCATCCCCACATCGTCCCGCTCCTCGACTCGGGGGAAGCCGGCGGGTTCCTCTACCTTGTCATGCCCTTCATCGACGGGGAGTCGCTCCGGGTCAGGCTGGTACGGGAGGGGCGGCTGGCCGCGGGCGAGGTGCTGCGGATCCTCGGTGACGTTGCCGATGCCCTCGCGTATGCGCATGGCAAGGGGATCATTCACCGCGACATCAAGCCCGACAATATTCTCCTGGCCGGACGCCACGCGCTGGTGGCCGACTTCGGTGTGGCCAAGGCGATGAGCGACGCGACCATCGCCCCGCGCGACCTCACCATCGGGGTGGCCCTCGGCACTCCCGCCTACATGGCGCCGGAACAGGCCACCGCCTCCCCCACGGTCGATCACCGCGCCGACCTCTACGCCCTCGGGGTGGTAGGGTACGAACTCCTCACCGGCCAGCCACCGTTCGAGCGACCGACCGCGCAGGCGATCCTCACCGCCCATGTCCTCGACGCGCCGGTCCCCCTGGGGGATCGCCGCCCCGACGTCTCGCCCGCTCTGGCGGCGATTATCGATCGCTGCCTCGCAAAGTCACCGGATGAGCGGTTCCAGAGCGCCGACGAGCTGGGCCGCCAGCTCGAGCCGCTCCTGACCCCCAGCGGCGGGAGCACGCCCCTCAGCGTCACGCCGGTGCCCCGGCCCGGGCCCCGGGCCCTGGCGCTGGTCGGGGCCGCCCTGGTGCTGGTGGCCGTGGCAATCGGGGCCCTGCGAAGGCCGCGCTCATCCGCCGTCGGCATGACCGGCACCCAGCGGCAGATCACCTTCGCCGGCAATGCTGTCGGCGCTGCGGTCTCACCTGACGGACAGCTCCTTGCTTTCGTCATCGACAGCGGGGGGACCCACCGCCTGATGCTCCAGGATTTCCGCGGGGGTCAGGCGATCCTGCTCACCCAGGGGCCGCGGATAAAGTTCCCCTCCTGGTCGGCGGACGGCTCGGAGGTGCGCTGCTATGTCTTCGAGTCTGGTGGCGTCCTGCTGCGCCGGGTCCCGCGCCTGGGCGGGGCCCCACGGGATATTAAGGCGAGCAATTCGTCGTCGCTGTCCCCACAGGGGAATCATTTGGCCACCGTCCACCAGGCGGGAGGGGAGCTGACGATCCGCAACCTCAGCAGCGGAACCAGCGTGACCGTGTCCGGGGAGACGGGATGGTGGGCAAGCCAGCCGGTCTGGTCCCCCGATGGTGGTCGGATCGTGTGGGTCGAGGCCCGGCAGTCCGGACATGGTACCCGCCTTCAGTCGGTGAGCATGGACGCCCTGGAACGGACGACGATCTATGAAGACAGCATCCAACTGGGTGTGCCCGCCTGGGCCCCGGATGGAAAGGCGTTCTTCCTCTTCCGTTCGCGTGGACGGGTGGTGGACCTGGTGCGGCTGCCACTCGACGGCAGCGGCAAGGTCACCGGGATCGACCTGATCCGGGCCGGGCTCTCCGCAGCTGACCCGAGTCAGTTCCTGGCCTTCCAGCCGCCGCCGTCCATGTCGGCCGATGGCAGGCGGCTGGTGTACGTCCAGAGGCAGGAGTGGTCGAACATCGGAGTGGCAGAGCTGAGCCCGTCCCGCGACTCGATTCCCCTGCGGATGCTCACCGCCGGCTCGGGATCGTACGAGTTTGCCCGCCTCTCCCCCGACGAGCAGACGATCGCCGCCGAGCGGGCCGAGTCCGAGGATCTCAGCCTCCAGTTGCTCCCGGTCGACGGAGGGGTGACGCGGGAGGTGGGTCGCGTGACGTCCCTCTCCGGTATTGCCTGGTCGGCGTCGGGGATGCGGTTGGCGGTGGCGGAACTGCAAGGAGAGCGCGGGCGCGGCCTCACCATCCAGCCGATCGACGGAGGCCCGGCGACCCGGTTCGCCGCGGGACAGGTGGGTGAGAGCCCGGAGTGGCTCTCTGACTCGACCATCGTCGTGGCCCGCGCGGGCAACCGCTCCCTGCATGTCTTCCGGATCCGGGACTCGGTGGGCGTACCGCTGGCGGGGGTGGATACGTCCGGCTGGATGTTCCTGCCGCGGGTCTCACCCGACCGGCGGCGCCTGGCCTTCCTGGCGAACACCGATCGCAAAGGGGTGGGAGTCTACCTGCTGGAGTTGGGGAAAGACTCGGCGCGGGCGCTGTATCCCGGGGACTTCTATCCGGCGGGGTGGTCGGCCGATGGCCGTACCCTGTATCTCGCCAGCACCGGCGTCTATTCCGACCAGACCCGGCTTGTCGCGGTGGACAGCCGGACCCTCGTTGCCACCCCGCTTGCCACTTTTCCAGGGGGACTCGAGGTCACCGACGTCACCCGAGACGGACGGCGCGCCATCGTGATCCGTCACGAAGAGCGCGCCGATGCCTGGGCCATCGATTTTCCGTCCCGTCCCTAGCCCTACGCCGCCCGGTAGGTCTCCTCGGCGAAGAACTCGCTGAAGTCTTCCGCCTCCTCCCGCTGCGCCGCCACGATCCCGCGCTCCTCCGCCAGAGCCCACAGCTGCCGCATCAGCATCTTGCGGCCGCGGTGCAGCCGGGAGCGCACCGTTCCGATCGGCCGGCCCACCACCGCGGCGATTTCCTGGTAGGACAGGTCGTCCACGAAATAGAGGGTGGCGACGGTGCGGTACTCCTCGGGCAGGCTCAACAGGGCGGCCTGGATCTCGGCCGCATCGAGCTGACGGATCGCTTCCCCCTCGGGAGTGAGCTCCGTCTCATCGGTCAGCACGTCGGACAAGGGAAGTCCCTCCTCTCCGGGGTCGTCGAACGCCAGGGCCACCGGGGTCCGCGACTGCCGGCGGAACTCCGAGCGGCAGACGTTGGTCACGATGCAGAGGAACCAGGCGCGGAAGTTGGTGCCGCCCTCGAAGGTCTTGAAGGCGCGCCAGGCCTGCAGGGAGGCCTGCTGGACCGCGTCCTCGGCGTCGGCGGGACTCCGGGTGAAGTGCAGGGCGGCGCGATAGGCGGCGGGCAGCACCGGGGTCAGCAGGGCTTCGAACTCGGTCTGGGTAGCAGTGGCTTCCGACATGTGAGTCATCCTCGCCAGTGGTCATCCGTCCGTGGATCGCGGTCGGCGGTTATCGCCGTTGGCCACTGGTAAGGCAGGTGCGGTGCCAACTCGATTCAGGAGCTGGCGTGTGCGTCACAATCTATTGCCCAGCATACGCTTACGAGGTGCCGCGAAGTCGGTCCCACGACTCCCGAAGGTCGCAGTCAGTCCCAACAGTTTGTGAGGATTCCCAATCTGTTGGGAACCCGACGTTGGGATCGGAACCCGGATCTGAAGGTGGGACCGGTCGGAGCGCGGAGGGCGGCGGCTGACGGCCTGCTCCGCGCACCTAGGCAGGGCTTCAGGCTCCTACGGATTCACTACGACGCTGCCGGTCATCCCCGTGTGGATCTTGCAGTGGAAGTCGTAGGTCCCCGGGGCGGTGAACTGGAAGGTGAAGGTATCGCCCGGCGCGAGATTGCCACTGTCGAATAGCGGGGTGGCGCCGTTGGCCGTAACGGTGTGTGCCGGGGCATTAGGGTCTCCGTCGCCCCACTTCACGCTCGCGGAAGCTCCCCCATTGAGGGAAACGGTAAAGGGATTGGGGCTGTACGCGGTGGTGGTCTTGGAGGCGGCTCCCGGTACGATGAGTACGTCGGCGGTGGGAGGCGTGAAAGTCCCACCACCACCTGACCCGTAATCGGTGCTGGACGAACAGGCGAGACCGGCCAGGGACAAGGCGAGAATCAGAGTTCCGGTGTGACGGGAAAGCATGAGACCATTCCTCTCGGGAGCGCGCTGCAGGTGATGTGTGGTCAGGCCCGGCGAAGGGTCCGGCGGGGACTGTTCTGAGTCTGCAGCGGCGTGGTTCAGCGCGATAGGTCGTCGATCACACCTCCGCGCCCTGCCGCCGGGCCTCGCGCCAGCCGATGTCCCCGCGGAACACCCGGCCGGCGTACTGAATCGACTCCGCGGCGGTCCGGCTCATTCCCTGGGCCTCGGCAAAGTGCCGAGCGACCGCCGTAACGTTGAGGACGCGCCCGCCGTTGACCCTCAGCACCCCGGCGGCATCGCGTACGGTGCCGGCGTGGAAGACCGTCACGCCCCTCGGGAGCGCGTCCGGCAGGGTGATCTCCGCCCCCTTCTCCGGGGCATCCGGATATCCCCGGGCGGCCAGGACCGTGGTCACCGCGCAGGCGCGGGAGACCCGGAGCCGGCTGGGCGCTTCCCCCCGGGCCACCCGGTCGAAGCACTCCAGGACACCTTCCTCTACGAGCGGAAGCACCACTTGGGTCTCCGGGTCGCCCAGGCGGCAGTTGAACTCGACCACCCGGGGAACCCCGTCCGGTCCGATCATGAGGCCGGCGTAGAGCACGCCGTTGTAACGGGCCCCCCGGCGCTCCATCTCCGCCAGCGTGGGGTAGAGTACCTCGTTCTTCACCCGTTCGAGCAGCGCCGGGGTACCGAGGGCCACGGGGCTGTAGGCGCCCATGCCGCCGGTATTGGGGCCGGTGTCGCCTTCGCCCAGCCGCTTGTGATCCTGCGCGGCCGGGAGCAGCTCCACCTCGCGCCCGTCGGTCATGGCCAGGACCGAGAGCTCTTCACCAGGCATGAACGCCTCGATGACCACGACCCTGCCGGCCTCGCCGAACTTCCGCTCACCCAGCATCTCCCGCAGGGCCTCGCGGGCCTCCTGCCGGGTGGGGCAGACCACCGCGCCTTTGCCTGCCGCGAGCCCAGAGGCCTTCACCACCAGCGGTTCCGGATGGGCGTCCACGTACTTGAGCGCGGCGCCCAGGTCGGTGAAGGCCCGGCTGACCGCGGTGGGCACTCCGGCGCTGGCCATCACTTCCTTGGCGAAGGCCTTGGACGCCTCGATCTCGGCGGCGGCCCGGCTCGGTCCGAAGACGGCACGCCCCTCAGCCCGGAGCCGGTCGGCCAGGCCCAGGGCCAGGGGCGCCTCCGGGCCGACGATCGTCAGGTCGATGCCGTGGGCGTCGGCCGCATCGGCGAGCCGATCGATATCGGTGGCATCGATGGCGAGATTGGTGGCGAACTCGGCGGTACCGGGATTGCCGGGCGCGCAGTAGAGAGCGGCCCCGGGATCTTCCTTCCCCAGGGCCCAGACAATGGCGTGTTCCCGCCCTCCACCTCCTACTACCAGAATCCTCACGGCTGTTTCGCCTTCTTGAAGGCCTCACCCACCCGGCCGGCCGCCTTCTTGGCGGCGTCCACCGCCTGGCCGAAGACTTCCCTCGCTTCACTGGCGTAGTAATCGCCCGCGGCGTTGAGGTCGTCCTTGAGCGGTCGCTGGGCGGCTTCGCCGGTGCGGCGTACGTACTCGCCCCGGAGAATACGATCGTAGTCGCCGCCCGAGATCCACCGCTGCAGCTCGGCCGCCCGCACCGTGTGCATCGGATGGGTCAGCATGAGCGAGCTCACCACCTTGTAGAACAGGTCGAGGCCCTCATTGCTGTTGGCGTATTCGTTGGCCTGCACGATGAAGCTGTCGAGATCGAGCTGGCTCGCACCGTCGCCGAGGGGCCGCACCCCCCCGGCCATTTTCATGTAGAGCGACTGGGCCACCGCCGGATCCTGACTGCCAAGGAGCCCGGCCCGGTCGCTCGACAGCTCCGCCTTCCGCGACCACTCCAGGAAGGCCAGCTGCACCGGGAGCAGCACCAGCCCGGAGAGGGCCGGCAGCACCTTGCTTCCGATCAGGAAAAGGATGGCGGCGATGGTCCGGTAGAAGGCGTGCCCGCTCATGACGTGGCCCAGTTCGTGGGCCAGCAGTACCCGGACCTCGTCATCGTCCAGCAACTCAAGTGCGGCGGAGTGGAGGACGATAAATGGGTGGTCTACGCCGTAGGCGCCGGCGTTGAAGATCGGCGTCTGCGACACATACAGCTCGGGGATCTCCGGCCAGTCGAAGGTGGTGCATACCTCGACATGGGTGGTCCAGAGCTTGGGGAACTGGGTCGGTCCGACCCGGACGGCATTGGCCTGGAAGAGCAGCCGGATGCCGCGCTCCCCTCCCAGGAAGGCCAGGATCTTCCGGGTGATGTCCTCGAAGCCCGGGATCGAACGAAGTGCTTGCAGCGCCGCGCGATCGGCTGGGTGCTCCCAGCTGACGGCGGCAATGTCCGGGAAGGTGCGCCGGGGGCGCGGAGCAGGCATCGTCATGGCGACCTCACGGTAGGGACTGGGTCCGTACGCCGGGTACTAGGGGTGGTTTCATGTTGAACCAGGCGGTCAGCCGGTCGGCCAGCCGAGCGATTCCGCGGCGCCACCCCGCACCGCTGTTCCGCCTACGCCAGGGCCTGCTCGAGATCCGCCATCAGATCGGCCGGTTCCTCGATGCCACACGAGAGCCGGACCAGGCTGTCGGTCAATCCCATGGATTGGCGGAGCGCCACCGGCACCGACGCGTGGGTCATGCTGGCAGGGTGACCGATCAGGCTCTCCACGCCGCCCAGCGACTCGGCCAATGTGAATATGCGGGTCCGTTCCACCATCCGTCGGGCCAGCGCCGGGTCGCCCAGCTCGATCGAAATCATGCCACCGAACCCGCGCATCTGCCGGCGGGCGAGGTCATGCTGCGGATGTTCCGGGAGGCCGGGGTAGTAGACCTTCCTCACCTTGGGGTGGGTCTTGATCCAGCCGGCGATCTCTCGGCCGGTCGCATCGTGCCGTTGCATCCGGAGGGGCAGGGTCTTGAGCCCGCGCAGGCAGAGCCAGCAATCCATCGGGCCGGGCACTCCGCCCGAGGCATTCTGGAGAAAGCCGAGTCGTTCGGCCAGGTCCTCGCGGCGGGTTACCAGCATGCCGCCGATCATGTCGGAGTGGCCGTTGAGGTACTTGGTGGTGGAATGCAGGACGATATCGGCGCCGAATTCCAACGGTTGCTGGAAGAAGGGCGTCGCGAAGGTGTTGTCGACGGCGAGGAGCACGCCCCGCGACTGGGTGATATCGCCGATGGCCTTGAGATCGGCGAGGAACATCATGGGGTTGGTGGGCGTCTCGCAGTACACCATGCGGGTGGCCGGCGTGATCGCCGCGGCCACCCGGGCGGGATCGCGGGTGTCCACGAAGGTGAACGTGAGTCCGAAACGGGCGTAGACCCGCTCCATCAGCCGATGGGACCCACCGTACACGTTTTCGCCGGAGACGATGTGGTCGCCGGCGGAGAACAGCTTGAGGATGGCGTCGAGGGCCGCGAGGCCGGAGCCGAACGCGAAGCCATGAGTCCCGAGCTCCAGGCTCGCCACCGCGCGCTCGAGCGCCTCGCGCGTGGGGTTCTGGGTCCGGCCGTATTCGTAGCCCTTGTGGCGTCCCAGTCCTTCCTGGGCGTAGGTCGACGTCTGGTAGATCGGCGGCATCACCGCGCCGGAGAGCGGGTCGGCCACCGGGCCCGCATGGACCGCCCGGGTGGCGAAGGCGTGGGCGGGGTGATCGTCGTGAAGTCGGGTCATGCCGGGGTGGGGTAAGAGTCGCGGGAAGGTTAGGTGGGCGTCTGGCCGTCAGCAAGGCAACAGGGTTGGGAGGAAGCATGCAGTTGGAGAGTGTGGCCGAACGGGTCGAGTTGCGGACCCTGGCAGCGCGCTGCCTGGTGGTGGACGACGACGCGGCCGTGCGGAAGAGCATCGCCCGGGTCACCGAGGCGCTGGGGCTGGTGCCGCTCCAGGCCGAGGGGGGCGGGGAGGCGCTGGCGCTGCTGGCCTCGACCGGTGAGGTGCCCCTCATCATCAGCGACGTGAACATGCCCGGCATCTCCGGATTGGAGCTGCTGGAGGAGGTCCAGCGCCGCTATCCCGACACCGCCGTCCTGATGCTCTCGGGCGTGGCCGATGTAAAGACCGCGGTGGCCTGTCTCGACAAGGGGGCGCTCGACTACATCGCCAAGCCGGCACTGCTCGACGAAGTCCGGGCGCGGGTGGCCAAGGCTCTCGAGAAGCGCGATCTCCTCCTCCAGAAACGGTTCTACCAGAAGAACCTCGAGCTCCGGGTCCGGGTGCAGGCCAGCCGGATCAAGGAGCTGTTCCTGCAGGGGGTGCAGACCCTGGCTCATGCCCTGGAAGCCAAGGACGCCTACACCAGCGGTCACTCGATGCGGGTGAGCCGCTACGCCGCCGCCACCGCGGTGCGGCTGGGGTTCACCGGCGAGCGGCTCGAGGAGGTGCGCCTGGGGGCGGAGCTGCATGACATCGGGAAGATCGGGACCCGGGAGGCGGTGCTGAACAAGCCCGGCCCGCTGACCGACGAAGAGTTCGCCCACATCACCGAGCACACCACCCTGGGGGAGAAGATCCTGGCCCCGCTGGCCCGGGAGAACCCCACGGTGCTCCGAATCGTGCGGAACCACCATGAGCGAATGGATGGCCGCGGCTTCCCCGACAAGCTCACCGGTGAGGAGATCCCGATCGAAGCCCGGATCGTCTGCGTGGTGGATGCGTTCGACGCGATGACCACCAACCGCGCCTACCGTGCCTCCCGGAAGCCGGAGGATGCCTACCAGGAGCTTATCCGCTGCGCCGGCACACACTTCGATCCCAACGTGGTCGACGCCTTCGAGGCCGCCTTTCCGGATCCCGCTGTGCTGCCTTTGCTGGTGTAAGACTCCTGTGGGGCGCGAAGGTGATGCAAGTCACCGCCGCGCTCCCCGGCAGGGGCGACACTCAGGGCGTGGCGACCCCTCCCCCTTCCAGACGGCGCACCGATCTCTCGGCTGCGACCGCCGCGGCGTATCAGACGGAAATCCCGCAGTCTACGCTGAGCCAGTCCTCGGTATGCCTGCTGGTGGACGACGATGCCGACGTCCGGCAGGCGATGGCCCGGGTACTGGAGTCGATGGGTCTCTCCTGCATCCAGGCCACCTCCGGCGCCGACGCTCTGGGTATCCTCGATCAGGTGGGCGAAGTGCCGTTGCTGGTTTCGGACGTCTCCATGCCCGGCATCGACGGGATGCAGCTGCTCCGCGAGGTGCGGCGTCGGTATCCCGATACCGCGGTGGTCATGCTGAGCGGGGTGCGGGAAGCCGAGACCGCGGTGGAATGTCTCCTGGCCGGCGCCCTCGATTACATCACCAAGCCGGCCCTGTTGGGAGAGATCCGCTCCCGGATCCAGCGGTCGCTGGAGAAGCGCGACCTGCTGCTCCAGAACCGGTTCTATCACCAGAACCTGGAACGGCTGGTCGACCAGCAGGCCGAGCGGCTCAAGGAGTTGTTCCTGGAAGGGGTCCAGACCCTGGTGCAGGCGCTCGATGCCAAGGACCCCTACACCCGGGGGCACTCGAGCCGGGTGAGCCACTACTCCCTGCGGATCGCGGAACGGATGGGCTTCAGCGGCCAGGCACTGGAGGATGTGCGCCTGGGGGCGGAGCTGCATGACATCGGCAAGATCGGCACCCGGGAATCGGTGCTGCGCAAACCCGGACCGCTTACGGCCGACGAGTTCAGTCATATCACCGAGCACACCGTGCTGGGCGAGCGGATCCTGGCCCCGCTCTCGCGGGCCAATCCCACCGTGCTTTCGATCGTCCGCTCGCACCACGAGCGGGTGGACGGCGCCGGCTTCCCCGACGGCCTCGAGGGAAGCCGGATCCCCTGGGCGGCGCGGATCGTGGCCGTGGCCGACGCCTTCGACGCGATGACCACCGACCGCTCCTACCGGTCCTCGCTTCAGCCGTCGACCGCATTCGAGGAGCTGCGGAGCTGCGCCGGGAGTCACTTCGACCGGGATGTGGTGGAGGCCTTCCGGGCGGAGTTCCCCGATCTCAAGAGCCTGCTGGTGGGGAAGTAGGCGGTTCGTACCGGGGGAGGGTGGGCCCCGGTTGGCACTCCTTTCCCGCCTCCCTCGCGCATCAGCCACCCGAAAATGCCTTCCGCCCGTCTTGCCGCCGGTGCGCACCTGAGGCACCTGCGAGGCGTTTCTCCATACCCGTCGCCCCCGTCACACACTAGCTTTCGCGCATGTCCGATACCCTCATGATTTCCGTCTCCGGCATGCGCGGCATCGTCGGCAAAGACCTCACCCCCGAGCTGGTGGCGCGCCACGCCGCGGCGCTCGGCGCCTGGGCCCGTGCGAACGGCAGACCGGTCGTCGTCCTCGGCCGAGATGCCCGCACCAGTGGCCCGATGTTCGCCCGGGCGGCCACCGCCGGTCTCATGTCAGTGGGCGTCCACGTGATCGACGTGGGTGTCGCCCCCACGCCCACCGTCCAGCTGGCGGTGGAGTATCACCACGCCGGCGCCGGGCTCATCCTCACGGCCAGCCATAATCCCATCGAGTGGAATGCACTCAAGCTGGTGGGCCCCGACGGGATCTTCCTCGACGGGGAGGCGGGGGCCCAGGTGCGCGCCCTGGCCGACGCGGGTCCGGCCCGGGCAGCGTGGGACGGGGTCGGTGAGGTGCGGGAAGATCGCGAGGCGATCGCGCGTCACCTCGACCAGGTGCTCAAGCTGCCCCACATCGATCTCGAGGCGATCCGGGCACGGAAGTTCGTGGTCGCGCTCGACTGCGTCCGGGGGGCCGGGGGTACCTCGATCCCGCTCCTGCTGGAGCGGCTGGGCTGCACCGTCCATGCGATCAACACCGAGACCGACGGGCGCTTCCCCCGTCCCCCGGAGCCGCTGCCCGAGAACCTTGGAGATCTCTGCGGCCTGGTGAAGGAGACCGGGGCCGCGGTGGGTTTCGCGGTGGATCCCGACGTGGACCGTCTGGCACTGGTGGACGAGCAGGGTGAGCCGATCGGCGAGGATTACACCCTCGCGCTGGCGGTGCGGGCGGTGTTGGGGGGCAAGCGGGCAGGCGGTCAGGCGGTGAGTGATGCCGGGTCCCAGCCGACCGTCGTGGCGAACCTGAGCACCTCGCTGGTCGTGGAGGATGCCGCCAGAATGGGCGGCGCGCGGTTCGTCCGGGCGCCGGTCGGGGAGGCCAACGTGGCCCGGACCATCGCGCTGGAGAAGGCGGTGATCGGTGGGGAGGGCAACGGGGGTGTGATTCTGCCGATGCTGCACATCGGCCGGGACGCGCCGGTAGGTGTGGCATTGATCCTGCATTTAATGGCCGCATTGGGACATAGCGTGTCAGGACTAGTTGCACAACAGCCACGCTACCGGATCGTGAAGGCTAAGGCTCCACGTGGCAACGATTTAGCTCCGGTTTATGAGCGCCTCAGGGCCAGGTTTTCAGACGCCAAGGTCGATCTTCGGGACGGACTGAGGCTTGCATGGTCGGATCGCTGGGTACATGTACGTCCCTCGGGCACCGAACCGATCGTCCGTTTCATCGCCGAGGCCCCAACCTCTGCCGAGGCAGAGGCGTTGGTGGGGGCCTGCAGACAGATCTTTCAGAACTGAGGATGCCTACGCATGTGCGGGATCGTCGGCTATGTAGGTCCGCGGCAGGTCACGTCTCTGCTGATCGAAGGTCTGCGGCGTCTCGAGTACCGGGGCTATGACTCGGCGGGGATCGCCGTCATCAACGGCAAGGGTCTCGTCGTCGTCAAGCAACCGGGCAAGCTGAGCGTTCTCGAAGGACTGCTGCGGGAGCACACTCCCAAGGGTACCGTGGGCATCGGGCATACCCGCTGGGCTACCCACGGTCCCCCGAACCAGACCAATGCCCATCCCCACACCGACCAGAGCGGCAAGATCGCGCTGATCCACAACGGCATCATCGAGAACTCGCGCGCCATCCGGAAGGTGCTGGAGCAGCGGGGGCACACCTTCAAGTCCGAAACCGACACCGAAGTGCTGGCCCACCTCGTGGGCGAGTGCTATGACGGCAATCTCGAAGAGGCGGTGGCCCAGGCGCTGCGCGAGGTCGAGGGCGCCTATGGCATCGCGGTGATTTCGGCCGACGAGCCGGACGTCCTGGTGGCCGCCCGCAAGGGCTCGCCGCTGCTGGTGGGGGTGGGCGACGGCGAGTGGTTCGTCGCCTCGGATGCCTCGGCGATCCTGTCCCAGACCCGCTCGGTAGTGTATCTCGATGACGGCGAAATGGTGGTGCTGACCCGGAACGGGTACCACGTGCGGGACCTGGCCGCGACCCGGATCGAGAAGCCGGTGGCCCAGATCGACTGGGACCTGGCCACGATCGAGCGGGGCGGGTACGACCACTTCATGCTGAAGGAAATCTTCGAGCAGCCCGACACGGTGCGGAACACCATGCGGGGGCATCTGCTCGAGGAAGAGGGGACGGCCCGGGTCTCCGGCCTCAACCTCAGCGACGACGACATCAAGCAGATCAACCGCATCGTCATCACCGCCTGCGGCACCTCCTGGCATTCGGCGCTGATCGGCGAGTACATGCTCGAGGAGCTGGCCCGGATCCCGGTGGAAGTCGAGTACGCCTCCGAGTTCCGTTACCGTAACCCGGTGGTGGACGACCGGACCCTGGTGATCGGCATCTCCCAATCGGGCGAGACCGCCGATACCCTGGCCGCCATTCGCGAGGCCAAGCGGCGCGGCGCGCGGACCATCGGAGTGGTAAACTCGGTGGGCTCGACGATCGCCCGGGAAGTTGACGGCGGCATCTATCTCCACGCCGGGCCCGAAGTCGGCGTGGCCAGCACCAAGGCGTTTACCAGCCAGGTGATCGCGCTGGCGCTCATCACGCTCCGCTTCGGGCGGCTGCGGAACCTGAGCATCCTTCAGGGCCGGCAGCTCATCACCGCGCTGCGGGCCCTGCCGGGCCAGGTGCAGCACATTCTCGATCGGGCCCACGATGTCGAGGCGCTGGCCGATCAGTTCTGGCGGGCCAACAACGCGCTCTACCTGGGCCGGGGGGTCAACTTCCCCGTGGCGCTGGAGGGTGCCCTCAAGCTCAAGGAAATCTCCTATATCCACGCCGAGGGGTATCCCGCGGCCGAGATGAAGCACGGGCCCATCGCGCTGATCGACGAGAACATGCCGGTGGTGTTCATCGCACCCAAGGACGGGACCCATGGGAAGATCGTGTCCAACGTCGAGGAGGTGCGGGCGCGCGGCGGACAGGTGATCGCGATCGGCACCGAGGGCGACGATCAGCTGGCGCGGCTCGCCACGGCGACGTTCACCATCCCCGAGACGCTCGATCTGCTGACTCCCATCCTGACGGTGATTCCCCTGCAGCTGTTCAGCTACTACGTGGCGGTCCGCCGCGGGTGCAACGTGGATCAGCCCCGGAACCTGGCGAAGTCGGTGACGGTCGAGTAGTCGCGGCGGCGGCGGCAGCTGAGGAGTGAACGGGTGGGCTCCGCGCGGCGGCCACCCGTTGTCGACCGTCCGACCGTCCGTGGTATCGGCGCTTGGGGGGAAGGGAGCTCTCCGCCGGCCTGAAGTTCGCTCCTCGTGAAAGCCCTCAGAAGGGATGGGCTCACTTACGGCCCGCTCCGAGTTCCCCTCCCCCCTCGCGCACGAGGCCAGATCTCGCGACCTTCGGCCCGCCCGCCCGCCCCATTGTGGAACCTCCCCCACCACCTTTCATTGTCGCATCTCATCCGCCCTCCCCTGGAGGGCAGCGCCCCGGGAGCGTTCGCATGCGGGTGGTTCTTCAGCGTGTGGCCGAGGCCTCGGTCACCATCGACGGCCGGGTGGTCGGCGCCATCGAGGGCGGCCTTTGTCTACTGGTCGGCTTCACCCATACCGACACTCCCGCCGAGGTCGACTGGATGGCCGAGAAGGTGGTGGGGCTCCGGCTCTTCTCCGACGCCGAGGGGAAGATGAACCTGGGGTTGTCGGAGGTGGGAGGACGGCTGCTGGTGATTTCGCAGTTCACGCTCTACGGCGACGCCGCGAAGGGCCGGCGTCCCTCCTTCATCGGGGCGGCCCGTCCCGAGGTAGCCATTCCGCTCTACCAACGGTTCCTGACCCAGCTCAGGGCCACGGGGGTTGACGTCGCCGCCGGGGAGTTCGGCGCCGACATGCTGGTCAGGATCCACAACGACGGTCCGGTGACCCTTATCCTCGACCGCGATGCGGCGAGCCGGCCATGACCGCTCCGCGCCTGATCCTCGCTTCGGCCTCGCCCCGTCGGCGCCAGCTGCTGGAGATGCTGGGGCTCGAGATCACGGTGCGGCCCTCGCGGATCCCGGAGGTGCGCGGGGCCGACGAGACGCCGATTGCCTATGTCGAACGGCTGGCCCGGGAAAAGGCGGGGTCGGTGCCCGGGGAGCTGGTGCTGGGCGCCGATACCACCGTGCTGCTCGACGCGCAGCTGCTGGAGAAGCCGACCGACGAGATCGATGCGCTCCGCATGCTGCGGCTGCTTCAGGGGCGGAGTCACTCGGTGATCACCGCGGTGGCGCTCCAGGCCCACGGCATCATGCGGCAGGCCACCGACGTGACGGCGGTGACCTTCCGGCCCTGCAGCGATGCCTATCTCCGCGACTACATCGCCACCGGCGAGCCGATGGACAAGGCGGGCGCGTACGGGATCCAGGGGTACGGCGCGGCGCTGGTGGAGCGGATCGACGGGGACTTCTTCGGAGTGATGGGGCTGCCGGTCCGCCTGGTGCTGCGGCTGCTGGAAGAGGCCGGCGTCGGCTATCGGTTCGGCCGATAGCTCAGTCCGAAGGAGCGAGGCGCGAAAACCGCCGGTTGGAGCCGGGAAAGTCGATACCCATCGCCGCACCATAGAGCAACGCGATACCCAGCGCCGACCAGAGGAGCCGTGCCGGAGGCGCGATGAGCGGACGGTGCCCCGCCTCGGAGGGGAGCGTGGTGCAGAGCATCCCGGCGGCGATCGACCCGAGGGCGAACCACTGATAGATCCGAAGCCGGCCGACGATCGGGGTCTGGGGCTCCGCCCGATAGGATTCCTCAACGAAGCGCGCGACACCGGCCAGCATCAGGTAGAGGCCCAGCAGCAGGGCGTCGCCGGTGCCGAGGGACCGGAGACGGAGCAGGAGGATCCCGAGGATCAGGTTGCCGGCGATGGAGTAGAGCGGGGTCGGGTGAATCGGGATGCGGGACAGCCCGGCGAGCTGGGTGACGCGGGAGCGAGGATGGCGATAGCGGATGCCGATCGCGACACCGGCCGGTCCGCCGTGACAGCACCCCTGGATCAGGCAGCGCATCCGACCGAACGCCTGGATCCAGGGCGCCGCCACGGCGAGTGACCCGAGGAGTGGCAGAAGGGGGATGTCGGTGAACAGTCGGATCAGGACGGCTCCGGCCACGCCGCCGATGACCCCGCCATACCAGCCGAAGGGCCGCAGCAGTCTGGTCGATCCCTCCAGGGCCTGGGCCCACAGGCCCGCGCCCGCCAGTACCGCGACGCCCAGCCAGGGAATGGCGGGGTAGCGCCCGGAACCGGCCGCGCTCCCGGCGATGACGACGCCAAGTCCCGCGCCGGCGGCGGCCCAGATCCCGTGGTTGATCACCCGCACCGGTCCCAGCCGCCATTCACGCCACGAATTGGCGAACCGCTCGGTCGCGTCTCGGATGGCGGCCCAGGTCCGTTCCGGGGAGCGCAGCGGGAGCCAGGTCAGTCCCGCGGCCGCGGCTTCGATCAGGGTGTGCATGCCCGTGGTGAGGCAGCTCAGCGCGATGAGCGCTGCCCAGCTCCAGCCGATCCAGCGCCAGGCGCGCGAGCGGCCGGCGCCGGTGTTGCCGCTCCACGCCTCCGCCGCCAGCAAGCTCCAGAGGATATGAAAGGCGGGGAAGGCCGCGACCCCTCGCGAGCTTCCCTGTTCGAACGCCAGCAGCCGACCCCAGAGCCCATCCGGGATGAAGGGGCGGTTCTCCGCCACCACCGGTATCGTCACCCAGCAGAGCGTCACGAACGCGGTGGCCAGCGCCCCCTGGAGAGCGAAGCGGTGGAGCCCCGTCGCGGTCGAGACCAGAAGCGGGGTCAGCGGAATGAAGAGGTAGGTGCTGGCGTAGACCGCTTCGGTCCACTGCCAGACCGGCCAGGCCGCTTCGAAGGGCAGCGATGTGCCGAAGGCATCGGGGGCGCGGCCCAGCGTCTGCACCGAGGCGTACGCCACCAGCCAGGGCAGCAGGACCCAGAGATAGGTCGCGATCCGCTCGGTCCCGGTGGGCGGACCGTCGCGGTCGCGAGCAAGGGACAACAGTGGCGGGTCGAGCGCCGACGGACCAAAGCGGGCGACCAGGTCGTGCCGTTCGTAACCCCAGACCAGCGCGAGGGCCGCAAGGCCTGTCATCGGTGTTACCAGCCAGAGACCGGAGGGCGACCCGGTGAGGAGAGCCACGCCCAGCACCACCAGGGTGAACCCGAGGTACATCGGATTGCGGAGCCAGCGGTAGACGCCCTGCCGCACGTGGACCGGGGGTGGGAAGGCATTCATCGGGAGCCCTCGACCGTGTCGGATCAGTCCGCTCCCTCCGAGCAGCAGCAGAATCGAACCGGCGAGGATCAGGGCGAGACCGGCCGGGAGCGAATGCAACGGATCGAGCGGGATGACTCCAGCGGTGGCGCGGGCCCAGCGGACCAGGACGGCGGGCAACAGCGCGAGGAACAGGGCGCCATAGAGGATGCGCCCCCAGAGCCCGCCGCGAGTCACCAGGTCACCTCCTCATGCAGGGCCCAGCCGCGATCGACCGTCCTGCCACCCTCGGTAAGGGTGGCACGGGAGAGTTCCTTGTGCTCGTGCATCGACCGGGGCCGGGCCGCGACGGCGGGGAGCAGCCGGCCGATCCCGGCGCCCAGCCCTTCGAACACCCCCCGATTCCGAACGTCCCGCCGGTCATCGAACCGGAGCGCGGTCTCGTCGGCGAGGTCGAGGCCCAGACTGTTCAGACCTCCCGCCCGGGCCTGTCCGTCGAGCCAGATCCACCGCGCGGGGTCTCCGCCACCCCAGTCGATCCATACCAGGGAGCGGGAGCGCGAGGCGTAGCGGCCCCAGCGGAGTACCCGGAAGGGCAATCGCCAGGGGGCAATGGTGAGGCGGAGACTCTCGACGTAGCCGGTCCCGGTGAGTCGCTGTCCGCCGACCATGACCGTGGCGGCGGCCCGGGGCATGTGGCAGGACCAATGGATGGCGCCGTGCCGGCCTTGCAGCAGCGCCTGCCGCAGCGGCGGGGAGCGCGACCGCCACTCGCCGGCGAGTGCCAGCGCGGGACTGCTCCACTGCATCTGGTCGCCGCGCAGGTCCGGCAGGGGCCCCTTCTCGAGGGTGGCGCGCTCCAACGGCGCCCCGCCCGGGGGTGAAAGCAGCAGGGAGGAGTACCCCAGCTCGATCCGCCCCACCCGGAGCCGGGCGGCATAGCCGATCAGGGCGGTGCCGTCCTCGGTGACGAGGTCGAGGTAGAACTTGAGGAGTCGGAACACGCCGCCCCTTCCCGTGCCCCTAAGGCGTCATGCCGCTGCGCGGTTCCAGCTTGGCCGACCAGAGCCCGCTGTTGAAGTCGGTGAAGAGGATGTGCCCCTTCCAGGGCATCGCATTCATCACGAACGAGGCATTGGCGGTGTACCCCTGGGGATCGAACGGTTTGTAGACCGCGATCTCCCGCCGCTGATCGGCCAGGTTGCCCACCAGTTCGCCCGAGACATCCACCACCCGGAGCCCGCCGTCATAGTAGGCCTGATACATCACGTCATCCTCGACGATGATGTCGTGCGAGCCGAATTCCTCCTGGTGATACTTGGCGATGTTCTTCGGGTGCCTCGGATCGGTGAAGTCGACGATGTGGGTGTAGCCGGCGGACGTCTGCGGGGGGCCGCCCCTGGCGTTGATGTTCTGGAGGTAGCTGGTGCCTTCCCACACCCGCCCTTCGCGCGACATGATCTCGTCGCCCAGGAAGAGGTAGACTTTCCCGGTGGCCTTCTGAACATACGGGTAGATCTCGTGGGTGGCGCCGCTGGTGGTCGGGAACGTGCCGATCAGCACCGGCTTCTCGATGCTGCCGCCATACTTGCCGTTGCCCACGTCGACCGCGACCACGCCGGTGCCCCACTCCGAGGAGTAGGCGATCCCGTCCCGGACCCAGACGTCGTGCACCCGGGAATTGGGATGGTCATATTCGCTGACGTACTTCGGGTGGTAGATGTCCCGCACGTCGATGATCACGTAGCGGTCGCCCCCCGAGATGGCGAAGAGGTAGTCGTTGGTGGCGAACATATTGTGCACGCCGCCGGTGAGCTGCTCATCGAAGGTGGCCGCCACGGTGGGGTGGGCCGGGTTGGCCAGGTCGAGGATGACCACCCCGTTGACCCGGTTGGACGCTCCTTCCCGGGAGAGCACGCCATAGCGCCCGTCGGGCGACACGGTCACGTCGTTCACCACCCGGGCATCGACCTTGATCGAATCGCTCCGCACCATGTTGGCGAGGTCGGTGATATCCATGATGTAGGCCCAGCCGTCGCCGCCCCAGGTCCCGACCAGCGCGTAGTCGCGCCCGTTCTTGCCGGTCCAGGGCCAGAAGTCTGAGGTGTGGACGTGGGTGATCGAGCCCCGGCCGGTGACCGAGATCCGGCGCCGGGCCTCGCGCGGCTTCACCTCGATCACCCGCCGGGCGGTGACGCCCGCCGCCTCGGCCAGCAGGGTATAGCGGCCGGGCACCTCGGCGGCGAAGAGTCCCCGATCGATCACGCCGGTCGCTCCGGGAGCGGCGACGGTGTCATCCGGGGCGTAGGTATAGCTCCAGGTGACGTTCACGTTCCTGACCGGGACCCCGCCGGCCCGGCGGGCCGTCGCCTTGAGGTGAATCACGTCGCCGGTGCGGGCCGTCGTCTGGTCGATATCGATCGACAGACTCCGGACCGGGCTGGCCGCGACCACCTCGCGCCGCTGGGCCTGCTTGCCGCCCGCGCTCGCGGTAATGGTGACGGGTCCGGCCCGATGGGCGGTGACAGTGCCGAACCGGTCCACCGTCGCGATCGACGGGTTGCTGACGCGCCATTCGACCGCAAGCGCGCGGGCGGGACGCTCGGTGCCGTCGGCGTGGAAGCCATGGGCGGTGAAGCCGAGGGTAACGCCGGTAAAGAGCGCCCCGGAATCGGCCTCGAGGCTCAGCCGCTGGAGGGCGGGCCAGTTGACCGTGGCGGGGATCGACACCACCACCGGCGCGCCGCCGCTGGTGGCGGCGGCGGTGATGACGATCTCGTAGCTCCCCGCGGTCAGTGCCGTAACGCCGGTCTGGGTGACCCGGAGCGCGTTCCGCGGCGCGCTCACCCGGATTGCCGGGTTGGCGATCTCCTGCCCCTGGGCGTCGTAGGCGGTCAGCTTCACGGGGAGGGACTGGCCGACCTCGAGCGTGAGACTGGCGGGGTCGACGGTGATCCGCGAGATCGGCGTCGGGGCCGGCTGCTGCGCGGCGAGGGCGATCGCCGGGAGACTCAGCAGCGTGACGGACACCGCGCGCCGGATTAGGTTCCGCATGCAAGCTCCACTGATGCGCCGGCTGCCCGCCGGCGGGGATGATCTGTTGACGAGGCGTATGCGGATTCTGGCGCGTTGGTGCGACCGCCGCAAGGCGAGCCCGGGCTGGGCCCTGCTCCTGCTCTTCACCGTCCTGGACCGGCTTCCGGCCCAGAGCCGAGCGGTGACCGATACCTATTGGGTATACGTCGGCGCCGAGTCGGCCGACCTGATCCACCGGATCCGATTCGGTCCGGGCGGGGCAGCGGTGGAGAAGACCATACCGGTGGGTCAGTCGCCAACCGAGATGGAAGGTCCCCACGGACTGCAGATATCGCGCGACGGCAAGTTCCTCCACCTGACCACGGGCCACGGCTCGCCCGACGGCAAGTACTGGCGCTATGCCCTCGGCCCCGACACGCTCGCGGGGCCGGGCATCTTCCTCGGTAATTTTCCCGCCTCACTCGATGTCACGCCCGACGGGCTCTACGCCTTCGTGGTGAATTTCAACCTGCACGGCAAGATGGTGCCGTCGTCGGTATCGGTGGTCTACACCCCGACGAGCACCGAGGTGGCGCGACCGGAGACCTGCACCATGCCCCACGGCAGCCGGCTCACCCCCGACGGCGCCTGGCAGTACTCGACCTGCATGATGGACGACCAGTTGGTGGAGATCGACACCCGCACCTTCGAGGTGGCGCGGCGCTTCGGGCTGGCGCTGGGGAAGGAAGGACCGATTCCCCCCGTGGACCACTCGGCCCACATGGACCGGGCCATGGCGATGGCCATGCCCAGGCCGACCTGCTCGCCGACGTGGGCCCAGCCCTCCGCCGATGGGGCCAGGGTGTATGTCGCCTGCAACAGGGCGGACGAGATCGTGGAGCTGGACCGCGCCACCTGGACGATCGCCCGACGCTTCCGGACCGGGCGCGGGCCGTACAACCTCGCGGTGACGCCGGACGGAAAGCTGCTGGTGGCGAGCCTCAAGCAGGGCGGGGGCATCCAGGTGTTCGAGCTTGCGGGAGGGACCAGCGTGCTGCAGGCGAAGAGCAGCGCCACCGTGACCCACGGGGTGGCGATCAGTCCCGATTCGCGGTTCGCGTTCGTGAGCAGCGAGGGGGTGGGAGCACAGCCGGGGAAGGTGGATGTTTACGACCTCGCAACCCTGCAACGGGCGGCCGATGTCGAGGTGGGACAGCAGGCCGGTGGGATCGCGTTCTGGAAGATGTCGGGGCGGTAGGGTCTGTGGTCGCGGGCGACGCGGCCTGACATCCCGAGGGACGCGAGGGATACCCTCAGCAGGACAAGGGGTCCTGTGCCCTGCGCTCGGGTGGAGGACCAGGTTCCGCGGGCCTGAGGTTCGCTTTCAGTGTTAGCCCTCAGAGGGGACGGGCTCACGTACGCGACCGAGCGCCATCAGGAGCGCCAAGCGCGACTCGGCGCGAGGGAGTCCTTCAGGGCCCGCTCCGAGTTTCCCCTCCCCCCCCTCGCGCACCGAGCCAGCCCTCGCGACCTTCGGCCGGCCGGCCCGCCCTACACCACCACACTCCAGACCGACACCGCCTGGGCCCGGTTCTTCACCACCAGCGGCGCCCGGGCATTGACCGTCGGCTTCTGCTTGAGCATCTGGTAGAGCGGGTCGCTGATCAGGACTTCACCCCCATGGGCGTTGGAGCAGAGCCGGCTCGCCACGTTCACCGCGTCGCCGATGACGGTGTACTCCAGTCGCAGGTGGCTGCCGATGTTCCCCGCGAAGGTCTCTCCGTAGTTGATGCCGATTCCCACGCTGATCCCGGGCCGGCCCTGAGCCTCCCACTTCTCGTTCAGGCTCGCGATGGCCCGCTGCATCGCGATGGCCGCCTGCATCGCCCGGTCGGGGTCGTCCTCGTGTCCGATCGGGGCCCCCCAGAGCGCCATGATCGCGTCGCCGATGAACTTGTCGAGCGTGCCGCCGTGGGCGAAGATGATGTCGACCATCTCGGTGAAGTAATCCGAGAGGAGACTCGCGATCGCGTCGGGGCTCATGTGCTCCGACATCGAGGTGAAGCCGCGGATGTCGGAGAAGAGGATAGTGACCGGACGCTTGTCGCCGCCCAGCTTCACCGCCCCCTGCTGCTGGGCGATCTCCGCCGCCACGTTGGGGGCGAAATAGCGCTCGAAATTCGACCGGACCATCGCCTCGCGCTGGATCTGCTCGGCGAACCGGCTGTTCTTGATGGCGATGGCGGCGAGCCCGCCGAAGGCGATTAGGAACTGGAGGTCCTCGTCGACGAACGAGTTGGTGGCGGTGAGGTTGTCGACGTAGAGAATCCCCAGCACCTGCTCCGGGCCGGCCATGAGCGGAATGCACATCGCGCTCCGCACGCTCTGGAGCATGATCGACTGGCCGCCCTTGAAGCGGTCGTCCGCCACGGCGTTGTCGGTCAGGATCGCGACCCGCTCCTCCACCGCTTTGCGGGCGATCGAGCGCGGCACCAACTGGGCCGAGGCATCGCCCAGGCGGCTCTTGGAAACCCGGGGCACCAGGTCCCCTGTCTCGGTCGACAGGTGCACCGAGACCCGATCGACGTTCATGACGTCGAACGTGGTGCCAACCACCCGGCCGAGCAGCTTGTCGAGGTCGAGTTCGCCCGACAGCTTCTGCGATACTTCGAGCAGCAGGGAGAGCTTCCGGGCCTGGCGTTCGGTGTGGCTGGTGCCGGCGAGCTTGAGCTGTCCCCCGCCGTCCTTGAGGGCCGCGTCCGCGGCCTGCCCCACGATGACCGCCGGCACCCCGCCGCTCATCGACACCTGCTTGACGATCGTGCCGCCGGCGCTCGCGGTCGACGCGGTGATCGGCCGGGAGGCCGCCTCGAGCGACTTGAGCTGGAAGACGACCTTGCCGAACGTGACCGAGTCGTTGGGCTCGATCATCCCCTCGGTGATGCGGGTCCCATTGATGAAAGTGCCGTTGGAACTGCCGAGGTCCCGCACCTGGACGCCCCCCTTGACCGCCCGGAGCTCGGCGTGCCGGCGGGAGATCGTGGGGTCGAAGATGGGGATGTCGCTGGTGACGGCGCGCCCCACCACGTAGGGGTGGTCGGCAGCCAGCTCGAAATCCTGGTCGCCAGTGAAGGAAACGAGCTTGAAGGTCATGGGGAGGGGAAATATAGGGGGCAAGGGTCGGGGGTCGAGGGTGGGGTGCCCTGACCCTGGCCTCCCGCGCGAAGCAGGCGGTCATCCCGAGCGAAGCCGGCTGTCATCCCGAGCGAAGCAGGCTGTCATCCCGAGCGAAGCCGGCTGTCATCCCAAGCGAAGCAGGCTGTCATCCCGAGCGAAGCCGGCTGTCATCCCGAGCGAAGCCGGCTGTCATTCCGAGCGAAGCCGGCTGTCATCCCGAGCGAAGCGAGGGATCTACCGTGGTTCGCTGGAGGCGGTGCAGGTCACGACTGGCGTGAGCGTGGACGTCGCAGCCTCGTGGCCGCAAGGGCCGGATAGTTCGCCGAGCAGCGCACGGGCTCCTGCCCCACCGAGCCGCTGACCGCCGCTCTATCCCCCCGCCAGCGCCAACGCCGCCAGCACCGCCCGCGCCTTGGCCTCGGTCTCCCGCCACTCGGAGGCCGGGTCCGAGTCGGCCACGATCCCGGCACCCGCCTGCACCCAGGCCCGGCCTCCGCGCATCACCGCGGTCCGGATCGCGATGGCGGTATCGAGGGTCCGGGCACCCCAGGCGATGTACCCGACCGCCCCCGCGTAGGGCCCCCGGCGCACCGGCTCCAGTTCATCGATGATCTCCATCGCCCGGACCTTGGGGGCGCCGCTGACCGTGCCGGCCGGAAAGCAGGCCCCCAGTGCCGCCAGCGCGTCGAGCTCGGGCCGGAGCGTGCCCCGCACCTCGCTCACCAGGTGCATGACATGGGAGTAACGCTCCACGGTCATGAACGACGTCAGCCGCACCGAGCCGAACCGGGCCACTCGGCCCACGTCGTTGCGGCCGAGATCCACCAGCATGAGGTGCTCGGCTCGCTCCTTGGGATCGGCTTCGAGCTCCTGTTGGAGGCGCTGATCCTCCTCCGGGGTCGCGCCCCGGGGCCGGGTGCCCGCAATCGGCCGCACCGTCAGTTCACCATCCTCGACCCGGAGCAGCACTTCCGGCGAGCTGCCGACCACGTGGAGGTCGTCACAGTGCAGGAAGTAGAGGTACGGCGCCGGGTTGAGGGCCCGGAGATAGCGATAAGTCAGGAAAGGATCGGGAGCCGCCAGCTCGAGCCGGCGGGAGAGCACGGTCTGAAAGGTGTCGCCCGCGGCGATGTACTCCTGGATCCGCCGTACGTCATCCTGAAACTGCTGATCGGCGTAAGGGGACTGGGTCGGGGGAATCGGCACCGCCTGGCCGATCTCGAGCGCACCGAGCGGCGAGGGCTGGGCTAGGCGGGCGAGCCACTCCTCGATCCGGCGGGCGGCCGCCTGGTAGCGCACCTCGAGCGAGGCCCGCTCGGCTCCGGCCTCGACCTCCACGCTCGCGATGATCGTGGCGCGATTGTACAGGTTGTCGAGCACCAGCACCGTGTCGGCCACCATGATGATCGCGTCGGGCAGATTCCGGTCGTCGACCGGCGGGTCCGGTAGCCGCTCCAGGGTCCGGACCACATCGTAGCCGATGTACCCCACCGCGCCGCCGGTGAAGCGCGGCAGACCCGGAAGCGAAACCGGGGGATGCTGGCGCATCGTCGCGGCCATATGGTCGAGGGGCGCCTGGTCGGTGGTGACGACGCTCCAGCCCTCCCGCGCCGTCCAGCGCTCCACGGTCCGGCCACGGTAGCGATATACCTCGCGCGGATCGGTCGAGAGGAAGGTGTAACGGGCCCAGCGCTCTCCGCCCTCGAGCGATTCCAGCAGAAAGCCGTAACGGCCCCGGTGCAGCTTGGCAAAGGCGGAGACGGGCGTGTCACCATCGAGCACAACCTGGCGGGTGACAGGCACCATGCCCGGACGCGAAGTGGCGAGGGCGAGGAACTGAGCGAGGCCGTCCGATGATGGTGTGTGAGCCATTAGCCGTCGGGCCGTTGGCCATTGGCCTTTGGCCGTTTGGGTTTGACCGGCGAGTCCGGGCGAGGGGTGAAGGTAGTGCGGGCAGTTCCAACGGCCAACAGCCAAAGGCCCCAAGCCCTACCTCGGCGCCGTCACCACATACGTCCCCGGCCCCGGCAACGCCGATTCCAGATTGTCCGACGCAGGGCGAAGCGAGGGGAGGAGGGCGTAGTTGGTCCCGTCGGCCAGCATCCCGATCGCCAGGACCTGCTCCAGGCGGGCGGCACTGCCATAGCGCTCCAGTGCCTCGCGCGGGGCGGAGAAGTGGACCGGGTACTTGAACTTGAGTGTCGCGCCCCGGCCGGGGAGCACGGTCATCGCCAGGTCGATGGCGTAGAGGCCCGGCCGGGGACGGAGTACCACCGTGACCGAGTCGGGGCCCCCTTCGGTCCAGAAGACCGAGTCGGGGAACGTGAGCTCGGCAAAGACGGTGTTGTCGGGAGCGCCATGGCGCAGGATGATGACCCGTGGCTGGGTCACCGCGAAGGTCACCATCGAGTCGTCGGCCGGGATACCCGCCATCTCCAGCACGAACAGCCGCGAGGTGGGCAGCACTTCCCTGGGAATCCGAGGGTCGGGCGCCGTGGCCGGCCGGGAGGGTCCGCCGCACGCCACCGCGAAAAGCAGCGCCAGGGTGGTTGCCACGCCGGCGGGGTTCACTCTAATTGCTTCCACCATGCGCAGGCGATTGGCGGGTACCGGACTCTTGCTCACGTTGGGGGCGTCGCCTCTCACCGGCCAGGCTTGGAACGACAGTACCGTGCTCGCACTGGTCCGCCGGGGCATCGAGGCCCGCGAGCAGGACCAGCCCGACACCTCGCTGGCCGGCTACCGCGCCCGGGCTCACGGCTTCGTGTTCTTTCTCGGTCAGGCCGGCCGCGACCTCGAAGGAACCCCCCGGCTCATCAAGGCCGATGAGCTGGAGGTCGAAGTGTATTGGCGGGCCCCCGCCACCAGCAAGCAGGTAATTCTCGGCTGGCGCGACGGTCGCTGGCTCCCCACCGATATCAATTACCACCGCGATCATCTCGGCGTCGTCACCAACAACTTCGGCAACCGGATCCGGATCGGTGACGGGGACGAGGTGCGGGACGTGCCCCACCCCCTCGCGCCCGATGGCCCGGAGCGTTACGACTACCGGCTGGGTGACTCGGTGCGGCTGCGGGGCCGCGAGGGCGAACCTCTGCTGCTGCAGGAGATCCAGGTCCGGCCCCGGGCCCTCGACTCCGCTCGGGTGGTGGGCACCCTTTCGCTCGACGTCGCCACCGGGGCTCTGCTCCGGTTCCGGTTCAGCTTCACTCCCAGCGCCTATCTCGATGCGTCGCTCGAGGACATCAGCATCACCCTCGAGAGCGCCCGAGTAGAGCGCTGGTGGCTTCCCTCCCGGCAGGAGATCGAAATCCGCCGACGGGTGAGCTGGTTCGAGTTCCCGGCCCGCTCCATCATCCGCGGCCGCTGGGAGATCGGCGACTACGAGTTGAACGCGGCCCTGCCGTCGAGCGCGCTGCGCGGCCCCTCGATCGGCGGGCTTCGCCGTCCCGATCCGGCCGGCTACGCCTGGTCGGCGCCCTTGCCTGAGCTGGTGCGGGAGCAGGCGACTCCGGTCGAGCGCCAGGATCTCGACCGGGTCCGGGCCGAGATCCAGTCGATCGTCGAGGGACGGATGCTGACGGGCCTGCCGCGTGCCCGTCCCGGGGTCACCGCCCTCAGCGATCTGGCGCGGGTCAATCGGGTCCAGGGACTGGCCCTCGGCTTCGGCGCCGGCTTCCGGCTCGGCCCCGATCTGCTGCTCCGTCCTCGGGTGGGGTTTGGCACCTCCGATGAGCGGCTCACCGGCGACTTGACCGCCGCTTGGGAGACGGGCGTCACCATGGTGACGTTCTATGGGGGTCGCCGCGTCCAGGATCTCGACGATCAGCCTCGCCGATCCACCCTGGTCAATTCTCTGCTGGCGCAGGAGGGCGGCCGAGACCTGGGCGACTACGTCCTGCGCGATCGAGCCGGGATCGCCCTGGCGTGGCGACAGTCGCGGGCGGTCACCCTCGAGTTCGAGGCTGGGGTGGAACGGACCCGCTCGGTGGCAACCGAAGCCAGCCCCGCCCGCGGATCCTACCGCCCCAACCCTGAGCTGGGCGCCGGCCGCATCGGGGTCGGACGGGTTGGGTTCCACCTCGCCTCGGTCCGTCTCGATCGTGCTGCGGGACAGACGTTGGTGGTTACGGGCGAGGGAGGGACCGGCGCGGCCCAGTATCTCCGGCTCGCCCTGAATGGCGAGTTCCTGCAGCCGCTCGGCCCGGGGGCGATTCGCCTCCGGATCGAGGGTGGAGCTGGAACCCGGGAGCTACCTGCCTATCGGAGCTTTGCTGTTGGCGGCTGGGGTACCCTGCTGGGGGAGCCGTTCCGCGCCTTTGGGGGCCACCGCTACGCTCTCGGCCGCCTGGAATACCACCTGGGGGTGCCGTTCCCCGCGGTTCCGCTCGGCGCGTTCGTTTCGACCGGGAACCGGATTACCATCGCGCCCTACGTCGCCGCCGGCTGGGCCGGGTCCCGGGTGCCGGGCGTGCCCTGGGCGCCCAGCGGCGTGGTGCGCCCGGTGGCGGGTGTGGGCGCCGAGTGGTTCCAGGGACTGCTCCGCCTGGACGGAGGGATCTCGCTCCGATCGGGACGGTTCGGCATGAGCCTCGATGTCGCGCCGGAGTGGTGGGAGATTCTCTGAGTTGCTACGTAGCCTCCCTGTACGATTGGGCTATGGCCCACCGCCCCAGGGCAGGCTAGGTTTAGAAGCCGGCAATTCTTTCCCGATAACTCGACAGCCTAAGAGCTTCTCCCACAAACGCTTGCATGCAGTTCACGGACGAGTGGCTGGTTCCCACATTGGAGAAGGTGCTGTCGCCCGATTCGCTCGAGAATCTGCGACAGGAACCATCGGAACAGCCCCAGTCGCTGTGGCTGACGGTGGTTCAGCGCAAGCTTTCCACCGATGACGAAATTCTCCGGGCCGCCGCCGCACGGTTCCGTCTCCCGATTGCCGACATCAGTCTGCTGGATCCCAAGGTCAAGGATGCCGTTCCGGAGCCCCTGGTTCGCCGGTACAACATCCTCCCTATCCGCCAGACCGATTCGGTGCTGGAGATCGCGACCGCCAACCCCTTCGACATCGACGCCGAAAAGGACCTGGCGTTCGCCACCGGGCGGGAGGTCCGGATCTTCCTCTGCTCGCCGGCTCGGATCCGGGAGAAGACCGAGGAGATTTACCGGGGGGCCACGTCCGAAGATGTGGTCAACCAGCTCCTCGGGGGCATGGATGAGCGGCTCGAGGTAACCCAACTCGAGAGCGAAGACGAGGGGCTGGCCGATCTCGCGGCCTCGGCGGACGAGGCGGCCCAGCGTCCGGTGGTCCGCCTGGTCGACCTGATGCTGTCCGACGGCATCCTCTCGCGGGCGAGCGACATTCACGTCGAGCCGGGGGAAGGCGGCGTGGCGGTGCGCTACCGCATCGACGGGGTGTTGCGGCAGGTGATGAACATCCCGCGCACCGCCGGCGCGCCCATGATCTCGCGCATCAAGATCATGTCGGGGCTCGACATCGCCGACCGGCTCCGGCCGCAGGATGGGCGGGCCCGGGTGGCGGTGAACGGTCAGCCGGTAGATCTGCGCGTCTCCACCCTCCCGGCCTCGCTGGGCGAGAAGGTGGTGATCCGGATCCTCAATGCCCGCGCGACCGTGCTCACCCTCGAGTCGCTGGGCATGTCGCCGGACGAGCGGCTCACGATCGAGAACCTGCTCAACAACAAGGAAGGGGTCATCCTCGTCACCGGGCCGACCGGCTCGGGCAAGACCACGACGCTCTACTCGATGCTTCGCATCGTGCAGGACGAGGGAGTCAACATCGTGACGGTGGAGGACCCGGTCGAATACCGGCTGGGGAAGGGCATCGTGCAGGTGCAGGTGCACGAGAAGGCGGGGCTGACCTTTGCCGCCGCGCTGCGCTCCATCCTGCGCCAGGACCCCGACGTGGTCCTGGTGGGCGAGATCCGCGACCGGGAAACCGCACAGATCGCGGTGCAGGCCTCGCTGACGGGCCACCTGGTGCTCTCCACCCTCCATACCAACGATGCGCCCAACGCGGTCACCCGCCTGACCGACATGGGCATCGAAGCGTACAAGCTGGCCTCGGCTCTCCGCGGCGTGCTGGCGCAGCGGCTGATGCGGCGAATCTGCTCCACCTGCAAGGAGGTCAGCACCTCCGCGCCTCCCGAACGGCTCCGGCGCTACATCCCCGCCGGGAGCCAGATCGTGCGGCCGGTAGGGTGCCCCGACTGCTCCATGACCGGCTATCGGGGCCGGTTCAGCGTGGTGGAAGTGCTCACCATGAACACCGAGCTCGAGAAGCTGATCGGGGCCGGCGCCACCGCCGACAAGATCGCCGAGGCGGCCCGATCGAACGGGATGCTGTCGCTCTTCGAGAGCGGCCTCCGCCACGTGCTCGCCGGCGAAACCAGCGTCGAGGAGCTGCTCCGGGTGGTCGATGTCCCGGTGGCCGATGGCTCGGTGGCGGGCCGACTGTCGGTGCCCGGGTCCGCGCCGGCCAAGGAAGCGCCGCCCCCGCCTCCGGCGGCACCGGCCCAACCCCAGCGGCGGACTCCGCCTTCGAGCCCCGCACCGGCCGCCGCGGCTCCGGCGGTGGAGCGTCCGGCCCGGCCCGCGGCGGTGGTGCCGGACCTGTCCAGTGCCTTCGAGTTGATCGAAGAAGAGGCCGTCGTCGAGGAGCCGGTCCGCCGCGGCGGGGCCCGCGGCCAGACGGTGCTGTTGGTCGATGACGAAGAGTTTCTCCGTCGGGTCATGAAGGACCTGCTCGTCCGGGAAGGCTATGAGGTGGTCGAGGCCGGCACCGGGGTCGAGGCGCTGGACCAGGTCGACCGTCATGCCCCCGACGTCGTGGTGCTCGATCTCAATCTGCCCGGCATGGACGGCTACTCGGTGCTCTCCGAGCTGCGGTCGCGCCCCGCGACCCGCAACATCCCGGTCGTGGTACTCACCGCCAAGGGCGATGAGGACAACGAGGTGCGGGTGTTCGAGCTGGGCGCCGATGACTTTCTGACCAAACCTTTCCGCGCCAAGGCGCTCTCCAAACGGCTCGAGGTCGTGCTGGGGAGGCGGCGGTGACCCCGGGCCACCATTCATGCCGCTACCCGACGCTGCCACCGCGCTGGCGCTGATCAAGGCCTCGGTCCGCTCTCAGGCGGCCTACGCGCTGGACCAGCCGGTGACCGCCCGCAAGCTCAATCAGAACGAAGCTCCATCGGACATTCCCCCCGATCTCAAGCGGGAGATCCTGGCGCGGGCCGCGGCGCTCCCGTGGCACCGGTATCCCGCCTTCGTCCCGACTCACCTGAGCGGGATCGTGGCGGCGCGGCACGGCTGGATGCCCGAGGGCGTGCTGGTGGGGAACGGGTCCAACGAGGTCATCCAGGCGGCCCTCGCCGTGTCGCTGGGCCAGGACGACGTGGTGGTGGCACCCTCGCCCACCTTCTCTCTCTACCGCCTGCTCGCCGGGGTGATGGGGGCGCGCTACCTGGGCGTTCCGCTGGCCTCCGACTTGAGCTATGACGTCGACGGGCTCATTCGGGAGGCGCGGAAGAATCACGCCCGGGTGCTGGTGCTCAATTCGCCCAACAACCCCACCGGCTCGGCGCTGCCGCCCGGGGCGGTGGATCGGTGTCTGGCGGAGACCGGCGCGCTGATTCTCTGCGACGAGGCCTATCAGGACTTCGGCGGGCCCAGCGCGGTGCCGCTGCTGCACCAGTCGCCCAGGGTGATCGTGTTCCGCACCTTCTCCAAGGCGGTGGGTCTGGCCGGGCTCCGCTTCGGCTACGCCCTGGCCCATCCCGACGTCGCCCGCGAAATCGCCAAGGCCAAGCTGCCCTACAACGTGAACGCCATCACCCTGGCCGCGGCCGAGGCGGTCCTGGAGCACGCGGAGCTGTTCGAGGCGCGGACCCGGGCGGTGATCGCCGAGCGGGAGCGTTTCTTCGCGGCGGTGTGCCGGATTCCGGGAATCACGGCCTATCCCAGCGCCGCCAACTTCGTCCTGCTGCGGATGGAGTCGGTCCCGGCAGGCGAGGTGTTCCGCCGCCTCCGGGATGACTTCGGCATTCTGCTCCGGGATGTGAGTCACAGTCCCGGCCTCGCCGGGTGCCTCCGGGTCTCGATCGGCGAGCGGGGGGACATGGACGCCGTGATCGGGGCCCTCGCCACCATCTGCGCCGGCCGGCCTGCCGGCGCTTCCGCCTGAGCGACTGCGATGCCTTCGACCCGTACCGCCGACCTCCAGCGTGAAACCCGCGAGACCCGGATCCGCCTCCGGCTCGATCTCGACGGCTCCGGCCGGGCCCAGGTGAAGACCGGGATCGGCTTCTTCGATCACATGCTCGAGGCCTTCGCCCGGCACGGCCTGATGGACCTGGCCGTCGACGCCAGCGGCGATCTGCAGGTCGATGGACACCACACGGTGGAGGATGTCGGGATTGTGCTGGGGCAGGCGATTGCCCAGGCCCTGGGGAACCGGGCCGGGATCCGCCGCTATGCCGATGCCACGGTGCCGCTCGACGAGGCGCTGGTCCGCGCGGTGGTCGACGTCTCGGGCCGGCCCTACCTCTCATACCAGGTCGACATCCCCAAGTGGCAGATGCTGGGCGACTACGACGTCCTGCTCACCCCCGAGTTCTTCCGCGCGGTGGTGCTGAACGCCGGGCTGACGGTCCACCTGGACCTGATCCGCGGGGAGAACCCCCATCACATCGTCGAGGCGACGTTCAAGGCCTTTGCCCGCGCGCTCGAATCGGCCATCCGGCTCGACCCCCGGGTGAGCGGCGTCCCCTCGACCAAGGGCATGCTGTGATCGTCGTCGTCGACTACAACGTGAACAATCTCCGGAGCGTGGTGCGGGCCCTGGCCGCGGGTGGCGCCACCGCGGTCCTGTCCCGGGATCCCGACGAGGTCCGCGCCGCCGAGCGGGTGCTGGTGCCGGGGGTGGGGAACTTCGGACAGGCGGAGCGGAACCTCCGGACCAGCGGTCTGGGCCAGGCGGTGCAGGAAGTGGCCCGGGGGGGCCGGCCGGTGATGGGGATCTGCCTGGGCATGCAACTCTTCTTCGAAACCAGCGAAGAGGCGCCGGACGCCCGCGGGCTGGGGCTCTTGCCGGGCACGATACGGCGGTTCCGGACCATGTTGCCGGTGCCCCATGTCGGTTGGGCCTCGGTCAGCCTCTCCCAGGCGGGGGAGGGGCACCCGGTGCTGGCACCGCTCTTCCATGGGGCGCCCCAGTACTTCTACCACGTGCACAGCTATCATCCCGCCGGCCTGGTCCAGGGAGAGACCCTGGCAACCGCCGAGTACGACGGCCCCTTTCCCACCATCGTGGGCAGGGACAACGTCATCGGCGTGCAGTTCCATCCGGAGAAGTCGCAGCGGGTCGGGGTGGAACTGCTGGCCCGTTTCGTCGGGTGGACCCCGTGACCACCTTCCGGGTGGCGTTCGTCGACGTGTACGTGCTCCGGATGGGTCCCGTGGGACTGGAGGTGCTGGTCCTCCGCCGCAGCCAGGCGGGGCGCTGCCCCGGCTCCTGGGAGGTGGTGCACGGCAGCATCGAGGCGGGGGAGACGCCCGGGGCCGCGGCCCTCCGCGAGATGCGGGAGGAGACCGGTCTCTCCCCGGCGCGACTCTACAATCTGAGCCGGGTGGAGTCGTTCTACCGGCATCGGACCGACGAGATCGGCTTCATCCCGGTGTTCGCCGCTCTGGTCGAGGCGGCCGAGGTGCGGTTGTCGGCGGAGCACGAGGCCGCCGAGTGGCTGTCGCTCGCGGCCGCGGCCGGCCGGCTGGCGTGGCCGCGCGAGCGGCGGGCCCTCGAGGATATCGCGATCATGCTGGCCCCCGGGCATGCCGGGCCCCTCGAGGATGTGCTGGTGGTCGGGCTGGAAGGGTAAGGGGCGTACCTCGCCGGCGTGGCCATTTCGACCGAGCGACGCTGGCGATAACTTTCATTTGACGTCTCACGGCGGATTCCTCACCTCCCCATCACCCATGCTCGCCCGTCGCATCATCCCCTGCCTCGACGTCGCCGACGGGCGCGTGGTGAAGGGCATCCACTTCCAGTCGCTGCGCGACGCCGGGGACCCGGTGGAGCAGGCCGCCCGCTACGACCGCGAGGGGGCCGACGAGTTGGTATTCCTGGACATCTCCGCCAGTCACGAAGCCCGGGAGACCACCCTGGAGATGGTGGCCCACGTGGCCGAGACCATCTTCATCCCTTTCACCGTCGGCGGTGGGATCCGGTCGGTTGAGGACGCCGGGCAGGCCCTTCGCGCCGGCGCCGACAAGGTGGCGGTGAATACCGCGGCGGTGCGGGACCCCTCCCTGGTGCGCCGCCTGGCCGACAGCTTCGGCAGCCAGTGTGTGGTGGCCGCGGTGGACGTGCGGCGGAAAGAGACGGGGTGGCAGGTGCATATCACCGGCGGCCGCGAGCCGACCACCCTGGAGGGCATCGAGTGGCTGGGGGCCCTCGAGGACCTGGGCGCGGGCGAGATCCTGCTCACCTCGATGGACCGGGACGGGACCCAGAAGGGCTATGACCTCGACCTGCTCCGCGCCGCCTCCCGCCGGGTGCGCATTCCGGTGATCGCCTCCGGAGGGGCCGGCAAACTCGCCGACCTGGCCGATGCCCTCGAGGTCGGCGCCCACGGGGTGCTGGCGGCCTCGATCTTCCACTACAAGGGGTGCTCGCTTCCTGAAGCACGCGCGTTTCTCAAGCAGCGCGGCTATCCGGTGCGGCCATGAGCAGGCGCCCGCTGCTGATCGGCATCGGGGCACTCCTCGTCTTGCCCGCCTGGTTCCTCGATGCTCGGTCGGGCGGTCAGGCGGACCGGCGGACGGCGACTTGGGCATTCCTGTCGGGAACGACGTCGGAGGGACTGACCGCCCGACCGCCTGACCGCCTGACCGCCGTGCGATGCATCCGGCTCGACAAGCCCAACACCCAGGTGAGCGGCGAGGTGAAGATCTGCCCCGGCCGCTATCGCATCCCCGATCCCACCGAACGCGGGATCCTGGTCATCAACGGATCCAACACCCGGATCGACCTGACCGGCGTTACCCTGGAGAGCGGTGCGCCGCTGGCCTCGGAGTTCGCCGGGATCGGGATCCTGTCCCTGCGGGGCGACAGCATTTCGATTCGTGGCGGCCGGATCCGGGGCTATCGCTTTGGCGTGCGACTCGAGGGCGGCCGGGGCCACCGGGTCTCGGGTATCGACCTCTCGGGGTCCCGCAGCCAGGCGCTCCGATCCAGCGCCGGCAACTTCGACCCCCGCGACTGGCTCAACATCTTCAACCCCGACAGCTTCGAGATGTATGGGGCGGGGCTCTACCTCAAGCGTACCAGCGGGGTGCTGGTGACCGGGGTGATCTCCCGCGGCAGTCAGAACGGGATCGGGCTCTTCGAGACCCACGAGAGCCTCCTGGCCGACAACGACGTCTCCGGCAACACCGGCTGGGGCATCCATCTCTGGAAGTCTTCCCGCAACACCATCGTGCGGAATCAGGCCAGCCGGAACGTGCGCTGCGAGAGCGATGCCTATCGACGGGGCTGCGACAGCGCCGCGCTGCTGCTCCGCGAGCAGAGCGACAGCAACCTCATCATGGACAACGACCTCTCCTGGTCGGGCGACGGCTTCTTTCTGAGCGGTCACCGTCCCTTCCTCTCCCCCTCGATCGGGAACCTGGTCGCCCGGAACGACGCCTCCCACTCCTATCACAACGCCTTCGAGGCCACCTTCTCGGCCTGGAATACCTTTCTCGACAACCGGGCCGACAGCAGCGATTACGGCTTCTGGCTGGGCTACTCCCGCGGCAGCACAGTCCGGGGGAACACCATTCTCGGCACCCGCACGGCGGCCATCGCGATCGAGCACGGCGCCGAGAACGAGCTGTCGGGCAACACCATCATCGGGGGACGCGTGGGGATCCGGCTCTTCGCCCCCAAGGCCGACGATGAGCCGAGCATGTCGTACCGGGTCGACGACAACGTGATCGCCCGGGTGGGACAGGGCATCGTACTGGAAGGAACCAGCCGCTCCCGGCTGCGGGGCAATCTGTTCGACGGGGTGCAGGACGCCCTGGTGGTCGACCGGGTCGGTGCCGATCTCGAGCTGAGCGGGAATGTCTTTCTTTCGGCGCAACGTTGGCTGATCGATGCGGTGGAGCTGGATGCGGGCGGCAACTACTGGGGTGGGAAGGACCCCGCGAGCGTCGTGCAACAGGTCCGGGGCCGGGTGAACCTCACCCCCTTCCGGTCGGCGCGGGAGGCGGGGTACTGAAGCCAGGCTTCAGGGCTTGGTCAGCAGGCCTGCCACCACCGCCACCAGATCCTTAGGTAGAAACGGCCTCGGCAACACCGCCATACCCGCGGCCCGGCACCGGCTCCCGACCTCCGGATCGGCGGTCGAAACCACCAGCCGGGTTGCGCCGGCGCGAGTGGCATCGGCGGCGAGCCGATCCACCAGCAGCAGCCTCCCGTCGGCCGAGACGCCGCCGTCCACGACGACGAGACTCCAGTCGCGGGCCAGGAGCCGGTCGGTGGCCTCACTCGCGGTCCGGACCACCTCCACCACAAATCCCTCAGGCTCAAGCAGGGCTCGAACGACGAGTTCCGCCTTGGGGTCGTTGTCCACCAGCAGCGCCGCCCGGTGACGTTCCGTCGGCGGAAGGGCCGGCTGCTGCTCCCCCCGCGCGATCGGAAGAGTGAGCGTGAACTCGGCCCCGCCCCCGCCGGCGCGCCGGTAGACCAGACTCCCGCCGTGCGCGCCGGCGATGCGGTAGCTCAGGGAGAGACCGAGCCCGGTCCCTTCGCCCGGCTCCTTGGTGGTGAAGAACGGGGTAAAGAGCCGCGGGACCAGCGGGTCGGGCACGCCGGGCCCGGTGTCACGCACCCGGACGACGGCGAACTCCCCCTCGGGTACGGTGGTGAGAGTGATGACCTTGGGGGCGCCCTCCGGCAGGTCGCGCACCGCCTGACCGGCGTTGGTCACCAGGTTCACCAGCACCTGCTGGAGTTCGTCACGGTTGCCCCGCACCGGCAGTGCCTCGGCTTCCAGCTCCTGGACCAGCGTCACCCCTCGCAACTCCAGCTCGTAGGCCACCAGTCGGGCGGTCCGCCGCACGATGTCGTTGAGGTCGAACACCGCGCTGCCGGGAGTACCCTTCCTCGCGAAGGTCAGCAGGTTCCGCACGATCCGCCCGGCTCGCTCCGCCTGCTCGTGAATCACCCGGAGGTGCTCCCGCTCCTGTGCCGGAAAGGTCTGCCGCTCCTGGAGAAACTCCGCCAGGCCCGCGATGGAGGTGAGGGGATTGTTGAGCTCATGGGCCACGCCCGAGACCAGCTGCCCCACCGCCGCGAGCTTCTCGCTCTGGATCAGCTGGGCCTCGAGGTTCCGCTGCTCGGTCACATCGGCGACCAGCACCACCACTGCGCCGTCTCCCTCCGCCTCGGCCAGGGGCGCCGCGGTTAGTCGTACCTCGCGATTGAGCGCGGTACTGCGGATCAGGAACGGGGCCGGCCGCTCGCCCCGTCGGGCCGCGCCGATCAGCTGGTCGGCGCCTTCGCCCTCGCCCACCACGGTTTCCCAGAACGGCCGGCCGGGCAGCGCCGTGCCGGGGATATCGAGCATCCGGGACAGGGCCCCGTTGCTGCGGGTGAAACGCCCGTCGCCGTCCAGCATCGCGATGCCTTCGGTGATCGCGTTGAAGGCGGTCTCCCATTCCTCCTTGGCCTGGCGGATCATCTCGAAGAGCCGGCTGTTGGCCAGGACCACCGCCACGTGGGTGGCGACGGTCGAGAGCAGCCAGAGGTCCTCGGCGCTGAAGCTCCCGTCCCGCCGATCGGCCACTGCCAGGACGCCCAGGGTGAGGCCGTGCGCCCGCAGCGGAGCCGCGGCCGCGTGCATCGCCTGGAAATTCGCCACCAATGGCAGGGGCTCCAGCGACTGGCGGCTCACCTCGATCCGTTCGGATCCCATCGCGCGGAGCACCAGCGACGGCGTTTCCCCGGTGATCTCCCGTCCCACCAGATCCGACAACGACCCCTCGGCCGCCGCGACCCGCAGCGTTCCACCGGTGGCCAGGATGATGGCGGAGCCCTCGGCGTTCAGGAACCGGGTGACGTAGCGCGCCACCTGGCTCGCGATCCGTTCGCTCTGGAGCGACTCCGCCAGGACGTAGCTCAGCTCCTGGAGCGAGAAGATCTCGTTGATTCGCCGGTCGACCTGGCGGGCGAGGGAGGCCCGCTCGTGCTCAAGCGAGCGCCGCTGTCGCATGGCCACCAGAAGCTGCCAGGCCACGGCGGCGAGGGAGAGCAGCGCCACGATCCCCACCAGCCGTCCCGACCTGGGATCCACCGTGGCCATCACCACGGCGAAGATCCCCGCGCCCAGCTGCCCCAATCCCAGCCAGGGGGCGTTCCGCCGACTGGCCCAGGCGAGGGCCGCGCCGCCCAACGCCAGCAGGACCACGATCGCGGGGCTCACCCAGGCCGTGAGACCCCCGACCAGAGCGGCTGCCAGCCATGCCGCGCTGATGAGAAGGGCGGGGAGGTCGTCCCGGTGGGTCAGGAGGCCGGGAAGGAAGCGAAGGAGTCGCATGGGGTTTGGGAGTCTACCGGAGGCGGCGTCGTGGCCGCTACGGCGGCTGGGCGGGTGAGCAGTTGACCGGCGCGGGAATCGGGAGTAGACTCGTAGGTAATTACTTGATATTGATTCTCAACTACTCTCAACCCGCACCAGCCACCCACGAATGCCTATCCGTTGGAGTGCGAGCCTCCTCCTTTGCGCCGTCGCCCCATCCCTGCTCGCCCAGACTCCCGAGAACGCCGAGCGAACCACGGTCGGCGGGTACGGAGAAGTACACTACACCAACCTCTCCGGCCCAAAGACTCCCGGCAGCATCAGTCTGGCCCGCTTCGTGGTCTACCTCGGCCACCAGTTCTCCGATCGCATCGCTTTTCGCTCGGAGGTCGAGGTCGAGGACGCCAAGGTCGAAGGCGGTGAAGATGGGGGCGAAGTCGCCCTCGAGCAGGCCTACCTGGACTACTCCCTCAGTGACCGCACCACCCTGCGGGCAGGCCTGGTGCTGGCCCCGCTGGGTATCGTCAACGAGCTCCACGAGCCGCCCAGCTTCAACGGCGTGGCGCGGCCCGGGTTCGATCACGACGTCCTCCCGACCACCTGGCGGGAACTGGGTATTGGCGCCGTCGGGACCCTTCCCCTCGCCGGGGGCCTGGCCTACCGGGTCTACCTCCTCAACGGCCTCCGGGCCGATGGCTTCAGCGCCGATGAGGGGATCCGTGGCGGGCGCCAGGAGGGGAAGAACGCCAGTTTCGCTAACCCCTCCATTACCGGCCGACTGGAGTATGGCCGGCCCGGTCTCAAGCTGGGCGGGGCCTTCTGGTATGGTGGCAGCGCCAACCAGGATTCCACCCTCGGCGAGGGGGTGTTCGACGCGCCTTTCCTGGTCCTGTCGGCCGATGTCCGCTTCGATCGCGGTCCACTGATGCTGCGGGGCGTGGTGGCGCGCGTCGGTATCCGGGATGCGGGAGCCATCAACGCCCGTTACGGCGCGGGGGTGGCCAGTCGCATCGAGGGTGGATACCTCGAGGCCGCTTACAACCTGCTCCACCTCGCCGCGCCCGGATCCGGTCAGCGGCTGAACGCCTTCGTGCGGCACGAACGCTATGACACCCAAGCGGCGGTGCCCGCCGGTGGTGTCCGCGACCCGGCCCTGGCTCGCCGGACGACTACCTTCGGCCTGTCCTACAAGCCGCTCTGGAATGTCGTCTTCAAGGGAGACTACCAGTTGCGCCGCAACCGGGGCGGTGTGGCCCAGGACGACGTCCTGGCCCTCGGGATCGGGTACCAGTTCTGATGACTCGCCGGTTCACCCGGACCCTGCTCCCGGTCGTCCTCCTGGTCTCGGCGTCCGGCGGGCTCGTGGGCCAGGCCCCGCCGGCGGGGAAAGTCGCCGCCTCGCTCCGGCGGGTGTTTGGCGCGGTGACCCGGGTGGACAGTCTCACCATAGATACGGTGGTGGTGCTGCGGATCTGGGAGGGCGATTCCCTGAGGGGATTCGCGCGGGTGCGCAACGCGAAGGGCAAGGACCAGCCGATCACGTACCTGGTGGCGGCGGACCCCGATCTCCGGCTCCGCGACGTGGACATCCTGGTCTACCGGGAGGCCTACGGCGGCGAGGTGGCGTATGACGCGTGGCGCAGACAATTCCGGGGCCGGGGCCCGGACGATCCGCTGGAAGTGGGGCGGGACATCCGGAGCATCTCCGGGGCCACCATCAGCGTGAACGCCGTGACCCTCGGTGTCCGCCGGACCATCGCGGATCTGGCCCAATGGCGGAAGGAAGGCCGGCTGTGATCGGCACTCCCGGATTCTCCTGGCGCACCCTCTCCCCCGCCGCCCGTGCGCTGGGCCGAGGCATCACTCTGGTGCAGCTGGTGGGCTACACCGCCGCGCTGGTCTACGTCTGGCACACCACCAGCATGACCCCCGGCGGCATCGCCGATCACTATCGCGGGGCCGAGACCGCCGAGGGAGCGATGCAGTTCCCGAAATCGTTCGCCGAGATGCTGACGATTACCCACACCCACATGCTGGCGATGGCCGCGCTCTTCCTGGTGAGCGGTCTGTCGGTCCTTCTGTGCGAGCGGGTCTCGGAGGAATGGAAGCGGTTCCTGGTGATGGAGCCCTTCGTGGCGCTGCTGGTGTCCTTCGGCGCCATGTGGTTGATGCGGTACGCCCATCCCGGTTTCGGTGTGCTGCTGGCGCTCTCCAGCGGCGTCATGGCGGTGACCTTCTACCTCCAGGCCGCGCTGGTGCTCCGGGAATTGAGCTGGCGGGATCGATGAAGCGACGACGCTTCCTCCAGGCGTCGCTCGCGGCGGCCCTTCCGGCGGTGGCCTGGCCGGTGCGCGCGCCGAGGCGGCTCCAGCTGGTGGAGCGCTGGTCCTGGGCCATGGGCCAGCCGGTCCGGGTGGTCCTCTACCATCAAAGCGAAACGGACGGGCTGGAAGCGGCCCAGGCGGTGCTGGAGGAGATCCGGCGGGTGGAGGGTCATCTCTCCCGCTTCGAGGACGCCAGCGACCTGCAGGAGCTCAATCGTCAGGCCGGTCGCGGAGCGGTGCGGGTGGACCGCGATCTCCTGGCGGTCCTGCGGGCCGCGGGCCGCTTTCGCGACGCGACCTCCGGCGCGTTCGATGTCGCGGTGGAGCCGCTGATGCGCCTCTGGGGGTTTCGCGAACCTCGGCGCAGTCCCCCCGATGCGGCGGAGTGGCGCGAGGCGCGCGAGGCGGTTCGGTCGGCGGTAGTCACGATCGACGCGGACCGCGTCACCCTTCCCGCCGCTCACACCCGGCTCGATCTGGGCGGTATCGGGGTCGGCTACGCGTTGGACCGGGCCGCACTGGTGCTCGGTGCCCACGGCGTCGAGCGGGCCCTCGTCGACATCAGCGGCGACCTCCTCGCACTTGGCCCGCCGCCCGGTCGGCCGGGCTGGCCGGTGGATGTCGCTGACCCGCGGGTGGCCGGGGGGCGGGTGGGGACCATCGCGCTCCGTCACGAGGCCCTCGCGACCAGCGCCAATACGGTGAGTGTGACCCGGCAGGGGGGGGAACTGCGGGGCCACGTCATGGATCCCGCCCGGGGGGTGCCGGCCGAGCGGCTGCTGCAGGCCACGGTCGTGGCCGGGAGCGGGATCGAAGCCGACGCGCTGTCCACCGCGATGCTGGTGGCGGGGCGGCCCTGGACCGGAATCCGGCGGGCCTGGTCGGTGACGCGCCCGCCGGCTCACGCCGGCTGAGCTACGGCTTCACCGCTCCACTGTCCGGCTTGCTGGCCTGCGCCCGGCTCTGCACCCGCACCCGCTCGACGCCGATGCGTCGGAGCACCTCGTCGTCCCACCCCGCCTTGCCGCCGCCGTACACCACCTCGAACGACTCGAATACCGGGAGTGGCTCGTCGAACAGGTAGATGGCGCTCGCCTGCTGTCGCACATCCAGTTGCCGGCCGGTGAAGTTGCCGGTGTAGGGGACGATGGCGGCGGGACGTTCGAACTGGCTTCGATAGGAGAGGTTCACCAGGTCGGGGTCGAAGCGGGCCGCGGGGCGGAGCGCGAAGAAGGTCACGAAGACCAGGCCCGGCTTGGTCAGCCCATTCTCGCGGGCGGCAGCCTCGATCGCCGGCCGGCGCGATTCGACCAGCCCGTGGAGCGAGGCGTAGGCGTCCGGGGCCAGCAGCCGGATCAGCCGCTCGTCGAGCGGCAGGAATCGCACCTCGATTTCCGACGTGACGATCCGGAGGCTGATGTTGTCCTGCTTGAGCGAGCCGAAGCCGGGAGGCGGCAGCTCGCCCCCGGCGATCGCCTCCTGTCCAGCCGCGGGGACACTGCCCAGGACTCCGATCGCGAACACTCCCGCCAGCCAACCCGCCCGTCGCATCATCGTGCCTCCGAAAGTGCCAGCAGACTCTCCCCCAGCTCCTGTATGCCGAGTCCGGTGGTGCTGCTGGTCAACTGAACCTGCTCCGCCGGTAGCCCCAGTGCCCGGATCAGGGCGGCGTGTCGCCGCTGGCGTTGTCCAAAGGGCAGTTTGTCGGCCTTGGTCAACGCCACCAGCACCGGCACTCCCCGCGCCGCCAGGAGGTCGGCGTGTTCCTGGTCGTCCTCGCTCGGATCATGCCGCAGATCGAGCAGCCAGAGCACACCGCTCAGGCTGGAACGGACCTTGAGCACACCGCGTACCAGCGCCCGGTACCGGTCCCGCTCCTTCAGCGAGACCTTGGCGAAGCCGTATCCCGGCAGGTCGAGCAGGTAGAAACCGGGGAGCCGGAAGACGTTGATCAGCGCGGTCCGCCCCGGGGTATTGCTGACCCGGGCCAGGCGCCGGCCGAACAGGGCGTTGATCAGGCTCGACTTCCCCACGTTGGAGCGCCCCAGCAGGACGATCTCCGGCAACGGGGGATCGAGCGCGACCTTGGGGTTGGGGAAGGACCCCGCGAACTCGATCGGGATCTTCGCGAACGGCGCGTCGCTTTCCTGGGCCGGCGGAAAAAAGGGCGGAGCGTCGTCGCTCCGCCCCGGGGGCCGCTTCGCGGACTGCCGCGGACTCATGCTTCCCGCTTCTGTCGCGCCCGTTCGGTGACCACCAGCGGCGGGTGGTCCTCCGTCACGCACTCCTTGGTGATGACGACTTCCCGAACGTCGTCCCGGGCCGGGAGATCGAACATGATATCGGTCATCATGCTCTCGAGGATGGCGCGGAGCCCGCGGGCGCCGGTCCCGCGCTTGAGCGCCTTCTGAGCCACCGCGCGCAGGGCCTCGGGGTCGAAGGTGATCCCCACGCTCTCCATCTCGAACAGCTTCTTGTACTGCTTGGTGAGCGCGTTCTTGGGCTCGTTCAGGATCCGCACCAGCGCATCCTCGTCCAGCGCCTCGAGCGCCACGGTGACGGGGAGCCGGCCCACCAGCTCGGGGATCAGCCCGAAGCGCAACAGGTCGTCCGGCTCCACTTCGGCGAACGGATTCTGCTTGTCGAAGGCGGTCCCGCTGACGTTCTGCTTGGCGAACCCGATCTGCTGCCGGCCGGTGCGGGCCTGGATGATCTTC